>JAFAYL010000031.1 GCA_019240405.1 Acidobacteriaceae bacterium
TTGCTCGCATCTGGTTCAGCGTAAGCTCGCCATGATCGAAACGGCAATCCAGGCCCGAACGCATGGTCAGAAGATCCTCGATCCTGAGGCGCTCCTTGCGCCCGTCCCGGGGAGAGATAGAGCGGTCGGAGAATACTGATAGCACCGATTGCTCAACTCCGGCTAGTCTTCCGTCGCCGATGGCGATGCCAATCAGCGTTGACGTGATGCTTTTCGTCGCCGACGCCATGTCATGTTGCTCTCCTTCTTTGAACGGGAAGAAATAAGCGTCGAGAATCAGGTAGCCGTTGCGCTCGATGAGCAGGCTGTGGATGGGGATATTGCGTCCCCGGATCGTCTTCAATGCGCTCGCCAGTGCCTCCGAATCGAATCCTTGTGCTTCAGGAGGGGACGTACGCCACGAATGTGTCGGCCAGTAACTCTCCGCGCTGCGCACGCGAATAGTGAGGGCCAGGGCCAGGACGAGCAAGCCTGTTGGCGCCAGAAATAGACGCCTCACATCATCACCTGTAGGGCCGATCCTGTTTCGCCCTGCACCTAAGGGCTTTTGAGTTTTGTAGTTGGTCCAGCCGACGTATCGTAACAATCATAAAGGCCGCTTTTTGGCCATTGCGTCTTAAGAATGGTCCTTTGCGGGACGGAGTGATTAGCACAATGTTGTTCGTCGCATTGGCGCGGTTACCCTATGCTGCTTCCCGAAATTTCGGTTCCGAAATCACGCAAATTTTTTCGTGTGCGTTCGCGGGCTATTCGCGACTGATAGAACGCGCCCAGCTTAGAGGAATCTCAATGTCGACGTGGATTAGCAAATAGTAGGCCGTCACACATGATCTGAACGTTTCGATGTGGGCTGGCGCAAACGCGCGGATGATCTCCGTATCGACTCTGAAGCGACTCAAAAACAAATCGCAGAGCCACACAAGGCGATTTTGTCGGGAGTTAGGGGCGGCGGGCCCGAAAGTCATCATCGTCCGGTTTGCCGATAAATGTCCCGGAACCGCTGGATGCGGTACGCAGGTTTTCAACGAATACCTTACACCCTCTGTAAAAGCCTGACCCATTACTGTTCTTATCCGAGGTAGACTTCATGTCTGCATCGCATCTACGAGGGGCGGGTTGCAGCGTCAATAGTCCGGGGGGCGATGTTCTGATTTAAATAGAAAAAGTTCGTTGGGTCGTACTTCGTCTTGATCTTCACTAAGCGATCGTAGTTAGGCCCGTAGGCTGCGCGCACGCGATCGCCGCCCTCCTCGCCGAGATTGTTGACGTAGACTGCGTCTTCCAGGTGAGGCCGCAAGACGTCGTACAGCTCACGAGTCCAGGCAAGGTTGGCCTCGCTTGCGGCCAGATCGCTCCATTGCGAGAGAAGTGAGAAGTCGAAGTGGTCGCCGCGATGGGGGAAGGCTGTCGCCGATGCAGGGACGCGGCCGGCCACACCGTGCATCTGCTGTAAATAAGCGATGGTTAGAGGAGACGGTTTGCGCGACATGCCCTCCACCAGGATCCCGATGGCATCGCCGGTGAGCGTACGAGCGAAATTAGATTTCCAATAATGCTGCTGGCCCCGCGGGAACGCGGCATCAAGAATCGACTGCAGCGGGACGTAGTCCATGGGCTGAATGCTATCGAGCATCGGCGTGCCGAAGGATCGGAGCGCCTTGACGGCTTGCTCGCCCTCGCGCAAGTCGCCACAGTAGCAGACCACGATCGACACGATGGGCGTTCCATCGGGAAGACACAGCATGGCCAAAGCTGTTGAGAGTTCATCCGGACATGCGGCGGCGAATTCAAGATAGAAGCGCAGAACCGAGGCCGCCTGAGCATGGGGATAAACTGTCATTCCGGCCAACACAGGTCCGACCGCGTGCAGTTGGTACTTGAAGGAGGTGACTATGCCGAAGTTACCGCTGCCGCCACGCAGCGCCCAGTACAGGTCTGCATTCTCATCTGCGCTCGCACGCCAGAGCTGGCCATCGGCGGTTGCCACCTGGAAACAGAGAACGTTGTCGCAAGCTAAGCCGTACTTGCCGTTCAACCAGCCGATGCCGCCTCCGAGCGTCAGGCCCGAGATTCCGGTATCAGAGACGATTCCGAGCGTGGTGGCGAGACCGTGCGCTTGCGTCTCGCGATCGAACTCGCCGAGGCGTAGACCCGGCTGAGCGCGTGCGACCCGCTTGACGGGATCCACATCGATGCCTTTCATTTCAGAAACATCAATCACCAGACCGCCATCGCAGACCGCTTTCCCGGCGACGCTATGTCCACCGCCGCGGACGGAAACCTCGAGATCGTGCTCGCGAGCGAAGTGGATGCACGTGACAACATCAGCCGCCACGGCACAGCAGGCGATCATCGCCGGGCGGCGGTCGATCATCCTGTTATAGACTGTGCGGGTTTGGTCATAATCGGCATCTCCCGGCAAAACCAATTCGCCTCGGAACTCTTCTTTAAAACGACTGATGGCGGCGGGTGAGATCATGAATTCGCTATATTATCAACGTGGCCCGGCAGGAGACCGTGGCCGCGCGTGCCTTGCGCCTCACGGCACTACAGTAAAAGTACCCGAGCTTGTGGCCGTGCCGGCTGGGGTAGTGACAGTGATCTTTCCGGTTTTGACACCGGTGGGAACCGTGGCCGTAATCTTAGAACTGGAGTTCACGGTGAAGGCGGTTGCCTTGACGCCGCCGAAGGTTACTGCCGATGCCTTGGTGAAGCCGCCGCCCGTGATGACGACGGTGTCGCCCGCATCGCCGCTGGTCGGAGTGAAACCGGTAATGCTCGGCACAACGACGAACGCCTGATTGCTCTTCAGAATTCCAATCCCGGTCGTAACGCTCACAGCGCCTGCCGTTGCGCCGCTGGGAACCGTGGCGGTGAGGTAGGTGTCGGAATGCACCGTGAACTTCGCAGAAGCTCCGTTGAAAGAAACCGCCGTTGCGCTGGTAAACCCTTGCCCGAGGATGCCGATTGACGTTCCCACCGTGCCCCATGTGGGCACCAAACTAACAAACGGCAGCAGCTCAGTGTCCAGGGTGTAGAAGGTGCCCTGACCAAATTTTCCACCGTTGTAGGCCTCTCCATAGAGGTCCCCATTCGTGTGCTGGAACAAGGTAACTTGCGGATCGGCGCCGGTGGTTTGGTCGAAGTTGTAGATGACTGAGAACGCGCCCGCCGATGTGATTTTGTAAAGCGTTCCGTAATTCTTGCTTCCTCCGAGTGTCGTTGCGCCATAGAAGTTGCCGTCCGTCGCCTCGACCAGACCGGCGGTGGGCCGTTTCCCGTCCGTCGTCCCGTTAAAACTGTGCAGAACAGTCAATTGGCCGGATGGAGTGAGCTTGAAGATCACGCCATCTCCGTTGGCGTCGCCGCCTTCGGAGGTCGTGCCATAGAAATTACCATCGCTTGCTTGCACGACCGGAGCCACCGGTGCTGCCCCATCAGTCTTGTCAAATTCGTGGAGGAATGTGACGGTACCGGAGGGTGTCATTTTGAAGACGGTGCCGCAAGCCTCAGTGTTAGAAGCACCGCAATTGCTCGGCACCTTACCGCCCAGGGTTGTGGTTCCGTAGAAGTTGCCGTCGGCTCCTAAAATGAGGGGAGCCTGCGGGTTGAAGCCGGCAGCAGTATACACAAATCTATGAAGGATCGTGTACGCGCCGGCCGGCGTGATCCTGTACACCACCCCACTGTTAGTTCCATCACCACTGTGAGGGGTCGTGCCGTAATAGTCTCCATCTCTGCCCTCAACCGGAGGCGCCGTGGGAAATGCCCCATCTATGCATGGGGAAGTACATGTAGTATCGAAGCTATACAGCGTGGTGAGAGCTCCGCTGGGAGTTACCTTGAACACTGTCCCCCAACTTTTGGTTCCGCCAGCAGAGGTTGTGCCATAGAAGTCGCCATCTGTCCCGAGCGTGAGGCCACTATGGGGATTGTAGGCTGCTCCGGCTGTGTCATTGAAGCTGTCAATTACTGTGAGCGTGCCCGAAGGTGTGACCTTGAACACAGTGCCGCAGAAGCTGCAAAGAGTGCCGCCGTAGGGGGTCGTGCTGTATAAGTTGCCGTCGCGCCCCTGCGCCAGAAGGCCCGTATACACCGGGACATTCGGATCGCCCGTATGGGCGCCGAAGTTGTAGAGGACGGAATAAGTTTGGGCGTGGGCGATGCTCGCGGTAGCTAAGACGAGCGCCGCGAGTGCAACGCCCGAAGATAAGAGTGGTGATTTCATTTGTGTCTCGATTCTTTCTATGTAATGCGATGAACTAATACAGCTGTCTGAACGGGTATCTTTGGGGGTCTTTCCTGGCTCAAGTAAGTGCCGGTTGCTCGCGGCGCGAGGACTCTCGTTCCACATTGCACCCGGCCCGGCAACACCGCAATGAAGCGCAGGTTACCTGAGAGTCAGTAACATCAGTTGGTTTCACTGGGTTTGGGAATCGGATGAGTGCGCCGCCGACCGAGTCATGCAGACATGCCCCTCGTAGCGCAATATGACTTGGCCTTTGGGAAGATCAACCGCGCCGTAGGCGGAGGTCAGGTTACCCCTGGCATTCTCGAAGCGCCCGGTTCCGCCGATGATCTTTACTCCTTTGATGTAAGTGGCGGCATACAGGCCCGATACGGGTGTCGGGAATAGCGTTGCATCGGCATTATCGAACAGGATGGTGTCGCCCGCCTCCGTCACCCAATGATGGTGATTGTGCAAAATGGTGGTCCCGTTTGGCCCCGAAGTGACGCTGAGCACGTGTACCCCAAGTCCGCCCTTGAAGTCACCGGTGGCCGTACCTAGCGTGTCGGTTGGGTCGACAAAGTTCGTTAAGATTGCCCCGCCCACGGGTTTACAGTGACGCTCTGAAGCACTGTCCTGGGCAAATAGCCACGGAGTGATCATGAGAGTTAGAACGCAAAGCTTCTGCATGTTTTTACTTCCTTTCAATTGGCAAACCGCACAACAGCATCTTACGGTCGAATCGATCAACTAAGTTCTTAGTTGTGCATCAGGCGCAACTTAGGCAGCAACTAGCCTCGACTCTATGGTTTGCGCCGGTCTCTTAGACCGACCCAGCTTCCGTCCAACTTCTGATGCTCGTTTTTTGAGATGATATAGCTACGAAAACGGGGGGTACGGGGATTCTTCGGTTTGGCAGCTTCGAGATCGAGCCTCATAGTTACGAGCTGCGGAAAGCCGGAGTACTGCTCAAAATCCAAGAGCAGCCTCTTAAACTGCTCGTTCTGCTTGCCCAACGGCCCGGTGAGCTCGTCAGCCGGGATGAGATCCGAAACGCGCTCTGGGGAAACGGCACATACGTCGATTTCGAAGCCAGCATAAACTTCTGCATTAACCAGATACGCGCAGCGCTGGGTGACGATCGTCAGAGCCCGCGTTTCCTTGAAACCGTGCCGCGCCGCGGATACCGTTTCATCGCACCTGTGGACAAGGTCCCCAAGCCAGCGGTCACTGAAGACGACGCGAATTCCGTTGCGATTGTCGAGTTTAAGAATCTCACGGGAGATCCTGAGGCGGCTTGGCTGGGCTCGGCGATCGCGCAGACTGTAACGGTTGACCTGCAGAAGCTCACGGGGCTTCGAGTCCTCAGTGCTGAGAAGACAGTACTCGCGATCTCGCGATTAGGTGTCGATAGAGTCTCGGAGAAGGAGATTCCGCTACTAAAGGATGCGTTACCGGCGACGTGGATCGTTTGGGGTGGATACCAGAAGATCGGCGTTCGCATCCGGATCACGGCGCATTTTAGCCGGACCGCAACAGGCGACTCGATGGGCTCGATCAAGGCGGATGGAACACTCGAGGATATTTTCTACCTCGAGGATCAGATTGTCGCCGGCTTGCTGGATGTGCTGTCGATCAGTCTCTCTGACGCGGAGAAGCGGAAGATTGAAAAGCCCGAAACTACCAGTGTTCAGGCGTACGAATACTACGTCAGAGGACGTCAACAGTTAAATCAGTTTGGTAAAGCAAGTCTCGAGAGGGCGAAAGATTTATTTGAAAAGGCGATCGCGATCCACCCCCACTACGCTCTCGCCAACTCCGGCCTTGGAAGTGCCTACATGTTCCGCTATATCGCTTCCGTCGATCCGCGGGAGCTAGAAATTGGCATCGGTCACCTGCAAAAGGCCATAAAGGAGGACCCTGAGCTGGCCGACGCCTACACTTGGCTCACGTATGCGTACGCGCGAAGCAGGCGCTACAATGATGCGCTCGAGACGGGAAAACGCGCCATCGAGCTTGATCCCCGAAGTTATATGGCTTATTACTTGCTTGGGTGCGTGTACTGCTTCCGTGCGGCTCTCGAGTACAGGTCCAGTTTGTTTAGCGATGCTATCGCGGAATTCCAGAAAAGCATCGCGGCTGAACCGAATTATCCGTGGAGTCATTTGCACCTGGGCTGGATGAGCATGCAGCGTGGTCAGTACGCCGCAGCGAAGAAGTATTTCGAAGACGCAATTACCATCCAGGACTCTGCAGCCGCATTGAAAGCGGGCCCCAGATTTTATGGAGCGCGCACGCTCCGTGCTGTGCTTTCGTTCCGCGAAGGACAGGCATCGCAGGCCGAGGAACTTCATCGCCACTCACTCGCGGAGCTTGGCCAATCCGATCACGTGTACCGCGAGGTACTTATGGCCATCTCATATTGCGGGCTAGGCGATGTCGCATTCCAAAACGCTCTTTATCAGGAAGCATTGCAGCAATTCCGAATGGCAGAAGACTTGCTCTCAAGCCTAACGCATCTGGGCGGGGGACATGTTCTGATTCAAACTCTGCTGAGGCAGTGTCAAGCTTCCATTGCGCTCGACCGGATCGAAAGCGCGCATAGGTGCCTTGACCGGGCGCGCGACTTGCTGGCGCACAAACAAGGATTCGACTTCGGCTTTATGTGGGAGGCGTGGGATGCACAAAGCTACTACGATCTCGCGATCTGCCAGGCGCTCTTGGGCAAGTCTGACGACGCACTGACGTTTCTGACAAAAGCGATCGCATGCGGTTGGCGCGACCACCAGTTCCTAAATACGGACTTACGACTTAGCACACTCCGAGATACGCCGGAATTTCGAGATCTGATCCGAGCGGTTTCGGATGAATCCTCCACATGGAGCGGCGCGCCACCCTTTGAATTTGAGAGGCAGATCAATTCCCATGTCTCGATTGCTAATGGCATCGAGTGAGCACCAGCAGCGTTCCGCAGCATAACAGACCGATGATGGAGATGCCGCTATGAACAAGGCCCATCTTATCGAGCAACAGCCCTGATTACCCGCCGCTAGTCAGCATGTGTTTACCGACTCTGCGCCCTGTGGCCGAAATACCGCGTTACCGGAAATTGGGTCACCTTGCTGGCCCGGCCTTGATAGTTTCCGCATTACCGTCGGATCACGACATTACGGAACATAGCCGGACGCAAGTCCGTTTGCCGGTACAATCCGGCTTCAGTCTCCGGAGAGCCCGCCGTTCGGACGCGCTCGTGACGACTACATTTCCGGCCTTACGGCTTCTCTGCGGAGATCAAGGAAATCTCTAAGCGCCGGGCGGCACGTTCGGCTGTCCTCTGTCGCTGCTCCGTGATCGCTTGAACAGCGCGCCGCGCCTGTTCCAGGACGGCCGGTGGCGCAGTCTTAGGAGTTCCGCTGTTGAACGGAGGTTCCGGCGCGTACTGCATCTGAAGCTGAATAATCTGGGCAGCCTCGTCACCGCGGAGCGCGGCCGCAACCCGCAGCGCGCCATCAATACCGGCGGTGACGCCCCCAGCGCAAACCAACTTCCCGTCGACCACGAGTCGCTCATCGCAGGGAATGGCGCCAAAGTACGGCAGAAGATGCAATGCGCTCCAGTGTGTCGTTGCTCTTCGCCCTTTCAGCAAACCAGCCGCGCCGCAAATGAGAGCGCCGGTGCACACAGAGAACACGTATCGTGCACCCTGGGCCTGCCGCCGCACCCAATCCAGCAGATCGGTGTCTTCCATCAGAGCTTCCTGTCCGAAACCACCGGGCACATGCAGGAGATCGAGTTGGTGTGCTTCAGCGAGCATGGCATCCGGCACTAACCGTAAGCCCCTTATGTCTCGCATAGGGGTGAGGGTCTTCGCAAAGATTCGGTGAGTCGAGTTAGGGATACGGGAAAGCACCTCGAACGGTCCCGTCACATCCATTTGATCGAAACCCTCGAACAAAAGAGAGCCGATCTGAAGTTCGGTTTCCTGTGGAACCATGTCCCAAGTATGCGACGCAGGCGCAGCCGGGATCTTTCGTGGGATCGTCAGGCTTCAGCGCTCCCACCCCCATGAAGCATGCCCGCTTTCCAGTTGAAACAGGCGACCCAGGTATAGGCATCATGCCACGCTGGCATGACGAACGGGAATGCTTTTGACAACAGCCAGTTCCAGTTCTTTGACCAGGATGGGAAGTTCGCGATGTCCGTGGACGCGATTCCACCTGGATTCAGCCAAAGTAGTGCGCTGGCAACCCAGCGAAGGTATTGATCGCCGCCGTGCCAGCGCTTAACGTTGCGATACACCATCTCGACGATGGAAAACGCGGATTCAATGATATTGGTACTGGCCAGACTGGGGCGCAGTTTGCTGGGAACGCGCAGGCGGTGCACGGTGAGGGTTCCTCCCTGCTTTCCTCCAAGCTGCGGGCCGCGCTGAGGTTCAGATGCATGAGCTGATGCAGCAGCGAGTCGCAGGCACGTTGGGCTTCCACGTAATCGCGGGTGGCATAGGCATTGCGCAGCTTGCAGCGGATCGCCATCTGATGTTCTTCACTGAAGTGGTCGACCACGTTGCGGATTTTATGCACCTGACAGCGTTGGATCAGAGCGCACGGGCCGGCGGCTGGCAGCAATGAAGTGCTCACTCACGATCGACTTCTCCACGCCGTAACCCTGCTGCAGTTCGCGCACCACCTCGCTGTAGCGGCGGCTCGTCAAACCGTGCATGATCTTGTGCCAGACCGGGCCCTCCATCAGCGAAGCTTTCCGCAGCATTTCATAGCAGCCTAGCGGTAACTCGCGTTAGCGTGTATCGCGCACGCGCCGCCGCTGCAACGGCACTTCATTGCCGCTAACCGGGTTCGCGACCAATGTACCTCGGTTATCGCTCCTCCAGTATCAGACGCGACTCGTCGAGACTGGTGGGATTTACTCGAATCCAGAAGGGATTCCGCTTTAGTTCTTCTAGCAGCTTGATAGCTTCCTCTTCAGTGTGAAAATACGCTTCGTAGAATCCCCCATAACAACTTCCTTGAATGGAATATGAGTAACTTACTTGCATAGAATAGACGCGGCGTCGCCCACGAATTTCGGCCTGTGTTCCGCTTTCGAGTTGCGCCTGCACACGCATCCACCTTCGTGCCGCGCACCCTCGCCTCCATTCGTCTAAAGACCGGAGGAGAGCCGCTCCTCCCGCGATGCTGATAACGGCAACAAAGCCCAACTCCGGTTTTTTATCGAAAGCCAGCATAGCGGCCAAACACAGACCGGAAACAATCCCGAATGTGACAGTTCTGTTACCGTTAATTTCCTTGAAAATGAGCTTCACCTCGACACTCGCCTATAGCCCGCCTTGTTCAGATCGGACGATTGTGCCAACACATTTCCCGGAGGCCTCAGGATTATGTAGCCAGCCAAGGAGGGCAAACACCCCATTCACAAAACTTCCAAAAATTCCTTCTCCCCGACTTCCAACCACTTACAACCGATTCTGAAACTTGAAAGTTCGTTTTCGTCCATCTGCGTGCTACCGTGTAGCCGCCATGGAATTCTCTTCCACCGCCAACTCATCAGCCTCCGCGGCCCGTGTCACCGCTAACCGCGCGAATTCCCAGCTCTCTACCGGTCCGAAAACGCCGGAGGGCAAAGCTAAATCCTCCTTGAACGCCGTTAAGAGCGCTCTGACTGGCCGCACCGTCCTGCTCCCGAGCGACGACGCCGCAGTCTACGAGCGCCACGTCGCCCGTTTCGCTTCCCAATTCAACCCCGTCGGCGAGCGCGAAACCGAGCTTGTCCAATCTCTAGCGGATACCCAATGGCGTCTCAACCGCATTCCATCATTGGAAATGGGCATTTATGCCGTAGCGCGCCTGAATTTCAAGAATATGTTTCAGGAAGAACAGCCAGAAGTCCGCGAAGCGCTCATTCAAGCCCATACCTTCATTACCCACCAGAGGCAGCTCAACAATCTCAGCATTCAAGAATCCCGCCTTCGCCGCAACTACCAAAAGGACCTAACCGAACTCCGCCAGCTCCAACAAGCGCGCCTCAAAACCTCTGTAGGGGCGACGCATGCGTCGCCCGCGTTGTCCGCTCAGCTTGCTTCGCCCGGGAAATCCGCACTCGCTCCCGAAAATGGCTTCGTTTTTTCATCAGCAACCGCGAACGCACCTGAACCTGCCCCTACCTCGCCCGACAAAGACGAAATTCGCACGCGCGCCGCCTGAAACCACAATGGCGACACTGATAGAGTGATCTTCGGTATACGCAACTGGAAATTCAGCGCTCTTGCTGCGCTCGTCTACCTTCCGCTTTGCGCCCAGCAGCCGAATCAATCCATCCCCCAACCGCGCGAGCAAAAAAACGAAGATCCTGCCTCCGTCGAGCGCGGCCGCGCGGAATTCAAATCAAGCTGTGGATTCTGCCACGGCAACGATGCCACAGGCTCGCGTGCGCCTGATCTGCTTCGTTCTGTAATAGTGAGCCATGATGATCACGGCAATCTGCTCGCCCCTGTCATCCGGAACGGCCGCCCCGACAAGGGAATGCCGAGCTTCACAACTTTAAAAGACGATCAGATCGAAGGCATAGTAGCCTTTCTGCACCATCAGGCCAATGCAGCGCTGAAGAGCGCTACGGTTCCAGGCGATTATCCGTTATCTAAACTTCTCACCGGGAATCCCTCGGCGGGCAAGGCGTTTTTTTACGGTCTAGGAGGCTGCTCAAACTGCCATTCAATCACCGGCGACTTGAAGGGAATCGCAAAAAGATATTCGCCGCTCGAGTTGCAGCAGCAAATCGTTTACCCCGCAGGCGAAAAACGTGCCATCTCTGAAACTGCCGTGATAACGCTGAAAAACGGCGAGCATTACGAAGGGAAGATAGTGCACAAGGATGACTTCATCATCGGCATTACTTGTCAGGACGGTTGGTATCGATCCTGGCCGCTGAACAATGTCGAAGTGAGCATACGAGATCCACTCGCGGCCCATCGCGAATTGATGGGTAAGTACACGGACGCGGACATACACAATCTGTTTGCATATCTGGAGACATTGAAGTAAGCGTATGAAATCCGCTTCGGTGGTCTTACTGTTCGCCGTCATCACACTTTCATATGCAGCGGTGGATGAGGGCCTGCACCCAGAGAATTTGACAAAGCCGCTTTCCGAAAGCTGGCCGACTTTCAACGGCGACTATTCCGGAAAGCGCTTCAGTACACTCTCGCAGATTAATCAGAGTAACGTTCGCAAATTGACGCTCGCATGGGTGATGCGGCCGCAATCCGTAGCGATCAAATCCATGCCGCTCGAAGTCAACGGAATTCTGTATCTCACGACTCCCGATAACGTCTGGGCGACCGACGCGCGAAGCGGCCGGATCATCTGGCATTATTACCGCGAATCTCAAGGAGATCACATCGGTCATCGAGGCGTCGGCATGTACAAGGACTGGCTCTATTTTGAGACGCCCGATTGCCATTTGATTGCCTTGAGCGCGAAAGATGGCAAGGTTCGCTGGAATATCGAGTTGGCCGATCCGAAGCTCGGATATTTCGCCACTATGGCTCCGCTGGTCATCCGCGATCACGTGATCGTCGGCGTCTCCGGTGATGTAACGGACATCCCGGGATTCCTCGAATCTGTCGACCCTGAATCCGGCAAAGTGCAATGGCGGTGGAATACGGAACCCGCGCCGGGCGAGTCCGGTTCAGAGACGTGGCCTCAGGGTACAGACGCGATCGCGCATGGCGGCGGCATGACCTGGATGACCGGCACCTACGATCCGCAACTGAATCAGCTTTACTGGGGTATCGGAAACCCGAATCCGGTATTGAATGGAGACATCCGCAAGGGCGATAACCTCTATACCTGCTCTATCGTTTCACTCAATCCGGATACCGGCAAATTAAATTGGCATTTCCAGCCTTCACCGCACGATACGCATGATTGGGATGCGGTACAAACGCCCATCATCTTCGACGACAGTTACCATGGCGTGACGCGCAAGCTACTCGCGCAGGCCAGCCGTAACGGTTACTTCTTTCTCCTCGATCGCACGACGGGAGAACATATCCTCACGGCCCCATTCATTCCGACAAACTGGGCAAAAGGAATAGATTCGCGTGGCGAGCCCGTTCCGAATCCGGCTAAAGAAGCGAAACCTGACGGCGTACTCGTTTCTCCCGGCTCAGATGGCGCAACCAACTGGCTTGCGCCAAGCTTCGACCCGGTTACAAAATTGTTCTACGTCAGCGCCCGCAGGTTGTGGAGCATCTTCTATATGACGGCAGAGGGTAAGCCTGAAGGCTGGGCGGGACGCGACCGCAATTTGTGGGCAAGCTCGGTGCTTGAGGCTATCGACTATCAGACTGGGAAGATCCGCTGGACCCACGAGCTTGGCGATGGCGAAGGCACTGCCGGAATACTGACAACCGCAGGAAATCTTCTCTTTACTGCCGACAATTCAGATAACTTACTCGCGCTCGATCCTGGCACCGGAAAGACTCTGTGGCACGTCAATCTCGGCTCGCGAATGCATACAGCCCCTTCCACCTATGAGCTGGACGGCCGCCAGTATCTCCTTACTCCTGCCGGCAACGTGGTCTTCGCCTGGATTCTGCCTGACTGATCCGATCTGCCCAAACTGCAACTCCGCCCGGCAGAGGATACCCTTTCCTAAGATTTCCTTGGGTCTGGAGAACAAGCTGTTAACGACCCCACCTTCTAATTAAAGTCCACTACTAAACGGCCGATACGACTCACGTACCAGCCGCCAAATCGCAAGGACTCGCGCGTCAGCAGGATTCTGTTGGCATCCCTCTGCGCGCGTTCACTGCGCAAAGGAAGGAAAGGAGCGTTTGCTTTGACACTCAATCGTTTTTCTATTGCACCAATCTGTCTCGTTTTGTTTTCACCGCTGGCGCAAATTCATGCGCAGACGGCGAACCCCTACAGAACTGAAATGGATACCGAGCTTGGATCCATCTTCACCCCTCCTGCCACGGGCTTCCATTATTCAGATTTCGGGGCCTATATTGGAGCGGATCAATATAGCACCATACTCGCTCCCAGGGCGATTAAGGGGCACTACGGGCACTTCAACCATTTCGGCCCCTTCGATGAGAAGCTCGGGTTTCCATATACCGGATTGCGTAACTATGAAGCACAGGAAGTTGCGGCCGGACGCGACCCCATTTTCGTGACTGCCACTTACGAAGGCAAGAAGCGTCCCGTACTCTTCAACGCGTATCTAGGACTCGACTCACACGGCAAAGCAACTACACCGCCGAGCAGCTGGATGTATGCGGTGAATGTGGCGGACGAGAGATTTATTAAATTCTGGCTCAATGAATATGTCCGGCCCGCCGAGCTATTGCCAATGCAAAAGCTGAATAATGTCTGGGTCTATCTTGACGGCTGTGCTTTTTTCTATGCCGCCTATGGAGTGTTGGATGACAACAATACGTTCATACCAGGCGTACCGTGGGATCCGCCCTTCCAGCAGAACTCAACCGAGTACTTGAATTCCATCGCATACTTCTTCAACCAGGTCGCTCAACTCGCGCCCGACATAAAGATCAACACAGATTTCGGCAGCATGTCCGATCCCACCCAGTTCTCGTCCATTTATGCCAACGTCGGAAGCGCGCTCTCCGAAGACGATTACAGTTGGACTGTATCACCTTCGCAATATGTGAGAGATCACTATTACCTCGAGCCGATGCAATGGCTAAGCTGGCTGGCGGCCCATAACCGCCCAGTTATTGTCGGATCCCTGTACTTACCATCGAACTGGCAAAACGGCGCTTTATTATCCGCGTTCGTAAACTATGAACTCGTGAAGGGCGCCAACTTCTTTTTCGCGCCGCGCACAGGCACCACTTCGATTCCTCCTTCCGCATGGGAAGGTTGGAACGCCGCGCTCGGAAATCCCGTCGGCACTTTTCAAAGCACGTTGCGAACAGGTAAGGGAACAAGTGTCAGCAGCCGCCTGTTTTGGCGAGAGTTCACCGAAGGCTATGTGTATCTCAATATGACGGGCATTACTCAGACCGTGACGTTGCCGGCGGGCAAGTGGGTCGACCCGAGCAACAATCCAGTCACGAAGCTCACACTCCCGACTTCCACGGCCACTTTCGTCACTGCAGCAAGATCCAGCGCAGTCACCGCGCCTGCTCCCGCGATTGAGCCGCGTACTCCATACAGCATAACGGGTCCAGCAACAATCACAATCGCGAGCAAAATACCCGGCGCGACAATCCACTACACCCTGGATGGCAAGACTCCAACATCTTCGTCGCCCGTCTATTCAGGACCTATTGAGTTGAATAGCAGTGCTGTGGTTCAGGCCCAGGCGGTTGCGTCGGGTTACAACCCCAGCGCGATCTCGAGTGCCTCGTACAAGGTCATTGCCACGCCGCCGACTGTGCAATTTGCAACATCTTCGGACACCGGTTACTCGGAGATCACTACGTGCTATCCGGTTCTAGCTCTTTCCGCCATACCAGACGGACCTGTTATCGTGACTTACTCGGCACGGCCTGCCGTCGGTGCCCCCATAATCGGCACTGCGACATTCTTGGCAGGAGAGGTCTATACGTTCTTCCCCGTTCCGGTCTCCGGCTCGGTAAAGGTGACGATAACCTCGGCTGTCGGCGCTGTCGTAGGAGCCGCGAACACATTTGAATTCTCGAATTAATTAAAATTTCTGGGCTGATTCGGGCCGGGCAGGGCTTCCCTTCTCCGGCCCTTTCTCTTTCACTCTCCGCCATCTTTCAAGCAAATGGCGCCGCAAGCCTGGCGTCTGCAAGAATGATTCGCATGATCAGAACGTCCGCCCTTTTCGGTGGCGTAGCCGCTCTCTTTTTTGCCAGTGGGATGGCATCCGGTCAGGCCGGCGAGAGTGTTCAGCAGCAGATACAAGCGCATGCGCGACAGGCTCAGGAAGACCTTCGAGATAAGCGGCCAGATGTCGCGGCTAAAGAATTCACCGCCATTGTTGCGCTCGATCCAAACAATATAGAGGCGCGCGGCAACCTTGGCGTGCTGCTGTTTTTTCAACATGATTTCACGAACGCTGCGCCTCAGCTTCGCGCGGCGCTTCAGCTCCAGCCTTCGCTCTGGAAGATCGAGGCTCTCCTCGGAATGTGTGAGAGGCGCATTGGACAAGCAGCTGATGCGCAGGCAGACCTGGAAAAGTCTTTTCCGCAATTGACCGATGAAAAGCTTCGCATCCAGGCAGGAATGGAGCTGATCGAGATCTACTACGGCTCGGGAACTCTCGACAAAGCCGCCGGCATCGTGAGCGCGTTACGGCAGCTCAGGCCAACCGACGTCGATATTCTCTATACCGCCAATCGCATTTACTCGGACTTAGCGGACGAAAGTATGTTGAGCTTGGCTATGCTCGCTCCGGATTCCGCGCGGATGCATCAGATGATGGCGCATGAAGCGGCAAGGCAAGGAAACACGCAGGGCGCGATCGCGCAATATCGCGAGGCCATGAAGCTCGATCCAAATATTCCCGGCCTGCACTTCGAACTTGCGGAGGCACTCGCCGGTTCTTCGCAGCCTTCTGACCGGGCCGAAGTCGAGCGCGAGTACAAAGCCGCATTGACAGCCAATCCTTTCGATGAACGCGCCGAATGCAGGCTCGGCGAGATCGCGGCGCGTGAGTCTGATGTGAAAGCTGCCGAAGCGCATTATTCACGGGCGCTGCAATTGCAGCCCAATGATGCCGGCGCGAACCTCGGTCTCGCGAAAACGTTGATCGCGGTGAACCAGTCCGATAAGGCCATTCCGCTGCTCGAGCGTGCGGCCCAAATCGAGCCGTTTAATGCTGCGATTCACTATCATCTATCAACCTTGTACCGCAATGCAGGCCGGACTGACGACGCAAAGCGCGAGCTGGTGGAATTCCGGCGACTTAGAGGAATGAAAGCTCGCCTCACCCAGATTTACCAGGCCATGCGTCTCCAACCCTCCGAGCAAGAACGCCCCGACCAGGATGTGCCGAAATGAGCGGTTATCATCGATCAGAATGCCAAGTCGCCTGACTCGCCGCCAGATCCTCAAAGTTGCGCCCGCCGGCATAGCTGCTCTCGCCTCCACAAACGCAAGCGTTCAATCAGGCGGCGAAATTGCTATCCGCGTAACCGCCGGTCACAAGCGTTTCGCGGAGGAAAATGCGCTCCGCTGGCAGTCGGATCGCGGCGCATCGCCCAAATCGATAACTATCAATCCAGATAACGGCTATCAGGAAGTGCTTGGCTTCGGAGCGGCATTAACCGATTCGGCCTGCTACACGCTGCATCAGCTTCCACCGACCGCGCGCGAAGAATTGTTTCATGAGCTGTTCCATCCATCTGCGATGGGCTTCAGCGTGTGCCGCATCTGCATCGGCTCAAGCGATTATGCGGCGAAAGTTTACAGCTTTGACGAAGGCGAGCCCGATCCGGATTTGAAGCGTTTTTCCATTGATCACGATCGCGAGTACATTATTCCAATCCTGAAGGAGGCGCGCCGCGTGAATCCGGATCTTTTCCTGCTCGCTTCGCCGTGGAGCCCACCCGGCTGGATGAAGGCCAACAACTCGATGTTCGGCGGATGCATTCGAAAGCGATACTTCCCCGCTTATGCCAGTTATTTTTTGAAGTTTCTTCGAGCCTACTCGGAGGCCGGCGTTCCGGTTAATGCAGTCACGATCCAAAACGAGGTGGACACAGATCAGGACGGGCACATGCCCGCGTCACTCTGGGGTCAAGAATATGAGGTGGAGTTTGCGGCGGCTCATCTTGGACCGTTGCTCCAAAAGGAGAATGGCGATACAAAGATCTGGATCATCGATCACAACTACAACCTGTGGGGGCGCGCCATCTGCGAGCTCGATGATGCGGGTGTAAATCAATATGTGGACGGAGTGGCATGGCATGGCTATCTCGGCGAGCCTTCTGCGATGACGCGCGTGCACGAGGCCCATCCCGAAAAGCACGCCTATTGGACCGAAGGAGGTCCCGACCTTCAAAATCCGAAGTACGCGGTCGAGTGGACGCGCTGGAGCTCAACCTTCACCGGCATTCTTCGCAATTGGGCGCGCTGCATCATCGGCTGGAATCTCGCGCTCGATGAAGCCGGCAAGCCCAATATCGGTCCGTTTAGCTGCGGCGGTATCGTCACCATCAACTCTCAATCGAAACAGATTACTCAAAGCGGAATGTATGCGGCGTTTTCGCACTACTCGCGCGCGATTCGACGAGGCGCGCGTCGCGTGGATTCAGCTGGCGATATCAAGAGCGTGTCACATGTCGCTTTCGTGAATCCCGACCAGACGCAGATCGCAATTTTGACGAATGCGGGACAAGAGCAAGCCGTCGTGTTGCGGATCTCTGGAAAACAAACAGAGGTCCGTCTACCAGGCGATTCGGTTACTACTTTGACTTGGCGCTCCTAATTGCGCTAGGTCTTATTGTTTTCGATCAGGTACTCTGACGTCCGTAGCGAAAAGGCCAGAATGGAAATGGTCGTTGTCTTGTCCGTGCAATTCGGAAACACGCTGGCATCGCAGATGTAGAGATTCGGAACATCGTGGGTTTGGCCGAAGCGGTTCGTCACAAACTTCTTCGGATCATTCCCCATGCGGCAGGTTCCCGTTTCATGCAGGCTTGTTCCGGGCGTGTCGATCTCGCCAGCGCCGAGGTATTCGGCGCCGCTTGCGTGAAGAAGTTGCTCGCAGGCTTGCTTCCCGTGCTCCCACATCAACAGCGTGTTCTTGTCCCATTGAAAATGAAGGCGCGCGGCGGGAATTCCATAGACGTCCTTCACAGTTGGGTCAATGTCGACGTAGTTGGAATCGCTGCGCTGCGTGGGCGCCTGAATATAGAAGCCGATCGGCGTCGGGTAGCGGCGTTTGATTTCGCGCTTAAATTCACTGCCGAAACCCTCGATCTGATCGAAGTACGACGGAAAACCGCCGCAGCCGCCGTCGGGATAGACGGAGTATCCGCGAATGAACTTCTCGCTTCGCGGATTTTCGAGATTCTGCCAGCGGGGCAGCCAAGCAACCGTGCTCGCCGAAACATTATCGGGAAAACTGGGTTGGCCGAGAAGTTGTGGAAAGTAGCCGCGCACTATTGTCCCATAAAGGTGATCACATAAATTTCGGCCCACCTGCCCGCTCGAGTTGGCTACCCCTGTTGGCCACTGGCGCGATTTGGAATTCAGAAGAATGCGCGCCGATTCGACACAAGATGCCGCGACGACTACATTCTTTGCGAAAACTTCCACCTCTTGCCGTGTGGTGCGATCGATATAAGCGACACCGGCGGCGCGGCCGTTCTCGTCAACGACGATGTTCTTCGCGAGCGCATTGGTCCGGATTTCGAGATTGCCCGATTTCTCTGCCTCGGGCAAGAAAAACCACGGAGTCGAAAAGAACGAACCAGTATCGCAGCCTTCCGAGCAGTTCGCGCAGTAATGGCACGCCGGATGCCCGGCGTGATTTCGCGTGAGCTGCGCAATGCGATCCGGCAGATAGGGAATTCCGATCTTCTTCGCGCCGCTCTCGAGAATCCGATCGATGCAGCGAAAGTTCATCGGCGGCAAATATTCGCCATCCGGATTGCTCGCCCGATTTTGCACGGTGCTAGCTACGCCGATCATGCGCTCGACGCGGGTATAGTATGGAGCGATTTCGTCGTACGTGATCGGCCAGTCAACGTCGTAGCCGTCGCGTGTGGCAGCTTTAAAATCGATTTCGCTGAATCGCGCTGAGGACCGGCCCCAGAAGTTCGTCTTGCCCCCGACGGCAAAGCAGCGGCGCCATGTCCATTCGGTTCCGGGTGCAGTTGTGAAAACGATCTCGTGCTCCCAGATTCCATCCGTGTACTCGTTGTCCATGTAGCCGATCGACTGCTTGCGTTTCTTTGGATCGTTGAATCCACGAAACTTCATGTCGTATGGCTGCTTGTGATTGCGAAAGTCCTTGCGAGGGTCGAGGCGGCGGCTCCCATTCAGAGCGCATACCTTCGCTCCCGCCTGGCAGAGGCGATGAATCACCATCCCGCCGCCCGCGCCGGTTCCGATCACAATCACGTCGTAAATCTGTTTTGACATTTAGAATCGCGGTGGCGCCAAGTGCCGGTGCTCGGGATCATCTTTGTGGGGACACTCGGGAGACGCTGAATAGAGCTTCAATCCGGGATAATCGAGTTGCTCCAGTCCAATTCGGCTGGTGTAGTAACCCATCACTGTATACTCGCGAAGCAACTTGAAAAACTCCTGGCCCTGTATTTCCGTCGGGAACTGCTGGTCGCGGTATGCCAGACGCCGGAGGAGCGCCTGCTGCTGAGCGGTCGAGATATCTGAGAATCCGGAGCCATAGTTTTCCGTTGCGAATGCATCGAGCCACGCCACTCCGGTCCTGAAGCGGTATTGAATGTCATCATCGTGGGCAACCATGAAGTCGATGAACTCGCTCACGCCGGCATCTCTCGCGCCGGGAGTGCCGTCGTTGGGAATGATGAGCTCCGTACTTTGGTCGATGATCTTGTATTCAGCCGGAGTGAAGAATTGCGGCGTGTAAGTTGCTGGCCGAGGCTTTGGCGCATTCTCTGTGTGCGCATGCTCGGCAGCACAGATCCAACGGCTGAAGCCGCCAAATTGACTCATGGCTGCTACTTTTGCGAGCATCGCCAAGACCTCGCGTCTATCTGGTGACTGGTTCGCCATTCGCTTTATATGATGGTGTGCGCAGTTTCTACGATTCCGGAGAGATCCGCATGAACAAGTCCTGCCTCGCTCACCTCGCCCTTGCTGCTACTTTCGCATGTTGCGTTGGAGAAGCCGCCGCCCAACAATCCCAGTCTCGTCCTTGGATGAACCCGCACTTATCACCCGACGAGCGCGCGGACATGGTTCTGAAGGAAATGACCCTCGACGAAAAGATCGATCTGCTGCATGGGAACGGCATGCCGGGTTGGCATGGAAAAACCTTTCCCAATGCCTATCTCGGCAACGGCGGTGCGGGATTCGTGCTCGGCGCTTCCAGGCTCGGCATCCCAATGATTCAGATGAGCGACGCGGCGTATGGCGTGAGATCGAGTGGCGACAACGGGCGTTACTCGACAGCGCTGCCCTCCAACATTGCAGCCGCTTCGAGCTGGGATCCCCAAGCGGCCTGTTGGTACGGAGGGCTCATTGGCCGCGAGTTGCGCGCGCAAGGCTACAACATGACGCTCGGCGGCGGCGTGAACATCACGCGCGAGCCGCGCAACGGAAGAACGTTCGAGTATCAAGGCGAGGATCCGATTCTTGCCGGCACGCTGGTTGGTAATCGCATTAAATGCGAGCAGGCCGAGCATGTGATCGGCGATATCAAACACTACGCGGTTAACGACCAGGAAAGTGGCCGCA
Source organism: Acidobacteriaceae bacterium (assembly GCA_019240405.1). GTDB lineage: Bacteria > Acidobacteriota > Terriglobia > Bryobacterales > Bryobacteraceae > Bog-105. The sequence continues at coordinate 20,635 of JAFAYL010000031.1, forward strand.
ACGAAGTCAATTCGGTGATCGGAAAACGCGCCATGCGCGAAAGCGATTTGCTTGCATTCGAGATCGGCATTCAAATCGGGAACCCCGCTGCGGTGATGTGTTCCTATAACGCCGTGAACGGCGATTTCTCCTGCGAGAACAAATATCTCCTGACAGACGTCCTCAAAAAGGACTGGAACTTCAAAGGATTCGTGGTTTCCGATTGGGGCGGGACGCACAGCACAGTAAAGGCCTCGGCCGCTGGATTGGACAACGAGGAGCCTGAGGATCTGTTCTACGGCGAGAAGTTGAAGCAGGCCGTGCAGGATGGCAAAATCTCCAATGCCGAGCTCGACGATCACGTGCATCGCGTGCTGCGTTCCGAGTTCTTGAGCGGCGTTGTGGATTGGCCTGCAGAGAAGAGGGTAGTCGATGTGGAAGGCGGTTTCGAAATCTCGCGGCGGATCGCCGAGCAAAGCATCGTGCTGCTGAAGAATACCGGAATGCTGCCGCTCGATCCCGAAAAAATCCGCTCCATTGCCGTCATCGGGCCGCACGCAAACGAAGGAATGATTTCGGGCGGCGGATCGGCGCAGGTGGACGCGCCCGGCCGCCCGGCCGCTAAGTGGCAGGAACAGATTTGGTTTCCGACATCGCCTTTGAAAGCCATCCGAGCAAAGGCCCCGAACGCGGACATCAAATTCGATGCCGGCACAGAACCCTCCGCCGCTGCTGCGGTGGCCAAGCAGGCCGATGTCGCGTTCGTTTTTGTGTACCAATGGACAAGCGAAGGAATGGATCTCCCGAACTTATCGCTACCTGAGAACCAGGACGCACTGATTGAGCAAGTGGCAACGGCGAATCCGCGGACTGTTGTCGTACTCGAGACCGGCACCGCTGTCACGATGCCTTGGGCTGACAAAGTCGGCGGGATCGTCGAAGCCTGGTATGCGGGCAGCAAAGGTGCCGATGCAGTCGCAAATATTCTTTTCGGTGACGTGAACCCGAGCGCGAAACTGCCGATCACATTTCCGCGCAGCGAGGCGGATCTGCCGCACCCGAATCTGGTGATGCCACCGCCAGGAGCAACCGGACCGGAGGCAGTGATGAGAACAGGCGAAGCCAAGCCGACGTTCGAGGTTCATTACGATGAAGGCTTAAAGGTCGGCTACAAATGGTACGACGCAGAGAAAAAACCTGTCCTGTTTCCATTCGGGTACGGACTCTCCTACACGACATACTCATACTCCGGGCTGAAGGTCGCGCCCGGCGAGAAGGTCACGGTGAGCTTCACGGTTCGCAATACCGGGAAGCGGGCCGGAGCCGAGATCGCCGAAGTGTATGCTTCTTTGCCGAGCGAAGCAGGCGAGCCTCCGAAACGGCTGGTCGGTTGGAGCAAGATCAAACTAAACCCTGGCGAAAGCAAGGAAGTAACTCTAATGATCGACCGTAAATATCTGTCGATCTACGATGAATCGCAAGATGCCTGGAAACTTGTTCCCGGGCAGTACACGTTCATGGCCGGAGGATCGTCACAAGAGCTTCCGCTGCGGCAGACCGTCAGCTTGAATTAGAAGGACAGCCTAGCGCCGAGCTGAACCGTGCGGGGTCCTTGAGTGTAAAAAATCCCGGATCCGCCGGAGGCTCCCACGTAATTGTTTGGGAGGCCGAAATTCGGATGGTTGAGCGCATTCATTGCGTCCACCCGAAGTTGCAACTGGCCCGCCTCCCGGCGTGGCAGCGGGAAGCGGAAACTCTTACCCATTGAAAAATCGAAACTCACGAAATCAGGCCCTCGCAAAATGTTTCGCCCCGCTGTGCCATATGTGCCGTTAGGCGGTATTGCCCACGCCGGATTGGTGCAGCCACTGGGATTGGTCGTTCCGTCGGGCAACAGAGTACAGGTGTTGAACCACTCCTGAATGTTCGGATTCGCTACGTTCGGGTTTCCAATGAGATTCGGATACCAGCTAGCATTACTAGACAAAGTACCGCTGTTATTGACAGTTCCGACAAAGACGGTAAATGGATATCCGGATTGGACGACAAAAATCGTAGAAGCCTGCCAGCCGCCGAAGATAGCATCCACAAATCCTTCGCGGTTGAGAAATGCTTTCCCTTTTCCAAACGGCAACTGATACACGACATCGCCTTTGAACATATGACGCAGATCAAAGTTTGAAGGGCCGTAGTTCATCGAAGGATTCCACGCATTCTGATAAGGCTGGCTTCCGGCGCCCGCACCATAGCCCGAAGAATCCTGGTCATCTAACATCTTTGCGAAGGTGTAATTTGCGTCAAACTGGAACCCATGTGTGAACCGCTTCGTCATCGAGAGTTGCAGTGAATCGTAATTGGAAATCGCGTTATACCGGCTGCCGTTGATGGTCTGGAACTGTGGAAAGGGTCTTAATACCTGCGGGTTGAGTTTCGCGAGGGTCAACGCAACGCTTTCCTTAAGCAAGTTAGGCGGCACCTGGTTTATGTCGTCGGGAAAATACAAGCCGGTCGCGTGACTCCCGACATAGGCCGCCTCGGCCAACATGTCGTGCGGAAATTGCTTTTGGATACTGAAAGACCACTGGTAATTGCGAGCTACAGGCGTGTTGTAGGGATAGTAATTCACCGATTGACCGTTGTACGCTCCGGGATTGCGCGAGGCTATGACATAGTTCAATGGTGGATTCGGGTTCGAGAGAATGAAAACCGGGTGGATCTGGTCCATTTCGGTTAATGACCCTACACTGTTCGTGCCCAACCCCTTGGCGTTGTCCGCGTAGGTATCCATGGTCCAGTTGTAACTGTAAATCCCGAAGCCGCCCCGCACCACCCAGTTGTTCAGTGGAGACCACGAGAAACCTACGCGAGGAAGAAAGACCTTGTGATTGGCGGCCTGAATCGAATTTCTTCCGTTGTTCGGGGCGAACCACATGGCGCCAAAGGTGTTAGTTACCGGATTGAGAATCGTCGGATCGAAATCGCCGATGCGGTTCTTAACCTCATGCCATCCACCGTGGATCTCATAACGCACGCCTATGTTCAGAGTTAAATTCGGCCGGACCTTAAAGTCGTCATTCACAAAAAACTGCGGGCTCTTTTGCCGCATGCCCACAATCGGCGTGACCGAAGCGCCCCAGGACGAGACATACCCCAGGAGGAAGTCGGCGTACCCAAGTCCGCCCGTGCCGGAAGGCCCCGATTGGGTGAAGACGCCACTGAAGCTAAGGTTCGCTGCGTTAATGTTTCCCCACGGAGTGGAATTGTCCTGATAAGCTAACAGCTCGCCACCGAACTTCAGGATGTGCCTGCCGCGGATCATGGTTACCACATCCGAAGGTTCGAAGCTGTTCTCTACATAAATGGCATTGGTGCCTGCAGCGACTGAGGTGCAGCAAGGCCCGCCTCCGCTTATATTCACAGTAGGAGCTACGTCCGCTTTTGCGTACTGTATCCCCAGCGCTTGCGGGACGCCTTGGCCGAGCGTCTTGGGGTAAAACCAGTTGCCCTGCCGAGTAAAGCCGAAGCGGAACTCGTTTATAACATTCGGACTAAGCGTCCATACATCGGAGACTTGGGCATTCACGCTAGATATGTCGTAAAACGGGCTGCTATATGGGCTATTAGTCCATGGGTAATCAAACGTAGTGCCACTCCCGCGATGGTCCCGCTCGGTAATGGAGAAAGTTAGGCGGTTCCGGTCCGACAAATTGTAATCTAGCCGTCCAAAGTACTTTAGGAAAGGTGACGAACTCACGAGCAACCCTTGCCAGTTATTTATGTACCCCGGGAGATTAGGCTTCGGATACACATTTTGAATTCTAAGTGCCACCGGATCGAGCGGAATGTTAATCGTGTTATTCGGGAACGGCTGGCGTGTGACAGGATTATAAATATTCGGGAACTGAGGGGAGTTGAAATCGCCGGCTCGCATATTAACCGTCCCAAAACTACCATCCGTCGGCACCGTATCAAACTCAAAGTAATGTGAGTTGTTTATGGTCTTGTCTACGTCAAAGAAGAAGAAGAATTTATTCTTTAGGATCGGACCGCCGATAGCGCCGCCAAAGTTGTTGTAGCGCAAATTTCCAACGCTGGGAGCAAAGAAATCTCTCGCGTTCAAAAAGTCATTCTGGAAGTACTCGTATACGGCGCCGTGAAATTCGTTTGTTCCGCCTTTGCTGATTTGATTGAACGCCGCGCCGCCAATCCCGTATTGCGCCGAGTAAGTCGAGGTTTGGATCTGGAGCTCGGACATGGTCTCCAGAACCGAAGTATCGGTATTACCACTGTGCGGCAACGTAGTTGACGCGCCGTCGGCAAGGAAATTCGCGTAATAAGGCAGATTCCCGTTTACGGCAATCCCCTGGCCGCTCCCAACGGCTCCGGGGAGCACTTTCGTGTAGTTTTCCCAGTCCTGACCCACATTCGGCAGATTTATCAACGTGTTCGCGTCGAAGGTCGTCGACTGCTCGGCGGTTTCGGTCTTCAACATGGTCGCTTCGGCTGTAACCTCCACCTGTTGTTGGGCTGTTCCGACGGTTAGCTGGGCATCCAACGTGAGCGTCTGAACCTGCAATGTAATCCCATCGCGAACGAAATCGTTGAAACCCTTGGCGTTGAAAGTAACTTTGTAGTTTCCCGGGAGAAGGGAAACCGCGTCATAGATGCCGCTCTGGTTCGTTGTCACGCTCCTGCTTACGCCAGTGTCGACATTGAGAATTGTCACGGTGGCATCCGGCAATACCGCTCCACTAGGATCAGTAACTGTACCGCGAATTTCGCCGGAATTCGTGTTTTGCGCAAGCGCGAAGCTAGCGCCCAAAAGGGCCACAAACAGTATCGAAGACAACCGGAACCAGCTCTGGCAACGCGTTGATGAGCAACTTGGCATCTTCAACTCCTTCCTGCCTTGACGAACACGTCACATTCCGTTCGTCAAGTCGAGACCTTCCTGTGACATAGACTCACCCGAAGGGGAACGGTATCGCTCAGAATGAAGGCTGCTTCACCCCGAGAGCCTTCAGATAACCCGAATTCACCCGGCACTTCTCCAGGCGGATTTTATCGAGCAGATCTTCTAATGCCTGGCGAGAGTGTTCGAGCGACGGGCGCGCCGCAATGCGTTTCTCTGCCGATCCGGTTCCCCCGGGGAGCTTGGCAAACGCGACGATCTCATCCCAGTGCGCGGGCTTTGGAATGGAGACGACGCAAGAAGACTTTTCCATCTTCTTGTACGGCCAGAAGCACCAGCCGATCTTGTTCTCTCCCAAAACACGGACAAACTGCTGAATCCATTCATCAGTGTTCTCGCCAGATTCTCCCAACCAAACCGGCACGTTGTAGCGGTCGCGATAATCGAGATACTCCTGAATGACATCTTTGGTGGGAGACGTCCAGTATTTGTGAAATTGGTAAACGACATTCGAATCGAATGGCGGTCCGAAGACTTTGAAGTTACTGTCCCATTGAGCGCCACCGAGGATAATGATGTGATTCTTGTCCACTTCACGGATGGCTTTGGTGATGCGGCGATAAAGCGGTTCTAATTGGCTGTTGTATTTCAGCAGTTGCGGGTAATGAGGAATTGGCTCATTTAGCAAATCGTAACCAATAATGATGGGCTCGTCGCGGTAGTGCCGGGCGATTCGTCTCCAGACCTCGATTGTTAATTCCTGATCCTGCTGACTTTCGAACAGCCAAGGATATCCCCAGCTATCATCGATGTTTGTTCCGGTTTGTCCACCGGGCGCGCAGTGCATGTCCAAGATAATCCAGATTTTGGCTTGGCGGCACCAGGCAACCGCGGCGTCAAGCAATCCAAAGCCTTCATTTTCGGACAAAAAGAATTTGTAGTGGAACGGAATTCGGACGGAGTTGAAGCCGGAGGATCGGACGAGATCAATGTCGGCTTTCGTGATGTATTGCTGACGATATTTTTTCCAAAACTCCTCTGCTGCTGCGGGCCCGATTAGCTCGTTAAAGAATGCCTCGATCTCGCGAGGAGATGCGGGCCCTTCTTCAAACAGAAACATGTATCCTTCTGGCTCAAGCCAATTTCCCAGATTAATGCCGCGAAGTTGGAGCCTCTGGCCATCGGGGCCGACCAGATTTTTCCCCTGCCTCCGAACGAAACGAACGGATGCGGCGTGCTCCTGACCTATAGCTGCTGCGGCGTTGGCGGCCAGGGACGTCTTTACGAAACTGCGTCGGGTCATGTTATCTCCCCAGATTCTTATCAAAGAACGCGGTCATGATTCCATACGCTTCTTTTGATTCGGGCAAATCGGGATTATTCCAGAAAGCATGCGGCAGAGCTTCGAAAACAACGAGCCGAGCATCCACGCCGGCGCGGAGGAATGCGCGGTGCAGAATGGTGGTGCCACTCAGCAGAAGATCGCGCGTACTTGTAATGAAGAGGGTTGGCGGCAGCCCGTGCAAGTCCGCGTAGATTGGTGAGAGAACAGGATCATTCAAATCTGTTGAGCGGGCATACGAACTCTGAGGCGCTTCTCTGGAGGGCGGAGTGAGGGATCCTGAGAGGCCATTCAGGCCGAATAGCGCTTGCGAATCGCCGAACCGGCTGAAATCTCCATGTCCGGAGAATATGCCAAGCGCCGCGGGAAGGGGTTGTCCGGATTGGCGAAGCTTCACCGCTACTTCCCCGGTAAGAATAGCGCCTGCCGATGTTCCATAGAGAGCGATGTTTTGGGGCTTGTAAGCTTTCAGGAGCTCTTTGTAGACCGCGACCGTGTCGTCAACCGCAGCGGGAAACGGATGTTCCGGCGCAAGCCGGTAAAGAACCGCAATCACCTTGGTTTGCGCAAGGTTGGCGATGGGAATTGTTTCGGTGAGCGAGCCGGAATCGGCGTTGAAACCGCCGCCATGGACATTAATCAGCAGACGGCAGCGATTGCTTTCCGGGATTGTCAGCGGGGTGATGACTCTGGTGGGCACGCCCGCGATGGTTTCTTGTCCGACGTTTACCGGATACTGCGAGCGCGACCGCTCCCCTGCTCCACGTTGCCATTTATCAATATTGGCCCGGCGTTTTTCCAGAGTCTCAGGCCGTGCAGCATCCGAGACGCGCCGCGCGAGGACTTTCTGCGCTTCGGGACTGACGGTTGCCGGAACTGGAACCACTCTTGTGACGTGTGCCGTGCCGCCGGCGTCGATGAAGCTTGTGTCTTGTTGCGGTAGCGGCATTCCTGATGCCGGTATTAAAAAGGCGGCGAGCACTATCAGTCGACTGCGTGCTCTCGTTGGCTGGATTCGTTTCGCGATCATTGTTTCTATTGATCTACTATCATGAATCGCTAATGCGCAATGGGCTGGTTTTCATTCTGCTGTTCATCGCGCTGCCGGTTCATGCGCAAACAGATTGGAAGCTGGTCTGGAGCGACGAATTCGACGGCGCGCGAAACACTGGACCGGACCTCTCGAAATGGACCTTCGATTTAGGCGGTGGTGGCTTTGGGAATCGGGAACTCGAGATTTATACAAACAAAACCGAAAACATATTCAACGATGGCCAGGGACATCTGGTTATACGCGCAGTGAAGGAGCGGTCGGGGAGCTTTACGTCCGCGCGCATAAAGACAGAGGGAAGATTCACGGTCAAATACGGCAAGATTCAGGCACGAATCAAGATCCCTTCGGGGCAAGGGATGTGGCCGGCGTTCTGGATGCTGGGCGACGACATTGGGAAGGCCGGCTGGCCGGATTGCGGCGAGATTGACGTGATGGAGAACATCGGGAGGGAACCGTCGACGGTACATGGAACCGTGCATGGGCCGCGGTACTCGGGTAAGGATGGGATTACATCGCAATATTCACTGCCGGACGGTTCGGCATTGAGCCGGGACTTTCATATCTATTCGGCCGTGTGGTCGTCGGGATCGATAACGTTTCTCCTCGATGGCAAAACGTACGGAACGGTGACTCCGGGCTCGCTTCCGAGAGGCGCGAAATGGGTGTTCGATCATCCGTTCTTCATATTGCTGAACCTTGCGGTGGGAGGCACCTGGCCGGGCAATCCCGACAAGACGTCTCAGTTTCCGCAGGAGATGGTGATCGATTGGGTGAGGGTCTGGCAGGCTGCTCGATGAATTTGGACTTGGGAATGCGGAGCTTGGAGGAAACCAGACTCCAATTGCCTTCTTATGAGCGCAGGCGTAGACTCGAGGTCATGAGCACATCGCCCACACGACCCGACGGCGAACCTGATTTAACACCCGAAGATGAGCAAGCGGTCCAGGACCGCATGAAGACATACGAACAGGATAAAGAAAACACCGTGGACGCGAAGGATCGGATTGAGCAGCTCATCAGGGAGCGCAAGCATAAACGCATCCCGCAACCGCATTGAAGCGAGTTCGGTTAACGCGGATCGCCGACCAGGAGATCCAAACCTCCGCTGATTGGTACGACCAGCAATCGGATGGCTTGGGTGGAAAATTTCTGCTTCGTGTGCGTGAGGCGATTGAATGCATCGCCGTGAACGCGCAGGGTTAGGAGAAGAAAGTTGGCGATGTGCGGCGTTGCATGGTGCGAGGATTTCAAGACGGACTCTGGTTCAAGATCGAGCCAGACGAAAGCATTGTCATTGCCTGCTTGCACGGCCGCCGATCGCCGACTCTGGTAAAAGAACGCGCGGCCGGGATGATCTCAGTGCGGAAGCCTCCTGAGCCGTCTTAAGCGCCCGAATCTTGTTCGCGATTGTGCGCGCGATATAGAGACTTCTCCATGGTCAGCGTCGAATGCGCGGCCTCTTCGTCGGCAAAACTAGGGCCGCTTCCTCACGAATGGGTCTCGGTATTTTGCACGCGACGTTCTCTGGCTGAGGTTTGGATAACATCGGCTGACCGATGTTCGGATATTATTCGGACGATTAGAACCTTATGTTTCTGGCTGCTTGTAAGTACTTGAAAATGTGGTGGCCAGGGACGGAATCGAACCGCCGACGCCAGCCTTTTCAGGGCTGCGCTCTACCAACTGAGCTACCTGGCCGTTGGATTAGAAGACCTTAGTCTAACAAACGAGCCGGTCAGGGCCATGGGTTCTAGGCCGGACATCGGTGGGGAAAGCTTGTTCGTAGGACGTCTAATGTTGATATACTCGGCACATCCGGACTCCACATGGGTGAACAGCGGCTTGGAGACATCATTGATGACCACTGCGTGAAATGCCGCAGGATTACGAACCACTCGATTGTGTCGCTGGTGAATGGGCAAGCAGCAAAGGTTCGATGCCGGACGTGCTATCACGATCATGATTATCGTCACGAGCAAGCGCCTCCTTCAAAGAAAGACCTGAAGAAAGCGGAAGCGCAGGCCGCGATGGCGGCTGGCAATGGTAGCGCCGGTAGTGAGAAGCCCCAGAGCGCGAAAGTTGATACTAGTGGTGAGAACGTCTGAAACCGGACGTTTCCCCGTTTGGCCACACCTGTTAGCGCTGCACGCGAGACATTAGCCACGGCAATTATCCGCGACTTGCGCGCGCGCGGACACAAAGCCTATCTTGTGGGCGGTTGTGTGCGCGACCGGCTGCTGGGCATTGCGCCGAAAGACTTTGATGTCGGCACGGATGCCATTCCCGAACAGGTTTGCCGATATTTCGCCAGTTCGCAGCTAGTAGGAGCTCATTTCGGCGTGGTGATCGTTGGCACGCCGGATGGTATTCACGTTGAAGTAGCCACATTTCGCAGCGAGAGCGCGTATTCGGACGGGCGCCGGCCGGACGCAGTGCGATTTGAAACGAATCCCGAACTCGATGCGAGACGACGCGATTTCACGATTAACGGGCTTATTCAAGATCCCATTTCGGGTGAAGTACTGGATTACGTGGGTGGAAGGGCGGATCTTGAGGGGCGGATTGTGCGCGCAATCGGCGACCCTGAACAGCGCTTCCGTGAAGATCACCTTCGCATGCTGCGCGCGGTTCGTCTTGCCGCACGCCTTCAATTCGCTATTGCGCCAGAGACGCTTGCGGGTATCCAGCGGCTCGCTCCGGCGATCATCAAGACTTCACCCGAACGGATACGCGACGAATTGATTCGCATTCTGACGGAGGGCGGGGCGCAGCGCGGCTTGGAGTTGCTTGACCAAACGGGTCTTTTGCCGCAAATCTTGCCGGAGGTGAAAGCATTTCAGGGCGTTCAGCAACCACCGGAATTTCATCCCGAGGGCGATGTGTGGACCCATGTGTTATTGATGCTCGAATGGATGCGTGCTGCTACACCGACGCTGGCGTTCGGCGTTCTTCTTCACGATGTTGGAAAGCCTGTGACGTTTCGCGTTGCGGACCGCATTCGCTTCGATGGTCACGCCGAAATTGGCACGGAAATGGCGCGACAGATTTTATCGCGGCTTCGGTTTTCGAACGAAGATGCCGATCGGGTCGAGTCTTTGGTGGCGAATCACATGCGGTTCAAGGATGTGCTCCAAATGAGGGCAAGCACGTTGAAGCGTTTTTTGCGGCTGCCGCATTTCGATGAGCACCTGGAGCTTCACCGGCTGGATTGCCTGGCAAGTAACGGAAGTACTGAGACGTACGATTTTGTTCGAGCCAGACTCGCGGAACTGGACGAACAGGAACTGCGTCCTGCGCGATTGATCAGTGGCCGCGACCTGATTGAAGCGGGCTACATTCCGGGTCCTGAGTTTGGGCGTGCTTTGGAAGTTATTGAAACCGCTCAGCTTGAGGGTGAAATCCAGACGCGGGAACAAGCCCTGGACCTCGCCAGATCAGTACTTGATGGCGTGAATGGGTGAACGAATAATGTGTATCTTGGCCTGCAGATCGTCATCCAAGGTGGAGACTCATCCTGAAGGGAGCCACATCGACATGCCAGTTTTGGAAATTGCGACGAGTAAGTTAATTGATGATCTGCGATCCGCAAGGCGTGAAAGCGACAGGCTATTTTCAATTCTCAAACCCGAGACACTCTATGAACGGCCGATCGCGGAGCGGCATCGGGTGATTTTTTACATCGGGCATCTGGATGCATTCGATTCCATTCAGATCTGCGGGGAAACTCTTGGAATCAAGTCGCTGGATCCGCAGTTAGATGATTTGTTTCAAGCCGGCATTGATCCCGACTCGGTTCATCTTCCAGCGGACACACCGGAGGATTGGCCGAATCTGCAACAAGTCGAGGCGTATGTTGAACGGTGCCGAAGATCGGTAGATGAGAACCTCGAGCGAGCTCCCGAAGACGCTATTTGCATTGCGCTCGAGCACCGGGAAATGCACCTCGAAACGCTAGCATACATGTTTCACAATTTCCCCTACGAAAAGAAAACTGCGCCGTACGCGTCCGAGTACCGCAATACCTCTTCATTCGAACCACAGAACGATTGGCGCGAAATTCCAGAAGGTGAAGCGGTTTTGGGAAAGCCGCGCGACGGCTCGTTTGGTTGGGATAACGAGTACGACGAGTTTAAGGTGCGAGTCCCGGCGTTCCGAATGCAGCGGTTTAACGTTACTAATGGCGAATATCTCCGGTTTGTACGGGATCACGGTGCTGCGATGCCGCATTTTTGGAGTGAGCGTGGCGGCACGATTTATTTCCGCGGCATGTTTGACGAGATTCCTTTGCCCCTTGACTGGCCTGTTTACGTGACGCAGCGCGAAGCCGAAGCGTATGCAGATCGGCTTGGAACCCGGTTGCCAAGCGAAGAAGAGTTTCATCGTGCGGCATACGGCAGCCCGTCTCACGACGTCCACCGTTATCCGTGGGGAAATGAAGCGCCGATGCACAAATTCGGGAATTTTGATTTCAAGCGCTGGGATCCCGAGCCTGTGCATGCGACACCGGCCGGGGACAGCGCGTTTGGAGTGAGCCAGTTAGTGGGTAACGGCTGGGAATGGACGAGGACGCCGTTCGCAGCTTTTCCGGGTTTTAAAGCGCATGAAACGTATCCCGGGTATTCGGCGAACTTCTTCGATGGCGAGCATTACGTGCTCAAGGGCGGCTCGCCACGAACTGTGGCTCGGCTGCTGCGAGCTTCGTTCCGAAACTGGTTTCGGCGCGACTACCCGCATGTGTATGCGACATTCCGGTGTGTAGAAAGTTAGAACGCGATGCCTGCGCCGGTTGGATTGCAGTTATCTCAATTCGCCTTAGATGTTGCAGATGGTCTCGGGCGCGCAGGACAGAAAGAAGTTCCACCGCGTTATTTCTATGACGATTTGGGAAGCATTCTTTTCGAAGCGATCACGCTGCTTCCCGAGTATGGATTGACACGAGCGGACGAACGCTTGTTGGGCTCGCATTCGGACGCGATTGTTTCTGAAACCGGTCCTGTTGCACTGATTGCGGAATTGGGGAGCGGAAGCGGACGCAAAACCCGATACATTCTCGAAGCTGCGCTGCGAAGGCAGCGCGAAGTGACTTACAGGCCAATCGATGTTTCTGCGTCGGCGCTCGAGGCGTGCGAACGAGAGCTGTCGAATATTTCAGAAGTGCAGCCGATTTGTGCCGATTGGATGGAAGGTCTGAACGAAGTCGCGCAAAACCGGGCAACCGATGAACCACTTTTGCTGTTGTTCTTGGGCAGCTCCATTGGGAATGTGAAGAGATGTGAGATAGTCGAATTTCTCCGGCACATTCGATGGAATCTTCGAGCGGGAGATTTCTTTTTGGTGGGCGCGGATCTAGTCAAGAATGAGCAGCGGATGATTGCCGCGTATGACGATCCGACGGGAGTAACGGCGGCCTTTAACCTGAATCTGCTGGGCCGGATGAACCGGGAGCTGGACGCCGATTTCGATCTACGATCGTTTGTACATGAGGCCCGCTGGAATTCGAGCGAGCGATGCATCGAGATGCATTTGCGCTCCCAGCGCGATCAGGTGGTTCACGTGGGAGAACCGGACCTGAGGGTCGGATTTCGGGAAGGAGAGACGATCTGCACGGAGTTGTCCCATAAATTCACCCAAGCCGAGCTAATCTCATATGCCCATTCGAGCGGATTCGATCCGGTAACCATGTGGATGGACCGCACGTGGCCTTTCGTCGAAGCGCTGTGGCGCGCAGACGAGCGATGACGAAATCGGGAACACGCGAATATTTTATCCGCCTCTACGAAGGGAACGAGGATCCCTGGAACTACGAGACGAGCGAATACGAAGCAGAAAAGTATGAGGCGAGCTTACGGGCTCTTCGCCGCAAACAGTACTCCAATGCTCTAGAAATTGGCTGCTCGATTGGTGTATTTACGGAGAAGTTAGCGCAACGATGCCGTAGATTACTTTCGATCGATGTTAGTGCGACTGCGTTGAAGAAGGCTCTACAGCGATGCCAGGTCTATCCACAGGTCCAGTTCGCTTTAGTTACGGTCCCTGAAGAATATCCCGAGGATACGTTTGATCTTACGGTTCTGTCGGAAGTTGGTTATTACTTGTCACTCGAAGATCTTGCAAAGTTAGGCGAGAAGATGACGATGCATACTGCGTCGGCCGGCCATTTGTTGCTGGTTCACTGGTTAGCAGTTGTGCCGGGCTACCCGCTCCAGGGAGATGATGTACACGAACTGCTGCTGAAGCAGCCAGGATGGGAATTGATGACACAAGCTCGTACCGATCTGTATCGAATTGATGTTTTGGAGCGGCAAGGCGGGTAGAGCGACGGAAAGCCGCAAGGAGCTCATCGACAACATTCTTCATCGGCGCTAGCCGTAACTGATCGGGCCACATCTTACGGCACGCCTCATAGAAGGCTATACGCTCCAGGAGCACGCCAAAACGCGGAGCGCTTTGCAATTCCGCCATGAGATGCGCGAAATGTATTCCGGTAATTCGCGCGATGTCGCGAACCCGGCGCTCAGATATTGCAGCCGTGTCCCGGTAATCAAGCCATAGGAGGCGCAAGCGACGGCGGGCGATAAAGAGATACTCCAGAAACTCACGGCGCTCGACCGGGACGCGCATAACCTTTTTTCCGCGGGATTGCCAGTAAGTCAACTCGCTGGACAAGCCGAACCGCGCTCTTCCCGCAAGGCGAGCGGAAGTGAAGACCCGAACCTTGTTGCTGTGCCGAAGGCGCACGTCGTGACGCATCAACGCCTGATACAAAGCAATGTCCTCGAGATAGCGCCGCGGCGGCATGCGGCCGATGCGTTTGTAAACACGCGGAGTGACGGCGAAGCTCGCGCCAAAATGCTGATGATGGCGCGGCCAAGGATCATGGGCCTGCGGATCTAAAGAATCTTCCACCCAAGCAACTAAGCGCCTATACAAATGATCGTAGCGTTGGATGGCGCGAGTTGCGGGATCGAGAAGGCACTCCTCACACGCAGGTATGACTATCCGGCCACCTACCGCTTCCGCGCCGCTCGTAAGTTCCTCACGGTTGCGCGAGATCCAGTTCGGCGCCACTTGGCTGTCCGAGTCTGTCGACAGAATCGGGCTATCATGTAGGTCGCGCGACTCCAATCGGCGGCAAGCTTCATCCATGAGCAGGCGGCGCACATAGCCGTTGTGGGAATGCGATTTCTTGAAATTTCTCTCGACAATGTGGAGCTGGAAGGTGGGATAAAGCCGCTTAAATTGCTCGGCCACTTGGCGAGAGCGGTCGCGAGTGTTGTTGATCAGGAGAATTACTTCGTAACGCTCGTGTGCGATGGGTTCGCCAGAGTCTGTTTTCTGTTCCGCGAGCGCACGTAAAGCCGAAGGTAATAGCTCTTCCTCATCTTTCGCAGGAACACTAACGCAAACCTCCAGGCGTTCGCCTGGAGGCTCCGATACGAGCACGTCCCCAGAGCTTTTAGGCATACCGATCGCGAGTGAGAGCCCTCCAAGCTCGGCTGCGCTTAGGTACCCAAATGCGCTCGCCGCCGTGATAATTCACCGCAAACCCGGCGATTTCGGCTGCGTCAGCGCCACTGATCTGCGATTTGTACTGCCTGATTACTTCACGCTTGCGCGATATCTGACTCTTGTGGCGCACGATAAACGGCTTGAGCGGCGCATTCGTGGTTTGTTCAATTTGGTGGATTGTCTCCCGGACCGAAGCAGTCGTGACCCAAGCTGCGTATGGAAGATCCTCGTAAAAGGCCAACTTATGAGGTGCAGAACTCTTGATGACAGCGGCGCGCACAATTAGATGATCGACATGATCTCCAAGCGCCAAAGGAGCCAGGACTAAAGCTCGCAGAAGAAAACGCTTAAAGCAGTTACTAAGCGCGTCTACTTCGGAATAAGTGCCAGCCGTGTTGCCTTCAGAAGCTTTACAAACGGAATCAACATTGATGCCGAGCCTTAAAGTCGCATCGAGCAAGTTGAGAGGCTGGACTTTGATTCGTTTGTCAATCAAATTGAAGACGCGCCGGTCCTCCCGGCGCCGGAGATAGGTAACGGCCGATCTTACCGCCTCGCGGCCAGTCTCAGAAAGATTCGCGCGAGGAGCATATTCGCTAACGGTGAAAACCGTGACCACGTTGACTTGAATCGGGAGAGAACACCATCTTGAAAGGCAAAGATAGAGGGAAAAGGGGACATCGTCGCGATGTGGCGAGACGATGGTCAGCTCACGCATGAACTCTGGTGCTAAATTCCGAGAGCGGGAACAGCGGAGATCCTTTGACCGACCGACGCAGCAGCGGCTGCGGCTTTCGGGTATTCGAAACCGGGAGCAGCGGTTATCTGTTTGCACAGCGTTAAGGCTTGAGCCACAACCTGATCCATATTGTAGTAGCGGTAGGTGCCTAGCCGGCCTACAAAGTGCACGCCTTTCGTAACTGCTGCTACCGCCGCATACTGCTTGTAAAGCGCGGCGTTTTCAGGCGTGGGAACCGGGTAATAGGGATCTCCACTGCTTGATGGATGCTCGTATACAATACCTGTCCGGCGATGAACTTGTCCTGTCAAATGCTTGAACTCAGTTACACGGGTGTACGCGTGCTCGTTTGGGTAATTTATCACAGCTACAGGCTGTAGATATTCAACATTGACGGTCTCGTGTTGAAAACGCAGAGAGCGGTAAGGCAGCTCACCATAACGAAAATCGAAATATTCATCAATGGGACCTGAGTATATCAATTCCGAGAATTCGATATCATGCACTACATCGCGATAATCTACGCCGAGCGCGATAGTAATGTTCGGATGGTCCAGCATATTCTGAAACAGGCGAGTGTAGCCGTGTTTCGGCATGACTTGAAAACGATCTGTGAAGTAGCGACCGTCTCGATTGGTTCGGACCGGGATTCGGGCAGTCACCTGCGCATCTAATTCGGAAGGATCTCTACCCCATTGCTTTCTCGTGTAATTGCGGAACATTTTTTCATAGAGATCGCGGCCAACCTTGCTCACGACCACGTCTTCTGAGGTTCGGATAGCAGATCGGGCTTCGGCGCGCGCAGCGAAGAACGTCTCTAGCTCTTCCGATGTGAGATTCAGCCCGTACAGTAAGTTGACGGTATCTAAGTTGATTGGGATGGGGACGAGCTTTCCGTCTACGGAGGCGAGGACTCTATGCTCATACGGCCGCCATGCCGTGAAGTGAGATAGATACTGATAGACCTGTTCCGAGTTTGTGTGAAAGATGTGCGGGCCATAACGATGGACGAGGATTCCATCTTCGTTGTGATGATCGTACGCATTACCGCCAATATGGTTGCGACGATCGACAATGAGAATCTTCTTGCCAAAGCCGCGCGCGAGGCGCTCTGACACGACGCTTCCGGCAAATCCGGCGCCAACGACCAAGTAATCAAACATGCGTGGCGCCTTCTGTTGAGACGATCACATTGGGGGAGGGCCGCCGAATCGGTTGAGCACCGGCGGGCGCACAGCGTTTCAGAAGAAGCGTATTGTCAATCAGCTCGCTCATGCGATTCCATGTTTTGTCCCACGATGATTGTGAGAGAAACTGATCGACTTTCGCCCGGAAGTCAGCACGGAGAGGGCTCTGCAGCAGAGTTTCAACCGATCTGATAAACTCGCTGACTCCGTTGGCAATGGAGACAAGCCCCAGCTCGCCATACGGCCTTACCACATCCCGTATGGACGTCGAGACCACCGGAAGACCGGCTGCGAGATACTCGGGAGTTTTTGTGGGGCTGATAAAGCGCGTCGATTCGTTTAGAGCGAAGGGGAGCATAGCGACGTCCCAGCCTGACAGATATTCGGGTAAGTCTGTGTACTGTTTCATGCCGAGATAGTGAATATTGGCAGCTCTGGGCAAGGAAGCCTCATCAACCTTGACTACCGGACCGAGTAGGATAATTTGCCAATCCGGTTTTTCTGCAGCTAACGCTCTTAGTAAGTCAATATCCATCCGCTCATCGATCACGCCCGCGTAACCTAGGCGGGGACGGGGCAAATGAGACTGGTCTGCAGGCTCGATTTCGATGGCGTGAGCACGGGCAAAATGGGCTACATCTACGCTGCTGGAAAAAAGATGCACGCAAGGGTGCTGCCTGCGTTTGGATTCAAACAAGCTCGCCCCCCCGGTAAACACTAAGTCGGCGTGACGAAAGAGCGTTTCTTCGTTAAAGCGCATCGATGGAGGAGCGCCAACAAAGGCCGAAAGCTCATCCATGCAGTCGTAAATCGTAACTGCAGGGTTTAAATCCACCGCAAACTCGCGAGCCATTGGCGTGTAATACCAGGCGATGTAATCGACGATTTGGTTATTTTGGATGAGCGCATGGAGAAGACTTCGCTGAAGCTCCACGATTCGCTGGGGGCTTAAGCCGTGAGGCAGCACAGGTGTGTGGACACGCACTCCCGTTCTGGGGCAAACGGTAGATTTTAAGTGAGGCTCGACATTTTCGAAAACGGGTTCTTCGAGAAAGAAGACTCTCCGATTCCTTGCGAAACGGCTCATTAAATGCTGAGGACGCTGAAATACAAATCCCCAACGAAGATGGGATAGACAGACCAGGTCAAGGTTGTTACGGCTCATAATCGATTCGTCTTTCCAGGCAGGCAGTTTAGGTTGTTGCTCGAGAATTGCTTGGGCTAGAGGCCAGTAGAGATGGCGATCGCCGGACGAGGGATCGGCATAGTCAAACAAACCATTGTGGCAATGGCGATCATTTTCCCAACCGGGGTGATTCAATATCGGGTAAAGGCATAGTCCTTGTACTGGGATACCTAGCTTCAGCGCCGCGCGAACTTCGTCGCAGATGTGAACGAACCACTCAGCGCGGTTTCCATCTTCAGTGCCGGTTTCAGATACGAAGATAGGTTTGCGATAGCGGCTCCAGACTTCTTGGATGATTTTGTGAAGAGGACGATACTCTGGATCACAACCAGTAAGAGTTGCTCCATTGTGTACCCACTCATTCTGCGCGTAGAAGTTGACGCCGATAATATCGAGGTATTCAGGTTTACCTCCTAATTCAGGAGCCATTCTGCCGCATAACATATCCCAAGCTTGAAATTGAGACAGCCGGTAATTCTCTGCTTCTATTTCATCTCCCGGGACGGTCGGATTTCCGATAATGTGAATTACAGGTTCGGGAGCAATTAGTCGCGCACTTGGTAATTCACTAAGAATGATTTTACTAGCCGATACAGCAGCTCGAATAAGATTGTGTTTCAATTCAGAGCCGCGGCCAATAGCACAGGGATAAATGCCGCCTTTATCTCCGGCTGCCCAGGAGAGAAAAGAAATCTCATTTACCGGAGCGAACATATTGCAGCGATAACCGCGCTTTTTCAAAAAGTGAATTAGCGCGCCGACAAACTCAGCGAACCGCCCTGCAAAATCCAGGCTGAAGATATCGACATCATCGGGCCAGCCGAAATGTAGCAAATCGAGCAAAATCTCGGTCCCGGTTTCTTCCGCGGCGTCAAGGATAACCGATGCGGAATCAAAGTTGTAGCGGCCGCGCGAACCCTCGATTAGATGCCATCGAGTACCGACGCGAACGGTTCGAATTCCTAACGCCTGAAGGCGCTTATAGTCCTCACGTGCGAAACAATCGTGCTGAGTGGAAGCGAGAAGATCGAGTCTCCGGCCGGTTTTCAACTTGTGCGTAGAACACTCGAAACCTGCCTGAAGAAAGCTTCGAAAAATAGGATAAGTTGTTGACAATACCGATCCTTAGTCTCCGAATCTGGAGAAGAGTACACATCAGACGCGCAGGCGAAGTGCGGCTAATGGCCTGCGCTTTATAGATTTGATTGCTTAATTTGTGTTACAAAAGCCCGTATTTTAACGGGTTAGTTTGGCGCACTTATCATTCGTTTAGTTGCAGTGCAGCAGATTTTCCAAGCGCAGTCAGCGCCTGGAATACTCGATTGAATCTGTTGTTCAGTATCTTACCAGATAGGGCGACTTTCTCCCCATTGGGCGCGGGCAAGAGATATTGGCTGGTGGCGCTGAAAACCCTTTGCGTCGTCTCTGGGAAGAGCGCTTCGGCGCGCATCAAGAATTTGGCGGGTAGCGAGATTGTGCAGGTGTGCCGATTTGTTTCGAGCGCGTTGACTATGCAACGCGCCGCGTAACTGGCAGCTACGGAGAAACCCGGAAGATTCCCGAGTAGGCCAAACCATGCGAATTCACGTTCGGCTGATCCTTTGAATTGAGCATTCAGATAAGAACCGGTCCTCATCAGCCCGGGAATTGCGGTCAGGACATGAATGCCTTGCGATTTGACCTCCGCACCTAGGCCGTTCGAGAATCCGACGAAAGCGTATTTAGCGCAGCAGTATGGAAGCAGATGAGGCACGCTAACACGACCACCAATGGAAGTGATGTTGACAATGCTTCCGCTGCGCTGCTGCTTCATGAGCGGCAGCACAGCAAAGCTAAGATTGACGGGCGCCCAGAACATGACGTTCATGGCGCGCTCGAAATCGGAGTGATCAAAACTCTCGAACGGCGCAGCGATAATGTGGCCAGCGTTGTTGACGAGCACATCGATTCTTCCATAGCGATCCAACACATTCCCCACGAGCGGCGATATCTGCGACTCATCGCTGATATCGCATGGAAAAACCGCAGCTTCGATACCGCGCGCGGCAAGACGGTTGCGCGCCTCTTCGAGCTCTTGCTGATCTCGCGCGCAAAGAGCCAAGCGAGCACCTCGATTTCCCAACTCGAAGCCGAGGCACAAGCCAAGGCCGCGGGAACCACCGGTGATCAAGACAATCTTGTCGCGCAGGTCCAGCTTCGACACAGAGAGCTTTCGGACTATTTTGCCCGTAAGAAATAAACCGGCGGCAGAGGCGGTGCCGAGCATGAGCCAATCAAGAGGACCGCGTGAGTTACGCACAAAAAGTTTCATTGTCAGAGCTTCGAACGGCGGTTACAGCTTAGCGATTATACGCTCTCAAAAGCAATACGATGATCTTCGATGATATTCTGAGAGACGTTTGGCGAGCGCGTTTACGGGCCGGTAGCTCAGTTGGTAGAGCATCGCACTTTTAATGCGGTGGTCGCGGGTTCGATTCCCGCCCGGCTCACCAATCGTCGTTCATTTCAACAGCAATTTGTTGCATTTTACGCTGCCTGACGGTCGCGGTTCGCTGTGGGACTGGGCGAGGAGGATAACCGCCTCTTATGGCAACCATCCGTGCGAGAATATAATTACTTTCTGCTACTTAGGTTTTTAAAGAAGAACGCCAAAAGGCGCCTATAAAAAGAGGGGCTTGTGTAAAAACACAAGCCCGCAAAAAGGTAAAGGAACGTTTGTACCCATTTGACGCACATTTAGGGGAATTACACAAGTATTTTTAAAACGGCCGGATAAGAAATTACAAATAATTTAGAGGATTTAACGTGCCAGCCCCTAAATGGGCAAAAGCACGCCGCTTCCCTTCATAGTTGCAGGCAACAATATAAAGAGAACTAATCGGATCACTGCTGCTGCGGGTTATTCGGAGGGGCGGGTGTCTGGCCCTCTGCGGGCGGAACTCCGATTTTTACTCCGATGACCTCACCCGAAACGACGAGCTCGACACGGCGATTCAGCGCCCGGCCTGTGGGAGTGTCGTTGGAAGCTACAGGATAATTCTTGCCGTAGCCGACCGATGTAATGGTCTGAGGATTGATTCCCTGACCAATCAAGAATTCGCGAACAGTGTCGGCGCGCTGCTCTGAAAGCCGCTGATTGAATTCGTCGGTACCAGTGCTGTCTGTATAGCCTTCGACTTGCAGATTGAGACCGGGATGTGAGATTACGATGCCGGAGATCTTGGCAAGTTTCTCGCGAGCGCCAGATTTCAGGGTGTATTTGCCAGTATCGAATAGGACATCGCTCATGTTCACCACCAGCCCGCGAGCAGTCTCCCGAGTTTGCAAGACAGCATTAAATTGCTGGAGTAATTGCTCCCTGAGGGCGTTCTTTTCGGCTTCAGCTTGTTGGCGAAGGCGCTCTGCATCCGCGGCGGCCTGCTGAGCTTTTTGCGCCTCAGCGTCTGCCTGAGCACGAGCCGCATCGGCTTCGGCTTTTGCCTTTTCAGCAGCTTCTCTCTGCGCGGCCTCTTGTTGCGCTTGTTGTGCAGCGGCCTGGGCCTGCTGCTCGGCAGCCGCACGTTGTTGCGCTTCTTCTTCGGCCTGTTTCTGCGCAGCGGCCTGGCGCGCCGCGGCTTGTTGGCGCTCTTGTTCAAGAGCTAATTGCTGCTGACGGCGCAAGGCGATGATCCGCGCATCTTCGGCCTTCTGCACGGCTTCTTTGGCAGTCATGGTGGCTGGTCTCCACTGCTTCCGCGCCTCATAATCCTGGGCTTGATTCAGAAGATTTACCGCGTCCTGAAAGGTATCTCCTCCATACTGATCCGCCTTGGCGTAGCGAGCAATCTGAACCGCGTTCTGCGCCTCGTAGAGCTCGAGCGGACTCTTCTTGCTTGAATCGAGGATGATGGGGTGCAACTGCGAAGCCGGAACCTGGTAGGTGTATTCGCCGCGGGCAAGCAACTCGTATTTGGCGTCTACGTATTCGACTTTGCCCATGGTGTCCTCACGAACAACGTTTTCCATGACGACGACATCGCTCGGCTGGTTCACGGCGAAATACGGTTCCGCGGTAATGATTAGTCCGAACGACTGAAGCTCGGTAGTAAAGCTCCCGCTAAACTTGCCGCCCGAGTCGAGAACCACCTCGCCTAAATTCGCCGCATGGCCGTCGGGTGTGATCGCCCAAAGGACATACGTCAAGAACTCTGAACCAAAGTTCGTGGGCGAAGGGAGATCTTTGACATCTATTTTAGCTTCTGTGCGACCTAAGCGGCCGTTGACCTCGGCAGTTCCCTTGGCCGTAGGAGCTATC
The DNA here is from genome assembly GCA_019240405.1 of Acidobacteriaceae bacterium. Lineage (GTDB taxonomy): Bacteria > Acidobacteriota > Terriglobia > Bryobacterales > Bryobacteraceae > Bog-105. The sequence goes on from JAFAYL010000031.1 coordinate 42,837, forward strand.
GACGTACCACGAAAATCGATCTTCGTCCAGCCGCTACGGTTGCGATAGCTGACCGCCTGTACAGAATGTGAGACCACCTGCACGCGGAATATTGGATTTTGGCCTGTTGAGGGGGCCTGCTGGGTATTCTGAGTCGGATTCGGTTCTTGCCCCAGGAGCATCGCCGGGAATAAGGCTAGAAGGCTAATGGTAAGAGCTTTCATAACCGAAAGAAAAGAGCACGGCGTTTGCCAATTAGTAAGTGCTGCAATTTGTTCGAATAATACACATGCAACCGGAAACCGTATCAGGTAGTATTTGCAGGTTTGGTGCGGATTTTCAGGTATTCCGAGGCGTAATGTGGGGCGGCGAACACCAGGTTGCGGATAAGATCGTAATGTGACTCTGCCGCCCGAAATCAGCGAGGCGAAGCCACGGCGGCGATTTTCATCACCCTTACTACCGATTTTTTTGATTGTGGCGGTAGATGTACTCGGGTTCACGATCATTCTTCCGCTATTGCCGTTTTATTCGGAACGGTTGGGTGCATCGGCAACGGCAGTGGGCGAACTTGTGGCGACGTACGCCGTCTGCCAACTGATCGCCGGACCGATTTTAGGGCAATGGTCGGACCGAGTGGGAAGGCGGCCAGTTCTCTTGATCAGCCAAGCGGGGACGCTCGGCGGATTTCTTTTGCTTGCATTTTCGACGCACATTTGGATGCTGTTTGTGGCGCGGGCGATTGATGGGGCGACGGCGGGGAATCTTAGCATTGCGCAGGCTTACATCAGCGATATGACGAAACCGGAGGAGCGGGCAAAGTCCTTCGCGGTAATTGGAATTGCGTTCGGGTTGGGTTTCCTCGTAGGCCCGGCTATTTCGGGTTACCTGGCGCACTTTGGATATCAGGCGCCCATATTCGCAGCTTCCGGGCTTTCATTGACGACGATTCTGTGCACGTACTTCTTACTGCCGCGGCGGGAAGTGGTTCACGAACACCGTGAGGCGGAAGGGGACGCCGGACCCGGCGGGAGGCGTTTGCCGCTGATTTCGTGGGGCCAATATTCGCGGTATTTCCGCGATCGAGAGCTGGCCCGGCTCCTGGCCCAATGGCTCCTGTTCTCGTTTTCGTTCTCGACGTTCATATCCGGATTCGCCCTGTTTGCGGAGCGCAGGTATCAATGGAATGGCCATCCGGTGGGCGTTCGCGAGGTTGGGTATATCTTCGCGTTCAACGGGTTTCTCGGAATTATCATGCAAGGCGGTGTCGTGGGCCGGATGGTGAAGTGGCTGGGTGAGCGCAAGGTGGTCCGGCTTGGATTTGTTACAGCGATGCTCGGATACGCCGCAGTTGGATTGACGCGAACGATTGGGCAGCTCTTGTGGGTTACCGCGTTCACGTCCGTAGGTGGCGCAGGGCTGCGGCCGGCGCTTACGAGCTTGGTTACCCAGAAGGCCGGAAAACGGGAGCAGGGTGTGATCATTGGGCTGACACAATCGCTGATGTCGATTGCGCAGATCGCGGCGCCCGTCGTTTCTGGAGTGCTGATTGATCGCCGCCATTTAACGATCTGGGCGATTTGGGGGGGCGTGCTGGGTGGCGCAGCGTTGTTTTTTGAGCCGCGCCGTTACGCTCACGATTCGGCAGCGCTTTGAGGCCGGTGCGCCCTTGGCTGAAGCTTCGAACTTCGGAATGGGTACTGATTGGCTTCTTTGCCTATGTAGCCGGGCTGTCGGTATTCTTTCCTGAGCGCCCTGGTCTGTCTTTTCAGCCGGCACTTTTACTGGTCGGCGTGTCTGCCTTGCTCTGGTTGCTAGCACAGTTCGAGAGAATAGGCGGCCGCAGCAGGCAAGTCAGCATCGTTCGCGACTGGTTGCCGCTGGGGCTCACATTGATTGCATTTCGCGAGATGGAACTTTTTCTGCCGATGCGCTTCGGGCACCGGCTTGAGAGCGAATGGATCGCCTGGGACCTTCGAATTCTCAGCGAGTGGCACCTTCGAAATGTAATCGAGAGCTTGGGCGGCCTGATCCCGTTCATTTTGGAGCTTTCGTATTTGCTGGTATACGGCGCAGGATTTTTTTGTATCGCACTGCTTTACGCCCAGGGCCGGCGCGATCGAGTGGATCGGTTTATGACAGTCTACTTGACGGGAACATTGCTGGCCTATGCTTTATTTCCGTATTTCCCGTCCGAGCCGCCGCGAATCCTATTTCCACAGCTCGACGCACCGCAGATCACAAGCTGGGTTCGGCGCGTCAATCTTTGGATTCTGAACGTGGGAACGATTCACCTTGGTGTATTCCCGAGCGCGCACGTGTCTTCGGCATTTTCTGCAGCATGGGGATTATTTCAGGTTCTGGAGGGCCGAAAAACGCTTGGCTGGATTCTGCTTGTGTACGCGGCGACTCTGTCGGTGGCCACCGTTTATGGCAGATATCACTATGCGATCGATGTATTGGCCGGAATCGGCGTTAGCCTGATAGCAGGACTACTGTGCTTGCTTGGGAGCACGCAGCAGTTGTATCCTGCGAAAAACGCCTCCGTTTAGCAACCTTTAAAGGTCGACGTCCGTCATGTTGTTAATCAAGCTTCGCCAGACCTCTGCCATGACGAAATCGCCCACCCTTCGTTTGCTCGTTGGGCTCCTTGTAACATTGGCGGCGGTCACGATTTTCTCCTGGTACACGCTTTACCAGCTAAACGGGTTGCGCAAGCTGCAGACCGACACGATCGATTTGAACCGGCACGACTCGCTGTTATTGTTGCGTGTGCAAAACGATTTGAATCAGCTCGGGCTGACGCTCCGCGATATGACCGAGACGCAACCGGCATCGGCAATTGAAGAGCATCGCAGCGAATTTTCGCATCTTCGAGCCGATCTCGAGGAAGCGATCCAGGCAGAGACGCAGTTGGGGCCCTTGGCGCGGCGAGCCGAGAGCCAGGCGCAGCTTTTGGGATCACTGCGGCATTTTTGGCAAACATCGGATCAGGTTTTTTCGACCGCTGAAGCGGGGCACGAGAGCACAGCGAGAGAGTTGGCCTCAACCCAGCTCTCGGCAGAGCAGCTCATTCTGGCGGCGAGGGTTTCTCGACTCCTCGAGCGGAATAACGAGGCGGAGGAGCGCGCCGATGAGAAAGTAGCGACAATTTACGCAGGCGTCGAAAAGAATATCTATGTATTTCTCGCGGCAATGCTGGTGCTGATCGTCGTTACGACGCTGTATCTGATTTATTCGAACCGTCGGATTTTCGATCAGATCGAATCGCTGTCGCAGCAGCGGCGTGTGTTGGCGGCGCAACTCATTACGGTGCAGGAAGAGGTGTTGCGCTCGGTATCGCGCGAGCTTCACGATGAGTTTGGGCAGATTCTGACGGCGATTGGGGCGATGTTGGCGCGAGCAGAACGCAAAGGTCTACCGTCCGATTCGCCGATCCGGGAGGAATTGGGCGAGGTGCGCGAGATCACTCATCACACACTTGAAAAGATGCGCAGCCTGTCTCAAATGCTTCATCCGGCGGTGCTGGACGATTATGGGCTGGCGAAGGGAATCGAATGGTACACGGAGGTGTTTCAGCGTCAGACCGGAATACAAACGACAGCGATTATTCGCGGCGAGCCTGTGCTCATTACGGGACAGCCGGCGACTCATTGCTTCCGGATTGTGCAGGAAGCGCTAAACAATGCGGCGAAACACTCGGGCACGAAGCTGGCTGAAGTGGAGATGATATTTTCTTCTAACGCACTGACCGTGAACGTGAGAGATTTCGGACGGGGCATGCCGCGAGATAAGAACCGGAAGCCGGGTCTGGGATTAATTGCGATGCAGGAGCGCGCAGACTTGCTAAATGCCACGCTGAATATAGCGTCGGTTGAAAACGCCGGCATGACGGTATCGCTTGTGATGCCGGTACGGCGTGAGGAGCCGGTTGCTGAGCCGGTAGAGAATGAAAGTATGGGAGGAGTAGTGGTCACCAGCCATGAATGAGGAAATTACGGTTTTACTGGCGGACGATCACAGTCTTGTGCGCAGGGGCTTTCGACGCATGCTCGAAGACGACGAAGAGATGAAAGTAGTAGGCGAGGCGAGCAATGGTGTTGAAGCGATCCGGATGGCGCAGGAGCTTAAACCGAAAGTTGTCGTGATGGATCTTTCGATGCCTGAGCTTGACGGAGTGCAAGCGACAAAGGAAATTGTTCAGCATCTCCCGGGAACGGAGGTGCTGGTGCTGAGCATGCATGCGGACGATAATTACGTTCGCAACGCGCTAGATGCCGGCGCTAAGGGCTACTTACTCAAAAGCGCGATTGATGTCGACCTTGTGGGGGCGATCAAGGCAGTAGCGGAAGGGCAACGCTTCATCGGGTCTGGCCTGAAATACGTTGCGCAGGAGCGAGAAGACGAGCTCAATAAGCTTACGGCGCGCGAGAAGCAGGTTCTTCAACTTATTGCGCAAGGTAAGTCGAATAAAGAGATTGCCAAGCTTTTGGATCTAAGCGTTAATACCGTGTCGGTGCATCGAGCGAACCTGATGGAAAAGATGAATATCCACCGGACCGCTGAGCTGGTACTCTTCGCGATACGAAAGGGTTTGGTAGTACCGCAGTAACGAATCGGCGCGACCGGGGAAGCCGCGGCCTTACGCGCGGCGGGCAGACTTTGCTTCGGCGGCGGCCTTCTTGGTGGCTTGGATCTCGCGCGCCTTGGCGTACTTCTTCTGGAACCGATCAACGCGGCCTTCGGTGTCGACCAGCTTTTGCCTCCCAGTGAAGAATGGATGGCAATTGGAGCAGATTTCAACACGCAGGTCGCCTTTATGTGTGGAACGGGTGCGGAAGGTTGAGCCGCAAGCGCAAGTTACGTTGACTTCATCGTAAACGGGGTGAATCCCTGCTTTCATTGGGTTTCGGAAAATCCTTTCGGAACAGGTGGGATGAAAAGCTATTGTAACATGCAAAACCCCGCTTAGGGCGCATGGATGCACCGGGAAGCGGGGCTTGCAAATAAGCCTTACGGCTGTACTCTAGCCACGTTACGCGCGACGGGGCGGCCGGTCCACAGGAACTTCGGCCTCGTCACTGAACGAAACCTGAACGTACGAACGGCGACTTTAAGAGTCGACCACCTCGCGCGTGGATTGTATGCTACAGTCACTACCAGAATTCATTTCGACTGG
>JAFAYL010000036.1 GCA_019240405.1 Acidobacteriaceae bacterium
GAGAAGGTTGATCCAGGTGTCGACCTGATGGACTTCCGACCACCACTGGTAATCAATTAACGTTGACGCGATGTAGCGCGAGCAAATAAGGAGAATGACAACGAGAATCGCGAAAAGAATCAGCCCGCCGCGGCGTCTCCGTTGTCCGATTAGTCGGTCTTCTATAGCCAAGTAGCGATCAGTATAGCGCCCGTTTCACCCGTTCACGGGTGCGAGAGTTGAGACTGATGCCGGGGTTTTCGGGAATCAGGTTGTGATAAGTGAGGAAGTGAATCGCGCATTTTCCTGTCGCGCGATGTCATCATGATTCAAGTCAATATGAAAGCCTATCTCATCACCACGGCCATCGTCTTCGCCCTGATCACGGTTTTGCACATTTGGCGCGCCATTGAGGAGGGGTCGCACCTGGCAAGCTCGCGGTGGTTCATTCTCACCACAGGACTCGCCGCCGCTCTGTGCTTGTGGGCCGTGCGCTTGATCTGGCGCACGCCGAGATCGTAACCATGAACGGCTTTCAGCTTCTGCAGATCATCGGGCAGGATGCCCGCTACACGGTGCGGACCATTCGTCGAAAGCCTGCTTTAGCCTTCACGATCGTTTTCACGGTCGCACTTGCAATTGGCGGAAACACGGCTATGTTCACCGTAATCCGTGCCGTGCTTTTGAAGCCGCTTCCGTATCCCGACTCTGATCGCCTGGTGCGCATCTCTGGAGGCGCAACACCGTCGCGGTTTGCGGAGATGAAATCCAGCGCACATTCTTTCACTGAAATCGGCGCGTTCACCGGCGAAGAAAACCTGACGCTTTCTGGCCGATCCGAACCGGAGGTCCTGAAAGGTGCTCGGATATCCGGGAGTTTCCTTCGGATTCTCGGCCTCGCTCCCTTACTCGGGCGCGGCTTTCGTGCTGACGAGGATTCGCCCGGTGGGCCACCCGTCGTAATGATCAGCGCCGAACTATGGCAGCGGCGGTTCGCGAAAAATACGAAGATCGTTGGTAAGACGGCAACGCTTGCCGGAACGCCGTGTACCATCATCGGAGTTCTTCCGCCCCATTTCCAATTTCCCTTTGCCGGGGTGGACGTCTGGATGACCGCCCCTTCGGAATCTCCGTCGATGCCGGCGAAATCCAGAGCCTTGAGTCCCTTTTTGACGGTATTCGGCCGCCTGAGGCCGGGCGTAACGCTCGAACAGGCGACCGCAGAAGCAAAGGTAATTCAACGCCGATACGCGGTCGCGCACCCAACGATGCTGGACGCCAAGCCGAAGAGACCGGTCGAGATAACGACGATGAAGGACGACTTGGTAGCCGATATCCGCTCCATGCTTTACATGCTTCTTGGCGCAGTGGGTTTTGTGCTCCTCATTGCGTGCGCAAATGTCGCAAGCCTGCTGCTGGCGCGGGCAATTTCGCGTTCGCGTGAGATTGCGCTCCGCTCGGCGTTGGGCGCCGCCCGCACCAGGCTTATCGCGGGACTGATCGCTGAGAGTGTCACGCTGTCAGTTTGCGGCGGAATACTCGGTGTGCTGCTCGCAGCTTGGAGTATGCGCGCGATCCCTAGTATCACCGCTCTCGAGCTGCCGAGAGCACAAGAGATCCATTTCGATTGGATGGTACTTGGATTCGCCGCTATCCTAACCATTACAACCGGCGTCCTCTTCGGGCTGGCTCCTGCGCTTGGCGCTTCCCGTCCCGATCTTATGCGCGTATTGCGAGTAAGCGGCGAGACCGTGAATCCACTTGGCGCACAACGCCTTTTCCCCGGGCTGAACCTGCGCGGCCTGTTGCTAATCGCGCAGGTCGCTCTCTCGATCGTGCTCCTGATTGGCACGGCTCTTCTCATCGAAAGTGTGAGCCGGCTACGCGGTGTCGCCGTCGGATTTAACCCCGCGGATGTCTTAACCGCGAGCGTTTCTTTAACGCCATCGAGCTATGACACGAACGAAAAACGTGCGCTCTTTTTTCAAGAGCTCGTTAAACGCTTGCAATTATCGTCCGGCATCCGAAGCGCCTCAGCCTCAATGTTTCTTCCTATGACGGGTTATGCGGGAACTCCCGTGCAGGATGCGGCGAAACCGCTTCTCAAACTGAACGAGCGCCTGATTGCCACCCTCGGCATCATCACGCCGGGTTACTTTCGCACACTCGAAATCCCGCTGCGGCGCGGCAGGGATTTCAGCGAACGCGATAAGCACGGCGCGCACCGTGTCGCCATTATCGATGAAGCTCTCGCTCGGCGCTTGTGGCCGATGTATCCGCATGGTCAGGACCCCATCGGCCAGCACCTTTGGGTCGGCGGCGTGGACCCAAATCCAGCCGAGGTCGTAGGAATCGCAGCGGATGTACATCAAAATCTTGAGAACAGCGCGTGGCCGGAAACCGTATACGTCTCTTTTGCCCAAAACCCTCAACCATTCGCGATGCTAGCCATCCGGACCGAGGCCAACCCGCTCGCCTTCTCCGGCACAGTTCGCGAACGCGTGCGGGCCATGGACGCGAATCAATCCATTTCAGACCTGCGAACGATGGACGATTTGGTTGATGAGCAAATCGGTCAGCGACGCTTATTGACGATCCTTTTGGGGTCCTTCGCGCTGATGGCCTTGCTATTGGTTTTAATGGGAATTTATGGCATAGTCGCGTACTCAGTGGCACAACGCTCGCAGGAAATAGGCATCCGCCGCGCGCTGGGCGCACGACACGACGATATTCTGAGGCTCGTGGTCGGGCAAAGCTTCCGCCTGGCTCTTGCGGGAGTGATAATCGGTATCGCTGGAGCTTCCACCCTAACGCGCCTGATGCAAAGCCTGTTATTTGGCGTCAGCGCAACCGATCCCGCCACCTTCGGGATCGTCGCCTTCTCATTCATGTGCGTGACGCTCGTGGCTAGCTACGTACCTGCGCGCCGTGCGATCCAAATCGATCCTGCAAGCGCGCTGCGAATATGATGCGTGTATGAAAAAGTCTCTCGTTCATTAGGCGCATTCCGGACTACGTTGAATCGCCGAAAATTTACGAGAAAATGAGCTGACTACAACAGAAGAATCACTGAGGGGTTTCTCTGCGGAAGACGTGCAGCACCACGCCTTTGAGAAACGGCCCGCCGAAGAGCCCGATGCCGAGCAGTCCTCCAAACAGCGCCATTGCCTCATAGCTCTCGCGGCCTTCACGTTGCCAGTAAACATCGCTCAGGTTCAGCCACAACGCGAATTCATCCAAAGTCAGCGCGGCTGCGACTCCATAAAGCATGGAAGTAAGCCGGTCGGCGACGTGAAAGCAGGACGGTCCACCGGTTCCGATCTCGCTGAGCCACGAGTATCCAACCAAAAGCAGCAGAAGGATACCCCATACCAAATGGTGAATGTGGCGTCCGCGCATGCTGATGTCATGAAATGGACCGATGTTGTTATGGATAGCGATCGTGATGCCCCGGATTACAGCGGCCGTGGTGAAGAAACCTACGGAAGCGAGAAAGAGGCGCTCGCGCCGGGTTTCGGGGAATTGCTGCTTGTAAATGGACCGCAGCCGCGTGCGGGCAACGAGCAACGCAAGCAATCCGAGGATAGACGCAATGATGAGCGGCCCGATCCAAAAACCTCGGTGCATCCAGGGCATCGAATGTCAGTTTAGGGCATCCGAGCGACTTCACTCAGAGCCTCGATCAATCCGGAAATCGTGTGGTCGCTGGCTTCTGCGCTTACAGTGAGTCCGTGTTTCCAGATGGCCCGCGAAGTAATCGGGCCAATCGACGCGATTTTTGTACAGCGCAGCCGCTCGACCCCGACGAGCGAAACCAGACTCTCGACCGCTGAAGAGCTCGCAAACAATACCCAGTGCGGATAAGGCTCGCGGAAGATCGTGGCAGCACGCTCAGGGGTTTCAGGCGGGATGGCATTACGGTACGCCTCTACTACTTCGACAAAGGCGCCCCGGTTGCGTAACTCGCCGGGGATAATATCGCGCGTGACTGCTGCACTAGGAATGAGAACGCGGCGTCCGTTCAGATTTTCCGCGCTGAATGCATCTAATAAGGATTCGGCGACATACTCCGGTGGGGTGAGGCTGACCTGAAATCCCTGCTTTTCGGCTGTATGACGTGTAGCAGCGCCGATTGTTGCCACGCGCGCTTGGCAGGAAGAAGGCGGCTCCGGCATTTCGGCGACGAACGCCGCGATGGCATTGACGCTCGTAAAGATGATCCAGTCGTATTCGTTCGCCTGGGCAGCGGCTCGGCGCAGCGGCGCAGGATCGGAAGGAGGAGCGATAGCAATACAGGGCAACAGAATCACTTCGGCGCCCGACTTGCGGAGTGGCGAGGCAAGCTCTTCGGCTTGATGCACAGCACGGGTGATGACAATGTGCTGCCCCTCAAGATTTCGCACTTGATTTGCTTTGGTCGAGGATTTTCTCCGCGCCCCGACGGATGAGCTCCGCTGCGAGAGCTTGGCCTAACTCTTCGGGGTGCTGCCGCGGCCCGGCCGATTCGGCACGCACGTGACGGGATCCGTCGGGCGAAACGACAACTGCGATCGCTCGAAGAATGTCCTCCTGCGGGTCGGCAAATGCTCCGACGGGCAACTGACACCCGCCTCCAAGCGCTGCGAGCACGGTTCGCTCGCAGCGGACCGCCTGGTGTGTTGGTTCGTGATTCAGCGCGGCGCAGATATCACGAGCAGAGTCGTTCGCTCGCGTTTGGATGGCCAGAGCACCCTGGCCGGGCGCGGGGCACATCTCCTCCGGCGAAAACAGCCCGGACATCTCATCCGCAAGCCCAAGCCGTAGAAGTGCGGCTGCCGCGAGCACTATAGCGTCATACTGGCCCTCTTTTAGTTTCCGGAGTCGCGTATCGACGTTGCCTCGGATGGGCTGAATGTCTAAATCGGTCCGCAGAATGCGGAGCTGTGCTGCGCGTCGGCCGGAGCTGGTACCGATACGCGAGCCGTCCACAAGCTCATGGAGTGGATGTCCTAGGATGGCGTCTCGTGGATCTTCGCGCTCGGGTACAGCCGCTATCGTGAGGCCTTCCGTGATCTCGGTGGGCAAGTCCTTGAGGCTATGGACGGCGATATCAATGTCTCCCCTCAATAAGGCCTCTTCAATTTCTTTCGTGAACAGTCCCTTTCCTCCGGTGCGAGCCAACGAAGCCGCCTGGAGGTGATCTCCCGTGGTTCTAATGATTTCGATGCGCGTCTGAACGCCCCGAGCATTGAGTTGTGAAGCAACGAATTGCGCTTGCCACAGCGCCAGTTGCGAGCCCCGGGACCCAACTGTCAAGACCCGTTTCGCGAGAGGCGCGACAGGCATGTGAACTAGCGATCCCGCAACTGAAACATCCGCCGGATAGCGCTCATCAGGTCGCTCGCCCAGGGATCGTTATCGAGCCGCCGCAGTGCTGCATACCGCCTGATTTCAGAAATCGGCCCGTGGGCAATCTTGCTAACAATACTTCGCGTGAGCGCCTCGAGCGCTTCCTCTTGCTCTAGCGTAAGCGCCCCTAAACGCGACCGGTGACGTTCGAGAACTTCTCTGCGCAGGTCTTCCAGTTGCTGCTGCAAGCCAACAATCATCGGGCTGACATCGCGCTCACGTAGACGAGCTTCGAGGCGGCTCACCTCATCCTCGACGATGCTCTCGGCCTGTCTCGCGACTTCGCTCCGCGCCTTCAAGTTCCTGTCCGCGAGACGCTGGAGATCGTCGATGTCATAGAGGAAGGCGTGCTCCACGTCGTTTACATCGGGTTGAATGCAACGCGGAACGGCAATGTCGATAAAAAACATGGGTTGATTTCGTCGCGCATCAATCGCCCGGCGTACTGTTTCCGAATCCAAGACGTACTCGGAAGCCGCGGAAGAGGCGATCGTTATATCGACTTCAGCAAGGCGGTGATGAAACGATTCATATGCGATCACCTCGCCCCCAAAGATACGGGCGAGCTCGGCCGCGTGCTCGGGCGTGCGATTGGTAATCAGGATCTCAGTGGTTCCGGCGCCCACGAGGTGGCGAACGGCAGCCTCCGACATTTTCCCGGCTCCGATGATCAGAACCCGCTTCTTGTCGAGCGAGCCAAATATTTCCCGAGCAAGCTCGACCGCCGCGTGTCCCACGGATACGGCACTCCGGCCGATTTCGGTTTCCGAGCGGACGCGCTTCGCAACACTGAACGCGCGAGTAAGCACGGTGTCGAGGACACTACCAATCGCGCCCTGATCCCGCGCCTGAACATAAGCTTGCTTCAATTGACCCAGGATCTGCGGCTCGCCGACGATCATTGAATCCAGGCTGGAGGCGACGCGAAAGATGTGACGGATGGCTTCAGTTTCTTCAAGTAAGTAAAGGTAAGGACGGACCGCATCCAAGCTCAAGCCATCCCAGCTAGGAAGAGCCTCGAGCAGCGCGTCAGTTGAGACCCCATCGCCGAGTGCGGCCGTAATTTCAACCCGATTACAGGTGGAGAGAATCAGAGCTTCTTTCGCGCCGCGAGCGCGAATGTTAACGAGCGCCGCCGGTACCTCGTCCTTACGGAATGCGAGCTTCTCACGCACCTCCACGGGCGCGGTGCGATGATTGATGCCGGCGAGAGCCAACTTCATGGCAGCCACACCGTTCTCAGGCCGACATGAGCTACCCAGGTGATAATTGAGCAGCTCAGGACGCTTACAGCCAGCCACGCCATGCGCCGGCCCCGCCATCCCGCGGAGAGACGCAGGAAAATCATTGCCAGATAGAACGCCCAGGTGAACAGAAAAAACCAGATTCCCAGGTCCAGCACCCAGCGCCGGCCGATCTCGGTAGAGACCCATACGACACCGCTCAAAGCGCCGATGGTGATGAAAACGAATCCTGTGTTCATGGCCAGAGTTATGACGCGATCGAGAGTGGCAAGCGGCGGCAGGCGGTTCGAGGAAGGGGCGACGTTCTTGCTTTTCAGTTGTCGCTCTTGAAGCAGATAGTAGACCGAAGCAACGGCCGCTAAAGTCAGAGCCGCATAACCGATTAATACTGTGGCAACGTGAACAACCAGCCACGCGTTTCGGATTTCAGGGTTACTCCAGGAGGACACCGGAAATTCAGTTGCGCCAATGAGGGTCATGAAAAACACTATCGGGAACAGACAGACTCCAAATATGGAGATGTGGAAATAGCTGTATGCCACTAAGAAAAGGACGGCGATAAGAAACGCGCAGGTGGAGCTAGTCTCATAGAAATTGTTTAGCGGCAGATGCCCGGTCTCGGCCCGTAGCTCGATGATAGACACTAGGTGCAATACAGTTCCGATCCCGAACGCGGTCAGTGCCAAAGGGAATAGCCGCGTGCTTTTTCGGAACACGTAAAACAAAGCGTAGAGCAACCCGCAGGAATATAGCGCGGCAGCGCTCCGCAGCCAAAAAACACTCATTGAGACACTCCCAGCCTACTTCGTGGCCGGGCTTTCCTTCAGTATAGGAGCGGCTCAATCCAACTTTTCCGGGTCTTGACCCGGCTCGGGCTGATCTACAATCTGGGCGAATTGAGTCATTGAACTGGCGTATGGTGGCTCTTTCCCACCGTTTGCGAATGGCTGTGTGAAAGGCTTCTAAATAAAGAGTGAAAGGAGTTTAAGCGAATCATGAGTGGATTCTTGAACGGCAAGCGGGCGCTGGTCACTGGTGGATCGAAGGGTATCGGTTTCGCGGTGGCGAGAGCTCTTCTATCGGAAGGCGCAAAGGTCGTCATCTGCGGACGCGATGGCAAAGCTGTGGAAAAAGCACTGGCCGACCTGGGCAAAGCTGCCCCAAGCGGTAAGATCACAGGCCGGACTGCAGATGTAAGCAGTACCGATCAAGTCAAAGAGCTTTTCGTATTCGCCGACCAACAACTCGGCGGCCTCGACATATTGATCAACAACGCCGGAATGGGAATCTTTCGAGCGACCGCGGAGCTGAGCATTGAAGAGTGGAATCGGGTGATCGGCACAAACCTTTCTGGGGCATTCTATTGCAGCCGGGAGGCGCTTCAGCGCTTGGAAACAGCCGGAGGCGGATGGATTATCAACGTCAGCAGCCTGGCGGGAAAAAACCCATTCGCCGGAGGCGCTGCCTATAATGCTTCCAAATTTGGGCTCAATGGCTTCTCCGAAGCGATGATGCTCGACCACCGCAATGACAAGGTCCGCGTGAGCTACATTATGCCCGGTAGCGTGAACACTCGGTTCGGCGGAAACGGAGCGGACCGCAGATCCGATTGGAAGATTGCACCCGAAGATATAGCTGAGATCGTACTGGATATTCTGCGCAAACCAGAACGAACTCTCATCAGTCGAGTTGAAGTGAGACCTTCTCGGCCTCAGAAGTACTAATCAGAAAAGCCCGGTAGCTCGAAAGGTACTAACAGCCCTTCACGAAACAGGTGCGTCTGACGATGAAAGAAATAGGAAGCAACATGGCGATGTTTGGCATCCCGGTTGCTCCATCGAGGTTGAGCCAATCAGAGGTTGCAGGCTGGTTCAGCCAAAGTCAGAACCAGGAAAGCGCTGAAGGTGTGAATAGAAAGAAGGAATCTACGCATATGAGCCGGCTCCGAAAAGTACTCGATCCGACAAGGACAGGAAAAGACGCCGAATCGCTGGAAAGGACGCTGCTAAAGCTAGTCGTCGGCCAGGACGAGGCAATTGAGCAGATCGTGAACATCTACCAGATGTACCTCACGGGTCTGACAGCGCCGGGGCGTCCGGTGGGAAATTTCCTCTTCTTGGGGCCAACCGGTTCCGGCAAGACCCGCACTGTGGAAGCCACTGCCGAGGCTCTCGTCAACAATCCGCGGGCGATCATCAAAATCGACTGCGCCGAGTTCCAGCACAGTCACGAAATCGCCAAGCTGATCGGCTCGCCTCCCGGCTATCTCGGTCATCGGGAGACGCATCCCTTGTTAAGTCAAGAGATAATTAACCAGCACCACACGGATACCGTCAAGTTAAGCTTTATTCTTTTTGACGAGATCGAGAAGGCCAGCGATGCGCTATGGAACTTGCTGCTCGGTATTCTCGATAAGGGTACTTTGACGCTCGGCGACAACCGTAAGGTCGATTTCTCTCGAGCCATGATCTTCATGACCAGCAACCTTGGCGCGAGTGAAATGAGCGCACTGGCCTCCCCGAAACTCGGATTTCAGGCGCTATCAAACGGCAATCACACGCCGGCCGCTACAGAAGATCTCAAAAAGAAGATGTCTAAGAGCGGGATAGAGGCCGCGCGGCGGAAATTTACGCCAGAGTTCATGAACCGGATCGATAAGGTGGTCGTGTTCAAGCCGCTTGGCGAGCCGGAATTGCGCCGGATTTTGGATCTGGAGCTTGGCCAGGTGCAGCAGCGCATCTTCACCTCCCCCGCAGAGAAATCTTTTGTTTTTACAGTGTCTCCGGCCGGCAAGAACTTCCTCTTAGCTGAGGGTACAGATGTGAAGTATGGCGCGCGCCACCTCAAACGAGCCATCGAAAGATTGCTAGTACATCCGCTTTCCAACCTGATGGCGACGAATCAGATCAACGCCGGGGATTGGATCAAGGCAGACTTCGATCCCGGCAGCCGTTCTCTGTTCTTCACGGTGGAAGACGAGACCATGGAACACCACGCGATGGCTAATGTCGTCGGGGAAAACGTCCGGATACCGCTCGTCGCCGCCGCAGGTGCTGCGCCCCCCGAACAGGTCAAAACAATCTCGGCGCGCTCTTCAAAGAAGTAAAGGCGCGAGGACCCGTTAAACGGGCAAGTGACTCGACCCGGTCAGGAACTTGTCGATATGGTGAGCGGCTTTCCGCCCTTCCGCTATCGCCCAAACGACAAGCGATTGTCCACGCCTTGCATCTCCGGCGGAAAAGACGCCCGGGATAGAAGTCATGTAGGCGTCGTCGGTCTGGACATTGCCGCGTTCGTCCAGCGCAACGGGCAACTGATCCAATAACCCGGCGCGTACCGGCCCGGAAAAGCCGATTGCAATCAAAACCAGCTCGGCATCCAGATCGAACTCGCTTCCAGGCACGCGTTCGAACAACGGTTTCGGTCCGACCCGAACGCAGTGCAGTTTGCGGACATGGCCCTGCTCGTCGCCACTGAAGTGGGTGGTTAGAATACTCCATTCGCGAATTCCGCCTTCCTCATGAGCCGGCTCCATTCGCAGTTGAAGCGGCCATAGCGGCCAAGGCGTACTGTAGTGGCGCTGCTCGGGCGGCATGGGGTGAATCTGGAACTGATGAACGGATGCCGCTTGCTGGCGATGGGCGGTCCCCAGGCAGTCCGCTCCGGTATCGCCTCCGCCGATAATGATCACGCGTTTGCCTGTTGCAAGAATCTCTTCGTGCGGGGAAAAAACATCACCGGCACAGCGCTTATTCTGTTGGGTCAGGTAATCCATCGCGAAGTGAATGCCCGCCAAGCCTCGTCCCGGAATAGGCAAGTCCCGGTGCTGCTCGGCGCCGATTCCCAGAAGAACGGCGTCGAAGCTGCCCATCAAGTCTCTGGCCGGAAGGTTTACCCCGATGTGAACGTTTGTCCGGAACTCGATGCCTTCTGCCCTAAGCTGCTCGAGCCGCCTGTCTACGACCCGCTTCTCCATCTTGAACTCCGGGATTCCGTACCGCAGCAGCCCGCCGACCCGGTCGTGTTTCTCAAAGACCGTAACGGAATGCCCAGCGCGGTTAAGCTGCTGGGCTGCGGCGAGACCCGCCGGGCCTGATCCTATGACGGCAATTCTCTTGCCCGTGCGAACTCGCGGGCGCTCCGGTATGACCCAGCCTTCCTCAAATGCGCGGTCAATGATCGCCTGCTCGATGGTTTTAATGGTGACTGGTGATGCGTTGATGCTCAATACACACGCGGGTTCGCAGGGCGCCGGACAGATGCGGCCGGTAAACTCCGGGAAATTGTTGGTCGAATGGAGAGCGCGCAAAGCTTCGCGCCATCGATCTTTGTAAACCAGATCGTTCCATGTGGGGATCAGGTTAGTTACAGGGCATCCGGTATGGCAAAACGGGATTCCGCAATCCATGCACCGCGCAGCCTGTTGGCGCAGCTTATCGCCTGGGAAATCCTGATACACCTCGAACCAATCGTTCACCCGTTCCGCTATCGGGCGGCGTTCAGGTGTTACGCGGGCGTGGTCAAGGAAGGCGGTTAGCTTACCCAAAAACGGCTTGCCTCCTTGGCAGAGAGCTCGTCGAGAGATCGGGTTTGACGACTAGCTGGGTATGATGCCCCGCTTCAATGGAGTTTCCGAGCGCTCTCTTGTACTCGTGCGGGAAGACCTTCACGAAATGCGGCAACATTTGAGCCCAGTTCTCCAGGATGCGCTTTGCGTTTGGGCTGCCGGTGTATTCGAGATGCTTCCCGATGAGGTCTTGAAGCAGGAGAATGTCATGGAGCTCGAAAACGGGGCCCAGATCAACGCTCGCCTGGTTGCAACGAAGGCGCGAGAAATCTCCCGCTTCATCGAAGACATACGCGATCCCGCCACTCATACCAGCTCCGAAATTGCGCCCAGTGCGACCCAAAACAACCACGGTCCCATTCGTCATGTACTCGCAGCCGTGATCGCCGATTCCTTCTACAACGGCGGTAGCGCCCGAATTGCGAACGGCAAAACGCTCACCCGCGACACCGTTGAAATAGGCTTCGCCGCTTGTCGCGCCATAAAGGACCGTATTGCCGATCAGAATGTTTTCTTCGGGCTTAAAAGTTGAGCCATTCGGCGGGAAGACCACGATCTTTCCGCCCGACAAACCCTTGCCGACATAATCGTTCGCATCGCCTTCGAGAACGAGCGATACGCCGCGCGCAAGAAAGGCGCCGAAACTCTGTCCGGCTGATCCGTTGAAGCGAATCCGGATGGTATCGTCAGGCAATCCTTCCGATCCGTACCGCCGCGCGACCTCACCGCTGAGCATCGCGCCTACGGTCCGGTGGACGTTCCGGATAGGGATGCTGAACTCGATAGGCACGCGGTTCTCGACGGCTTCTTTTGAGCGGCTCAGAAGCGTGTGATCGAGTGCTTCGCTCAATCCATGATCCTGATTTTTGACACATCGGCGGCCAACGCGCCGCGGAACCTGTGGGTTGTGGAGAATGACCGAGAAATCGAGCCCTCGCGCCTTCCAGTGTTCGACGGCAGGACGCATCTCGATCATGTCAACACGGCCAATCATCTCGTCCATCGTGCAGAAGCCAAGCTTTGACATCCACTCACGGACTTCTTCCGCCAAATAGAAGAAGAAATTGATGACGTGTTCCGGGGTTCCTGCAAACTTCTTCCGTAACTCGGGGTTCTGGGTTGCGATGCCTACGGGGCAGGTATTCAGGTGGCACTTGCGCATCATGATGCAGCCCAATGTGATCAGAGGGGCCGTAGAGAACCCGAATTCTTCCGCACCTAAGAGAGCTGCAATAATGACGTCGCGACCGGTTTGCAGTTTTCCGTCGACTTGCACGCGAATCCGGCTGCGCAGATCGTTCATCACGAGAACCTGCTGAGTTTCCGATAGCCCGAGCTCCCAAGGAATGCCGGCATGCTTTATGGAAGTGAGCGGCGATGCGCCCGTGCCGCCGTCATAACCGCTGATCAGTACTACGTCAGCGTGCGCTTTCGAAACTCCAGCAGCGACTGTGCCGACGCCAACTTCCGCCACTAACTTCACGGAAATACGCGCAGATGGATTGACGTTCTTCAAATCGTAGATCAACTGCGATAAATCTTCGATCGAATAGATGTCGTGGTGCGGCGGAGGCGAGATGAGCCCGACGCCGGGGATCGAGTGGCGAACCCGCGCGATCTCCGCGTCCACTTTGTTGCCGGGCAACTGTCCGCCCTCGCCTGGTTTTGAGCCTTGCGCAATCTTGATCTGCAGATCATCGGCATTCACCAGGTAGTTCGCCGTAACTCCGAAACGCGCCGACGCAACCTGCTTAATGGCGCTTCGTTTGGAATCACCGTTTGCGAGTGGGATAAACCGCGCTTCATCTTCTCCCCCCTCACCTGTGTTCGACCGGCCACCAATGCGGTTCATGGCGATGGCAAGCGTCTCGTGCGCCTCGGCGCTGATGGAGCCAAACGACATGGCCCCCGTAGCAAAGCGCTTCACGATCTCGCTTGCAGGTTCTACTTCCTCGATCGGAATGGGGTTGGGGAGCCTCTTCAGCTCCATCAAGCCTCGCAACGTACACAGTTGCCGGTTCTGTTGGTCGATCAAAGCTGAATACTCCTGAAATGTCGCATAGCTTCGCTGCCGGACCGAGTGCTGGAGCTTGCTGACGGTCAGCGGATTGAGCAGGTGATACTCACCGTTGACTCGGTATTGATAGTTGCCGCCGACTGCGAGTTCCAGATCAGCATCCGAGACCTGCCGAAACGCGAACCGATGTTTTTGAATCGCCTCTTCGGCGAGCACTCCTAATCCGACGCCCTCAATGCGCGAAGGCGTCCCTGTGAAATACCGGTCAATTAACTCTTTATTCAGGCCGATTGCCTCGAATATTTGAGCACCGCGATAGCTCTGGAGCGTCGAGATACCCATTTTCGAGAAGACCTTGAGAAGCCCCTTGTTGATGGCCTTGATGTAATTCCTAATAGCTATTTCCGCAGGGACATTACCGGGGAGATCGTTCGAGCGCGCTAGCTCCTCGATGGTTTCGATTGCTAAGTAAGGATTGATCGCGCTGGCTCCGTAGCCGATGAGAACGCAGTAATGCATGACTTCTCGCGGCTCACCGGACTCGACGATCAGGGCAACGCCGGTGCGAGTGCCTTCGCGCACAAGGTGGTTGTGAACAGCCGTGACTGCGAGTAGAGATGGAATCGGGGCAAACTCTTCGTCGATACCGCGATCTGAGAGAATCAGCAGCGTGTAGCCGGATTTGATGGCAAGGGAGGCGCGGCGGCACAAGCTGTCGAGGGCGCGCTTCAACCCTGTTTCGCCTTCGAGTGCGCTAAAGGTCGTGGGCAGGGTGGACGCCAAAAGATCGCCGCGAGACACACGCCGCAGCTTCTCTAAATCACGGTTGGTCAGAACCGGATGCGGCATCTTCAACGTGTGGCAGTGTTCCGGTGTTTCCGCAAGCAGATTACGCTCAGTTCCGATGTAGCTGGTTAGCGACATTACGAGGTCCTCGCGGATAGGATCGATCGGAGGATTGGTAACCTGCGCAAATAGCTGTTTAAAGTAGTTGAAAAGTGACTGCGGCTTGTCCGACAAGCATGCGAGCGGCGTATCGGTGCCCATGGAGCCCAGCGCCTCTTCCGCATTGGAGGCCATGGCCGAGATCAACAGATGAACATCTTCGTCGGTATAGCCAAAACATCTCTGCCGCATCAGCACCGTTTCGTGATCGGACCCCTGTATACGCGATGGCTCGGGCAGAGCATCGAGCGAAATTTGATTGGCGTTTAACCACTCGCGATAGGGTTGCCGGGATGCAAGCTGGTGCTTGATCTCTTCATCCGGCACAATGCGCCCCTGTTCCAAATCGAGCAGCAGCATCTTGCCGGGCTGCAGCCCTCCTTTGCGCTCGATCTCGTCTGGCGCAAATGGAAGCACACCGGTTTCAGACGCCATGACCAGCAGGCCGGTTTTTGTGACGAGATATCGCGCGGGCCGCAAGCCGTTCCGGTCGAGTGTCGCACCGATTACGCGTCCGTCAGTAAACGCCACTGCGGCAGGGCCGTCCCACGGCTCCATCAGTGATGCGTGATATTCATAGAACGCCCGCTTGTCATCGGGCATACTCGCGTCCGCATCCCACGCCTCGGGGATGAGCAGGGCCATCGCATGAGGCAGCGACCGTCCAGCCATATTTAGTAGCTCGACTGCATTGTCAAGTGCCGCCGAGTCGCTCACTCCTTCCTGAATGATGGGCAGCAGTTTTTTTATCTCAAGGTCAGGCGAAGCAAGAACCGGATGGCGAGCGTTCATCCAGTTCACGTTTCCACGCAGAGTGTTGATTTCGCCGTTGTGGCACAAATACCGGAAGGGATGAGCGAGTTGCCATGTAGGAAAGGTATTGGTCGAAAAGCGCTGGTGCACTAAACACAAAGCGCTCATCGTGTCTGGATCGAGAAGCTCGTTATAGAAATCGCCGATCTGGTTCGCTAACAGCAAACCTTTGTAAACAATCGTGCGCGAGGAGAAGGAAGGTATGTAAAAAAAGTCCTTGTCGCGCATCTCGGATTCGGAAACGAGTGACTCCACGCGTTTCCGCACCGTGAACAACCGGCGTTCGAATTGGTCCTGCGACATGCCGCTGGGGTGGCCGGCGAAGAATTGCTCGATATAGGGCTGCGAGGTGCGCGCTACGCGGCCGATGGCATCCACATTTACGGGCGCATCGCGCCAACCAAGCACAACCAGCCCTTCTTCCCTGGTGATCTGTTCCAGCAAACCTTCGCACGCGAGCCGCTGTTGCTGCTCGACTGGCAGAAAACACATAGCAATACCGTATTCACCGGGCCCAGGCAGTGAGAAGCCAAGCGAAGCCGCTTCTTTCGTAAAGAACCGGTGTGGGATCTGGATGAGGATTCCCGCGCCATCGCCTGTTTCGGGATCGCAGCCGCACGCGCCCCGATGCGCCAAGTTCACGAGGATCTGCAGGCCCTGCAGCACGATTTCGTGAGAAGGCTCGCCTTTTATATTCGCGACGAACCCGATGCCACACGCATCGTGTTCGTTCGTTGGGTCGTATAGCCCGGGGAGTTGCGGCAGGTCGCTTCGCCGCTTGCCTACATACACTTTGCCCTCCTAAGTTCAGCGAGGGATTACAGAAAGTATACCCAGGGAACTATATTCCTCCAATCAATGCTTACGTTTTGTCCGATCAAAAATTTTTATGGGTGGCCGGGTCGCAGTCCGACGTGCCTCACGTGATGGGGTCGAGGGGTGCCTCGCACCTACACTGAAAGCATGCCTCTGCCGAACGACGAGTTTTATCGTATCCAGAAGCTTCCGCCGTACGTGTTCACGGTGATCAACGAGCTAAAAGAGAAAGCGCGGGCGGCGCATCTCGACATCGTTGACATGGGAATGGGGAACCCGGATGGGGCCACGCCGCGGCCCATTGTTGAGCGGCTGATTGAAGCCGCACAGGACCCGCGAAATCACCGTTACTCTGTGTCTCGCGGGATATTGCACCTTCGCGAGGCCATTGTCGACCGATATCACCGACAGTACGGAGTTACGCTTGATCCGGAAACCGAAGCGATCGTTACGATCGGGGCAAAGGATGCAATCTCACATCTTCTGTTCGCGATCATCGGACCGGGCGATGTGGTTGTATCGCCGAATCCGGCGTATCCGATCCATCAGTACGGCGTGGTGATGGCCGAAGGCGAGGCCGCGATGCTGCCCATGCCGGATGCGGACACGTTCCTGCATGGTCTGCGCGCGCTTTACCGGCGCGCGGTGCGAGTTCCGAAAGTGATTCTCATTTCTTTTCCGCATAATCCGACGACCGTGTGCGTCGATCTTCCGTTTATGCGCGAGATCGTCAAACTGGCAAGTCAATACAGCTCGTATGTTGTACACGACTTTGCGTACGCGGAGTTTGGTTTCGACGGGTACCGGCCGCCGAGTATTTTGCAGGTTGAAGGCGCCGCGGATCACGCAGTCGAGATCTATTCAATGACGAAGAGCTACAACATGGCGGGCTGGCGAGTCGGGTTCTGTTTGGGAAATCGACAACTGATTGCCGCACTGGCGCGGATCAAGAGCTATCTCGATTACGGCGTTTTTCAGGCGATTCAGATCGCGGCGATCACTGCGCTGCGGGAGTGCGACCGGGAGCCGGCCAAGATCTGCAAGGTTTATGAATCGAGGCGCGATGCGCTGATCGATGGGTTGTATGAGGCAGGCTGGAAAGTGGCGCCGCCGGGAGGCTCGATGTTCGTGTGGGCCCCGATTCCAGAGCCATTCGCTGAAATGGGGTCGCTGGAATTTGCAAAGCTGCTGATGAGCGAAGCCCATGTCGCTGTTTCGCCCGGGATCGGGTTTGGACCGATGGGAGAAGGGTTCGTACGGTTCAGCTTGATCGAGGATGACCAGCGTGTCCGGCAGGCGACGGCAAAAATTGGCGACTTGCTTCGGAGGCAGGAGTTAGCAGGGAGTCCGGCAACCGCTCCGGTACACGTATAATTCATTAGAATGGCAGCGCTTCCGGACGCACCTCTGCCTGACGTTGTAGAACTTAACCAACTTCCGGCGGGCGCGCTTGATTCGCTATTAGAGGAAGAGATCGGGATCTGGAGCAAGCGATTCGCTTGGGATTTCCGGCCTTCGGCGGATCTGCTTCGCCGGTTTATCCAGATGCAGTCGCTGAATGGATCCGCGTTGTACTCCGGCGGCGATGTGGTCGGATACGCGTATCTGGTTTCCGAAGGGCACAAGGGGCTAATCGGGGATTTCTACGTGCGAGCGAGACAAGCGAGCTCATCGAATGAGATGCTTTTGCTCGGCTCCATCGTGCAGAATCTAATGCTCACGCCGGGCATCCGCCGCATTGAGTCGCAACTGATGCTGTTACAGGGGCCGGTCACGAACGGGCTGCCATTTCACCGGTATTTGATTCGACACGACCGGTACTTCATGCAGATCAACCGCGCTTCAATGCTTAGGCTGGCGGCGAAGTCTCCGACATTTCGCGTCAGTTTTCCTACGTGGACCGAGCATTTCCATGAAGAGACCGCGCGCGTGGTGGCGGCCGCATATAAGGGGCATGTGGATAGCGAGATAAATGATCAGTACCGGACGATTGCGGGCGCGCGGCATTTTCTGATAAATATCGTGAAGTTTCCCGGCTGCGGGCGTTTTTCGCCGGCTGCATCCGTCGTTGCGGTCGATGAGAGCACGCGGCGCGTCTGCGGGGTATGCCTGGCGAGTCTCATTTCGGCTGAGTCGGGTCATGTCACGCAGCTTTGTGTGTTGCCCGCGATTCGCAAGGCGGGGCTGGGGTACGAACTGTTGCGGCAGACGCTGGTTCGTTTAATTGAGATAGGCTGCACGTCCGTGAGCCTGACCGTGACCTGCGCGAATCGAGACGCGATCGGCCTGTACGAATCGATGGGTTTCCGGTCGCAGGCGATTTTTCCGGCGCTGGTGTGGGAAGGATTTTGAGTTTACTGGACGCGCAGGACGATCAGGGTCATGTCGTCATGCTGGCGGGCGCCGGCGGTGAATGTGTCGACGCGCTCCAGGATGCAGGTGATCATATCGGCTGCTGAACGCGAGTCGCAGCGCTGGACGGCCTCGATCAGGCGTTCTTCCTCCCATTCCTCTTCGGCATTATTCATGGCTTCGCTGATGCCGTCGGTGAAGGCGACCATAACGTCGCCGGCTTCGAGCGCGAGGCGCGATTCCTGGTAGGCGGCTTGGGGAAATAGGCCGACGACAGTGCCGCCATCAGCAAGACGCAGGATTGCGGGCCCGTTCGTGTTTTTCCGGCAAACAATCGGGGGATTGTGGCCAGCGTTAACATAGCGCAATTGGCGGCTCCAGGGCTCGTACTGGGCATAGAAGAAGGTCGCGTAACGGTTTTCGGCGGACGCTTCGCAAACAAGCTGGTTGATGTGCGCAATCACTTCGGAAAGGGTTTCGGAGGGCTGGATGGTCTGACCGCGGAGGGATGCTTGGAGGCTCGCCATGAGCAGAGCGGCAGCGATACCTTTGCCGGAAACGTCTCCAACGGCTAGACCGAGGCAACCGTCCGAGAGCTTGATGAAGTCGTAATAGTCTCCGCCCACGCCGAATGCGGGTCTGCAATAGCCGGCGAAATCGAGCCCTTCTACTTTCGGAAGGTTTTGTGGGAATAAGCGCTGCTGGACTTCGCGCGCGATTTCGAGCTCGCGATTGATGCGCTCGCGTTGAGCGACTTCTTGCTTGATGTTTTCTGTCAGGCGAGCGTTTTCGAGGGCGAGCCCGGTCTGGGAAGCGACGGCTCCGAGCAACTGGAGATCCCCCCGCGAATACGGAGCTTCGGATCGCTTCGGCCCAAGGCTGATGACGCCCAGCATCCGGCTGTTCAGCGACAGGGGCAACAAGATTTGCGTATCGAGCGCTCGTAAGGTTGCCTGTTCGTCCTCGGGCGCACCATGAACCCAGGATTGCGGGTCGTCGAAATAGACTTTCGAAGGCGAACGTGCGTCTTTCAGCAGGCGAATGGTCGCAGCGTTCTGGTTCAAATCGACTGGCGGGATGCTGCCGTTGAACCCGAGAGCGTATGCGGGTTCGAAATGTCCGTCTCGGTCGAGCAACACCGCAACCCTGGGCACATGCAGCGAATCAGAGACGCAGTGTGTGACCGTTTCGAGCAAGGTGAGTAGGTCGTGTATGGTAGCGACGCTGTTGCTCAGATCGGACAGGATGACCTCGGTGTTATACGCTTCGCGAAAGAAGCGCCGATCCATCCAGTTGCTCACTTTTCTCGCAAGCCGTCCCAGGCCGAAGATCAGGGCAGCACCCGAAGCGGCAATTAGCACAGCTATTCCCCGGTGATTGGTTTGGAGAGTGAAATGCAGCGTGAGGCCAAAAATGTCGATCGTCAGCAGCACGCGAAGTATTTTGATTCCAGTGCTCGCGAGCGCATATTTCACGCCAGTGCGAACGACCATTCGGACGTCCATTGCGCGTTGCACGACGATGACGTAGGCCATCGTGATGGGGAACAGCAGAAGCATGAGCAGGCATATGGTGACGAGCCATACCGGAAATTGCGGGAGGATTCGCAGCTCGCTCAGAACGAGCAGCAACAGCGGGCCGAGCGCCAGAGAGGAGCCCCACCTCATGACATCCAACCGCCGTTTGGCGTCAGAGTCTGCAAGAGTGGATCTCTTAGCGCCCAGAGATGCAAAGAATCCGCCGATATAGAGCGAAACCAGTGATATAACCCAGGGTCCGCTGCGCCGTGTGAATTCAGCCAACCAACCCAACTTGTCTATGTGGTTGCCTTCCATGAACTCGCCGTAGAGGGTGAGCAACAGCAAAGCGAGTAAAGGCAGAGGAAGCAGCCATTTAATCCAGGGCCGTTTGCGGAGAACGGCGAACGGGACCGGAAAGTAGAGAGCGAATCCAAGAATCCAGAGGGACCAAGTAGTGCTGAGTACCGAATGGTAAGCGATCGCGATCTGACGCCAGGGCGGCCAAATGGCCCAGAAGCCGCCGGGGCTGAGGAGCTGGCTGAAAGACACAAGCATGGCCATAGTGATCCAGGCGACGGGATCGCGAGGCCGCGCAAACGCAATAAAGAAGCCGAGCGTCAAGCAAAAGAGCGGGAACAAAACGTAGAGCCCGAGGATAGTAACCCAGTCGAGTGCTTGGGGCGGAATAGCCTTCAACTGAACGGGCACGGTCAGGATCTGCGGCCGGCCGTTCGTGACGCGGCGCACTGTAATCGGAACTGTTTGTCCTGGGCGCAAGTTGAATTGAATGGTGTCTAGCTGGCTGTCGCCTCGAACCGGTTCACCAGCGATGGAAAGGATGTCGTCACCGGCCCTCAAGCCACTGTTCTCGTACCCTGCCGACACATGGCTGATGCGCGCTGTATAACGCTCGATTTCGAAGGGTGCGCTCGGATATTGCGAAGCTGCCGACTCAACGGACATGACCAAGCCGGAAATTGTCGATTGAGCAACCCAGGCCCAAACCATCAATACGGCGAGGAGCGCGTATTGCAAAATTGGCTTGTTCTTCTGCATCAAGAGCCGTCGTAGAGCGTGCTGCGCTTGCGGCTGTAGGCGAAGTAGATCACGAGGCCAATGCATAGCCAGACAAGGAACCGGATCCACGTTTCAAGTGGAAGTCCTAGCATCAGAAGCAGGCAGCATGCTACGGAAATCAG
>JAFAYL010000048.1 GCA_019240405.1 Acidobacteriaceae bacterium
CCCGGCTGTAGAATTATCATTTATCATTTAAAGATTTGCGGAGTGATGTTTGACTGTCCAGCGCTGGCGACAGATCGAGGAGCTGTACCATGCCGCTCTTGAGAGCGGCGAATCAGTTCTGGCCGGCGCAGAGCCTGAGATTCGCGACGAAGTTGAAACTCTTTTGAAGCAGGATACCGGCGCGGGCGCAAAGCTGCTCGACCAGCGCGCTGCGGACCTGATCAGAGGCCTCGCTCCCCCGCAGGTGACAGTTGGTTCCCATCTGGGCCCCTATAAGATAGATTCGCTGCTGGGCCGGGGCGGGATGGGGCAAGTGTTCCGCGCGACCGATACCCGCTTGGGCCGGGCGGTTGCCATCAAAATCTCGAACGAAGAATTCGTCGGGCGCTTTGAACACGAATCGAGAGCCATCGCCGCACTGAACCATCCCAACATTTGCACCCTGCACGATGTCGGTCCCAACTATCTCGTCATGGAGCTGGTTGAGGGCGAAACGCTTGCCGCGCGCCTGAAGCGCGGAACACTGTCTATCGAGCGGACCGTCCGATTCGGAATTCAGATTGCGGAAGCACTGGCAGCCGCGCACGCCAAAGGCATCATTCATCGGGATCTGAAGCCCGCGAACATCATGCTTACGAAATCCGGCCTGAAGGTGCTGGATTTCGGACTGGCCAAATCGGTTGTGGATCCGGCCTTGACGGGCGCGAGCGCCGTAATGGGGACGCCCGCGTATATGGCCCCGGAGCAAGTGGAAGGCAAAAGGGCTGACACGCGAACGGATATCTACGCGGTGGGAATGATCCTGCGCGAGATGGTGACGGGCAGGCGTTCGGATAGGATCGCCGTGCCGCCGCCTCTCGATCGCATCGTCAAAAGATGTCTGGAAGATGATCCGGACGAGCGCTGGCAGTGCGCGCGAGACCTGAAGTGGGAGTTGCAGTCGTGCGGAACCGTGCCCGTGCCCGCCACTTCGCGATCCTGGAACAGGCTGCTAGCTGCCGCGCTGGGTCTCCTTACGTTGCTACTCGCGGCACTCGCGCTCGTGCGCTTTCGCGAAGAAGCTCCGCGAGGTCAAATCCTTCGCACGAATGTGCTACTTCCTGCAGACTCGCGCGTCCTCTCGCTTGCGGTTTCTCCCGATGGCCGCGCCATTGCCATGGCTCTGGTCAGGCAAGGAAAGTAGCAGCTCTGGGTTCGTTCGCTCGACGCGCTCGAGCCCGTTCCGTTAGCCGGCACCGACAACGCCGCGGGGCCGTTCTGGTCGCCGGACAGCCGTTTCATCGCTTTTTTGCCAATGACAAGCTGAAAAAGATCGACCGTTCCGGCGGGCCAGTGGAAACCGTCTGTGACGCGCACGCGGTAGCGGGCGGCACGTGGAATCGCAAGGGCGACATCGTGCTCGGCGGGTTATTCAGAGTTCAAAGGGTTGCAGATACGGGTGGAGCAGTGACGGATCTTCCCGGCCCTCAGGCCCTCTGGCCCGTGTTCCTGCCCGATGGAGAGCATTACCTGGCCACGCGCGACGCGGTATGGCTGCGTTCGATGAAAGGACCGGAGGCGCGGCGGATTCTGTTGGATGTTTCAAATGCGGAAGTGATGGAACACTTACCGGGTCGCAACGTGGGCGCGGTGCTGTTCACTCGCGCCGGCACGCTCATGGCGCTTCCTTTCGATCTGAAGCGGCTCGAGCCGGTCAGCGACGCGTTCACTGTAGCGAGGGGGATTGCAGCGACAAATTCCAGATGGCTCGCTTCCATCTCCAGCCAGGGAGTCCTGGCGTATGTCCCTGGACAAGCAGGAGCGGACCTGATGCGCCATAGTGGCCAATGGCATTACGTGTGGCGGGACCGCAAGGGCGCATATCTCGGCGCCTTTGGCGAAGCAGGCGGCGTGGCCATGATTTCTCCGAATGGACGACAGCTCGCCCAGGATTGGAATTCGGAGATATCGGTTTTGGATTTCGCAAGTGGAGTTGCGACCCAATTGACATTTCCGCCGTCATGGGCCCAGAATCCCATCTGGTCATCGGACGGCCAATACGTCGCGTATAACACAAGCAGGGGCATTTTCGAGCGGCGAGCCAGTGGAGGCGGAGCCGACGAGTTGCTGGTGAAGAGCGATACTCTGGCAGTTCCTAAGAGTTGGTCGCCGGATGGACGGTTTATGTTGTATGTCCAGGTCAATGCCGCCACCGGGACGGACCTGCTCGCGATTCCGTTACAGGGAGATCGAAAGCCGTTCGTGTTGGCGCAGACTCGGACGACCGAGGATCAAGGGCAGTTTTCTCCCGACGGACACTGGGTCGCTTACACTTCGAACGAGTCCGGCCTGAGCGAAATTTATGTGATTCCGTTCCCGCCCTCTTCGAGTGGCGGCAAATGGCTTGTCTCCCGAGGCGGGGGCGTACAGGCGCGCTGGGCGCGGAATGGTAGAGAGCTGTTTTATATTGCGCCCGACAACACCATGATGGAGGTCGACATCAACACCCGGCCCACCTTCCAAGCCGGTACCCCGCGGCCTCTGTTCCAGACCGAAATGGTGGATACGGGAATTCGCAGTGGCCCGAATAGCTGGGACCTCGCGCCCGATGGCAAACGGTTCCTGATCATCAGTCCGAAATCTCAGTACACCGCGTCCATAACGCTGGTTCTGAACTGGCGAAACGAAGAACAGAGATAACGTCTTCAGCGAGACAAGAGGACCAGCTGGACCGTTACCCGGCGGCGAAGGACGCATAAGCAGCAAGCGCCGAAGGTCATTACTTACCGGCTCCGGGAGCAGTTTGCTGAAGAATGGCCGCACATGCTCCTTTAACCGCGCTGCTCAGAATCCGGGTCGAGTTGCTATAGATCAGGTCCTCGTCTTTATCGAAGACGGCGACCTTGTTCCCGTGCACGAAAGGCGTGGTTGGATTGATCGCCTCGTGATCCAACTGCACAAGATACTCCGCTTTCTCGCGATTCGCCGTAACAAGCACGGCGGGACAGTATCGTGCGAACGCCTTCATCACTTCGACATTTTGCGGGCTTGTTCCGCCCGTAAACACCAACGAGCCCTTCGCATCACCCACGGACGCATCGCCTGATGCTTGGGGAGCGTTGGTCTCGGTAACGAATACGCGAGTTTTTTGGGCGGGCGTTGCGCAAACGGACATGGCGATAATTAACACGGCTGAGCAGGCTGATTTGGTTTTCATATTCTCCTCGCGAATCGACGTGGGGCGGACGCGTTTGTTAGACGCGCCAAGCTGCCGAGACTTTCCGCTTCGTGAGACGGCAATGGCAATCCACAAGTTACGGGCGCGGCGCTTGGAGCGGGAGACCTCGGTTTTTTACGTCAGCTCCTATCCGCCGGCTGTTCTCTGCCTCTGAGAGCTGGACATTTGCATCACGGCAACACAGTTCCAGAGTATTCCTTGCCTAACGGCGACCTTCTAGATCACTTGGATCTGTTGCTTAGAGTTCCCGTCAGCGTTAGCCAGATCTCCGATGGCGCAAAACGGGGCTGCCACAATCCCCCAGGCAATAGTCGCGGGAACGGCTGCAATACCGAGCGGCGCCGCCGGCGAGAAGATCCAACCCGTTTCCTGTTTCAACGCGCCGCGCATGCTCCGTCCGAGCGATGTCAACCGGCTCTCTTCAGCGCCATGCTGCATCTCGATGCGCGACAGCGCGGTTCTCGCAATCTTGACCACTCCTTGCTTTGTGGTCGAGAGCTGAATTTCGTCAATATCCACCTTAAGGCAATAGCCCTCAGCAGTCTTGCCGTCCGCCGTCGTAATTGTTAGCTCGTTGCCTGCTGCTGCACGACAGACATCGCTCCAATGGACCTTTATCACAGTGGACGCTCGCGCCGGTAATACCCAGGCGAATAGTGCGATCGGCGCTATTAAAAGAAGTTTGTGAAATTGAGTGTGTTTCATAGCCAGACCAGAATAGGCGCTTTGCGCTCCTAGCGGGCGATGAATAGGTCACTTTTACTGAGTGTCACAAGACCGGAAGGACAAGCGCGCTGCTTGATCCGGAAGATTCATCATCTTCGCCAGCGCGGGCCAGCGCGCGCTTTCGCGCAATTCTTTCGCATATGGAAGCCGCAGCAAACTGAGGAGCGCCTGATCACGTTGCTCGATTGCCTTCTCGGCCCAATCCGCGGCCGAGTCGATCTCCGAACAGAGAAGATAGTAGGTAACGAGACCGAGCGGAGCGCCGTAAGCCTGGCCGTCTCCGAGTTTCTGAAGAATGGTCCGCGCGGCGCTGGCATCTCCGGTGCGCATGAGCATCGCCGCTAGAGTCGCGACTACTACGGAATACCAGGGTGCCAAAGAATACGCCTTTCGAGCGGTTTGAACCGCTTCCTCCAGCTCGCCTCGCCGCGCGTGGATAATACTCAGGAGAAAGTAAGCCCAATATTCGCTTTCGTAGAGTTCCAGGATGCGGCGACTCTCCTCGGCCGCGTCCGCCTCACGGCCTGCTCCTAGCAAGCAGCACGCTAGCGACCGGCGGTAAGCTACGTTGAGCGGATCGCGTTCGAGCGCGCGCTCGATCTCCTCTACGGCCTCCTTGGACCGGCCAATCGAAAACAGATAATGACCTGAGTACCAATGCACTTTGGGTGTGACCGGATGGGACGCGATGGCCAATCGGAACAGCCGGTCGGCTTCTTTCCAGTTGTAGTCGTAAAGCGCCACGATCCAACCCAGGCCGACGAGCGCTTCCGGCAGCGTGGGATCAATGTAAAGCGCCTTCTGAAGCGCTGCGCGTGCTAGCGGCGTGGCTTCGTGGGCCGGCATCATGCCGAGCACCGCCAGGGAAATGAAATAGCTACCGAGCGCGCTGTGAGCTGGCGCATAGCCCGGATCA
Source organism: Acidobacteriaceae bacterium (assembly GCA_019240405.1). Lineage (GTDB taxonomy): Bacteria > Acidobacteriota > Terriglobia > Bryobacterales > Bryobacteraceae > Bog-105. The sequence continues at coordinate 4,860 of JAFAYL010000048.1, forward strand.
AGCGCGGTGGCCTGTTCGAGACATTGCCGGGCTCGCGGCATCGATTCGGGCGTGTACTTGGAGTGGTGGTGCCAAGCCCTGAGTAGAGCGTCGTACGAAGCAAGGTTGGGCGTGTATTGCCGGACCGCGGCAGGCGGTACCGCAAGCTTGATCCGCAGAGCCGCCGCGATCGCGGCCGCGATCTCATCCTGCAGCGCAAAGACATCGGCCATCTCGCGGTCGTAACGTGCGGACCAGAGATGCGATCCGTCTGCTGAGCTGATCAACTGAGCGGTGACCCGGATTCGATTCTCTGCCCGCCGCACGCTGCCTTCCAGAATGTTGCGTACACCGAGCGCCTGGGCAGTTTTTCGGATGTCTTGCTCCTTCCCCCGAAACGCGAACGCCGAAGTGCGGGCGATCACCTTCAGCCCGGGGATCTGCGCCAGTACGTTGATGATCTCTTCCGCCAGCCCGTCGCTGAAGTATTCGTCGTTCTCGCGGCTCATATTAACGAATGGGAGTACGGCTATCGAGGGCTGGGCTTCCCGCGCTTTCGCGGCGGACGCGGATTCGAGCGCAGCCCGGAGTTCAAGGGCGGACTGGAAGCGGTCGGCACGGGACTTGCGCAGGCAGCGCGTGACGATGTCCCGCACCTCAGGCGGAACCTCGACCCCTAGTGGAGCGGGTTCCTGGTTGAGGATTGCAGCTAAGATTGCGATGGCGGAATCGCCCTGAAATGCGCGGCGGCCAGTCAGCATTTCGTAGAGCACCAGGCCGAAGGAAAAGACGTCGGAACGCGCATCGACAGGCTTGGCGTCGGCTTGCTCGGGCGACATGTAGGCGGCGGTGCCAACGATGGTTCCCGCTTGGGTAAGGCTTAGGGGCTGAGTGCAATCTTCGCCGGACTGTGCCGCCGTTCCAACCTGGGCGACTCCGAAGTCAAGAAGCTTCAGCCCGTTCGCGGTAACAAGAATGTTGGCGGGCTTCAGGTCCCGATGCGTGATGCCCTTCTTGTGCGCAGCATCGAGTGCATCGCAAATCTGAGAGGCGTATTTCAGCGCTCGGTCGATAGGTAAAGGTCCTTTGAGAGGCGTGCCCTCGATGTACTCCATGACCAGATAGTTCGGACCGACGTCGTAAAGCTGGCAGATGTTGGAATGGTTCAACGCGGCCACGGCGCGGGCTTCGCGTTCGAAGCGCCCCGAGAACTGTTCGTTTGAAACCTTCACTGCGACCATGCGATCGAGCCGTGTGTCGCGTGCTTTGTAAACCTCGCCCATGCCGCCTGCGCCGATCGGCGCAAGAATTTCGTATGGGCCCAACCGGGCTCCAGCAGCCAAGGGCATAGATTTTCGAACGATTGTACCGAACAGTTACTCTTTTTCCAGCGGCAGCCCGCAGGTTTCAATCGCACGCCAGCCGCGGTCGAGAGAGATTACGTTCATGTAGCGGGGAGCTATTCGTAACGCAAGGCCACCATCGCATCTACCTTCGCGGCCCGGTGCGCAGGAATATAGCAGGCGATGAGCGCTACCGTTGAAAACAGTGCGATGACGCCGCAATAAATCGACGGGTCCATGGCCTTGACGCCATACAGAAAAGACTGGAGTGCGCGCGACAAAGCAAGTGAAGCAAGCAAACCGGCTGCAATCCCCATTCCAGCCAATTTCATGCCGTGGCCTGCAACGGATTGGAAAATGTCGGAGGAATTCGCTCCCAGTGCAATGCGCACTCCGATCTCTTGGGTGCGTTGCCTCACTAGATAGGCCAGGACTCCGTAAATACCTACGCAAGCGAGAATCAGAGCCAGTGCTGCCAATGCGCTAAGCAGCAACATTTGCAAGCGGCGATCGGTGACTTCCTGATCCAGTAGATCGTCCAAAGTCATCACATTGTCGACCGGCTGATCGCGATCGATAGACCAAACCGCATTTCGCACGGCGCCGGCCAGCCGCATCGGATCACCGCTGGTTCGAACCACCAGGCCGGACAGCCACATCCAATTGTCTCTTGATTGCCAGTAAGGGAAATACATCTCCTGCCGTGGCGGACTGTCGAGCCCCATCTGGCGCACGTCGTGAACCACGCCAACAATGCGCACCCAGGGCCCCTGATCCTGGGGATCTCCCCGTTTGAATCGCCTTCCAATTGGGTCCTGATTGCCCCAGAACTTCTTCGCCATGACTTCATTAATGATCGCAACCGGCTGCGTGCGTTCGCCGTCGCGATCGTCGAAGAAACGCCCGCGTATAAGCGGGGTCTGCATGGTCTCGAAGTAACCTGGCGTAATCACGCGATTGTTGGCGTCGTAGGTAACTCGCGGGTCGAGTGGCATGCCCTCTGGCGTGAAGCTATTCGTTCCACCGCGCCAGGTGAGCGGTAAAGCGCTTGTGAATCCGGCGAGTTTGACACCCGGCAGAGCTCTTATGCGCTGTAATAGCTCTTCAAAAAAAGCCGAGCGCTTGCCGAAGTCACGATATTTTGTGCCCGGAACCTGAATCATCGCGTAAAGGACGTGGTCTGCGCGAAATCCCGGGTCCAACCCGCGCAACTTGACAAAGCTTTCGAGCAATAGCCCTGATGGAACTAGCAACATCAGCGAAAGCGCTACCTCCCCCGCCACCAGTAGATTGCGAAACGCTCTTTTCTGGCCGCCTACACTGCCGCGCGCACCCTCTTTCAAAACGTCGTTCAAATCGACTCTCGAAACCTGCAGCGCCGGCACTAGCCCGAAGAGAAAAATGCTGAGCAGCGAGATGAGCAGCGCGAATGCGAGCACGGGCAAGTCCAGCGAAAGCGATACCGTTCGGGAGAGGTCCGCCGGAACCAGGTTTTTGAGAAAGGCGAAGCACCATTCCGCAATCAAGAGGCCGAGTAGCCCGCCGCCGATGGCGAGCAACGCACTTTCATTCAATAATTGACGGACGATGCGGCTCTGAGCTGCGCCCAGCGCGCTTCGGACTGCAATTTCGCGCTGCCGTCCGACGGCACGCGAAAGCAGCAGGTTAGCAATATTGGCACAGGCGATCAGCAGAATAAGCGCCACGGCGCTCATCAGCAAGATCAGCCCGCGTTGCACGTCGCGTGTAAATGTATCCCGCAGCGGCTCGGCGAAAAAGCGTTGAATTCCGGCATTAGTGTCTGGAAATTGCTTCGCGAGCCGTCTGGCAAGAGCTTGCAGATCGGCATTTGCCCGCGCGAGTGTCACGCCAGGGCGCAAGCGCGCCACAACTTCATTCAAATAATGCTCGTCGCGGCTGGCTAACTGCTGTGGCGTCAGGCCGAGCGGTACCCAAAAATCCATGTCTTTCGCGGGAAATGCGAATCCCGGCGGCATGATGCCCACAACCATGTATTTTTCGTTATTCAGCCATATGTCACGGCCAATCACTTTAGGGTCGCCGCCGAACCGCCCTTTCCACAGCCTGTAGCTGATGATTGCAACGCGGTCAGATCCCGGATGGTCTTCTTGGGGAAGAAAAGTGCGGCCGAGCAGCGGCCTTGCACCCAAGATGGAGAAGAAATTCTGAGAAACGCCTCCGCCTTGGAGTCTCTGCGGCTCACCCGAAGAGCCGGTCAGGTTGTAAGAGCGGCCATCGACTGCGGCGACACTTTCGAAAATTTGCGTCTGCTTCGTCCAATCCGAATAGTTGCCGGGCGCAGGCGTATTGCGTGGGAAGCCGATACTACTCTCGTCCTCCCAAACGGAAACTAGTCGCGTGGGATCGCGGTAAGGCAGCGAGCGCAAAAGCACAGCGTGCACCACGCTGAAAATTGCAGTTGTCGCGCCAATTCCTAACGTGAGGGTCAGAGTCGCAACGGCTGCAAACCCAGGGCTCTTGCGCAGCGCCCTGACGCCGTAACGCAGATCCTGCAAGAATGTCCCCATTTCAGCTCATTGCCGCACGTTTCCTGCCATTTCCATCGCCGAAGAGAATCAACTGAAGGTCGGAAGCATTGTAATTGATGATCGGAAATGGGATTAGTCTGTGCAATATCAACAATGGCTCGAGTTCGTGTCAAGTCAGTGAAGGCGAATGCAACGAACAGTTACTCTTTTTCCAGCGGCAGCCCGGAGGCTTCAATCGCCCGCCAGCCGCTGTCGAGCGAAATCACGTTTGTGTAGCCCATCTTCTGCAAGTTGTCGGTAGCAAGCGCGGAGCGATATCCGCCGCCGCAGTACAGCACGAGTTTCGCCGCTAAGAGAAACGGCGGATTCCATACTCAAGCGTGAAATAGGTTGGAGCTAAAGGGGACAAGCGCTCAGTGAGTTTGGATAACTCTTCGGCTACGCCATGAACTTCAAGCCGCGTGAGCTGAGAGAGCTGAAGGGCTTGGTTCAGCAGGGCTTCCACATTAGTGAGATGTACGAGGAGCGCCTCTGCGTCTTCATATGCCTCACGGCAATGCACGTTGTTTTCACTAAAACTAAAGCCGTAATATAGGCACTTTGGTTCCTGCGCAGTTACAGATACGAATTGCTCACATAAGCTCTTGAACTCATCCATTTTTCCATCGAAGACCCGCAAGTACGGGTGAATAGACACGACTCGATCTTGTGTTGGCATCGTTTAATCCAGCCGCTTGTAGGTCTCTTTGATCTGCGTAGTTCCAGCCATGCCCTCTTGTGTCAGGGTATCGCCATCCACCTTCACCGTGAATTTCGCGTCTGTTCCAATCATGCCTTCTGCGCCCCCGACATCAAAAAACTCGATATGCTCAACGTACGAGTCGCCATTGACTGTGTACGTGCCCGACCCTGCTCCCTGCGTCTTCAGAGTCTTCGGATCGTATATGATCCACAAGAAATGGTGAGCGGAAATCATCTTGATATGCTTCCCGGTTACGGGTTGTCCATTGATCTCTCCCGAAACCAGCTCCCACGTCCCGACAATGTGTTTCGGGGCGGCGGACACGGGCCGGGGAACCCAGCATAATCCCACCAAAATCAAAGCTGCGGCTGAAATGGAAATGATGAATCGCTGCATACTGCCTCCAGTGCAGCAGAATATCAAAAAGAAGCGAACAGCTACTCTTTCTCGATTGGCAGTCCAGAGGCTTCAATCGCACGCCAGCCGCCGTCGAGCGAAATCACGTTGGTGTAGCCCATTTTTTGCAAGTTGTCGGTGGCAAGTGCCGAGCGATATCCGCCGCCGCAGTACAGCACGAGCTTGGCATTTTTATCCGGGATGGTTTTCTCGATGTCGCGCTCAATGACACCTTTGCTCAGATGAATCGCGCCGGAAGCGTGTGCCTTCTGCCATTCGCTGTCTTCACGGACATCGATGAGTTGCCCTGCGTCTCCTGCTTCGCGCAGGCGTTTGTATTCCTCAATGTCGATTTCGCGGATGCGTGTCTTGGCCTCGCTCACGAGCGCGACGAAACCTGGACTATGATGCTTTACCGGCGTGGTCATGATCGCACTCTTTGAATATTCGCGCCTAGCGCAGCCAGCTTGCGCTCCATTCGCTCATATCCACGATCCATGTGATAGACGCGATCGATCGTGGATTCCCCGCGCGCGGCAAGAGCAGCGAGGATCAGCGAAGCACTACCCCGCAGATCGGACGCGATCACTTGGGCTCCAGTGAGCTCATTTTCGCCGGTAACAATTGCCTGGCGTCCTTCAATGCGAATGTTTGCGCCCATACGCGTCAGTTCCTGTGCGTGCATAAACCGGTTTTCAAAGATGGTTTCCGTGACTACGCAGGTTCCTTCCGCGAGTGTCATGGCCGCCATGTACTGGGCTTGAAGATCTGTCGCGAAGCCTGGATATTCCTCAGTGGTGACGCCCGTTGCCTTTAACCGCTTGCGGAAGCGCACTCGCATAGTATCTGCACCGATCTCATCTACCTCGGCGCCGGCCTGGCGCAGTTTGAAAGTCAGCGCCGCGATGTGGTCAGGTACGCATCCAGTTACCGACAGATCGCCCTTCGAAATTACGCCGGCCAACACGAAGGTCCCTGCCTCGATGCGATCAGGGATTATGGTGTGCTCGGCTCCGTGCAGCCGCTCCACACCTTGCACTTTGATGATGGATGTTCCAGCACCTTCGATTCTTGCGCCCATTTTGGTGAGTAGGTCTGCCAAATCCTTCACCTCGGGTTCGCGAGCCGCATTTCGGATCTGAGTCTCGCCGCGCGCGAGAACTGCAGCCATCAGGACGTCTTCAGTCCCGGTCACAGTGATCCGGTCGAAGTGAATATTTGCTGCGAGCAATCCCTCTGGAGCGCGAGCTTCGACGTATCCGTGCGTCTGCTCGATTGTGGCGCCCAACTCCTCGAGCGCCGAGACGTGGAGATTAATCGGCCGCGCGCCAATGGCGCAGCCGCCCGGCATGGAAACTCTCGCGCACCCTGTCCGCGCGACGAGCGGTCCCAGGACGAGGCTCGATGCGCGCATCGTTTTTACTACCTCGTATGGAGCTTCCGGGCGGTCTAACGATCGTGCATCGACATGCACGCGGCCGTCTTTATTACAAACACGAGCGCCCGTATGGCTGAGGAGTTTTTTCATCGTGAGAATGTCTTTTACTTCCGGAATACGGCGCAGGGTTACGGGCTCATCCGTAAGAAGGCAGGCAGCGAGTGCGGGGAGTGCTGAGTTCTTGGAACCGCTGACGTGAGCTTCGCCGCTCAGAGGCGTTCCGCCGACAATCTTGAATTTGTCCATTAACCGCTAAAGGCGTGCTCCCAATCGAATCGGACTCATTCTCCAAGCGCAACGCGCAAACTGCCGTTTGCCGCAGCCAGTTGCGCCTCCGCGTCCGCGCGCGAAAGCTTGCGCTTGTGCATCAGAACAGCCGTACGCACGGCGCCTGCTTCACTCAGCAACCGCGATGCTTCATCATATGACACGCCTGCGATCGAGGAGATGATCCGCCGCGCGCGGTCAGTGAGTTTCTCGTTGCTCGGCTGCACGTTCACCATGAGGTTGCCGTATACGTATCCCAAACGAATCATCACACCGGTGCTCAGCAGATTCAGCACTAATTTGGTCGCCGTCCCGGCGCGCATTCTTGTGGAACCCGCAATGATTTCAGGGCCGGTAATTGGAGTGATTGGGATGTCTGCGGCTTGCGCGAGTTCAGAGTTCGACGTGCAACTCAGCCCGATGGTTAAAGCTCCCACAGAGCGAGCAAATTCGAGACCGCCCAGGACGTACGGAGTACGACCGCTGGCTGCGATCCCGACGAGTGTGTCTTGGCCGCTGAAGTCGTTTTCCTGCAAGTCTCTTTTTCCTTGCTCTGGATCGTCCTCCGCTTTCTCAATCGAATGACGCAAGGCGCGATCCCCACCCGCGATGAGCGCCTGAATCAGTTCGGGAGGCGTGTTGAAGGTCGGCGGGCATTCCGACGCGTCCAGCACTCCGAGACGGCCAGACGTCCCGGCCCCCATGTAGAACAGGCGTCCTCCCTGTTTGATCCGCTCCACTGTCGCGTCAATCGCTTCTGAGATATGAGGTATTTCACACGCTACGGCGAGCGCAACTTCCCGGTCGGCAGCACTGATGACCTGCAACATCTCTTGTGTCGTCAGGCTATCGATTGCGGCCGAAGCGGGATTTCGCGCTTCTGTAACCAAATCAGGGTCCATAAAGATTGGAAAAACAGAAAGGCCGAAGGGCTAATTTTACGCCCTCCGGCCTTCCAAAAAGCTTGGCTCAGTTATGTTACGCGCTGAAAGAACTGCCGCAGCCGCAGGTTGATTTCACATGCGGATTGTTGAACTTAAATCCGGATCCTTCCAGAGTCTCGACGTAATCTACTTCAGCGCCGTCCAGATACAGCATGCTCGCCTGATCGATAAACACCTTCAGACTCCCAAAGTGATATGTCTTATCGAGCATATTGGGCTGGTTCTCAAAAGCCATGGAATAGCTGAACCCCGAGCACCCCCCACCTACAACGGCTATACGTAGCCCGGCCGGCTTAGGCTCCTGCATATCCAAGATTTCGTTGACCTTGTTTACGGCCGTTTCCGTTAGCTGAATCATTCCAATCTCCTTAAAGCTGTGGATCTTTTCTTAGTTTACAACCAAAGACGCAGGTTGCGTGATAATAGACACTGTTGCTGCGCATTGGGCCTGCCAATATTCTGTAACCTGTTCAAACGGCAACACGTCCGCAGGGGTATATGAGCGGGCTGAGCGCAACTCTCCCATTCCCGGCGGCCACTGGTGAGGCAACTCGAGCGAAAACCAGATTGGACCATCGAACGACGGAAGAGGCGGCGCTAGTCCGGCGGGTACAGGCCGAAGACGAGTTAGCTTTCCGGGAAATCGTCGAGCGCTATCAGGCTAAGGTCTTCTCGATTATTTACGGCATTCTCCGGAATCGCAACGATGCGGAAGATATCGCGCAACAGGTATTCGCCAAGATTTATTTTTCGATCAAGAATTTCGACTTCCGCAGTTCACTGCTGACCTGGATTTACAAGATCACGGTCAACGAGTGCTACGACTATTTGCGGAAAAAGCGGGTCCGGAAGCTCGTTTACGAGAGCGATTTTTCGGCTGATGAATCGCTGCGGATGGAGAATACCGAACCGGCAACGGATCTGGCCCCGGCGGTCGATCAGCGGCTCGCGCAACACGATTTGATTTTGAAGCTGCTCTCCAAGATTTCTAAGGAGGACCGAGCGCTTATTTTGTTGAAAGAGGTCGAGGGCCACTCCGTTGAGGAGTTGTCTCGAATGACCGGTATGAACGAGAATACGATTAAGGTTAAGCTCTTTCGCGCGCGGCAAAAGTTGGTGAAGGCTGCACGGAGGCTGGAGAAAGCGCCTCTTGCGCCACCGGCATAATCATGAATAGAGTAGTTCCGGCTCGGCTTTTTTGAGATAGAGTTGATTAGAAGCGGGCATCAGATCCGCGACTTAGTTGGTCTTTTTGAGGGAAAACATGCACGCGCCCATTCGGGATCGTTTAGAAGACCTGCTTGCGGCAGCGCCGTCGCCGGCGCGATGGTCACGCGAGACTACAGAGCGTGACGGCAAGTCGATCAATGCACATCTATCGTCCTGCCCGGAGTGTTCGGCAGAATTGGAATCCATGAAAACGCAGTCAGTACTGTTGCATTCGCTTCGCGCGCCAGAAGACGGCCCAGAACCGGCTCCAGGGTTTTATGCCCGCGTCATCCAACGCGTCGAAGAAGGAGCGAGAGATTCCGTCTGGTCCGTTTTCGTTTACTCCCCGTTCGGGAAGCGACTCGGGTTTGCTTCTCTCGCTTTGGCGACTCTGCTTAGCTCCTACGTAATTGGACTGGAAGCGAAGGATGGGCATCTGGGGGGCAGTAACCAGGGAACCGTTGTTAGCAAGGCTTCGTTTTTTGGCGATCAGGCCCAGCAGCGCGATGCAGTCCTGGTGAACTTCGTCTCCTCGCAAGGATCTCTGCCATAAGCGTTTCTGCTACAACACGGGGGCCTAGAATGCGGCATACCGACGCAGGATGGTCAAACCCGAAAGTTCTCGCGATCATCGCGCTGGTCTTTCTGTGCGGCGCCGCGGTCGGGTCAGCCGTGACCAGACAGTATCTGCACTCGCGATTATTTCCGGCAGAACATGTGCGCCTTGACCGATTGAAAGCCGAACTGAACCTCACTCCGGAACAAGAGAAGGTAGTGACCAAGGAATTGGACGACTACGCAAAGTATTACCAGAACATCGAAGAACAGCGCGAAGACGTGGCCGACCTCGGCCGGGCGCGCATCCGCCAGGTCTTAAACGAAGAGCAGAAAAAGCGTTTCGACGAGCTCTTCAAGAACTGGCCGCACTGAGGTCAGGCATCGGCCTTTTTGACCGTTGCACACCCTTTCGCTCGCATCTTTTTCTCGAGAGCTGCCATTAGCCGAGCCTCCACCGCGGGTGGAACCTTCTGCGGCTCCATACCTTTGAATACCTTCAGGGTCTTCTCTGTTGTATTGCAAAGAACCCAACAGTTCGGGCATTCGTTCACATGCCGCTCCAACTCCTGGCGAAGCTTAGGGTCCAGACCTTCGTCGAGGAAATCGTTCAGTTCCTGCAGAAACTCCTTACAGGTAACCAAATGCATCGTCCCCCTTTCGTTTGAACTGCCGGGTCAGCTTCTCGCGAAGCTGCAGCCTGGCTCGTAGCAGACGGCTTTTCACCGCCGAAATAGACAGATTCAATGCCTCCGCAGTCTCCTCGATCGACAGTTCTTCGATGTCTCTCAAAACAAAAACGGTTCGATAAGCTGGCTTTAAACTTTGGACGGCTTGATCTAAGATTTCCGCCAGTTCGTCGCGAGAGTATTTCTGCTCCGGGTTCTCATCCCAAACGGCTACCTCGCGAACCATTTCGTCTTCGCCGGTGTCAATCGGCTCGTCTAAGGGAACGGTTTTGTCAGAACGCCGCTTGCGGAGCTTCATCAAGGCTTCGTTAACCGCGATCCTCACAAGCCATGTGTAAAAGCGCGAATTCCCTTGAAAATCATCAAGATGCGAGTAGGCCTTCAGAAACGTTTCTTGAAGAACATCTTCGGCATCTTCTTCGTTTTGAGTTATCTGCTTTGCCATCCGGAACACACGGCGGTCATACTGCGTGACGAGCTCGGAGAACGCATCAGCGTCGCCTGCCTTGGCACGGGCTACTAGCGCGGCTTCATCAAAACCCGGGGATACGGTCGAGGTACTCACGCGAAAAGCACACCTAGTCTATCAATCTCCTGTTTCTGGGCCGGGACTGGAGTTTCGATGCATCTGTTACCCTCGAATTAATCCAGAGAAATGAGCGATTTAACGGTTACTCTGCCAGACGGCAGCCGGCAAGCAGTTCCAAAAGGCACGCGACCGGCCGATATCGCTCAATCCATCAGCCCTCGTCTGGCGGCAGACGCGATCGTCGCGCGAGTGAATGGCGAGCTCTTTGACCTCACCCGGCCGCTCGATGGCGATGCCGAACTGCAGATTCTTACGACCAAGAATCCCGAAGCTCTCACGGTGTATCGTCACTCGACCTCGCACCTTTTGGCGGCGGCTGTGCTCGAGCTCTTTCCCGAAACCAAGCTGGGTATCGGCCCACCGACGGACACGGGCTTTTACTACGATTTCCAGCGGGAGACGAAGTTCACTCCCGAAGATCTTGAAGAGATCGAGGCGCGCATGCACGAGCTGCAGGCCAAGAATCTGCCTTTCGAACGAAAACTCACGTCGAAACAGGACGGACTCGAGAAGTATCGCGATGACTGGATGAAACGCGAGCTGATTGAGGAGCGCGCGGGGGATGTGTTCACCGAGTACACGCTCGGGCCTGATTTCATAGATTTTTGCCGGGGACCGCATGTTCCGTCGACGGAAAAGTTGAAGGTTTTCAAGCTGCTTTCCATTTCCGGCGCCTACTGGAAGGGCGATGAAAAGAATCCGCAGCTACAGCGAATCTATGGAACGGCGTTCTTTACAAAGAAGGAGCTGGATGAATATCTGCACCGGCTGGAAGAAGCTAAGAAGCGGGATCACCGAAAGCTGGGACAGGAGCTCGATTTATTCAGCATTCAGGAGCTCGCCGGCCCGGGTCTGATCTTTTTTCACCCGAAAGCCGGGGTGATCCGGAAAATCATCGAAGACTGGATGCGCGATCAGTACATGGAACGCGGCTATTCGCTGGTTTACACTCCTCACGTGGCGCGAAGCGATCTCTGGAAAACTTCGGGGCATTACAATTTCTATTCGGAAAACATGTTCAAACGGATGGAGCTGGACGATGCAGAATACCAGCTCAAACCGATGAATTGTCCGTTTCACATCCTGATTTACCGTGACCGGCTGCACAGTTACCGCGATCTGCCCGTGCGCTTGGGCGAGCTCGGCACGGTCTATCGGTATGAGCGCTCGGGCGTCATGCACGGGCTGTTTCGTGTCAGAGGTTTCACGCAAGACGATGCACATATTTTCTGCACTCCGGCGCAAATTGAAGACGAGGTGGTGAATTGCCTTCAGTTTGCTGTCGATACTCTGCGGACCTTTGGGTTTGAACAATACGAAGCCGAGCTATCGACTTGGGATAACGGCGCCAGCGGCAAGTATGACGGTGCTCGGGAAGAATGGGAGCTTGGTGAAAACGCGCTTAAGCGCGCAGCCGATCGCTTGAATCTGAGGGTGAAGATTTCGCCCGATGAGGCTGCGTTTTATGGACCTAAAATCGACGTGAAACTGGTTGACGCGATCGGACGTTTGTGGCAGCTCTCGACAGTTCAGTTTGATTTTACGCTGCCTCGGCGTTTCGGGCTGGAATATATCGCTGAAGACGGTAAATCGCACCAGCCACTAATGGTGCATCGCGCACTCTATGGCTCCATCGAGCGTTTTTTCGGCATTTTGATTGAACATTACGCTGGCGCTTTTCCGGTATGGCTGGCCCCCGTTCAAGCAACCGTGCTGCCTATTACCGACCGGCAAATTGCTTACGCAAGACAAGTGGAAAAGAAATTATCCGGCGCAGGCATTCGCGTCCACGTCGATGACCGGAATGAAAAGGTCAACTTCAAAATTCGGGAGGCGCAACTGCAAAAGATCCCATTTATGCTTGTCGTCGGCGACCGTGAAGCTCAGGCTGGGGAAGTCTCCGTGCGCAATCGCAAGCGCGGCGACCAGGGCGCCCAATCCATTGATGCCTTTCTGGGCAATCTTAGGAACCTGATCGAAACCAAGGCGATCAGCGAGTGAACAGTCGAAGTAATCGTCAACTATTCGCTCAGGCTTTGATTGGTGAAGACGGATTTCCCTCCGCTCCGCGCGAGCGGAAACGACCGCAGGCCCTTAAGTTCTTTCGGGTTCTCTTGATCCGTCCACAGGAACACCCTACCGGGACCGTTCCACAACGCCGCTAACGTCTCCGGACTTTCGAAGATATGGGGCGCATCCGGAAACTTCGCCCCAAACCAAAGGTTGCCGCTCGGTTCATGGAAGACGTGAACCTGGACGCCAGTATAAAAATTTAGCGTCGAGGCTTCGTGATACTCGCCGTCGATGACAATCACATCGCGCGGCCGATACTGTTTTCGAATCGCCTGCGCAAGGTTGTACGAAGACAGAATCGGTGAGAACGTGATAAAAGAAAAATGCACACACGCCAGTAACACGATCATCATTGCAGCGAGCGCAACATTGCCGGCAAACGGACGACCTCGCCGGCGGAATATCCAGTTCAGTCCGGTTCCGAGAAGCAGCCCCAGCGATACTCCCAAAAGCGGGCCGCGAAAAGCGCCCAGCGCTTGAGGCGTAAGATCCAGCACGTGCCCGAGCGAGAGATTGTACTCTTCTGGATTCTTCTTGAGCAGATCTGCCAAGTCCGCTCCGGGTGCGGGCCGCTGGGAAATAAACAAGAAAATCATCCCGGCGACAAATGCGAGCACGCCAAACACAAAGAGGACTGTTGAAGAAATCCTCCCCGCCCGGCGATGCAATTCGTCCGCTGACGAATGGGATTCGCGCGCGAGCCAACCGCCAACCAAGAGCGCCAGAGCGGGCAATGCGGGAATTGTGTAATACTCCTGTCGCGTCGAAAAGCTGAAGAAGCCTATAATGACGAGCGCCCATAAGAAAAAGAGCAGATTCGCGACGTTTCGCCGGTCCGTCTTAATTCCTGGCTGGCGAAGTTCGTGCCATTTTGCCAAGCCATTGCGAAGAGCTTGCGGAAGGAATGCAGCCCATGGAAAAAGCCACGCCAGAGTGAGGCCCCAAAAAATTCCAAGCGGAACCGTATCAAACCCCGGCGGCACGCGCTTACCAAGAAAGCGCATCAGGTGTTCATTAATGAAGTACAACCACAGAAAACCTGGAGCCTGGCCCTGAGCCGGATTTCGCGCTGCGGCAAGGATGTGCCATGGCGCTGCGATCGCCAGGAAGACGAGCAGGCTCGAAACGATGCGCATCTTGAACAGTTGGCGCAAATTCGCCGTCAGCAACAGCGCGAGTCCGATTGCTGCCCCCGGGAATATCAGTCCGATCAAACCTTTCGTCAACACATTCAGAGCGCACGTCGCGGCGAATCCCCAGCAAAGAAAGCGCGAGGGTCGTTCTTCTTCGAGCGCCCGCAGAAAAAAATAGTAGCCCAGGGTCAACCACAACGCGACCAGCGCTTCGGGAATCAGAAAGCGTGTGTAGACATACAACCCCAGTGAGGTGACTAGCCCTACTCCTCCATATAGGCCGCCCATCTCTCCATAAACATGCCGTCCCAACACGTAGGTTGCTAGAACCAGTGCGAGCACACCGAGCATGAGGGGCAAACGTGTGCTCCATTGGCTAACTCCGAAAACTTTGTAGCTCGCTGCTACCGTCCAATACATTAGGGGAGCCTTTTCCAGATAACGGATGCCGTCAGTGTGGATCGTCACCCAATCATTCCGCTGCGCCATTTCACGCGCCGCCTCAGCGTGGACCGAGTCGACGTCATCAAGTAGAGGAGGGCGCGAAAGACCGGTCATGTAGATGACGGCCCATAAGGCTAACAGCGTCAGTACGGAAATGCGCCAATCTGAAAACAGGCGCTTCGGACCGTTCGTCACCGAGCCCATGGGCTGGAATTGCTGCGTGATTCCCAATAGGATCAGGTGAGGAGAAGCACCCCGCAGCACACGAAAAGAATCGCGAACCAACGGCGGCGATCTACGTTTTCATGCAGGAAGAACTTGGCGGCGAAGGCGTTGGCCACAAACGTCAGCGCTGCTGTTGCCGGACCCATGAGGCTCAGGTCCGCCCAAGAGAGTCCGACGAGATTGCTGAAGAAAGCGATTGCCATGAAGGCTACGCCACCGAAGAAGACTCCGCTCGAAAGAGCCTGGGGGGTGAATGTAAATAGACGCCGATGACGGTGCACATCAGCGAGGTCGCCGATGCGGCGCATGGCGAGAGCAATCAGAACATCTCCAGCGGCAGCGCTGCAGATAGTAGTGCTGATGCAAAGCCAGACGTAGAAGGTTCTCACACGTGCTCCTCTGCGGTCTCCGATTCGGAGATATGCATGGGCGGTTTCTCGGTGCGCGAGGGACCTCCGGCAACTATCCCGACACCGAGGACGATGAAACCGACTCCAGCCCAGCGGTGCAGGCTGACATGCTCGTGCAGCCAAATGATCGAAAGGAGCACCATGACCACATAGCTGCCGGCGGTGGCAGGGAGAACGTAGCTCAGGTCGGCAAACGAGAGCGCAGTCATGTAGCTGAACATGAAAATTAGGAGCGAAAGGATTCCAAGAATAACGAAAGGATTGGCGAGCGCCGGTAACACTTTGGCGACATGATGAACATCGACAGGCCCGACCTGCTTCATGCCGCGCGAGAGGAAAGCGTCTCCGACTGCGCCGAAGATCACAATCCGTAGAATAACGATATACTTACGAAGGGTCAGGCGAGTTCTCCGGTTACGGAAACGTTAGAATTTATTACTCGCTTCCCGCACTGCTTTGGACCGCCTGGTCCAGAATTTGGGCCAGTTCGTTTCGCGAGTATTTCTGCTCCGGATTTTCATCCCAAACGGCAACCTCGCGGACCATTTCGTCTTCGCCAGTATCAATTGGCTCATCCAAGGGAACCGTCTTGCTGGAGGTACTCACACAGAAAACACACCCAGTCTAGCAGTGTTGGCTGTGCCTACAGCCCGGGAGTTTCGATTCATCTGTTAACCCTCGAATCAATCCATTCGAATTGAACCAGGCAATGAGCGCTCTTACCATCACTCTGCCCGATAGCAGCCGACAGAGCGTTCCAGAAGGCGACCGGCCGATATTCGTGTCCCAAGTCGCTCACCGCAGTGAGAAAGTAAACTTTAAGATACGGGAGGCACAGCTACAAAGATTCCTTTTATGCTTGTCGTTGGCGATCGTGAAGCCAAAGCGGTGAGCGAGTGATTTTCGTCGCTGCCGCGAGTGTTCTCCTCGCCGGGTCGATTTTCTACTGCGTTCTGGTCGTTGTGGCAGCCTTGAGAGAGGCTCGCGAGGCGCGGGTGCTCTGTGACAGTGATCCGCGCATAACCATATCCGTACTAAAGCCGCTAGCCGGATTGGACGAGGACCTGCGTGAGAATCTTGTCTCGTTCTTCGAGCAGGAGTACCGGGGTTTTGAGCTTATCTTCGCAGTGCGGCACGTGAGTGATCCCGCCGTACCCATTGTTCAATCGCTAATAGCGCGTTATCCGAATGTGCCCTGCCGTTTGCTTACCACCGGTGAGTCGCCGGACCCCAACGCGAAAGTTCACAGTCTCAGCGTGATGACTGCCGCGTCGTCTCATGAACTGCTGGTGATGAGTGATAGCGATATTCGAGTGGACCGCAAATTTCTCTCGCGAATTGCAAATGAGGCTGCGGCGAACTGGTACGATCTGGCAACTTGTCCCTACCGTGCTGTTCCGGGGCGCACGATCTGGTCGCGCCTCGAAGCCACTGGAATGAACACCGAGTTTTGGGGCGGAGCGCTCGCAGCCAAGCTTACGGAAGGTGTCCGCTTTGCCATTGGTCCCACGATTATCGCCCGCCGCGAAGTCATTGCTGCGATCCCTTGGAAAACGCTTGGCGGATATCTTGCCGAAGATTTTGTGCTCGGCCAGCGCGCTTCCGAGAAGGGTTTTCGCGTTAATCTCTCGCATTGCGTTGTGGAGCACCGCCTCAGAAGCGACACGTTGCACGATAACTTGTTACACCGCTTGAGATGGGCTCGCAGCACGCGGCGCTCAAGGCGCTGGGGCTACATCGGCCAAGTGTTCACTCATCCGCTGCCGGTGGCCTTCTTGGCCTGCTTGGGTCACTTTTCGTTTTGGCCGCTGATTTTCGTAATATGCCTACTTCGCTCGGCAGCAGCTTGGGCTGTCTCTAAAAAGGTCCTCCACACGCGGGTGGCATGGCATCTGCTTCCGTTCCAGGACCTGGCTGGTTTCGCGTTCTGGATTGCGGGCTTCTTCGGAAATTCGATCGAATGGCGCGGTCAGCAATACCTGCTGAATCGCGATGGAACTGTCGAGCAGAGCGCCGCGAGTTAGTCCTTCTTCTTGCGCTCTTTGTCTACTTCCTCGCGCACTTCTTCGGGCGGCGGTGTTTCGTTAATGGCGTAGTAGCCTTCTAACGTCGCATTTGAATCGGCAGCTTCCTCCAAACTACGCGCCGTATGCTCAGCGAGATGCGGGCTCTCCACCATATTTTCGGGTTTTTCGTGTTCTTCTTGCTTTGGCATTGCTATCTGCTACCTTCCTTTCCTTGGCTGTGTGGAAGCACGGTCTGCGAGTCTGACCTCTACACCTAGACTTGCAGCAATCAGCCTGCCGTCCTGGACCTCAAATGGAGGACTTTCCAACTCAAAGATCCAGGCCTTCACCCGGTATGGGTCAATCACCCAGACGCACGGCACACCCATTTCCTGGGTAATCGCTTACTGACGCGATCACCCGGTGCCATCGATCCTCCGGCGAAAGCACTTCCACGCAGAGCAGCGGCGGCTTGCTGACCCCAAAAGCCGCCAAAGAGTGTGAGAATAGCTGCGCCTCCGACGATTCCACGCATCCGTGCTTTTAGTAAGCATAGAACAATTTCTCGCACCCCCTCGCGGCGATCCCGAGAAATCAGCAGTCGCTTGCCATTCTATGGTCAGAACAGCGGCTCCGCAAACACGCCTATATTCCTATCACAGACATAGACGGACGTTGCCTGACAAGCAAGTCAACCCTGACTATTATGAACTTAAAGCAAGCAGCGTTTGAGCTGGCCCAGAGACGAGTGGGCGGCGGTTCCATTCGGGCCAAACAGCCGCAAGATGCCGCGCGGTAAAGAAAGACATCAACTTTGTCATCAAGCACTGTAACAACGTCTCCCGCGCCTGCCAGAGAACCCATCGCCCCCTGGTGGCACACTCTGCTCGTATTGCTGCCAATCGCGATCGGTTCCGTCGCGAGTTGGTATCAGCACGGGTTGCCAAACGCTCATATACCTGGCCTCAGCTCGCGGCTCTCGAGCTTTGTGACCGTTCTGGCTGAAGAGTGGCTGGTGATCCTTGTGATCTGGCTTGGTCTCAGGCACCGAGGCATTCCGCTAAGCAGGTTAATCGGGGGACGCTGGCAGACCCGCAGGGATTTTTTCAGAGATTTGGGACTCGCGATTACTTTTTTAGTTCTGACCGTACCACTTGTGGGATTCCTGGCCCATCTCGTTGGCGGGAATGCCGCCGGAAGTCTCGCCAACACTCCGAGGACACTCCCCGAGCTTGTGATCTTTCTTGTACTGGCTATAAGCGGCGGCTTTGGTGAAGAAGTTACCTTCCGTGGATATTTGACCAGACAGCTCACGACTTGGACTGGTAGCAGTGTGTTCGGCGTTATCGCTCAAGGAGTGCTCTTTGGCCTCGCGCACGGATACTATGGGCGAGTCATGGTGGTCATCATGCTTCATGGTTCATTCTTAGGTCTGCTTGCCCACTGGCGTAAGAGCTTGCGTCCGGGGATGATCGCCCATGGAGTCGAGGATGTGATCGGGGGCATTGCCGCGTTCTTCTCGTAAAGTTGGGATGATTGGTCGCCGATCAACCAGTTGAATAGCGCCATAGCAGATCAATATCGATGGTGGGCTTTGTAAGCGAAAATCGGCATTCACTTGTCCGTGTACCGCGCCAAAGATAGAAGCGACAGCCGCGGGCTTGGCATCGGTGCAAAGCTACTCGCACAGGCCGAATCTGAATAAGCAGTCGCGGACACCGGACATTTCGTCTTCGGGTGGTCAAGTCGAATATTCGGGCCCTTCAATTCCATAAAAGTCAGGGCTGGAAGTTCAGCATGAGTTTCCGCATGAAGAATTCGGCCATGCAATGTTTGAAATGAATATCTGCAGCAGCTTCGGCTCGCTAAAAGGCGGGTGATGAGTTGCAATCCGACCAGCAGGCCGCCCACTGTGCTTCCGACGGCATTGATAGTGCTGGCGCGTGCGGGCACCAGAAGAATGCTGAGCGATTGAGGCATCGGGCTGCCGATTGACGGCGGTAAGGTCGCCGTTGATAGCCAGCTGAGTACAGTGATTTTCTGGATCGAAGCTAAAACGCAGACAAGTTCCGATTTGCCCGTAAGCCTGGCACAACTCGGAAACTGAAACTTCAGGATTCGTAAACGCTTCACGACTAACGCGGATCTGTCCCTCTGTCCGAGACTCGGGCAGGACGTTTCCTGTGGTTCTCTAGGGCAGTCCTTATTGCCGTTGCGCTAAATGAGACGATGTTGGTTTCACTTCGATTCGAAAACGCCAACCTCGGAGGAAGCGCATGCCGAGCCCCGATCTAAGAGAGACGTCGTTTATGTATTTGCCCGTTCTGACCGGTCTTTTCACAGCGACTCTGCTGACCGCGAACGTTCTTAATTGCAAGATCATTCGCGTTGGGCTGCTGCCGATGACCGGCGGCTTGATTGTGTTCCCTCTGGTGCCTTTGCTCGGAGACGTTGTTACCGAAGTCTACGGTTATGCCAAGTCACGGCAAGTGATCTGGACTGCTTTGGCATCCTTAATTTTATTAGTAGTGATGATCTCGGTATGCGGTGCCCTGCCGGCCGACCCTTTGTGGCGCAATCAGGCCGCCTATGCCGCAATTCTAGGGACTGTTCCGCGCATTGGGTTTGCGTCACTTACGTCGTATTTTGTTGGCGAGTTCTTACATTCGTTTGTACTGGCGAAGTATAAGGTCCGGACCGCGGGGAAGTTGATGTCCGTGCGATTCGCCGTCTCAACCGCGTGTGGTCAGGCGGCCGACAGCGTCACATTTGTGGCGCTGGCATTTGCGGGAACGTTGCCTTGGCGTCAGATGCTCGAGGTCTCATTTTCTGGATGGGCGATTATTTTCATCTGCCAGATCGCGGCCCTGCCGTTGAGCGTTCGCGCGGCGAGGGCGTTGAAGCGAATCGAAGGCATTGATTACTTCGATGTGGATACAGACTTCAATCCGCTCCACTTTCTGTCGGGCAGCCAGTTACGCGGGAAGACTCGGAAATAGCGATCGGACCTTCGCTGAAGCAAATTCCTTAAAAATCCGAACGGGTCGTGGGGTATAACGATTTCCCAAGTGAACCAGTGAGAGATGAAAAATTGGGAAATGCCACTTCGGCATGATTTCGACGAGTCGGCCGGATCGAATCAGCTCCGGCTGAACGATGGGAGGAAAGTCACAAATGCCAGCGCCAGAGAGCAGTGCCGTGGCTAGACCGTTGTATTCGTTGATTGATAGAAATGGTTTGAAGGTGATTGTTGTTGTGTCGCGTCGATTGATGTGGGTGAATTTCCAAGTGTTCTCAGGCTTCCAGAAGGAGAATGCCAGGAGCCGGTGATTCAGCAATTCCTGCGGGGTTTTCGGCATGTCAAACTTTTTGACATATGCAGGGGCGGCAACGAGTAAGTGCCGGTAGGTTAGTATTTTTATTGCCACTAAAGAAGAATCGTGAAGGGTTTCATCAACTCTGAAAGCGAGGTCGATACCTTCAGCGATTTGGTCGACAATCCGTTCCGTGACAAAAGCCTGAATTCGTACATTCGGGTAAGTTTCTTGGAACGCAACGACAACCGGCGCTAGTAGCGAATCTGAGATACTCGGCGGAGCCGAAATTCGCAAAGTCCCGGAAACGTTCGACAGATGATTGGAAGCAATATTTGCTATGGCATCGTTGATCTCGGCGCTGCGCCGTGCATGTTCGAGAACTTCTGAACCGACGCCGGTCACTCTCAGGCTGCGCGTGGATCTCTCGAGCAGGCGAACACCGAGTTCGCGTTCAAGCTCCGCAACACGACGGCTGACCGTCGATGTCGGCATTTTTAAGAGTCTTGCAGCTTTCGAAAAGCTGCTTGACTCAATCACTTGAGCAAAGATGATCAGCGAATTCAGATCTGGCATTGGATTTTGCGGCCCCAAAGACACCATTTTCAGGCACGCGGAAGCTCCCCTTCGATAGGCTAAACCGGCCCGTAGCTTGCTTGCGGGCGCCGTCGATTTCAATCGGGCCTATTGCCAGGGACTAGAGTCTGTTCGATGCGGCGATCGGGCAGCAGCCACATGATGGGCACGATCACCAAACAGGCTATCGCGCCCCAAGGTTGCACGAATGCGAGAGCGACAGAAATGACATAGAAAAGCAACGACACCGCGCCTTTGTGATCACTCCCTATAGAAGAGGCGAGCAGCGAGTCTTTACCGTGGTGGGCGATCAGCGCGCGAGTCAGAACGAAGTAGGCGATGGCGGCGAACAGCATATCGCCGGCGTACAAAGCGAGCGGCCAAGGAGCGAGCGGCGCCGCTCCCACCCAAGCCGTCGTAAATGGGATTAACGAGAGCCAGAAGAGTAGATTCAAGTTCGCCCATAGGATGCCGCCTGCGACATGTTGGGTTGCTTGCAGCAGATGATGATGGTTGTTCCAATAGATCCCTATGTAGACGTAACTCAGCAGATAGCTGAGAAAGACAGTTGCCAAAGGGCGCAGGGATGAAAGATCGGAACCATGCGGGACGGGAAGCTGCAGGACCATGATCGTGATGATGATGGCCAAAACGCCATCACTGAACGCTTCAAGTCGTCCCTTTGACATCGTCGTGGTTTACAGTCGCGTGTCGCTGCGAATTGTTCAAACGAATTTCGCGGGCAATTTCATCGTCACGATCAAGACTCGCGCGCTCCCATTTCGCAAGATCCGCGGCCGCCGAATAGGTTTCCTGCAGAAACTCAAGAACGCTATCGGCGGGATCGGCAGCCTTCCGGGCGTCGTCATAATCCAAAATAAATTCGCCCATCTTTACATCGAACCTGCCCAAACCGCGCAAGGTGGTTTTATCAAGCCCCGCAGGCACGGGAGCAGCATAGGAGTAAAACGCGGCGCGGCCATATCCTCCGTTTCCGGGCCAAAAGCCAGCACTAATTACCTCATGCGAGTAGGCTTCGCCCTGAATGCGATCCGCCCCAACGCGCGCTGGCGCCCTTTTCCCGTTGAAACGGGTCACCGCCATGTCGAACGACCCCCAGAAAAAATGTACAGGGCTGATCTTGCCTAAGAAGTTGGTGGAAAAACGCTTAAGCAGGGTATCGGATATTCTAAGCACATTCCAAAAGCGCCCTGCCGCGTCGGCGTCATAGCGATGGTGCATGGTGTCGCGATCGCAACGAATCGGATTTGAGACTTCAACGGGAGTCGGATTGATTTTTGCCGAGATCCCCAATGAAGCGAGTGCTTGAGTGAACTCAGCAAAGAACGTCGCGACCGCCACAGACCGGAGTGGAATGCGGCGAATTTCGCCCCGGCTAGTGCGGCATACGACTTCATGCGAGATGAAATCGAACTCGACATCCAGCACGATGCCGTTGTCGGCGGGCATCGCTGAGGTTGTGAGCCCCCGCGCTGTCAAGTAAAAGGTCGTGTTCCACCAGTGATTTTGCGTCGGCGTCAGCGCGAGTCGTGTTTTTCCCACGATCTGGGTACACATGTGGAGCGTTTCAGCAGTTTCCTTCCACTGCTCCCAGTCGAGTTCCGGCCATTCTCCCAAATCCGGTACGGTATTCACGACTCCTCCTGACTTGTCGTTTTGAAGTGTTGTCACTTTACGGAAGAACTACGATTTTCCCGCCAGCTTGGTTGGTTTCCATGGCGCGGTGTGCCTCGACGATTTCATCTAGAGGATAGACTTTGCCAATCTGCACGGGAAGTTCTCCGCTTTCGATCTGGTTGACGAGATCCTGGAACGGCATGCTCATGAAGTCGGAGACTCCGCCAGTATAGGTGGTCAGGCAAACGGCTGTGGGAATCACTTCCATTGGTGCGAAATTCTCGAAAGACCATTTATTACCAACCATTCCAGTCATACACGCAATACCGCCTTGCCGCGCGCATTGAAGAGAATCGCCTAGCGAAGTTACACCGACCAACTCAAGAACCTTGTCCACACCATCGGGAAATTTGGTTCGGACTTCGCTTGCAAGCGCGCCCGAATCGAGGAAAACGTGCTCAACGCCCGCGCTTCGAAGCAGTGGCTCCCGAATCTGAGTACGGGTCGTACCTGCTACGGTTGCGCCAAACCTTTTTGCGATACTTGCGGCGGCTAGCCCCACGGAGGTGGTTCCGCCGCGGACCAATAAACTTTCGCCCTTCTTCAGTGCCAACGACTTGAAGAGCGATCCCCAAGCTGTTTGGAGCATCTCTGGGATAGCTGCAAGCGTTTCCCAAGGGAGCTTGGTCCGAATCACCCGAACCTGATTGACGGGTACACACGTGTACTCGGCGTAGCTTCCGTCGAACTGGCGTCCCATGCCACCCATGACCGTGGCGACCATCTCGCCTTCGCGAAATTCCCCGCCCGGTGAGTTCTTAACTAGTCCCACGGCTTCGATGCCGAGCACGCGGGGGAACTTGACGCTGGGTGATAAACCTAAGCGCGTAAACAGTTCCGAGCGATTCAGTCCGAACCCTTTCACTCGAATGAGGACTTGGCCGGCCTGCGGAACAGGAATTGGACGCGTTTCCAACCGCAGTGCCTCCGGTCCACCGGGAGAATGCAATACGGCAGCTTTCATGGAATTCGTGTCGTCTCGCCTTTCGCGATTCCGGCAAGATTAACTTCGCAGTGAAGCGATTCGGCAGGGAGCACAATTCACCGCTGCTTCGGAGGACTGGTCGGCGAGAAACTGTAGCGCGCGATCTTCCATGACCCCGTATCGTCCTGCTTAAAAATAAATAGCTCCTGATTCCCTTCGTGACTAACGGCACCTGTCGAGTGCTCGGTTGTAGTCCCCGCTGAGTTAGTGCGCGCAAAGGCCCATCCGGGGCTAAGTTGGATGATCTCCACAATCGTGAATTTCACGTTCAATCTGATGGTATTGAAAACTGCATCGTACGCCTGTCGAACGGCCGTAGCGCCTACGGCCGATTCACTGTACGGCGGCATGAAAACTCCGTCGTCCGCGTAGAGTTTCATCACCGCCTCGGTGCTCGAGGCATTGAGGGCGTCGTTATAGTCTGCTAATAGCGCGGTAATTCTTTCGTTCGCAATCATCGTTTTCCTGAGATTCGTCTGCCCTACTATAGACCTCGCGGTGTTGCTCAACTAGTGGCGCGAATCGGAAAACTTTGTGCAGGATTTGGGAAAATCGCCGTCTTCCCGATTCGCAGTGAACATTTGCTTGATGTTACGGCCTCACGCCACCGACCGCCGGGATTGTTGCAAATTTGGAATGCTCATTTCCGGTGTTGCCACCTAGTGCATCTGCGGCTTGTCGAATAGATTGTGTTTGACGAGCCTGCATTCGGTATTGCTCAAAGCGGAGCAATCAGGCGCTGTGAAACATGGTGAAAGACTTTCAATCTGTAGACCCACATAACAGGAAGACGGTTGACCATTCTGCGATATTGCACAAGGCAACGCGCGTCTTCTTTGCGAAAGGCCTGGATGAAACATCGATCGGCGACTTAGCACGAGCGGCGGGCGTAAGCACAAGCACCCTGTATAAGTGCATTGGGACGAAGCAGGACATTTTTTGCGCGGCGGTGCAGGAAATCGCGGAGCGCGAGTTCGTACTTGCGCAAGAGCCTCTGCGGACCTCAGCAAGCGGACGAGAGGCCATTACCGGCTTGCTTGAAGAGAACGTTCGGTTGTGCCTACATGGCCCGGCGGCTTTCAGTTGTCTATTTACGTTCAATTTACTGACTGCTTCTATGCCTTGTGCGCGATTGCACGCGATGTTGCTTGACAGGCGCCGAACGGTCATGAAGCAGGTAAGAACCAGACTCGCGCAATCAGTAAGAGAAACGGAGCTTTCAACGGAAGTCAATGTCGCGATTGTGGCGCAACTTTGCGTTGCGGTTCTAAGCGGTCTTTCCTTTCGAGCAAGAGATGGAGTGCCTGCGAGCACGTTACTTAGCTGCATTGAGCTCTTTGTTGACGGAATCGGCTTCCGCGATGATTGGCGCCCACCGAAGAAATAGTAAGGAGCAAATTAGATGAAGGCAGTTGTTATTCGCGCCTATGGCGCACCCCAGGTATTGAAATTCGAAGAGTCACCCGATCCTCGCATCGCGTCGGGCGAAGTGTTGATTCAAGTCGTCGCAACAAGCGTGAACCCATTCGACGTAAAGGTGCGCTCCGGGGAGATGAAGGATTTCGTCCCATTGACCTTCCCGGCCATTTTAGGGTTAGATGTCTCGGGCGTTGTTCAGGAGATTGGACCCGGCGTCACTAGGTTTGCTATCGGCGACAAAGTGTTTGCACACGCTTCGCAAACCTACGCCGCGCTCTGCGCCGTAAAAGCTGTCCATTTGGCGAAGATCCCAAACGGCATAGACGTCGCGGAAGCAGCTGCGCTGCCCACCGTAACTACAACCGGTGCGCAGCTGGCAGACTTGGCTCTTACCGCCAACGCTACCGGAACTGTACTGGTAACGGGAGCCGTCGGCAACGTAGGCCGCTCTGCTGTTTATCGGGCGAAGCACCACGGCGCGTTCGTTATTGCGGGAGTGTTGAGCAGACAGATGGAAGAGGCCGAAACGCTCGGTGCAGACGACATTCTCCCCCTGGACAACGAAAACTCATTAGAGTCACTGGCATCTCTGGACGCGGTTGCGGATACGGTAGCCGGCGCAGTGGCGGACAAGCTGATTCGAAAAGTGAAAGATGGCGGTGTCTTTGCCAGCGTTTTACGGACGCCACGCACCGCACCAGAGTTTCCGCGCGTACGTGCCGAATACATGCAAGTAAAACCGGCGCCGGAGATGCTGCTCGAGATGGCCGAGGCCGTGCGCGCTAGGAACCTAAGAATCCCTTTAGGGCAGCGGTTTGCGCTTGGGGACGCAGATAAGGCTCACTCGGCTGTCGAGAAACATACAGCGGGTAAGACCGTATTATTGCCCTGACGGCATAAACAATCAAAATTCAGCTCATTGTCACAAACAAAAGGAGAGTTTAAGTGCGTAATTTATTACATGCCGTGTGCATAGCTGCCGTCTTCAGCGTCGGCAGTCTTGCCCAATCCACGCAGACATCGGAAGGACTTAAGCAATACGTGCCGGTCTTGCCGTCTGTTCGTAAGGGCTTCTGGGATGTTGATCCTAAGTTGGGGTACGCGATGAAACCTGTCGGAGGCGGCATGTACGTCATTACTGACGATATGTGGCAATCGGCTTTCCTCGTCACAGAAGACGGCGTCATTGTTTTCGATGCGCCCGAAACGTTCGGAGCGAAGATCCCGAAGGCCGTGGCGAGCGTTACCAATCAGCCGATTAAATATCTCATCTACTCACACATACATCGAGATCATATCGGCGGGGCTACTGTATTCAGAAACCTCAAGGGGGTAAAGATCGTCGCTTTGCAGGCCGTTAGTGAGTTTCTCAAAACGCAGAACGATTTGGAGCGCCCGGTCCCCGATGAGACATTCACGGCGGATCGCACCATCAAACTTGGCGGAAAAACAGTTCAGTTGTCGCGACATTTCTACCATTCGAATGAAGGCGATCTGTTTATCTATGTGCCCGAGGCTGAATTCATGATGGCGGTGGATTGCGTGACGCCGGGTTACATACCCTTCTCCGGGTTTGATATCACGACCAACTTCGATCAATACCTGAAGGTATTCGATGAGCTAATGGCGTATGACTTCACAACGTTCGTCGGCGGGCATTTGACTCAGATCGGCGGCAAACAGGACGTGCAGGACACCAAGGACTTCACCATGGATGTTTACCAGACCGTTAAGCGCATTCACAATGGCGTGGATCAGCAGGCCGTTGTCGCCGAAGCGGCCAAGACGATAGGCTACGACAATAAATTTCTACTCTTCCGGGTCATACTCGATAAGGTGACCGACGAAGCTGTGGCGGAATTGAAGCCCCGTTGGATTAACCGGCTGGCCGGCGTAGATGTCTGGCTGGAGACCCAGGTGCGCTCCGCCCTCATTTACGTGCGTTGGGACGATAAAAAGTAATTGCCGGACGAAATACGTCTCAGAGAAGCGGTCATGAGGAGGATAAATGCAAAGTAGCCAGCGTGGAATTGATCCGACGACGAAACCGAATAGTACTGGGTGTGTGGAGTGTTTGGCCTCCGGGGGATGGTGGTTTCATCTCCGGAGATGTGCAATGTGCGGGCATATCGGATGTTGCGATAGCTCTCCTCACCAGCACGCCTCGAATCACGCGAGAGAAACGGGGCACCCCATCATAACGAGCTTCGAGCCCGGGGAAGATTGGTTTTACGACTACGAACAGGAACAAGAGGTAGAGGGGGTTGAATTGCCACCGCCTCATTCCCATCCTTCAAATCAGCCCGCACCCGGACCGGCGGGCAAAGTACCGCGAAACTGGATGTCTTTGCTGAATACATGAGCTTTAGCGGGAGAGGAGAAGTCGTACTCGAGCAATTCCTGTAAGACTTCATCAAAAGCGAGGAACTGCAGGTCTGCGCCGCAGCCGGACTTTGCTCCTGCCTTCATCTAAGAACGGCAAATGCCGCACCTTCTGAGCGCTCGCTTGTTTTCGCGCGGGTTGCAGGTCGGTTCCGGATGGCTTCTGTGTATGACGTATACGAATGTCGAGAGCTGGGTCCGAATAGATCCGCCCTGACGGCCCAGTGTTTAGTTTCCGAGTTGATCCTGGGTCGTCGGCAACTCGTCAATTGGGGCCGCCACAGGTCCGAGCCCCAACTTCCTGTTTGCCCGTGACGCAGCCAACTGCCCGGAGCCCATCACTGATCAGTGAGGCATGCCCGCAGTTTTCGTGCAGCAGGATGTTGTAGATTTTGTCCACCACACGCATTGGGTTCGAATAAGTTCGATTCGGGTTGCTGCTGCAGACCCTGATTTGTCGGCTGGGTTGTCAACCATGTCCGCCCTCACTTGCGCCTGCTCCGCGCAGTAATCGTCCCAGGCTCGCTCAGACAGTTCGAAGTGTCTAAGCGACTGCGGGCCGAACAGGTCCTGCCTGGCTTCGATGCTTCTTCTAATCGCAGCGCGAAAGGCCTCGAGATGAGTCTCGGATAGAGCCATCACTGCTTCATAACACTCGTCCACAGCCACGGAAGTTTCCGCGTTCGGGCAGTCGCCCTTGGCGGCGCGATCCATCTCTGCGGTAAACGCCCTTTTCGCCTCGGCGCGAATCGGTGCAAGAGAAGGACGAATTGATTGCTGGCCTGCCGCGCCTTCGCACAATGACACTGAGAGCACAGCAACAAACAAAGAAAGCTTGATACCCTACCCAAAGGATCTCACCGTAAAGCAATACATCGGGCATCGCGTAGTTCTAGTGAGTTCCACACCATGGTCGGCAATCCAGGAGCAATCCGGACAGAGCACATCTCCGAGATGCCGACTATACGCCCGCGTGAAATCTGGTGGCGGCATTTCGCAGTTGCGGGGCTTCCGGAGCTGTGGAGTTCGGTATCTACGCCCGAATTATCCGACCCAGATATCGTGCACCATGGACCCTCAATGCGGGCCGAAAGACTTTCGCTTTAGCTGCAGTGGCATTCGTGGTTGCTTTCGCCATTCTGACCTGCAGCGTCCATTTCGCGAGTCTTACCGTTGGTCGCCAGCTCGCCCCCACAGCCTCTCCACTCTTGCACCGCCAGCTCTCATTTGGAGAGTGGCCTAGCCTCGCGCTGTGCGCGGACTTGCTGGCTTGGGACTTCTTTCTGGGAATGTCGCTGATGATGGCTGCACAGGTTTTTAAAAGCGCAGGACTGAAAGACGGTGTCCGCTGGAGCATGATCCTGGCGGGGACGCTCTGTCTGGCCGGCACTCGCGGTCCTGCGACCGGCCAGCTTCATATCCAATATTTCGGGATTGCGGGTTACAGCTGCGCTCTCCCGGTTGTTTGTACTCTGCTAGCGATTCTCTTTCGAGCAGAGCGGGACTCTCAGCCGAACTAATTGCCTGGTTTCTGAACAGGCCATTGGCGCGGATTGGATGACCGAACAGCGCTTGACGGCTCGTTGGTATGCCCGTTAAATTTGTGCAATCCGGGAGTCGAGACATCGAGTTGACGAAAAACGCACTTACAGCCAAGTTGGCGCGCGGAGCACCGGGGACACTCTAATCGGCCTAGGTCGTGGAGCGCCTACGTCGTATGGACCGAAAATTGGAAGGCGATCGAAATCAGAGGCAGTTTCGTTTACGCGGGTTGAGTGGCGACATGAAGTAGCGAGATGCCCAAAGCAGAATTCGCGACAACACGAGCTATTCGATTCGTAAGGTCATTATGGGATCGACACGGGTGGCGCGACGCGCCGGAATGTAGCAGGCCGCAAGCGCCACGATTACGAGCATTGCAGCGGCCATTCCGAGGGCCAGTGGATCGGTTGACCTCACGCCAAAGAGCAAGCTGGCCATAAACCGGGTAAGCGCTAGCGCGGCAACCAGTCCGAGTGTCAGACCGAGCGCGGCGAGGCGGCCGCCTTCGATGAACACTTGTTTAAAGACATCTTCAGGCAACGCTCCGAGCGCCAGGCGAATACCGAATTCACGCGTGCGCTGAGTCACGGCATAGGCCATCACCCCATACACACCAACCGCTGATAGCAACAGTGCCAGGGTCGCAAACGCAACCAGAAGGAAGAGATTCAACCGGGGCTGGGCGACGGAGCTCGAAACAAGCTGATCCATGGTGGCGACGTTGTAGAGCGGGAGTTCCTTATCGAGTGCCGAGACCTGCTCGCGGATGGCGCTGGTCATGCTGGCCGGGTCGAGCGAAGTGCGCACAGCGAGGGTCATATCGCGAGGCGAATAGACCCCGTATAGCGGCTGCCCGTGGGGACAGTAGAGCTGCTCCCGCCCTTCGCGGTCCAACCCATAGTGCTTCACGTGCCCCACCACGCCCACAATCGTGCGCCAGCGGGGCGCCAATGGCTGAACGTTGGGTATAACATCGAGCGCCACGTGCTTGCCGATGGCATCTCCATGAGGCCAGAAGCGCTGCGCGAAATTTTCATCCACCACGACAACAAGTGGCGCACGCGCGTCGTCACTTTCATTCAGCAACCTGCCCCGAACGAGCGGAATCTGCAGGGTCTGAAAGTAGCCAGCCGTGGTCGCGCGCTGATCAATCTCCATGTACGGCAAATTGCGCAATGCTGGAAGTCTTTGGATATCTGGAATTGAGGTGTTTTCAAAGAATACCGAGCCGGAATTATACGAGTCCGTGAGCGGCATTTGTGAAATGGCGCCGGCCGACTGGATTCCGGGGAGGCTGCCTATGCGGGCCATCAGCTCCGTGTAGAAGTGCCGAACCGGCGGCCCGTCCGGATAGGTCTTTTCGGGCAGCGAAAGCTCCAATGTGAGCAAGCGTTTTGTCTGGAAACCCGGAGAAACGTCAAGCAATCGGTTAAAGCTTCGAATCAAGAGGCCCGCGCCAACTAGCAGCAGCACTGCCATAGCAAGCTCTGAAACGACAAGCAGCGCGCGCACACGTCGGCTTCCTTCCGAGGCCGACATACCGCGGCCTGCTTCGTTGAGCGTTTCGCGCAAATCGGTGCGTGCCATGTGCCAGACTGGCGCCAGACCGAAGAACAGACCTGTGAGCAGGGAAATACCGAACGTGAACGCAAGCACCTGAGGGTCGATAGATACTTCGTCCATACGCGGTATATTCGACGGAACAATCGTGAGGATCGCTTTGATACCACAAAAAGCGAGCACCAGTCCCAGCAGGCCACCCGACACAGCCAGAATCAAACTCTCGGTCAGCAATTGCCGCGCGAGCCGGCCGCGCCCGGCGCCGAGCGCAGCACGGAGGGCAAGCTCCTTCCCTCGTGAAGAAGCATTGGCGAGCAGAAGGTTTGCAACGTTAACGCAGGCAATGAGAAGCACGAATGCGACGGCCCCCAGGAGCACATACAGGGCCGGACGAAGCCGAGCCACTATTTGCTGTTTCACCGGTACCATGTACATGCCGAAATTCTTCTCGTCCCGTCCGTAATTACTGGGATACGCCCGCCGAAGATCGCTGGCGATGTCGCGGAGCGCTGTCGCGGCCTGCAAGAAGTTCACGCCCGGCTTCAAACGCGCGATGACCTGCAGGTAATGCGAGCCACGGTCTTGCGGTCTCATGCGATCGAGCCCAAGCGGAAGCCACAGATCCTGTTTGGCGCCGAATGAAAACTGCTTTGGCAGAACGCCCGCCACTAAGTACTTCTCGCCATCGAGGCGAATCGATTTGCCTACAACACTCGGATCAGCCCCAAATTGCGCTTGCCAAAGCGCGTAGCTCAGGAGCACAAAATGGGAGTTGCCGGGCTGGTCCTCGTCGGCCCTGAAGCTGCGGCCAAGGACGGGCGCAACGCCAAGCAGCGGAAGTACGCTCGCCGTGACGCTGGCTGACTTAACCCGTACAGGTCGTGCATTCGCTAACGTAAGGTTCGCTGTGCCCCCAAAACTACATGCCGCAATCTGAGAGAACACTTCGTTGTGATTGAGTAAGTCCCAGTATTCGGGTTCGGAGATCCAGTTCTGCGGGATGCCGTCCTTCTCGAACTTGCCCCAAATATCGACGAGCGAATTAGAATCTTGGTACGCAAGTGGGCGCAGAAGGACCGCGTTGACTACACTGAAAATAGCCGTGTTAGCGCCGATCCCCAGCCCTAGCGTGAGCACCGCGACCGCCGTGAAAGCCGGCGCCTTCGCGAGCATTCGTAGCCCCCATCGAAAGTCCTGCCATAGCGTTTGCATAATTTGCATAATAAGACCTCGAAGGCGCCACCAAGTGCAGATGTCGTTCCAAACTCGGTTAGGCAGCAGTCTCTGTAGATATGTCCGCAAGTCAATCAGTCGGCCGCAGGTGTCTCGGAATCGTCCGGTTGCGGAAAAAATCGTCCCGCAATCGGACAACGGGCGGCGCATAGAGCCTTGAGCACCGTTTGTTCTGTCATACCGATGTCGAAAGAGCGCTTGGCCCCTCGGTTGCCTGCTGAAGTCAATCAGGATGCGAGTTCCTGTCTGTTTCACCGCCGCCGTGGTATTCGGTGTGTGCGCCGGTTGCTCCCGTTCCGCTTCCCAAGCGGCGGTACAACAGGAACCAGTAACATTCTCCAGCGGCGACGCGACACTCGCGGGCACACTCTTTCTTCCCGGCACGCCAGGAAAACATCCCGCGGTCGTCCTCTTTCATGGATCCGGTCCGCAAGCGCGCGACTCGGCCAGAGCGGAATGGTTCGCCGGTTGGGGCGTAGCAGCTCTGGCATACGATAAGCGTGGCGTGGGCGAATCGACGGGTGACTTCCGAACGATTCCGTTTCAGGATCTGGTTGACGATGGCATAGCCGGAATCGATTTTCTCAAATCGCGGACTGACATCGATGCCCTGCATATTGGCGTCTGGGGCCTAAGCCAAGGCGGATGGCTTGGGCCGCTGGCCGCTTCTCGATGCAGGGATGTCGCTTTTGTAATCGCGGTCTCCGGTCCGGGGGTGACTCCGGGCGAGCAGATGGTCTTCTACTACGAGAACGAACTTCGTGCGAGGGGATTCTCGGACCGCGAGATTGAAGAGGCGAGCGCGTTACGAAGAAAGGTATGGAACTACCTGGCTACCGGCTTAGGCTACGACCAGGCCAAGTCCGCGATCCGGCGCGCGAGGGCCAAGCGTTGGTATGCCAGCTTGATTGCCCAGCGTGACCACTTGATCGCGAGCTTCGACCACGCTGAAGCAGCCAAGGATGACGATTGGTATAAGACCGAAATGAACTACGATCCGGTTGCCGCCTTGCGCAAACTCAAAGTGCCGGCGCTTTTCCTGTTCGGCAGTGACGATGAGCTCGTGCCGGTACCCAAAAGCGTGGAGATCATCCGCCGAACACTGACGGCGACCGGCCACTCCGATTTCACAATCAAGATCTTCCCCGGCGCCGACCATGGACTGTACCTGCGGGCTGCCACAGGATCGATCCGATTGGCACCCGGCTATGAGGAAACGATGAAAGAGTGGGTGTTGAAGCGCGTACAGTCGACGGACGTCTCGTCGGGTCTCTATTGAGAGGTGAAATACCTTCTCTACTCTGTGACACTAGTCCGGGCAGCCTCTGCGGCTTTCGGACGAGTAACGCGCGTTTCGTCGAGGTGACTTGTTCCGGGCGGTTGGTCGGCCATCCGGAAACAAATTTTATCGCACCCTACGCCAACGCCGCTTCCAACGTCCGCGCAGCCTGCAGCAGCTTCGGCTCGCTAAAAGGCGCGCTGATGAGCTGCAATCCAACCGGCAGACCGCTCGGTGTCCTTCCGCATGGCATCGATAGTGCCGGTTCCCCCAAGAAGTTCAACCCTCTCACAAGACGCGTCGATGCAATCCGCGTATCCTCCGGCTCCTGCCCAATCCGCACCGAGTTCTCGGTGAGCAGCGGCGCAGTTATGGGCGTCGTTGGTGTGACCAGCACATCGATCTCCTTCCAGAGCGCATCGAAATCACGCCGGAACAGTGTTCGGATGCGCTGCGCATTCACGTACTCGTGCCCCGCGATCAGTTTGCCTTGCTGAATCAGATTCCAGACATCTTCCCCGAACAAAGCCGGATCGCTGTGGTGTGCGTACAACGCAGTCGCTTCGGAAAGCTGAATAATGCGCGCCGCTGTGTTGACCTCATGCATGTCGGGAATGCGCAGCTCAGATAACGCAGCCCCCTGCCGCTTCATTTCCGAAATGCTGGACTGAACCGCGCGAGCTATCTCCTCATCCACTCGCTCAAAATAGAAATTTTTCGGAATCCCAACTCGCACTCCCTTGAGATTGCCCAACGCCGGAAGATTGAAATCGGGAACCGGAACCTTCGCCGAACTCGGATCGAACGGATCATGACCGGCAATCTCGTTCATCGCCAGAGCGCAATCTTCCACACACGATGCAAGCGGCCCGACATGATCGAGGCCAAAAGCAAGCGGCAGGACACCATAACGGCTCACGCGTCCGTACGTCGGCTTCAAACCGGTCACGCCGCAAAACGAAGCGGGAATCCGAATGGATCCGCCTGTATCCGTCCCGAGAGCCACTGGCAAAAAACCTGCCGCAATGAGCACCGCAGATCCGCCACTCGAGCCGCCTGCGATCCGGCTCGTGTCGCGCGGATTCAGCACAAAACCATAATGTGGATTCTTTGAGGTCGTCCCGTAAGCGAGCTCGTGCAGATTCGCTTTGCCGATCGAAATCGCGCCCGCAGCCTTTAGCCTCTCAACCACCGTCGCATCGTACTTTGGAATGAAATCACGAAAGACAAGCGAGCCTCCGGTCGTCCGAATCCCGCGCGTATAGAAAAGATCTTTATGCGCCGTGGGAATCCCGTGAAATGGCCCGCGATCAATCCCGGCCGCCAGCTCCTCGTCGCGTTCCCGCGCTTCTTTGAGAGCGTCTTCCTCAGTAAACGTGATGAGCGCGCGCAGCTCCTCGCGGCTCTTGACATTCGCGACCGTCTTCTGCACCAGCTCCACACACGAGAGTTTTCTTGCGCGAAGCAGCCAGCCAATTTCTCTGACCGTCATTCCGAATGTTCCGCTCTGCCTGAATCGGAGCTGCCCGTATCAAGCAAATACATGTCCGCCGGCTGCACGTCCGGCGTAAGCCGCTCCGCAAGCGTCGCAAATCTCTCGCGGAGAGCTCTGACGATTTCTCGATTTTCTGGACTGCTCGCCGGAACCTGCTCAGAATCGTTCATCGCCGTGAATCGTGAGCGGAATCGCGAATTGCGTTATCATGAGGCGATTCTCAAAACTTGTATGCGACCCTTTGTTCGATCTGCCCTTGCGTTCATTCTATGCGCCAGCCTGAAGGCAGCGCTGCCGCCACTGATCGATCGAGATCTCTTCTTTGGAGAGATCGAAATCAGCGGAGCTCAAATCTCCCCCGACGGCCAGTACATCTCCTTTCTCAAGCCGTACAAAGGCACTCGGAACATCTGGGTGAAGAAAGCCAGTGAGCCGTTCTCGGCCGCCAAGCCCATGACCAACGAGACCAAGCGGCCGATTCGCGCCTACTTCTGGAGCCGGGATGCTCGATTTCTGCTGTATGCGCAGGATCAAGGCGGTGACGAAAACTTCAATATTTTTGTAGTCGATCCGAAGGCTTCCCCAAGTGCGGGAGCTGATGTTCCGCCCGCCCGCAACATCACCGAAGCAAAAGGCGCGCGCGCGTTTATCTACGATCTCCCGAAAAACGATCCCGACACAATCTACGCCGGCCTGAACGATCGCGATAAAGCGTGGCCTGATTTATACAAACTCAAGATCTCAAACGGCGAGCGCACGCTCTTGCGGAAGAACACGGATCGCATCGCAAGCTGGACATTCGATAACAAAGGCGTGTTACGGCTCGCTGAGCGCACAACCGACAAGGGCGACACCGAAATCCTCCGCGTCGATGCCGATAAGTTCACCACAATCTATTCGTGCGATGTTTTCGAAACATGTGATCCCGTTCACTTCGATGCGGCGAATACCAAGACTTACTTAATAACGAACAAGGGGCCTGATCTCGACCTTGCTGAGTTGGGCATTCTGGATCCCGCAAGCGGCGCCGTAACGGCTGTCGAGAGTGATCCACTAAAGCGCGTGGACATTCAAGAGGCGATTTTTTCCGATCTGTCCGATCGCCTTGTCGGAACCATCTACGTAGATGACCGCCCGCGCATCTACTGGAAAGACTCCACGTTCGAAGCCGATTACACTTGGGTTCGCAGCAAGCTGCCGGGCAGGGAAGTCGCTTTCGGTTCGCACAGCAAAGATGAAAAGCTATGGATCATTGCGGCGCACAGTGACACCGAACCAGGCGAGACGTATCTCTACGATCGCCGAGCCAAAACTCTGGCTCTGCAGTTTCGCATTCGCGAAAAGTTACCCCGCGAGTCGCTCGCATCCATGCAGAGCATCCGCTACAAGTCTTCCGACGGTCTCGAAATTCCCGCTTACCTCACCATTCCGAAGGGAGTCGAAGCGAAAAATCTGCCCTTGATCGTCTTTCCGCACGGCGGCCCGTGGGCGCGAGATGCATGGGGATACGATACCTTCCCTCAATTCTTGGCCAATCGTGGATATGCAGTGCTGCAGCCGAATTTCCGCGGCTCGACCGGATACGGCAAGAAATTCCTCAATGGAGGAAACGGTGAGTGGGGACGCAAGATGCAGGACGACCTAACCTGGGGTGTGAAATATTTGGTTGCGCAAGGCACCGTCAACCCCAAGCGCGTCGGCATCGCTGGCGGTTCCTATGGCGGTTACGCAACGCTGGCCGGAGTCGCTTTCACACCGGACGTGTACGCAGCCGCCGTCTCAATCGTCGGCCCTTCCAATCTAATCACGCTGCTCGGCTCCATTCCGCCATACTGGGAAGCCGGACGAAAAATGATGTACTCGCGCATGGCTGATCCCGATACGCCCCAAGGGAAAAAATTGCTCGAAGAGGAATCGCCGCTTAGTTCAGCCGCAAAAATCAAAACGCCATTGATGGTCGTCCAAGGCGCGAACGACCCACGTGTGAACAAGCGCGAGTCGGATCAGATCGTCGTCGCCTTGCGGGATCGAGGCATCTCGGTCGTGTACCTGGTTGCGCCCGACGAGGGACACGGGTTCGCCAGACCGATTAACAATCTCGCGATGGTCACCGAGATGGAGCGCTTTCTTGCGCAACACCTCGATGCTAGGTTCCAGGAATCCGCTCCGCCGGACGTTGCGGCGCGTCTCAAAGAGATCACCGTGGATCCGAAGACCGTCACCCTCTCTGCCAAACTCGATCCCTCCAAGGTGGGCGCGCCGGCTCCCGCTCAGGATCTGACACCCGGAGTGAGCAAATATAAAGCGACTATCGATGCGAATGGTCAATCCGTTCCTTTGGAGCTCACCAGCGAAGTCAAAGACGATTCAGGATCGTGGTCTGCCACGGATGCGATGCAGACCCCAATGGGACTCATCAGCGATACCGTTACGCTCGAGAAACGCACTCTTGTTCCGCGGCACCGTCACGTCACCCAGGGGCCGATAACCATAGACGTGGATTACGCGGCAGGCAAGGCAAGCGGAACCATGACCATGAACGGCCAGCCAAAGCCGATACAAGCCGACCTCGGTGGTCCGCTGTTCGCCGACTCCGCAGGGTCAATGGAGTCCATCGCCAGCCTCCCGCTCGCAGACGGGTATCACACAACCTTTCGTAATTTCGATTTGCAGAGCCAAAAACCGAAGGTGATGGAACTAACCGTATCCGACAGCGAAAGCGTGACCGTTCCGGCTGGTACTTTCCAGGCCTATAAAGTCGATATCACCTCGACCGATGGCGGCGAGAAGATGACTATGTGGGTCGCGAAGGCGCCGAAGAAAACCGTTAAGTATCAGGCGGTGATGCCCGAAATGGGCGGCGCAACCCTCACGGCGGAGCTGCTGCCGTAACGCGCTCTCAGCGAAGCGAAGGCACGACGCGCCAGATTCTACTTCCCGAATAGTGACTTGAAATCGGGAAGAAAAAGCAGGCCGTGAGGCCCATTCACATCGGTTATGAACGGTGTCACAGTTCCAGTGTCCAAGTCGACGTTTCCGACGGTGTTGAGACTTCCGACGGAAGCATAGAGCGAGGACGGAAGAAGGTTCGATACTTCAATCTTTAATACCCGATTGTTGTTGGTGTCGGAAAGGAAAAACGTCCCCTTGGGCGTGAGCGTCCAGACCGCATCATCCAATCCTGACACCGCAGCGCCGGTCGAATCGATGAGCTGGAGAAAACTTACGGACTGCGCGGGTGTTCCGGGCGCTTGTACAAAAATTAATTGTCCGTCGTCGCCGCTCGTGAGCATAAGTCCGAATGGGGTTGTGCTCAGAGAGTCTGGATCGTTTTGAGTTGTCGCCTGTTTGGCGACTCCGGTCGCGAGATTAAACCCAAGCGCGCCCTTCTGCAGAACGCAGGAAAGGCGCAGCGGCGAATCAAGATTGTCGAGCCTTTGAATTGTGTCGTCGCCTGGGCCCGTCGGATTCGTGTAGCTTAAATAAATCTTTCCATTCAAGAAGGCTACATCGTCATATCCGCGGGTCGAGCTCTTCACCGCGTAGGACAACGGAGACCCTGAAATAATCCCCGTTTCCGGGTCAATCAGCGTGAGCGTCGAGTTCCCATCCTGATTCTGCAACGCCCAAATAATGCCCGTTTCAGGATCGAATTTCAAGCCGTCCACGTTCCCGCGGATGGAGAAAGTTTTCAACACCTTCCCTGTTCGGTCATATTTCACAACTGTGCTGCTCCCCTTAAGCCCGGTCGAATCGGCTCCGTTTCCGTAGCTCACCCATATCGATCCATTCGCGATGGTGATCGAATCCGGCGCCGTCGCGTTTATCGCTTTGCCCGATGCGAAGACCGATACTTTGTCCACCGTCGCTGAGCTCGCTAAGGCGATTGTCAGCAACGGCAAACCGAGCACGGAAATGAAGGTTCCTAGCCTTGGGGTCCTGATTTTCATATATCTCCCTTTCGCCCTGGAGGGCACCTCGAAGCTAACACCGGCACGTGACACCAAGATGACAGAATCGCTAAAGCTGGTTTCCTTCACGCGGAAAACGGTCGAGCAGCATATTCGCGCCCGAGCTATTATGGTCGCGTTATGGCGCAAATCGCGGAACACGCTCGTAACCAACGCCGTCGAGCGCTGGGCCACTCCCGATCAGAAGCGAAGGTATCTTGGGCAGCTTGCAACGAACAGCAGCGGAATGGGCCGCCCGAGGCGCCTGCGATTTGTTGACCGAACCCCGCACTCATCTCATGGGCCTTTGCGCCGTTCTTGCGTAGGCCGGGCTGATCCAAAATCTGTAAGAAGGGTTTGATATTTTTGGGCTTAATTTTAGAATTGGAGCATCTGTTAGAAGTGGCTAATAGTAGGAAAGATTCCTTTCAAATTGTGACCCCGCGCAGAAACCGCGGCGTCATCCCAAGTCTGATTGCATTTCTCTTGGTTGGTTCATTCGCGCCTCTCGCCTGTGCTCAGGACAAACAGGTCATAACCATTGTCTCGGAACAAGGCTCGAAGCAGTACTTCACGAGCAAATCGGCCATGGCCATGCAATACACCGGCCCGGGATTGGGAGCCGTCGATGCTTGCGACTTGAACGCGGATGGACGGGTCGACGTAACTGACGTACAACTGGGCGTGAACCAGGGGCTGAAGATTGCAGCGTGTACCGATGCGGATTTGCATCTGAACAACACGTGTACGGTGCTGGACGTTCAGGTGATAGTGACCGATGTCGAAACGGGCACTTGCCTTGTTCCTGACTGCAAATCGCCGCTGACCTATCCCAACTCGGATCAATTCCCCTCAGTTGCCCCGGCTTGTCCTCCCTCGCTTCCGGCAAATCCCAACCCCGTCGGGTGGACGGGCCAGGACGACGGCCCGATTCATCCCTGCATGTATGTCCATGACGGAGTACGATTCCAAGCCATCTTAGTCACTGGTGTGTCTGGCTCTGAGTCGCTCAACGCAGATCTCTACGAGGGGACCACTTGTGATCCCAACAAACTTGTCGATCAGGTTTTCGGCGGTGAGCAGGTGCCTTTCTGGGGAACCTCCTTGTATTGGCTCACTCACTTTTGGGATCAGCCTGGCACGTCAGCCGTCTGGACCGTAGGCAATACCACGACTCCTTGCATCGATTACAGCAAGGCCCCCGACTGCGACTAGCGAACCGTCAGCCAGACGTCTATCGATTGCGGACTCTTCACGGCTCCGGGTGCGGTCACCGTTACCGAATCGAAATAGTTACCCGGAGCAAGTCCTTGAGCATCTACCCACATCATTAGCGTCGGTCTTGTCATCGACCCGTTGACGCCGCTCGTGGGTGTCAGATGAAGCCAGGTCGCGGTGTGTGTCGCGCTCCAATGAAGCACGCCGGCCCCGGAATTTGAGATTGAAATGCCCTCGCTTGGGGAATGCGTGTCCTGAGTCGCGACGAAAACCACGTTACTGGAGCTGAGTTCGAGTGATGGCGTCCCGGGTTCGGACCCCGAGATCACCAACTCCACAGGAATGGTCTGCGGTGGCTCGGGCTTATAGCGACTGATTACCGTGATCGTGTCCAAATACGTGCCCGCCCGC
The DNA here is from genome assembly GCA_019240405.1 of Acidobacteriaceae bacterium. Classification (GTDB taxonomy): domain Bacteria; phylum Acidobacteriota; class Terriglobia; order Bryobacterales; family Bryobacteraceae; genus Bog-105. Next base: position 44,874 of record JAFAYL010000048.1, read on the forward strand.
ATGCCTTGAGAGTTGACGGAGACCGTCGCCGCTGTAGGCCCGTTCCCGCCCATCGAGGGATTGAGCGTCAGCCAGTGCTCTCTGTTGCTCGCTTTCCAATTCGATGTGGCGCCGCCGGCATTTGAAATCAGCAATGATTGCGCATTCGGATTCGGCCCACCTTCGGTGGCTGTGAAGACCAATGACGAAACGCTTGTGTCGAGCACCGCAGGTTCTACCGCGCTTCCGCCATTCGTGACCGTAATGGTGGTGTACGCGGCCGTTGAGCCGTTGATGTTTTCCGCCAATAACCGGTATTGCGTTGTCGTAGTCGGACTCACAGTTATGGATGATCCGGTCACTGCCCCAATGGAGGGTATCAGCGTCATGCTGGTTGCGCCCGTGACATCCCAGGACAAGGTACTCGAATCTCCTGAAGCAATGGTCGAAGGATTGGCTGTGAAACTGTAAATTATGGGAGGACCGCTGGAACCTGTTACGGTGACGCTCGCCGTGGCACTTACGGACCCGCTGCTGTTCGTGGCTGTGAGCGTGTAAGTCGTCGTAGCGGTTGGGCTCACAGAGACTGACGTACCGGTCACGGATCCTATGCCCGGGCTGATGCTGAGACTCGTCGCGCCCGTGACACTCCAGGAAAGTGTGCTCGAATTCCCTGCTGTGATCGAGGAAGGGTTCGCGCTGAAACTGCTAATCGTAGGAAGAGCAGAGCTGCTCTTCACGGTCACGCTGGCATGAGCTGTAACAGACCCGCCGCTGTTCGTGGCCGTGAGCGTGTAAGTGGTCGTAGCGGTCGGGCTCACCGAGACCGATGTGCCGGTCACCTTTCCAATGCCCGGGCTGATGCTGAGGCTCGTCGCGCCCGTAACACTCCAGGAAAGCGTGCTCGAACTGCCCGCCGCAATCGATGAAGGGCTTGCGCTGAAACTGTGAATAGTTGGCGCGGGAGGCTTCACCGTTACCGTCACCTCAGCGGTTGAGGAGCCATTGCTGTTCGTTGCGGTGAGGGTGTACGTGGTTGTCGTTTGGGGGCTCACCGAAATGGACGTGCCGGTCACGGTTCCGACATTCGGGCTAATGCTGAGGCCGGTTGCGTTCGTCACCGCCCACGATAGAGTGCTGGAGCTGCCGGCAGTAATCGAACTCGGCGTGGCGACAAAACTACTGATTTCTGGAAGCGGCGAGTTAGTCCCCTGAACTTTAATCGAACCGTTAACAGGAACACCGCCAGCTACCGTTGCTCCGTCAGGCGAGCTAAACACAACACCGCTGATGGGGATGGAATAAGTGCCTGAAGCTGCTGAGCTGGGAATATTGATCTTAACGTCAGCCACAACACCCGTTGCAATGACCTGTTGATTTACACCGAAGACCATGAGCATGCCCGTCGATTTATTCGCGTTGACTGTTTTCCCGGCACCGGTAGCAGCTTGCCCCGTCGTAACCGAGGCTATGCTCCACCCCGAAGGCACACCGATAGAACACTGAAGAGCAGCCACTCCAATTGAGCTGGCCGTGAAGGTGATCGGGATAGTTATCGAAGTCCCAGCAACTCCCGAAGCGCTCCCGGAGGCCAGAAAAGGCGAAGTCGCCGCAGCCGTCGGAGCCAGGGTTAAAAAACCAGTCATTAGGGCCGAAACCCACACGATATTTCTCATTTCATCCTCGGGTTTCCGCCAAAGCGAGGCTCCAACCTCGTCCTGGATTGCCCATTTACTAGTTCTTGTTGTTTATATCAGAATTCGTCTCGATAAATCGAATTTAACAGGGAATACTTGTTAACGGAACAGCAAAATGGACAACCAGCCGACCGCGCAACTTCGAGCTATCATGGTCGCGTCATGGCGCAAATCGCGGAACTTTCGCCCGTTGCTCCCCTAACCGTGCTCCAGGAAGAAGAACAACTGTTCCAGGCCTCCGTCCGGCAGTTTGCAAAAGAGCGCCTCGCGCCGCATGTGCGCGCCATGGATGAAGAAGGGAAGTTTCGGCCTGACCTTTTGCGCGAGTTGTTCGATATGGGCCTGATGGGCATCGATGTCGACGAGGAATACGGCGGCCAAGGTGGATCGTTCTTCCAATCCGTATTGGCAATTGAAGAGCTCGCCAAAGTAGATCCGTCGGCTTCCGTCATCGTCGATGTTCAGAACACGCTCGTAACCAACGCCATCGAGCGCTGGGCGAATACCGATCAGAAGCGAAAGTATCTTGGGCAGCTTGCAACGAAAAGCGTTGGAGCATACGCGCTTTCGGAAGCGCAATCGGGCTCTGACGCGTTTGCCCTCACCACGCGAGCCGTCGAGGACGGCGGCAGCTACAGCATCTCTGGCCGAAAGCTCTGGATCACAAACGCCGCCGAAGCGGATGTGTTTCTCGTTTTCGCAACCATTGATCCCGCCGTCGGTTACCGCGGAATCACTTGCTTCTTTGTGGAGAGAGACATGCCCGGTTTCCAGGTGGGCAAAAAAGAAGACAAGCTCGGAATTCGGGCGTCATCCACATGCGAATTGATCTTCGACGACGTCCGTCTCGCGCGCGATCAGGTGATGGGCGAGCCCGGTAAAGGCTACAAGGTCGCCATCGAAACCCTCAACGAGGGCAGAATCGGCATCGCGGCGCAGATGCTCGGCTTAGCCGAAGGGGCCTTCGAGCACGCCCTAAAATACGCGAAAGAGCGAAAGCAGTTCGGAAAACCCATCGGCGAATTTCAAGGTGTCCAGTTCGAGCTGGCCGAGATGGCAACCCGCATTGAAGCCGGACGCCTGATGGTCTACAACGCCGCTCGGCTCTGTGATGCTGACCAGCCGTTCGTCACCCAAGCAGCCATGGCCAAGTATTTCTGCTCCTCCATCGCTGAAGAGATCGCCTCAAAAGCCATCGAGGTCCTGGGCGGCGTTGGTTTTACAAAGGATTACCCGGTCGAAAAACTCTACCGGGACGCCAAAATCGGCCGCATCTACGAGGGAACCAGCAACATGCAGCGCGTCACCATTGCTAAAGCTTTGCTCGATTCCCGCAAATAGCCGTAACTTAATCGCTCCTCGCGCGCATCAGATAAGAGAATAGTATTAACGATGTTTCTACGCGGTTGCGCGGCCATTCTCTTCCTTTTCACCTCGATCCCGCTACTCCGGGCGGCTGAAACCAAAGCGGACCCCACCCCCGAACAGATTCAGAGCATCATCAACCGCTTCGTCCAAAAGGAAACCGAGTTCGCGAAGGCACGCGACAACTACGTCTATCGGCAGACCAACAAGCTAATTGAAGTCGATCCTCCCGGTGGAACTTACGAAATGGTCGAAGAAGTTACTTTCGATAACCGCAACCGCCGGATCGAACATGTCACGCGAGCTCCCGTTACAACGCTGCAGAACATTTTGATGACGCCCGAAGATGAGCAGGACATGCGCAACGTCATGCCGTTCGTCATGACTAATGACACCCGCGATCAGTACATCATCAATTATGTCGGTCGGGAACAGGTCGACGAAATTCCTTGCTATGTCTTTGCGGTACGCCCGAAGGAGCTTACCAAAGATCGCAAGCGCTACTTTGAAGGTCAGATCTGGGTCGATGATCGGGATCTGCAAATCGTGAAAACCTATGGCCGCTCCACAGGCTACTTGCGCAAGCACGAAGATCAGCAGTTTCCGAAATTCGAGACTTACCGGGAGCAAATCGACGGTAAGTACTGGTTTCCGACCTACACGTATGCGGATGACACCTTGAACTTCCAAGAGGGTCCATCGCAGCGAATCAAAGTCATCATCAAATACGATCAGTACAAGAAATTCTCGACCGAAACTACGATTACGTATGGCGATGTCAGTTCTGACAATACACCGCCCTCGATAAATTCGTCGCCTGCTCCCCCAAATCCGCCGAAATAGCGCGGTCTCATGAAAACGTTCTCGCGGCGCTTTCTTCTTAGCTTTTGCCTTGCCGTACTCTGCTTCGCGCAATCGAAGCCGCTGCACGTCCGAAATTTCGGAGAAATCAACGATCACCTCTTCCGCGGTGCTGTCCCTTCGAACTTGGCTCTTCAGGAACTCGCCGGAATGCACGTTTCGCTGATCGTCGATCTGCGCGAGCCTGGCGAGGGCACGGATTTCGAAAAGAACGAAGTCGCAGCTCTTGGAATGAAGTACGTCAACTTTCCGATGCGGCCGTTCTCAGCGCCCAGCCAGGAACAGATGGCCAATCTCATATCATTCCTCCTGCATAACGACTCCGAGCGCATCTTCGTCCACTGCCGCCGCGGAAAAGACCGCACCGGTACAGTCGTCGCGTGTTATCGCATGCAGCACGACGGATGGGAAAAACAGCAGGCGCTGTCAGAAGCCAAAAAATATGGCATGAGCTTCACCGAGCGCGGCATGCAATCCTTCATCCTGCACTTCACTCCCGCCGCCTCTAGGACCGTGGCACAAGTCAATCGATAGTCTGGAAAGGCGAGTAAACGGCGAATCACGCCGTTTACGGTATAATCAGTTAACACAGAGAGCACGTGGGAGCGTCTGTTCCGTTCAACCTTAAGTCTTCTACATTCAACCATTTATTGCCGCTCTTTGCTTCTATTCATCCGTCCCGAAACACTGCCCTGTGGTTAAATGAGGAAAATTCGCCCGATGCCGCTCTGGAACCTCCGAACTGAACGGCGCCGCCGCACGCTGAATCGGCGTTTGCGTGAGCTCAGACTGCTCGCAAATGGTGCGCTCGATACCGATCACCCGATCATGGCGCACATCATCCCAATTCGCCGTTGCAATTTATCCTGCGCGTACTGCAACGAATACGACGATCATTCGAAGCCCGTGCCTCTGGAGACAATCCTGCACCGGCTCGAGCTGTTGGGCAGGCTCAGGACAGGCGTCATCACATTGAGTGGTGGCGAACCGCTGCTTCATCCAGAGCTGGACGAAATCATCTGCGGCATTCGCCGGAATCATGCGCTCGCCGGCTTGATAACTAACGGTTATCTGCTGACTGCCGAGCGCGTGCGCCGGCTCAACGATGCCGGATTGGATTACCTGCAGATCAGCATCGACAATGTCATGCCGGACGACGTCTCGAAAAAGAGTCTCAAGGTCCTGGATAAAAAGCTCGAAATTCTCGCCGAGCTCGCCACGTTTCACGTCAACATCAATTCAGTTTTGGGCGGCGGCATTCGCAACCCGGAAGATGCGTTGGTCGTGGGAAAACGCGCCATGGAGCTTGGATTCACCTCCACCGTTGGAATCATTCACGACGGCGACGGCCAGCTTCGTCCGCTCGCCAAGGGTGAGCGCGAGGTCTTTCTCGAAATGAAAAAATTCGAGAAAAAGCATTTTTCGCGCATCAATTACTTTCAAGAAAAAATCGCCAATGGCGAACCGAGCGACTGGCGCTGCCGGGCCGGCTCTCGCTATCTCTACATTTGCGAAAACGGGCTGGTGCATTACTGCTCGCAGCAGCGCGGCTTCCCGGCGAAGCCGCTCGAGGACTACACTATCCAAGACATCCGCCGCGAATACGTAACGCAGAAATCCTGTGCTCCCTTCTGCACGATTTCCTGCGTTCATCAAATCTCGTACTTCGATTTCTTCCGCGGCGAACAAACACTCACCGTCGAGCCGGTGCCCGAAGAGCGCCTCGTTTCCATCCAGGCCGCGGGTCGTTAGTTGATAGGCATCGCCGCCGATCCGGCGGTCATGAAACACGACCCGGGCCCCGGTCACCCGGAGCGTCCTCAGCGATACACAGCAGTCATGAACACGGCCATCATGCGCGATCTTCTGCGCCTGGATACTCATCCCCCGAATGATGACGAACTAGCTTTAGTTCACACGCGGCAATATATCGAACTTGTGGTGCGCGAAGTCGCGCAAGGACGCCGCCAGCTCTCGACCGGCGACACCGACCTCAATGAACATTCTCTGGATGCGGCCCGCGTAGCAGCCGGTTGCGTGCTGTCGGCCGTCGATGCTGTCTTTTCCTGCACTGTGAAGAATGCGTTTTGCGCCGTTCGCCCGCCCGGACATCATGCGGGCGCGGCTCGTGGGATGGGCTTCTGCTTATTCAACAACCTTGCCATCGCCGCGAGATACGCCCAAAAGAAGCATGGCGCAGAGCGAGTTTTGATCGCCGATTGGGACGTGCATCACGGAAACGGCACGCAGGACATTTTCTACGAGGATGGCTCGGTGCTCTTCTTCAGTACGCATCAATACCCGTGGTATCCAGGAACCGGCGCGACCTCGGAAACAGGCGCAGGCGCCGGAGCAGGGAAGACGATCAACTGCCCGTTTCCCGCAGGCTCCGGACGCGAACAAATTTTCGGCGCCTTCGAAAGACAGCTTTTACCCCGCGCCAAAGAATTCCGACCCGACCTGATCCTCATCTCCGCTGGTTTCGATTCCCGTCTCGGTGACCCACTCGGCCTCTTTCGTCTCACCGACGACGACTTTCGCGATCTCACCCTGCTCATGACCAACCTCGCCGCCCAGCACTGCAACGGCCGTCTCATTTCCGTCCTCGAAGGCGGCTATAGTCTCGAAGGACTTGCTCTGGCGGTCGAAGCGCACGTGCGGGCGCTTGCCAAAAGTTAAGCTAAGAAGGACGCTCGTGACATCGTGTAAACCCCGGCCTACGACGTTAAGGCGCCCAGTATCGCGCAGGGCTTATGCTCTCAATTACAAGTGAAGCGTTGTAATCCGTTATGAGCAGTACATTCCGAATATGCGGCGTTGTTGCAATCGGTGAGGCTGGTGGCCTTGCCTAAGCCCCAGCTGGAGCCATCAGCGCAGTATGCGGCGCAACTGCACGAAAACGGCGGCGGTGGAGACGGGGCCGAAATCGTTATTTGACCCTCTTGGGTGCTTACGGTTGCCCCATTTGCGCCCACTATTCGGAGGGTTCCAGTCGCACCGTTGAGACTACTGACGCCCGCCGCACTATTGCTGGCCGCTGTTGTTTGTACACTCCCATCAGGGAACACGACACCGTTCCCTGAGCCTTCGATCCTTACATTTCCAACTACATCCAGTTTGTAGTTCGGAGCAGTGGTTCCGATGCCCACGTTGCCGTTCGTGCTGCCAACCAGAATGACGTGTCCGTCGTAGCGAATGTAGAACGGTGATCCGATTCCCGCCCCGTTGGCGGAATATTGCTGGATTTCAAAAAAGTTGGTGGCAATATCATGCCCGATCTGGTAAGCGACGTAGGAAGGGTTGTAGATCGCTCCCGTGGAAACGTTTCTGTTGAATCCAATGAACGAGCCGGCCGAACTGAGGCTTAGGCTTCGCGAGATCTGCGCGTTGCCAGATACATCCAGTGTCGCAGTGGGTTTCATAGTACCAACTCCGACGTTTCCTCCTTGCTGAATTGTTAGGCTTGCACTATCTCCCCAGTGATTCCAGCCGAAGACCGACGGCCCACCGGAGTTGTACTCGAACCACTGAAGGCCGGCCTGCCCTCCCACGGCAGCTCTTCCCCAAGCAATGCTGTTATCATTGCCGCTAGCCAAAGCCGGCTGAAAGAATCGAAACGTCCCATCAGAGCGCGTGGCCCCGGGTTGCTCGACATCCAAAATCGCGTTTGGGCCTGTTGTCCCAACCCCGACGTTCCCACCCGCCTGAAAAAGGAGGGAGTTCCCCAGATTCGTGCTGCTCGTCCATAGCGGAATGAAATTCGTCGTTCCGGTCCCGCCTACAGTTGCGGCAATTCTTCCGCCCGGCGTGCCCGTTCCAGCGCCCGTAGCTGAAGCTGAGGAACTCGACAACGCCTGCGCTCCAGCCGAAGCTGTCGTCGCGTTGCAGCGGACGAACGCCGAAGCTGGTAAACCACCGAGCGTCTCGGCATCGCCTACCTTCAATGCGTACGGCGCGCTTACAAGCAGCGTTCTAGCTCCTTCGGGCTCACTCTCAACTTGGATTCCAAGCCAATGTGCTTGAGCGGACTGAAAGAGATCCTTCGGCATGCCTTCGGTGTTGTCGAGCCGAGCAGAACTGTGTACGCCCCGCTCTCGCCTACGTTGACCTGTTGCGTCTCACGCCACAGCGCGGTGTTATCGCTCTCGCGCTCGTAGAGAGAGAAGGTGATATCTACAGTTCCGGCCTCGGCCTTCCCGTCCGGCTCCCGGACCGTGCCGTTGTACTGTACGAAGCGAGGGACAGACCCACTGGGTGTTTGCGCTGGAGTGGACGATTGCAAATTCTGGCCCGTGAGATATGTCGCATAAGGCAACGTGATCGCGAATAAGAGTGTCAAGTTGTTCTTCATCTTTTTGTTCCGCAGTTCTTCTATCCTTAGCGAATTCGGGGTTGTGCGGCACTAAAAGGGGATGTCGCCAGCAGCACCCAATTCTTCCTGTATGACACTCCCGGGGTACTTACTCGAAATGATGTACCACACCCCCTCAGGCGGCCGCCAGACACTGAGGTCGGTCTTTCCATCACCGTCATAATCGGCGGGAACAGGAATATCCCCCGGCAGGCCCCACTGCTGTGCGAAGGGAGTTCCGGGGCTACTGCTCAGAATGATGTACCACGTACCGCTCGAAGGCCTCCACACGGCAATGTCGGCTTTTTGATCGCCATCAAAATCGCCTGAGACGGGAAAATCGCCATACGCACCCCACTGCTGCGCGATAGGAGTCCCCGGGCTGCCGCTCGGAATGATATACCAAGTTCCATTGGCAGGGCGCCAGACCGCCAGATCCGTGATTCCGTCCCCGTCGAAATCTCCCACTACCGGGATGTCGCCAAAAGCACCCCATTGTTGTGAATATGAGGGTGTGCCATTGCTCGGGAGGATGTACCACGTGCCGATCGATGGCCGCCACACGGCGAAGTCAATTTTGCCATCATTGTCGAAATCGCCAACGATTGGCACATCGCCAAGAGCACCCCACTGCTGTGAGTATGAGGGTGCGCCACTGCTCGGCAGAATATACCATGTGCCATTTGCGGGTCGCCACACAGCAAAATCAGTCTTGCCGTCGCCATCGTAATCAGCCGGGACAGGCACGTCTCCCAGCGAACCCCATTGCTGCACGATGGGCGCCACCTGACCGCTGCTGAGGAATACGTACCATACGCCATTGGACGGCCTCCAAACAGCGAAATCCTGCTTGCCGTCGCCGTCAAAATCGCCCGTGATCCGTACATCCCCCGGCTTGCCGCCATCATAATCGAGTGGCCGAAGTCCGCTAGCGCTCGTGAGCACCCATGTATCGTTAAATGGCTGATCAGACGGCGTCACACCACCAAAAACGATCATCTCGCCTGAGTTCTGATCGTACACGGCAGAGTGATTACTTCTGGCTGATGCCGGTGTCCCGCCAGTCGCGAGCTGTATCCAAGTCGGAGCTCCGCCAAGCCCGTTAGCATTTAGAAGCACTGAGACAATATTGAAGTTGTCAACGTAGTCCCCGCCGCCAAAGACGGTCATACGATTGGAGATCTGGTCGTAAACCGCAGTGGCCGCGTTCACTTGCGGAGGCAGTATCCCCGAAGGCGACAGCTGACTCCATGCCGGCGTCCCGCCAAGTCCATTGGCATTTGACAGCACCCATACGTCATTTGCGAGGTACTCATCGCTGACTTGGCCCGACACCGACGCCGCACCGGCAAAGATAATCATTTCGTTTGAATTGGGGTCGTAAACAGCGGTATGGCTCTCTCGGGGAGATGGCGGCGTTCCGGTTGGGGTTAGCTGCGTCCAAATTGGAGCTCCGCCCAACCCATTTGCGTTTGAAAGTACCCAAACGTCGTTGTAGAATACGCCGCCTTGAGTAAAGCAATTGTTTCCACCGAAGACAATCATTCGGTTCGAGGCCGGATCATAAACTGCAGTGTGTAAGATCCGCGGAACAGGCAGGCTTCCCGTCGGATTGAGTTGGGCCCAAGTCGGAGTTCCGTTTACGCCGTTCGCATTGATTAGCACCCATGTGTCATTGGCGCAAGGCGCCGTATTCCCAAGACCGCCTCCAAAAATGATCATCCTGGAATTGACAGGATCGTACACTCCCGAGTGACCGCGTCGTCCCTCAGGCGGCGTCCCCGCGGGACTCAGCAGCGTCCATTGGGGGCTGGCGCCAAGCGTGAGCGACCACACGTCATTGAAACTTACTCCTCCGAAGATGATCATCTGATTCGTTGCGGAATCGAAAACTGCAGAATGTGCCGCGCGAGCCGGAGGTGGTCCGCCTGTTGGCAGCAGTTGATTCCACGATTGTGCGCTCGCACTGTTACATAGGACAAGCCCCAACATAGCGACGGACTGTACAAGCCACGATTTCGAAAAATTTCTAGCGAAAAGCAGGTATTGAGTGTTCATCTTCAACTCCCCCAGTTCTAAAACGTGTTAGCGAGATACTCATTGCTTCGCGTACAGCGGAAGCGGCTCAAACGAGAAGTTATCGAAGTACGCGATGGTGTTCGGTCTCCAATAGGGGCCGTCTATGGACAAAATGACCGTATCGAACTCATAACCGGCGACGTTGGCGGTGTATACAACCGTGCCGTCGATTGCGATGGAGACGCTCGAAACATCGTACGAAATCGAGAAGACATGCCACCCGAGTGTGCGTTTTACGTTCGTGGTCTCCGATCCGGGATATTGTCCGCAGTTCGCGTGTGGACCCTGACCATCCGAGCCGACAAACGCCTTGTAGCAGTACGCATCGTAGTCGTTAGTGCCCACTGAAGCAACATGTGACTGCACTGCGGAATCCTCCAGCGTAAGGCCTTCGTAGAGTGTCTCTTGCCCCGGCGCGTAATCGTAAAACGCGACCGAGACGGTTCCCTTTGTATGACGCGGGAACTTGTGAGTGGCGTAAATAGTTCGTTCACCCCCGGAAGCCGAAGCAAACTCTAGCGACTTTGCACCGGAATAAAACTGGTCCTTTGACAGGGTCACCGTACCGTAGTCCTGTGTCAGTGCCCAATATGGGTAAATCTGGGTACCCTCGAAACTGTCACTGAACGGCTCAACGGGCGGCGTGCTGCCCCAGGCAACGCCCGCAAGCACGACAGCCGAAATTGCGACTGAAAAACAAGTTCTCGACATATACAAATCTCCTTTTTTAGCTAGCATTCGAAAGGCGCCGGAACGGCGGCTGTCCATAACGCGACAGCGCCTCAAAAAAAGGGTCATCTCTGCCGCCGCAATAAATGTATAATTCACCCTAAAGATTCAGACGAAGAAAGGCTTCCCATGGGCCCTAAAGATGCCGAGGTCGACCGCCTAGTGTGTCTCGCTTACAACGAGCTCAGGCGGCTTGCGGCATCATTTTTGAATCAAGAGCGGCCTGGTCATACTCTTCAACCGACCGCCCTTGTCCACGAAGCGTATTTGCGATTACGGAGAGAGAGGAAAGCCGAGTGGCAAAGCAAGACTCAGTTCCTCGCAATTGCCGCACAATCCATGAGACGCATCCTGGTGGACCACGGCCGCAGCAGGGTGAGGCTCAAGCGCGGGGGCCCACAGCAAAAAATCTCCCTAGAGGATGTGTCGATGTTCTCGAATGAGCAATTCACCGGGCTAGTTGCTCTGGATCGTTCGTTAGCACGTTTGTCGACCATCGATCCTCGTCAGGGGCAGATCGTAGAGCTTCGAATTTTTGGCGGTCTCTCGATTGAGGAAGCTGCAGAGGTCTTAGCGATTTCGCCCAAAACCGTCAAGCGCGACTGGATCGTCGCGAAAGCCTGGCTGTACCGAGATTTGAGAGGGCAGTATGGAAGTGAAGCAGCAGGAATGGGAACAGGTCAAGAGCCTGTTTGAAGCTGCACTCGAACAGGAACCGGAAATACGTTCTCGTTTTCTTAACGCCCATTGCAGCGACCCCAAAATTCGAAAAGAAGTATTGGACCTGATCGCGAATCACGAGGAAATGGGGAGCTTTCTCACTCAAAAGGCAGCTACTGTTGAGCGCGCCCGGTCTACCGCATTCATTCCCGGCCAACTCATCGCTGATCGCTTCACTGTGACTCGCTTTGTCGCTTCTGGGGGCATGGGCGAGGTCTACGAGGCCATGGACCTTGAGCTACAGACGCCCGTAGCTATCAAAGCAATTCGCCCAGACCTTCTCAACACCGATTCACAGCAGCGCTTTAAGCACGAGGTCCAGCTTGCGAAGCAAGTGACTCACCCGAATGTCTGCCGAGTCTACGATCTCTTCCGGCACTCCGACGGCATCAACCCGCCGATTTTCTTCATAAGCATGGAATACCTCCGCGGAGAGACGCTTGCTGAAATGTTGCGAAACGTGCCAAGGCTTAGCACGGAGGAAGCGTTGCCCCTTGTTCTTCAGATTGCGTCAGCACTTGCTTCCGCCCACGATTTGGGAATTCTGCACCGCGACCTAAAGCCTGAAAACATAATGCTAGTCCCCGGCGAACAGGGCGTGCGCGCTGTCGTGATGGACTTTGGAGTGGCTTTACGGGCAGAAGGCCCTCTTACGGATTCACCATCGACGATGCGCACGGGAACTCCCGCGTATATGTCACCTGAGCAGCTCGAGAGCGGCAATCTCACACCGGCCTCCGACATATACTCCCTTGGTTTGGTGATTTATCGCATGGTAACGGGAAGGCACGCATTTAGAGATACTACGACAACTTCTGAGGTCCTTCATCGGCTCTCCGAGGTCCCAACCTCCCCCTGCGAGCTTGTCTCGGATCTCGATCGTTCGTGGGAGACCGTGATCGTTAGGTGTCTGGAACCGGAGCCTTCTCGCCGTTATCCGAACGCCCGGTACGTCGGCCAAGCGCTTGACCGACAATATCCAGCGCTTCCACTCGGGCATCGCGGGGGTTCTTACGGGCGCGCGATGACGGATGAGCCAATCTCAGATTCCGCCGTTTCCGGCGGGATTATTAAACGGCACAAGTGGGCGGTGGTCGGGACTTCTGCAGCGGTGATTGTACTTGCAGCTGCAGCCGGCCTTTTTCTACTACAAATTCTCCGGCGCCCGGCCAAGGTTCCCGTCGAGCTTACGCAAGAACGCCTGACATTCAACTCCAGCGATCATCCAGTCAGCAGTTTTGCACTTTCGGCGGATGCCGAATACCTCGCTTACGCGGATCTGGCGGGCATTCATGTGAAGCTGCTGTCGACGGGCGAGGAGCGGCTCATTCCAAAACCGAAACGCGCTTCTGCCAACGCCTCGTGGGAGATCGCTTCCTGGTTTCCCGATAGAAGCAGACTACTCGTCCATTTAGGCGCCCCCGTTTTAGACGAGGCGGGCGGGCCCGGCAGCACCTGGGCCGTTTCAGTGCTGGGGCGGTCTCCGCGGCAGCTTAGAGAGAGCGCATGGGGCTGGGAGGTGTCGCCGGACGGGGCGCGCATCGCTTTCAGCCCGCTCAGAGCCTCAAATGGTGATGCTCGCGAAATCTGGGTGATGGACAACCAAGGCTCCAACCCGCGAAGGGTGCTCGCTGCGGAAGGGAATGAGTGGCTGAACACAGTGCGCTGGTCTCCAGACGGACTGCGGCTGGCGTATCTTCGATCCCGGCGGTCCTCGAATCCCAACACAAACTCAATCGAAACATGCGACCTAAACGGGGCAAACTGCGCGGTGGTGGTCCCGCACGAAGTGGGCCATTGCATAGTGATTTTTCGTGGCTGCCGGACGGGCGGATCATCTACGCGCGCCAAGAGTCGGCTGCGAACGCTACTAGCGATCTTTGGCAGCGTAGGATCGACACCCGTTTAGGAAAACCTGTCAGCGAACCGAAACGCATCACGCACTGGGCTGGCACAGAAGCTGTGAACCTGAGCGCTAGCGCAGATGGAAAACGTTTGGCGGTCCTAGAGCAGACAAGCCAGGGACAAATAGAGCTGGGAGAGCTGACGGCGAGCGGAACGCGCATAAAGGACCCCCAACGATTAACTAACGATGAGGCTTTCGGGTACCCGTCAGACTGGACGCCGGACAGTGCGGCCGTATTACTCACCTACAATCACAACGGTCTAAGCAAGATTTTTAAGCAGCCAATCGCGCAGCACGCAGCAGAGCCTCTAGCGACAGGGCCGCTCGATGCCTATCTTCCGCACGTCAGCCCGGATGGCGAATGGATAATCTACATGGCTGCTCCGCGCACTTCTCCGCATACGCCTCAACGCCTGATGCGTGTTCCCGTGAAGGGCGGAGTTCCTGAGTTCGTGCTCGAGGCGAGGAATTGGATTGACCACTGGTGCGGCCACGCCCCCGCAAGCTGTGTCGTAACGGAGAGGAGCCAAGATCGAAAATGGCGTAACATAACCGCGTTTGATCCCTTGAAAGGAAGGGGCAAACTCTTGAGGACTATACCGGAGGATGCCCCCAATGGCGATGCCGGGCCCTTCATCGGGAGTGACAAACGCCCCACAGAAGCACTGTCTGCGGATGGGTTGACGTATGCGGTTGCAAGAAATGGCGAGGACGATACTCGTATCCAGCTGCTCTCTCTGTCGAATGGCCCCGACCGAGAGATCGTCGTGAAGGGTTGGATCAACATGACGGGAATGGACTGGGCTCCTGACAGCAAAGGCCTCTATTGCGGGTCTGCGTCGCCACAGGGCCGGACTCTCCTGTACGTGGATCTGAAAGGAACGGCGCAGATCCTAAGGCAGTACAAGGGAGTGGGGAATGGAAACATCTGGGGGGTACCTTCGCCCGATGGCCGTTACATTGCGATACTCGGCGGCACAGTGAGCAGCAATGTATGGATGCTTGAGGGGTTTTGAAGGCCCGATACCTACCAGATTTAGACACTTTGTGTATTCCATTCCGCAGCGAACTGATTCATCGCGCCGCGTAAGTCTAATATTTGAGCTCCGAGCTAACGTGCGCGCTCTCTGCTCATAACACACGACCCGATGGGACCGTGTAAGGCCGCGGCATCGCCGGCCCGCACGAACATTGAAGAAGAGCCTCACTTCAATCCCAAACTGATCTTCAAGGCAAGATCGACCTTTTCCATCGCGGACGCAGACAACCGGCCGCAATTCCGCACGATCCGTTGCTTGTCGATTGCACGAATCTGATCGCACATGATGATTGCATCTTTGGTAAATCCCCCATCATTGGGCGTCACCGGAACCCAGACGGGGAATGGCTTCGAGAGCGGCTTCTCAGCGGCACTCGCGGGAACTATGATCGTCCGCCTCGAGTGCTGGTTTCCGATATTGTTTTGGACCACGACGCAGCGCCGAGTTTTCTTAATCTCTGTCCCAATGGTTGGATCAAGATTGACCTCAATCACGTCGCCGCGAACGATCGAACTGGGCGACATTAGGCCAACTCGGCATCTACGTACTCAAATTCTTTATGAATCTTGTCGCCCAAAGCTGCGTGTGCAATGTATCCCTCTTCAAGTTGGCGTTCCAATCTCGATCGACGGAGTTCTTCGAGATATCGCTCCATTGCTTCGCGTACAAACACACTTGTCGTAATTCTGCGCTCAGTGACGACCTTTGCTGTCTCCTGGTATAGCGAGTACGGTATATCAACACTGACCTTCTTGGCTCTGGTAGGGACGTGCCGGCGTTTGCTTTTATTAGAAAGCAGCATCCTATTAATAATATCAATTCCCTTATGGGCGAGAATAGTAGCAGCCGTGGCGTTCTGGCATGGCAACAGCCCCTACAATCTTTGAACCAACCGTTTTCTCCATTCCATTCGAAAGTTATATAATCCGCAGATGCAAGGAATACCCTGGAGCACAATTGCGCTCGGCTCGCTGTTGCTCATCGCCGTCCGCTCAAAAGGAGGACAGGAAGTGCAATCTCCGCAACCTGAAAAGTCAACGCCGCCCATCAAAATGGAGCAGCGCGGCCGCATCCTCGGAATCGGCGGAATCTTCTTCAAATCCGCTAATCGTGATCAGATGCGCGAATGGTACTCGAAGCATCTTGGACTCGTTGACAAAGGCGAAGGCGTGATGCTTCCGTGGCGCGAACACGACGACCCGCAAAAGGAACACGCTACAGTTTGGACTGTTTTTCCCGCCTCCACTCACTATTTCGATCCCAGCCCTGCGCCGTTCATGATCAACTACATCGTCGACGATCTGGATGCTTTGCTCGACCGCTTAAAACAAGAAGGGGTAAAGATTGACGCCAAGCGAATGGATGAATCCTACGGTCGCTTTGCCTGGATCTATGACCTGGATGGGAATAAGATTGAGCTCTGGCAGCCGGTGTCCGCGAAGCACTAACGACGAATCGGCATCCCACCGTCACACTCGGCGGTGAGCTAATTACCGAGTCGCACACACTATTCGCGTCAGCCTGATATAACGGTCTGCGCGAATATGAAACACGCCATCGTCCTTTCCGCGCTCGCGATCTCTCTCTGCGCCGGTGCTGATCTGCCGGCAGTCAAACCCCCATCCCTCGGCTTTTCCAACGACCGCCTGCAGAATCTGCGCGATCTCATTCAGCACGAGATTGATCAGAAACAGCTAGCCGGAGCCGTCACCATCCTCGCCCGGCACGGGAAGGTGCTCGAATATCGCACCTACGGCCAGCGCGATATGCAAACCCGAGAGCCGATGAGAGCAGATGTCATCTTCCGCGCCTACTCCATGACCAAGCCGGTGACCGGAGTCGCCATGATGATCCTCTACGAGCAGGGCAGATGGCTGCCCTGGGACCCGATCTCGAAGTACATCCCCGAATTCGCTCACCTGAAAGTCTTCAAGGGCTTCGACGGGAGCGGTAACATGATCCTCGCCGAGCCCGAGCACCTGCCTACCATCGGCGAAGTCATGTCGCACTCGGCAGGCTTTTCGTATGGGTCCACGCACTCGCCGGTCGACGTCATGTACCACGAAAAGAAAGTGATGCAATCGGCCAACCTGCGGGAGATGATCGAGAAGCTCGCCACGATCCCTCTCAACTATCAGCCAGGCACGGGCTGGAGGTACAGCGTTGGCTTGGACATCGAGGGTTACCTGGTCGAGAAGTTCTCCGGACAAAGCCTGCCCGACTTTATGCGTGACCACATCTTCGCCCCGCTTGGTATGAAGGACAGCGGATTCTTTGTCTCCCAAGATAAGCGCTCGCGCTTTGCCGTCAACTACGCTGCCGGACCCGCCGGACAACTCGAGCCCGTCAACTCCGGCGGCAGCACGCCTACGGACTACACTGAGCAGCCCGCGATGCCCTCAGGCGGCGGCGGCATGGTCTCAACAGCCGAAGACTACTATCATTTCGCTCAGATGCTCGCTAACGGCGGCGAATTCGAAGGTAAGCGAGTTCTTGCGCCGGCAACTGTCAAGCTGATGACTTCCAATCATCTGGCCCCCTCACTGCTGACCGGCGAGTTCGGCATCGGCCAGTCCATCATGCGGCGCGGCTTCGGCTATGGTTATAACTGCGCCGTTGTCGTCGATCCGCTCGAGGCGGGCATGTCCGATGGCAAAGGCACCTTCTTCTGGGATGGCGCGGCCGGGACCTGGTTCTGGGTGGACCCGGCCAACGATGTTGTCTTCGTTGCCATGATCCAGCGCATGACTCATCCTGACAATCACTCGCTCGAGTACCGTAGCCACGCCGCTGTTTACAGCGCGCTAACAGATGCATCAAAATGACCCGCAAGCCAAACGTCGCACTTAGACCACGGTCGCAGCAAACCTCACTGCGATTGTTCGTATTCTCCTCAACAACTTACGCTGAAACGCTTCCTTCGTGCGAATCGGCCCCATGCCATCGTTCGAGCGGAAATCCGAATATGTCTACTCACGCACAAATCCATGCAAACCGCTTGAACGGCGCGCTCTCCACCGGTCCGAAAACGCCGGAAGGCAAAGCCAAATCCTCATTAAATGCTGTGAAAACCGGGCTCACCGGCCGCACTGTCCTGCTGCCTAGCGACGATGCCGCCGCCTATCAGAAGCACGTCCAGCGCTTCTTCGATCAATACAAACCCGCCGGCGATGAAGAATCCGCTCTCACGCAATCGCTCGCCGACACCGAATGGCGCTTGCTCCGCATTCCCTCGCTCGAAATGGGCATCTACGCCATCGGCCGCCTCGCGCTCGCCAAACAATTCGAGCACGAAGAAGACCCACAGGTCCGCGCCTCGCTCATCGAAGCGCAAGTTTTTCTCACCTATCGAAGAGACCTCAACAACCTGAGCATTCAGGAAGCCCGCCTGCGCAAGCAGCGCGAGAAAGATCAAGCCGAGCTACAAAAGCTGCAACACGAGCGTAAACAACGCCGTGAGAATCAGATGACGCAAGCCTGGCAGCTTTATCATCAAGCCCAAAAAGCCAGCGAGGTGTTCGATGCCGCCGAATTTGGGTTCGAATTTTCAACTGAAGAAGTCGAGCGCCACGCTGCCGAGGTGAGCAAGAAGATGGCCATCTATAACCATACGTATTACGACAAAAAACGCGCCGCCTAATTGTAGGGGCGGGGCCTGCCGGGCCCGTATGCCCGGCCCGAATGCCCTCGCCTGGCAGGCGCGCACACACTGCCGTCTTCTTGCACCTAAATTCCTCATCATTTCCTCACGTTTTTGGTTACAAGCGTGTGAAGGCGATTCCGGGCATGCGTTGCGCGGGTTAGACTGATTTTTTCAGGGTCACTCGCATGTCAAAGTTCCATTTCAACGCAGTATCGTTCTGCCTTGGGCTCGCCTTGCTCTTGGGCTTAGTTTCAAACCCCGCGCGCGCTCAGCAAGTGCTCGGAGCGATTACCGGCACTATCAAAGACTCTTCCGGCGCGTCAGTCCCCGGAGCAGCGGTGAAAGCGCGCAACACGTCGACTAATCTTCAGGTCAGCGTCGAAACGCAGTCAAACGGTTTCTATTCCATTCCGAACTTGCCGATAGGGGCCTATGAGTTAAGCTTCAGCAAATCGGGATTCGAGACCGAAACTCACCCCGAAGTGCTTGTCCAAGGCGATCGGACGACAACCGTGGACGGCAATCTCAGAGTCGGCGCGACGACCACTACAGTCGAAGTTGTCGGGACCCCTCTGATGAATCAGGTCGATACGACAAACGGCTATGTCGTCGATCAATTGACCATTCAGGAAACGCCTCTCGGAACCGGAAGCTTCACGCAGCTCGCGATTCTCGCTCCCGGAGTCCACGCGGATTTCCTGGCCGGCGCGGGCAGCAACGCAGGACTCGGCAATCAAGCCATCTTCGCCAACGGCCAGCGCGACACCAGCAACAGCTTCTCGCTGAACGGCATTAGCACAAACAATCTCTTCAATGGAAACTCCACCAGCCAAGTCGGCGAGAACAGGTTCGTGCTCAATACAGGCGAAAATTTCGGAGCCGGCGGCGAGATTCAAACCAGCACCTCAGTCTATGGCGCAATCGGCCAGGCTCTTCCCACTCCGCCGCCCGAGGCGATTCAGGAAATCAGCGTCAACGCCGCCATGTACGACGCCACCCAAGGCGCGAACAGTGGAGCCCACATCGGCGTGATCACCAAATCTGGAACTAATCAGATTCACGGCCAGATCTATGAAAAATTCCAGAACAGCGCGATGAACGCCGCGCCGTTTTTCTATAACGCCTCTCCCGCGATTACAACCAAAGTGCCCTTCATGAATCGCAACCAATTTGGAGCAACGCTCGGCGGCCCGATCAAGAAAGACAAGCTCTTCTACTTTCTCTCCTACCAAGGCGTCCGAATCGCGGACGCAACGGATGCAACCAAAGACGCGACTGTTCCCCTAGGGCTTACAAACGACCGCAGTGCGCAAGGGATTGTTAATGCCGTCAATAGCAGCGGCTTTGGAACCACAATCACGGCGAGTCAAATCAGTCCGGTCGCAGCCGCGCTCCTAAACGCGAAACTGAAGAACGGCCAATACCTGATCCCCAGCGCGCAAATAACCAACCCGCTCCAGGCCACAGGGCTGGGTTACGACGCCGTTCTTCAAGGGCCGAACGCTATTGCGAACGTCGATCAAGGAATCGCCAATATCGATTTCGTCGCGAGCGAAAAGGACCGCCTCACCGGCAAGTATTACGTTCAAGTGAATCCGACAACCAATCCGTTTGGCGCGGTCGGCTCGCTGCTCGGTTTTCCGCAGCAATTGAGCGCCGGAAGCCAGGTAGGCTCGATCGAAAACACGGTTATCCTTTCACCCGCGCTCACTTGGGAGCAGCGTGTTGGCTTTACCCGCCTGCACGCCTATTCACAAACTTCGCAGGCGCTCTCGCCCAGTGACGTCGGAATGAATTTGCTTGGTTCGAATACGTTTCCGCAAATGGAGATCGACACGTCCGATCCCACGATCGCGGCGGGCCTGGAATTTGGGCCTAGCACCAGTTTTGGCAATGCCGGAATGTTTCAAAACCAGTGGGAATACGGAACCAGGGTGGGTTGGGTCAAGGGCCGGCACACCCTCTCCTTCGGCGCGCAGTGGGATCACACGCAGCTCAACATCATCAACAAAAACACTTCCACTGATATCGTCGAATTCACAGACTTCAGCACCTTCGTTCAGGGCTCGGTTCGCAGCGGCCAAGCGTTCGCCGGTTCGGCGAGCCGGTATTACCGCTCCGATACGGTCGGCGCGTTTATAAACGACAATTACAAGATCCGCAGCAATCTCACGCTCACTCTCGGACTGCGCTGGGATTATGACGGCCCGCTCACTGAAAAATACGGCCGCCTCACTGCGTTCAATTCCAACCTCTACGCCTACGACGCCGCAACCGATACAATCACCGCCTCGGGGCTCGAATTCGCAAAGAACGGAAGCGATTCCCTGATTCGCAAACTGCAAGGCGGTTTCGCGCCTCGCGTCGCTATCGCCTGGACCCCGCTATCTAAACTGACCATTCGCACAGGCTTCGGCATTTACTACGACCGCGGCGAATTTTTCAGCTATCTGTCTCCGAGCGCGGGTAAGGGTTTCAACGGACCCTTCGGAGTTACGCTTGCGCCTCCGTTCGTCGAACCCATTGCCGCCAAGAGAGGCGCCAGTTCGTCTGTTCCATTCGGAACCGTTGCTCCAACGCCGCCGCCAGGCACCCCTGCGCAGTTTCTAAGCTCGCTACCCAATCTCGCGCAAACCGAATCGGGCAACTGGCCGGCGGGCAATCTTTTCGGCCCGTTCGCGTTCGGCGGCTACGACATCAACAACAAACTTCCATATTCCGAAAATTGGACCTTTGATCTGCAATATCAGGCTGCCAATAACTGGTTGTTCAGCGCAGGTTACATCGGTAATCACGGCGTGCATCAGGTACTGCCGGTCCCCTTCAATCAGCCGCTCATCGCTACTCCGCAAAATCCGGTGAACGGACAGATTTACTCCTATGGCGGCTTGAGCCCGCTCAGCGTTTGCAATTTTCCGACCGCGCCGCCATTGGATTTGGAACCCCTCTGCCCGCCGCCATATTATGCCGGAAATGCTGAGGTTCGTGTTCCCTACATCGGCTATGACATGAACTCCGTCCTTTACAAAGCTGAGGGCATTTCTAATTACAACGCGCTGCAGCTTCAGGCTCGCAAGCGCCTCTCTTTTGGTTTGCAGTTTACGGCATCCTACACATACTCGCATGCCTTAGACGAGCAGAGCGGCCTCGGTCTTTTCTTTACCGGCAACAATCCCCTCAATCCGAAATCAAATTACGCCTCAGCCGATTTCGATCAAACGCATGTGTTCCTGATCAATTACAGCTACACAATTCCGAGCCTGACCTCTAACAAGCTCCTAGGGGAGTTTGTGAATGGATGGACGGTGGGTGGGCAGACCGTCGCCCAGAGCGGTCAGCCTTATAGCGTTTACGATTACTCAGGATCAGTCGCGGGCCTCTACTACGGCACTTACGATGAGATCACGAACCCGATTGTTCCCCTGAAGCCGGGTGTTTCCGCCAAGCAGGCACAGCTTCAAGGCACCACCGGCATCAACGCCGGATTGCCGGTCCTGAATGCGAACGACTTCCTTCCACAGTTTGTCGCGCCTGGAACGTTTGGCGTTCCGCCGTGCGATGCGACTGGTTGCGATTTGTACGAATCGCTCTACGGCACTTCAGGCCGGAATCTATTCCGCGGTCCCTTCCAGGTTCGATTCGACATGAGCGTCGCAAAAGAGTTCTCCATTACCGAGCGCGCCCGCCTGCGCTTCGAAGCCGACGCTTTCAATATCTTCAATCACCCGGATTTCGATACGCCGAATAATGACGTTACATTCTTCCCATTTTTCTCGGGGCCTCCATTAATTCCGCCCCAGGGCAGTTTGGGAATCATCCAACACACGATCGGAAGTCCGCGCTTCTTGCAGTTGAACCTGCACTTAACGTTTTGAGGCGCTTCGCGCGGGTACTCGGACGTAATTACCCGAGATGGACTTGCATCCCGCTGCGACGGAGCAATCCTCGGCTGACAAGATCGTCAGTAACGCGCCGGATAATCTCGGCAGCCTCATTTCGGAGTCGCTCAACGCCGAAGAGCCGTGCGACAGCTGTTGGTAGAGAATCCTCGAAAATCCCGAACTGATCCTCTACGAGATAGAGAACCGCAAGCGACAGCTCTGAAGGCGCAATATATTCGATAGGTCGCCGCACGGAATCTGTGGCTAAGCGGAAGCACTCAAGGTGCCCTTCCGGTGTGCAGTAGAAAAAAGACATCTTGGATATCTTGTGGCTGTGCACCGCAGACCGCAATGCGCAGTCGATATTCGACTGAACGTTTGATCCAGCCCTCGCCACGGCATGCACGTCTTTCAGTCGCTCGATCAGGAAATGTTGATGAATCGGTCCTTCCACTTTCACCAACGAGGTAATCGTATCGACAAGAAGGCTCTGATACGCTGCATCCATCAAGTACTCGCGGTTTAATTTCCTTGCCGATTGGAAAACCATATAGGAAATCCCTGGGCTATATCGACGCTTGATTTCGATCGTCTCTGAGCTCCAAGGGCGCGTTGTCGAGCTCCCTTGCGGGCTATTGAAAACGGGCGGAGGCGCATATACAGGACGTCCGAGGGGAGTGCTCCGGGCTTGCTCGACACTCCTGAGAATACTCTCAATTGCCTGATCGCGATCATGGAACCATTCTGTGGACCATAGGCGGTGTATTCGCCATCCCATTCGTTGAAGCACCAGTTGCCGAAGCAAATCGCGATCCCTGGCGGTGCGCGAGCTATGGTATGCGATTCCATCGCATTCTATCCCTAGGATGTACTGTCCCTCATCGCGTGGGTCGCGCACTGCTAAATCAATGCGGTAACGGCTAGCGCCTACCTGCATGTCGACTTTTAGCCCTCGATCCACGAGAGCCGCACGAACAGCTTCTTCAAATTCATTTGTCTCGCTGTCAGTCTGAACAGCCATTTCGGAAGGCAGTTCGCCACCCTTTTCAGCAAACTCATGGAAGGCCCGAAGTGACACTGCCCCCCGGTTGTTTGGGTTGACTCCGCTGAGATCTTGATATCGCAAGCTGGAAACAAGCACACATTCCCACTTGGCACGAGTTACGAGGACATTCAGCCGACGCCAGCCACCGTCAGCGTTGATCGGTCCGAAGTTCATACTGAGCCCCCCAGCATGATCCCTCCCGTATCCGACGCTGATGATCATCGTGTCGCGCTCATCGCCCTGAACATTCTCCAGCGACTTAATAAACACCCCTTCGTGCCGACCTTGGTCGAAAAACGTGCTGAGGTCCGGTCGGGACAGTAATGCCTCGGAGATAGCATCCTCTATTGCGTCTTTTTGGCTCAGATTTAGCGCCACGATGCCAAGCGATCGGTCTGGATCACGCTCGAAGTGTTCCAACGCCAATCGCGCAACAACTCGAGCTTCAGGTCTGTTCATCCGACTGCGGCCACGATCATAAACGCCATCCGGAACATAAACGAAACGGACCCCTTGGCCGGCGGGTGAAGAACCGGCAGCTGGGAATGTAATCAGCTTGTTCTCATAAAAGAAATGATTCGAAAACCTTATTAGGCGTTCGTCGCGGCTCCGGTAATGCCAGCGCAGATGCGATTGCTGAAAGATCGGCACCACCGCTACGCACTCATCGAGAAGTGATTCCAAAGGAGCCTGTCCCCCCTCAGTCTCATCCTCATCTTGCTCCTCAGTGACGAGAGAGGTTTGAAAGAAGGAAGTTGGAGGTAGCTGGTTCGGATCACCCGCCACCACGACCTGCGAGGCTCGGAGAATCGCTGGGACTGCCTCCGCGATTGGCAACTGCGATGCCTCGTCGAACACAACGAGATCGAAATGAAAGGTGCCGGGCTTCAGGTATGTGGACACCGAAATGGGACTCATTAATAGGCACGGTTTCAGTGCCTGCATGACGTGTGGGATTTCCGAAAACAATTTTCGCAGTGGCTTAACCCGCTTTCGTTTTTGCAATTCGCGCCGAAGTATACCCACTTCGCTCGCACTTTCGCCGAGATCTTCTGCGGTCCGAACTCGGTCCGAAGCCGAACATGCAATTCTTTGCGCACGTGAA
The DNA here is from genome assembly GCA_019240405.1 of Acidobacteriaceae bacterium. GTDB lineage: Bacteria > Acidobacteriota > Terriglobia > Bryobacterales > Bryobacteraceae > Bog-105. Next base: position 69,275 of record JAFAYL010000048.1, read on the forward strand.
ATCGCTAGCTGACGGACACGCTCATCAAGTTCCCGAAATTTTGTGAGCAGATCTCGTCCTTTTGCTTCTGTGAATCCGGCGAGTGTTGGACTGCGGTCGATTGCGGCGCTCACCCAGTGCTTCAGGAACCGACGTTCAAAAATGCATGGCGCATTCTTCGCGCTCGTTATCCCAAAACTCTCTATAAATTCGGACAAACCCGCCTCATCGCACTGCTGTAGTGCACGATCCAACAAAACCCATTCGCGTGCCTTTCTTTTAGATTCGAGTAGAGAGGCAGAGCGGTTAGCGACTTCTGGAAGAGGAGCTTTGCTCGCAGGCTTTCCTCGGGCGAATCCTCGTGGCCAATCGCGGTCGAGCCGGAGGAATTGTGGCGGCAGAGATGAATCTGCAGAAATGACAAGAAGTAATTCTCTTGCAGCCTTGCGGATCGCGTCACTCAAAACTACAATTGGCTCGGGTTCCCTTCCAAGGGCGGCTAATACCCTTCTGCAGAGCACTGCAACAGTGAACGAGCGAGCAATGCGTTCCATAGCGGCTGAGCCTGAGATCTCAGAAGGATCAATGCGCGATTCAATGGCGGCGGCATGCCCATGAAACCACTCTTCGATTTCCGAGGCCCTCGAGCAACGCGCTCTTAGAGAGTCAAGGTGCGCTCGCCCAAATCTGACGCCGGGTTTGAGGGCCAATTTCACCACCTTGCGCCACCGCCAATAGGCCGGCCTGAACAAGGAATGCCAAGCCTTGAAACGGTCACGAATAGGAGAAAGAAGCTCGATTAATTCGGCCAGATTCCCAGATATTTCAGCTTGAATCTCGGACGAAAGTAAGTCCAGCTCACGGCGTTGCTTGGCAGCATCCATGAAAAGTTCTGCGAATGTCGCCAGCCTTTCATCGTTCTCCTGCCACCAAGTGTCTGGGAGCCGCTCCGTCTCTGCAATTGCGCCGAGGACCACCCTCAGGAGAACCCAATCGCGTAAGGAAAGGCATTGTGCATCGGGAAGCAGAGGGCCAAGCTGTTCCGCAAGAGAGGCAATTTTGTTACTGAGACTTAGAGCCTCCCTAAGTGCGGTCTCAAGGTTTTCGTGCTCGGGCAATCCGAAGGCCTTAGGTGAAAATCCGGACCAAGGATGAGTCTCCCGTTCGTCGAATACAGAGGCGTTCTCTGCAAGCGCTTCGAGCGTCTGTTTGCGGCGTTCAAAATCGTCTCGAGAGACCTCAACAGGATTCGACCACGGTAACGTTCCCGCTACATCATCGATTTCCGCAAGTTGTGCCAGCCGAGCGTTTGCCCGGTAAACCGACAGGCCAAGAGGTTCGATAATCTGATGAAGCTCCTTCGCGTAGGCGTTAAGCTGGTCTCGAATTCGCAGAAGCTTCTGGAGTTCCTGCTCAATCGCATTCCCGTCATAACTAATTTCGGCGTCCAAGGTCCGCTTAAGCTCATCGATAATTTTCTGTTTCCCAGCCTTGGTGCTGTGTGCCTCAAGACAGAAGCTCTGAAGCCCTATGCTTTTGAGCCGCTCATAAACCACGTTCAGTGCAGCCATTTTCGCGCTCACAAACAGAACCTTCTTGCTTCGAGTAAGCGCGTCAGCAATCAGGTTGGCAATAGTCTGGCTTTTGCCCGTACCCGGAGGGCCATGCACGACCACGTGACGCCCCAACGAGCACAGAGTCAGAGCCTCAAGCTGGCTTGAATCCGCAGGCAATGTCGGTATAGGAACAGTTGCCGGTGACGGCAGTGTGTCAAGATCATGCAGCGCTTCCGACTTGTCGGCCGTTGTAGTCGCTCGTGAAAAGGCGCAAACAATGGGGTGAGTTATCCCTGTATCAACCAGTGCTTTAAGGTCACGATAGATGACGAGGGACTCAAAAGAAAATGTGCTGAGCCAAACCTCCTCTGTGACGTGCCAGGGCTGCTCCTTTACGGCACACCGGATCGAGTCGAGGACGCCCGTGGGCGATCCCTCATCCGCTTCCTCTGGCAACTCCGGTAGCTGTATCTTGTGGCGCTCGCGAAGATAGTACTCGAGCGCTGGATTGATTTGGGCATCTTCGTCAGCCGCGGAAAGCCGGAGCGCCGTCTCCGGACCCTTGCTCTCCAATTCACAGGGCACCATCCACAAGGGACTAACGGATTCACCAATTTGGTCGTCCTTCCAATGGAGGGCACCGAAGGTTAGATAGAGCGTTGTGACGCCGCGCTCCTCCATGCTTGTTCGCGAATTATCGTGAATTCGACGGAGTCGGCGCATCAGATCCAACGGCCTTGCATCAAATGTGATGTCTCCCGCTTGCACAACAAAATCGGAACCTTCGCCCTCACTTGAAAATAAGTCGTCGGCCGATTCGGTCCTCTTCCGCACTAATGGCATGCGGAGTTGGTTTCCGTCAACAACAAGGGCGGAGAAGAGCGTGTGTGCCGTAGGTCCTGTGACTTCGAGCCTTGAAACTCTGGATCGATTCAAACTCAGCAAGGGGTTCGATTTCGTTAAATCCAGCACCTGATCTTGCCAGCGGCGCATTTGCGCCTTAACTCGTTCCGCATCCACAGAGCTTCCCGAAGTACCGGAGGATTGTGGACTCTCCCTGGTCGCGTCGCTGTCGCCTCTTACCGCTGGATTGGTTTCGTGCAAATTTATCTGGTCCATCAGCTTACGACCAGCATGAGCGGAGATCCCCACGCAACCTGGTTTGCGCCCGCCCCCTGGCCATAGCCTTGCATTATCAGTTCTGATCGGTTATTTGTTTGATTTTACACTGAGTTTTTCGATTGCAAAGAGCCCGCCACAGGATAGGAAATTCCCGAATTGAAGGCAAGGTGTCCGGCTTTCCTGATCGCGTAATCCTTCAAGTTAATGTATCTTTCAAGGCTGTCCGCATCCGCACACCGCGATGCCAGTCCCGGCGAATCCAGTTTCGACACAAAGCGCCCGGCACTTAAAAATCAAATACTTACATAAGTCCCGGACAAGGCCGGCGGCGTGCGCATAGAATCTTGTCAGGCCGCATGCTGCAAGCGCTCACTCAAGACATTCGCTTCGCTTTCCGCCAGTTCCGAAAGCGTCCCGGTTTCACAGCTCTCACGATCCTCATCCTCGCTCTGGGACTTGGCGCGAACACAGCGATCTTCAGTATCGTGAATGCCTTTCTCCTACGCTCGCTTCCCTTTAAAGAACCCGACCGGCTGGTCGCGCTTTTCGAACGGAACGTCGTCAATTACGACGAGCAGCGCAACTGGGTTGCACCGGCCAATTTCCTCGATTGGCAGAAGCTCTCCACTAGCTTCGAACAGATTGCCGCCTACGTGACTGGGAATTCCAATCTATCTAGCTCGACAAACACTTTCGAACCCGAGCGTATCGACTTCTGCGCCTGCTCCGGTAACCTGTTTTCTACGCTGGGTGTTCCGCCCCTTCTTGGGCGCGACTTTCGTTCCGATGAAGATCGCTACGGCGCACCTCGTGTGGTCGCGATCAGCTATGGTCTTTGGCAGAGGCGATTCGGCGCAGCGCCAAACGTTATAGGAAAAAGGGTCCGCATCGACAGCGAGGATTACCAAATCGTCGCCGTCATGCCTCGCGGTTTTGCATTTCCTTCTCGAACCATCGAAGCCTGGAGCCCGCTGCTCACCTTTCTGCCCCCTGAGCGCCAGAAGCGGCACGATACCCATTTCCTGCAGCCAATTGCCCGGTTAAAACCGGGTGTTTCGGTTGAAAAAGCCAGAGCCGAGATCGACGGCATCGCTGCGCGTTACAAGCGCACGCATCCTCAAGATGTGAGCGGTCGCGGAGGAAACGTTCTTCCGCTCCACGATTCGCTCGTCTGGGATGTGCGCACCTCGCTTTTACTATTACTCGGAGCAGTGGGCTGCGTCCTGCTGATCGCCTGCGTCAATGTAGCGAATCTCTTGCTGACGCGCGCGACGGGGCGGATTCGTGAAGTTTCCATTCGTGCAGCCGTAGGCGCAAGTCAAAACCGGATCATCTCCCAATTGCTGACTGAAAGCATTCTTCTGGCCCTCGCCGGCGGCGTTGTCGGTGTCTTCCTTGCCATCTCTATAACAGAAATCTTGATTTCCCATGCGCCGGGTGCAGACGCCATTCTTCCCGCGGGAAGACTCCCGCTCGATCCCATGGTCTTTCTGTTCGTGTTTTGCGTTTCGCTACTCACCGGCATTGCAGCGGGCCTTTATCCTGCAATTCAGTCTTCACGAACCGACCTCACGAACTCGCTGAAAGACAGCAGCCGCTCCGCAACTCCAACTCGATCTCACGGCCGGTTTAGAAGCATTCTAGTGACTGCAGAAGTCGCGCTTTCCATGGTGCTTCTGGTCGCAGCGGGTCTTCTACTCCGGAGCTTCTCGCATCTTTATCGCGTGAATCCTGGCGTGCGCATTGATCACACGCTTACAATGGCCGTGTCTTTACCCGACGCAAGTTATCAAAAGCCGCCCAAGACCGCCGCATTTTTGACCCAGCTAACCGACCGCATTCAGACGATTCCGGGCATTAAATCTGCTGGTCTGACGACCTGTGCTCCCGTTTCCGGTCATTGTGACGATCTCGTCTTTCACATCGAGGGTGAGGAACTCCCGGCCGGCCAGATGAGAGACGCACTTGATCGCGCCGCCGATCCGGGTTATTTCGCTGCCGTCGGACTTCCGCTCATCCGCGGGCGTCTCTTTTCACCCCAGGATGGAATCGGCTTCGATGAGAAGCATCCCAAAATGGGCGCCGTCGTCATCAGCGCCTCCACGGCAAAGACATACTTTGCCCACGAGGACCCCATCGGCAGGCACATCTTCTTCGGGATCGACCTGGCTCGACAACAGCTCACCGGCACTCCTGTCCCGCGCTATGAAGTGGTCGGCATTGTCGGCGATACAGTCACAGATCTAGATCAGAAAATTAGACCCACTGTTTACTTGCCGATTTTGGACGGGCGCTGGAGCGAGTTCTACGTTGTGCTGCACACGGCCTTCGAACCGCATTCGGCAATTTCAGCAGCGCGAAAAGCCATCGACCAGCTCAACCCGGATCTCGCCGTCTATGATGTCCACACGATGGACGAGCTCATCGGGCAATCGGCTTCCGACCGACAATTCAGTATGCTTCTTTTCGGGTCTTTCGCGGGCCTAGCGGTGCTGCTTGCAGCGGTTGGCCTATATGGTGTTCTCTCGTACGCCGTCTCGCAGCGCAGAGGCGAAATTGGAATCCGAATGGCTCTCGGTGCGAGTAATTCTGACGTCAGCCGTCTCGTGCTGAAACAAGGAATGACTCCAGCCCTCGCAGGCATCGTCATTGGCATTCTCGTTGCCCTCTTTGCGTCTCAACTTCTCAGAACTCTGCTCTTTGGCATTTCTCCAGTCGATCCCCTGACATTCGTCTTGGTACCTCCGCTATTGCTCGGAATCGCCGGACTAGCCTGCTATATACCCGCTGTCCGCGCAGCCCGCATCGACCCGACCCTCGCGTTGCGCACAGAATAATTTCCCTATCGATCTGCTATTACCAAATTGTTTCGAATCCTGCCGCTTGGATGCGAGCGTCGCGAGTAATGAGTGGCACGCGGAGGCGGAGCGCGGTTGCGGCAATGATGCGGTCGGGCATATCGGGAATTGCATTTCGATTAATGCTCCTCAGCACGGTGGCAATGTGCAAATCAACCGCAACCACGGTGAATGCGGGATCCTTTCCTCCCAGTTCGTCCACAAACTTCTCGAAGGCGTTGCTTGGTATGCGCTCACGTTCAATAAGATAGACAATCTCGACGAGCGATATAGCGGAAATGTATGTTGGAGTGCCGTCAGCAGCGGCGGCATCGATCAGCGAATAAGCCGTTTGTGAGAGCCTCTTTGAATCGAGCAGGTACCAAATAGCCGCGTGAGTGTCGACCACTGCAGACATCAGGAGATGTCTCGCGGAAAGTTACCCCACATCTCGCGGCGAGCGTCGGCAATGTCTTCTTCAGTGATTTCGATGTTGAGATTATTCCAAAGGCCCCGCAGACTGCGACGAGACTTCCTCGCATTCCTGTCTTTCAGCAAACTCACGAAATCCAGCACCTCCTTCTGATTTTCAAGAGGCAAATCGCGAAGTTTTTGCAGGACCTGTTCTTCGATCGACATCTCGCTTCATCATACGACTTAGCCGACACCGAGCCGGAAAGCGTTAGCGCCCTAGATCCGTTGCTATACTGAGCGGGTTTAATCGTCATTAAGAACATATGCGTAGAAAAGTAACGGTGGTTGGCGCGGGAAACGTCGGCGCAAATACCGCCCAGAAGATAGCCCTCAAAGAACTGGCCGACGTCGTCCTCGTCGATGTCATCGAAGGCGTCCCGCAGGGGAAGGGACTGGACATGCTCGAGTCCGCTCCCGTCGAGGGATATGATGTCCGAATCGTCGGAACGAATGGCTACGACGAGACCGCCGGCTCAGACATTGTTGTCATCACAGCCGGCTTCCCTCGCAAGCCAGGCATGAGCCGCGATGATCTGCTGCTGGCCAATTACGAAGTAGTAAAGAGTGCAACCGAGCAGGCCGCCAAACACTCGCCCAATGCGATTTTAATTCTGGTCACCAATCCACTCGACGCAATGTGCTGGACCGCGTTGAAGATCTCCGGTTTTCCTCCCCGCCGCGTCATCGGAATGGCAGGCGTCCTCGATACGGCCCGCTTTCGCACCTTTATCGCCGAAGAACTCGATGTCTCTTTTGAGAACGTGACCGCAATGGTGCTGGGCGGGCATGGCGATACTATGGTGCCCCTCGTGCGCTTCACAAATGTCAGCGGCATCCCGCTGAGTGAGCTAACTGACCAGGCCACCATTGAGCGCCTCGTGCAGCGCACTCGCGACGGCGGCGCCGAGATCGTCAAGCACCTAAAAACCGGAAGCGCCTATTATGCCCCCGCCGCTTCAACCGTCGAAATGGTTGAATCCATTCTCAAGGACAAGAAAAAGGTTCTGCCGTGTGCCGCTTATCTGCAGGGCGAGTACGGAATCTCCGAACTTTTCGTGGGCGTCCCCGTGAAACTGGGCAAGGACGGCGTCGAGCAGATCTATGAGATCAAGCTCGAGTCCGCCGAGCAAGCCGCCTTGAACAAGAGCGCAGATGCGGTAAAAGAATTGATCGAAGTCATCAAGCGAAAAATGCAATAGATCCGCTGAAATAAGGTGGCGGGATTGCCTGACATCCGCTAATCTGACGGGCATGGCGACTGTCGATTCTGCCAAACGACCGAAGCCAGAGACGCCCGCCCCCATTCGTATCAACCCGAAGTACGCGTGTTTCCGAATGCGTCCAGCCCGTTCGGCAATTCATCGCTGGGGTGTGTACGCCACCGAGTTCATCCCGGCTGGCAGAAAGGTGATCGAGTACACGGGAGAACGGATCAGCCGGCGCGAAACAAAACGCCGGGCCGAAGCGAGCCAATTTACTTATCTATTTACTTTGGACGCCTATTGGACCGTCGATGGCTCCGTTGGAGGCTCAGGCGCCGAGTACATCAATCACTCCTGCGACCCGAATCTCACCGCCCGAATCATCAAAGGTCATATCCTCTATATGAGTCTCCGCGACATCAAACGCGGGGAAGAGCTGACCGTCGACTATCATTTCGATAAGAAGGTGGACAAGGTCCCTTGTCACTGCGGGTCGGAAAAGTGCCGCGGCGTAATCAATGTTCTGTAATCGGCGCGCTATGGCTGCACCTGTAAAAGATTCGTTACTTTGCTGACGCCATTTACTTGTCGCGCGGCATCTTCAGCGCGCTGTTTCTGATCGTCGGAAGACACCGTTCCCCGCAGCGTCACGTCGTGATCCGTTACATCGACATCGATATTCGTGATGGTGGAGGCCCCGAGATCAGCAACCAGCGCAGCTTTAACCTTCGCAATGATTCCTGCGCGATCAAGCTTCGCTGCCGCATCTCTTCCTGCAGTGCGCACCTCCTGGCGGGCGTTGTCTATTTTCTGACCCGCCGTCGCGCCGCCGCTTGGCTCGCTGCCCTGTAGCCCGCGCTCTACTTTTCGATTCAGGTCGTTCGCTTCCTGCTTGATCTCGTGCCCAAGCTTTCGTGCCTCTTGGCGCGCCCGCTCCGCCTCACGATGCGCCTTCTCTCGTGCCTCTTCGGCCCGTTGACGCGCCCGTTCCTTCTCGCTCCTATCACACCCCGCGAAAAATCCGAGAACGGCGGCGCACGCCAGAGACAACAGTCTTCGCCTCATGAACCTATTCTCTTACCGCAATTCCGCTCGCCGCGCTTCGCGGAAGATTGGCCATTCTGACTGAGAGTAGTCTGAGCCTACCACCACTCAACTCAAAGAGAGTCCCTGCCGATAAGGAGCCTAGGCAGAACAATGGAGTTGAACCTCGTAAAAAATAAAAAGACCGTCTCGATCTGTGAGAGCCAGCCGCTCACGGTCAACGGATTGCAACATCTTCTTGAATCGACGGACGATTTAAAGTTTGGGTCCTCGCATTCCTCACCCGCCGAGTGGATGCTCAGTTCCAATGCGGAACACACTCACGTCCTGATCATTGACAAAGGTCTGGGAGCGAAAACCGTTCTCGATGCGCTCGGTCAAATGCCAGCCGACCATGGAACATCACGCTCCACCGCGCCTTCGGTTGTCGTGTGGGGGATGTCGATTACCGAGGCCGAAGCTCTCCGCTTCCTGCAAACCGGCGCGAAAGGGATTCTCAGGAAGTCGGCTGATGGGCCGACTGTTCTGGCGTGTTTGCGAGCCGTCGCTCAAGGGCGAAGCTGGATGCAAGATTCCGTGTTTCGCGAAGCCATAACGCCCGACGCCCAAATCAGGACTGACTTGACTCCCCGCGAGCACCAGGTCATGGAGCTCGTGGAGCAGGGCTTTAAAAACCGGGAAATCGCCCAAGAGCTTGGAATTAGGCCTGGAACTGTCAAGATTCACTTGAAGCACATTTTTGAGAAAACTGGCGTCCACGGCCGGCACGGGCTCGCACTCAACGGCCTTCGACAGAAGGGCGTGATCTCGCTCTTGGCTTCCTAGGAACCGCGCTAAACCTGGGACTTGACATTAGGCGAATAAAAGGCAAAGATAAACACGAGAGGCTACTCTCGTGGAGCAGCTCGTCCCTCTAGTCGGCATCGCGCGCTTAGCTGCCGAAGGCCACCTGCTCGCCGAAAAACGGCGAGTCGAGTACCGCACCCTGCCCACTCGCAAATGGCTGACCCGTTGCGACTCGCAGCGCGTTCCGTTTCATTGGTCCATCAATCCTTATCGTGGATGTGAATACGGCTGCAAATACTGCTACGCCCGCTTCACGCACGAGTTTCTCGAGCGGCGTTCCCCGGACGCTTTCGAGACCGAGATATACGCCAAGGATTGGAACGCTGCGGCTTTCCACGAAGAGCTCCGAAGCGTCAAGCCGGGCCAAATTATCGGTATCGGAACGGCTACAGATCCTTATCAGCCCGTTGAGCGCAAATTCAGGCTCACCCGCCAGACGATTGAGGCTCTGATGACGCTCCAGGGAATCTCGATATTCATCACCACGAAGTCAAACTTGGTGACCAGCGACATCTCGCTGCTGAAGAAACTTCAAAAGCGGAATGAGGTAGGAGTCACGCTGACGGTCACCACCATGGATCGAGAGCTGGCCCGGTTGATCGAGCCGTACGCGCCTCGCCCGGATCTGCGCATGCAAGCCGTCGCCGAGCTCGCCGCATCAGGCATTCCTGTTGGGGTGATCGCGAACCCCGTTCTTCCCCTCATCACTGACTCGGAAGAAAACCTGGAATCAGTTGCGCGAACAGCGAAAGCCGCAGGCGCATGTCAGTTCGGTGCCAACGTAGTCTTTCTAAAGACCGCCGCGCAGCGCGTCTTCTTTCCATTCCTCGCTGAGCGGTTCCCGCAACATCTCCGGCGCTACGAGCACAATTTTGCTGCCGGAGCATACCTCAAAGGCAAATACCCGGAGCGAATCCGCGCGCTCGCGAACAGTATTCGGGAACGTGTCGGGATTCAATCGCGAGATATGGAGAACATCACCGTGCCTGAGATTCCCGGTTCGCAAATGTTGCTTTTCTAGCCGCGGCGTTCCGATCCGAACGTCTGCTATTCTGCCTCAAGACCGCGCCATGAACATCTCTCTCTCGGGCAAAACAGCGATCGTCACTGGCGCGGGCCGGGGCATCGGGCGTGCCATTTCCAAAAGGCTCGGAGCATCGGGCGCTTCCGTCCTGCTCGTCGATATTGACGAATCAGTGTTGCAAGAAGCACAGAAAACTATCGAGAAAGCGAGTAGCATTTCCGGCGACCTCTCCCAGCCCGAATTTCCGCAGCGCGCAGTAGACAAAGCCATCGCCGAGTTCGGATCGTTGGACATCATCGTGAATAACGCGGGCTACACCTGGGATAGCGTCATTCAAAAAACCACCGACGAACAGTTCCAGGCCATGCTGGATATCCATGTCGTCGCGCCATTCCGCATTCTGCGTGCTGCCTCGCACTGGCTCCGCGAAACCGCTAAGAGAGAGACCGCAGAGGACGTGCGGGTCATGCGAAAGGTCGTTAACGTCACGTCCATTTCGGGTCTCGATGGGAATCCCGGACAAGCCGGTTACGCTTCAGGAAAAGCTGCAGTGGTCGGTCTCACAAAGACGCTCGCAAAGGAGTGGGGCCGCTACAACGTAACGGTGAACGCCGTCGGCTTCGGACTGATCGACACCCGGCTAATTAAGCCCATGGAAGACGCCGAAACTAATATTTCAATCGGAGGAAAACATGTTCACGTTGGAATGCAAGCGCAGGTCCGTGAACAGGTAACCAAGCAGATTCCGCTCGGCAGGCTGGGCACGCCGGAAGATGCCGCGAACGCAGTCTTCTTCTTCTGCTCTCCGCTCTCGGATTACATCACCGGCGAAGTGCTCGTTTGTGGCGGCGGAATTCGCTTTTAGACCGAGCCCGACTGGATCCTTGCCGCGGGAATCTTTCGACTCTTCACAATTTGCAGCGCGACTGGGACGAGCGAAACCACAATGATCGCCAGCACCACCTTCTCGAAATTGTGGCGCACGAATGGAACATCGCCCAGCCGGTAACCCAGGGTGATCATCAATGCTACCCACCCGATCGCGCCCACCACATTGAATGTCAGAAACCGCAGATACCGCATCTTGCCCACACCCGCGATGAAGGCCGCGAAAGTCCGGATGATCGGAACGAATTTCGCGTAGATGATTGTCTTGCCGCCGTGGCGCTCGTAAAACGCGTGCGTCCGATCGACATATTCGCGGCGGAAAATGCGCGAATCGGGCTTCTTGAAAAGCCCATAGCCGAGCGTGGAACCTAGCAGAAAGCCGATGCCATCACCGAGCATTGACGCAAAGGCAAGCATCCCGATCATCGCGCCCACTTTTAGCTTGCCGGCGCCCGCAACAACGCCTACCGTGAACAACAACGAATCGCCGGGCAGAAAAAACCCAACCAGCAATCCGCTTTCGGCGAAGACAACGCCGAAGAGGACTGCATAGCCGATCCAACCCGTCATCACTGTCGATAGCAGGTGAATCAACTTATCAGGATCGGTGAGGCTTCTAAGGAACTCGAGAAAAGGGCCGAGCAACTGCCGTCCTTATGACTGATATGACGCGATCATTTTACTGATGGCATTCTGATTGAGCTTGATCTTGCCGCGGCGTGTCAAATCGGCAACCACACTATCCCGGAAAAGAGGCTGCTGCAGGGTTTGCTTCTGCGTCATTAAGCTCTGGACAATCCCATCTTTGTTCCTCTCGAATTGGCTCATATCCGCTGGAATTTTTTCGGACACTCTGCATAAAAATTGTCCCGATTGCGCCGCAACAGGGCCGATGATATCGCCTACATTCGACTTGAAGGCTGACGAAACCAAACTGGCTGACCCAATACCTTCCGCCGCCCCGTCAATAGTGAATGGCGCTGCGGTTTTCACGGTCAGACCGTAATCGTTACCGATTTTTTCCAAGCTTTCACCCTTACGGGCGCGATCGGCCGCGCTTTGGGCAGTCTCTCGAGCCAGGCGAAGCGACTCGGCACCCGTGTAATGCTCCACAACGTCTTTTTCGACCTCAGCATACTCCGCATTGCGGGCCGGCGTGATATTGGTCACCACTGCAAAGGCGGCTTTCCCCTGCTGGTCCAGAGTCACAACATCGGTGACGCCTCCTTTGGCCGTGGAAAAAATCGCGTTCTTTAGTTCAGGCGTTGCGCCTACTTCGGGCATCACATCGTTGGTCGTGAATTTGTCGAGCCTAAAGAACTTCAGGTGGTATTTTTTCACTACGGCCTCCACCTGTGCAGGCGTCTTTAGCGCCTCCGAGCGCGCGTCTTCAATCGCCTTTCTTAGGTTCTCGGTGCCCAGCTCCTTCTGCGCATCAGCAAGCAGTTGCGGCTTCACCTCCTCAAATGTCTGCTGATGAGCTTCCTGCTTGTCTTCCACCTGGATGATGTGATACCCGTACTCGGTGTCAACGAGCCCGCTCAACTGGCCCGGCTTCAGTGAAAATGCCGTCTTTTCGAAATTCGGAACCGTCTGTCCGCGTACGATCCATCCGAGCTCGCCACCTTTAGCTCCTGAGCCGGGGTCCTCTGAATTCTTTTTCGCTAAATCCGCGAAATCCGCCCCCTTCTGGAGCTGTTTGAGAATGTCTTCCGCCTTGGCCTTTAATTTCGGGGCATCCTCTTTGGGCTTACCTTGTGTCTTTATGAGAATGTGCCGGACCTTTACGCGCTCAGGCTGCCGGTAGCTATCGAGGTTATCTTGATACTCGCGGCGGAGCTGGTCATCCGAAACTTGCGCCGACTGCACGAAATCCGCGGTGGTTCCGACAATCAAGTCCGCATCGCGTTTTTCTTGAGTTCTGAATAACGCACGATTCTTATTGAAGTAATCCTTAAGCTTGGCCGGATCTTTATTGACCTTGGATGCGAAGTCTTTTGCCTCGAAATCGAGATACTGAAGTCCAATTTTCAGGTTTTTTCTCTGATACTCCGCTCTGGCGTCCTGATCGGACACGACCAGCGACCCTAACTCCAAGGTCTCCAGCCGGACCCCAAGCATTGCTTCCCGCCGCTGCTGTTCGTAATCGGGGACCGTCATGCCCTGTTCTGCGAGGACACCCTGATATATACTCATGTCGAATTTGCCGCCGAGCTCGCTCGAAAACTCAGCCTGAATAGCGTCCCCTAATTCCTGGTCAGATACTCTAAGCCCGATCTCTCGCGCTTTGTAGGCCATCGCTTTCGCCTCCACCATCTGATTCACGATGGACGGCAGATACATTGCGATAACTCCCTTAGGAAGATTCGTTTGCATCCGCGTGAGACGCTGCAAGGCGCGCTGAACGTCTTGAGTGGTAACTTTGTCATCGCCGATCACCGCGAGAACGTTCTGGCCGCCGATGCTGCTCGGGCCGCCGGGACCACCAGGAATCAAATACAACAGCATCGATAAAGAGACGAGACCGAGCAAGACGCCGAGCATGATGCGCACAGTTCGCTCTCGGCTGCGAAAGAGGTTAAACATATTTTGGAAACAGAACTCCGGTGTGAACTTCTGAAGGCAGCAACCCAAGCGGCTTACAGCTCGTGTGACGCCTTTTTCGTCAGTATAGCGAAAAGCGGGTTAGAAGACCCGCAGCTCGCGGCCACCATAACTTATGGACCGATTATGTCTGATGAGAACCGAACGGCATTAACTGATCAAAAACGGCAGATGGAGAAAAAGCTTCATGAGATCCTCCTCGAATTTGAAAGGACCACAGGCTTGGCCGTGATGAGCATCGAGATAAACAGGCTCGATGAGGGTCGGGTGCTTCCCATTACGAGCGATGCCCTGAGCACAAAAATCGAACTGATCAGTTGATTATTGTTGGTTCTCGACGGGAAGTATGACGCCCGACGGAAGCTCGCGCGAACGGTAGACTTTCTGCGTCGCCGGAATGTAATCCGAATCCGCTGCCTCGAAAATGTTCGGCACAAACTTCTGCGGATTGCGGTCGATCAGCGGGAACCAAGTACTTTGAACCTGAACCATGATCTTGTGCCCGCGCTCGAAAGAATGATTCATTGTGTGAAGATCGATGCGGAAGTGCGCGGGGTGATTTGGGATGAGCGCTTCGGGATGCTCAAAGCTTTCTCGGAACCGGCCCCGGAACACCTCGTCGGAAACGATTAATTCGTAACCCCCCAAGTGCGCGTGCGACACGGGCTGCACGTAATCCTCGGGATAAACATCAATCAGTTTCACTATCCAATCACTGTCGGTGCCGGATGTGGACGTAAATAGATCAGCCTTCACATCCCCGGCTATCGAGACACTCGTCGCCAGCGGCTCGGTCTCCCATCCCAGGACATCCGGTCGATGGTCCACGAACCGCTGATCTTGTAGTAGCCATACTGGCCATTCCGGGCCTGGATAGGTTGGCGTTACTGGGCGCTGGCGGTATGGAACCGGATCGGCCGGATCGGAGACATATGTGTCGGCAGCTTCGCCCGATCCGCCAGGCGCATCGAAAGACAACTTGTGACCTTCGCGGAAATACAGTTTTTGTTCTCTGACGCCTTCCGTCGGAGGCCACGCGTTATAGCGCTTCCAAGTGTTCGATCCGGTTTGAAACGTCAGCGCCTCAGGTTCGTCGAAACCCGCCTTATCGTGTAGCCAGTGTGCGAACCATGGCGCCTGAACTTTCGCGCGGAACCATTTTGCAGTTTCGCTACCAAAGTCGATTGGCCCCAGTTCGCGGCCGCTGTTATGCATCCAACCGCCGTGATTCCACGGTCCCACCACAACATAGTTCAAGTGCTCGCGATCCGTCTTCTCGAGCATTTCGTAAATCCTCATCGGGCCGTAAAAATCTTCCTGGTCGTACCAGCCGGCCACGTTCAGGTTAGGAACACGAGTGTGATGAAGATAGGGCTCGAACGCTTGTTTCTGCCAGAAATCATCGTAGTTCGGATGGTTGACGAAGTCGTTCCAGGTAGGCAACTTTCCGTGAAAATATTTCGCGTTTGCATTCGAAAGAGCGCCGAGCGATAAATACCACTCATACGTGTCGCATTTGTCGAACTGGAAATGCGTGTTCTCCTCCTTGCTCGATTCGAGAAGCGCCGCGTATTCGAACCCATAACTCAACCGGAACGCGCCATTGTGATGAAAATCGTCGCCCAGAAACATATCGGCCGGAGACGCCTGCTCGGAAGCCGCTTTGACCGCGGGATGTGGATCAATGAGGGCCATCGCCGTGGTCCAGCCGCTGTACGAGATCCCCCAGATACCAGCGCGGCCATTGTTATTTTTTACGTTCTTCACGAGCCAATCCACGGTGTCCCAAGCATCGGTGGTCTCGTCAATGCCGTGGGGATCATTGGCATTCCGCGGGGAACGGTTCATGACGAACTCGCCTTCCGATTTGAACCTGCCGCGCAGGTTCTGCCACACGAAGATGTATCCATCCGCGACCAGTTCCTCGAAGATTCCGCCTGGCTTCGTAAGCCCGCCATCATTCTCCGGTACTCCATAGGGAGTGCGCGTCAATAGAATCGGCAGTGGACCCGCTGCGTGCCGCGGCGTGAAAATAGCTGTCTGCAGACGCACGCCGTCGCGCGTCGGAATCATTACTTCTTGTCTAATGAAAGCCTCGTCGCGAGAGCTTTTGTTTTCACTACCCGCGCGTAAAGCGACACCCAATAACGATAAAAGTGCTAACGGCAACCCGACTAGGAGTATCCTCAACTTCGCGTCTCCTTTCCATTCGAAATACGTGCTCGCACAACACGCAAAACGGTCTCTTCAACCTGCTCCAAAGTCAATCCCGTCGTGTCCACAAGTTCCGCGTCAGGCGCCTGCACCAGCGGCGATTCTGAGCGTCGCCGGTCGCGTTCGTCCCGCTGCTTTAACTCGCCGGTGACGGCTTGAAAATCTGCGCGTTGTCCTTTCTGACTTATCTGCAAAGCACGGCGTCGCGCCCGCTCATCCGGCTCCGCATCGAGGAAGATCTTCACATCGGCTTGCGGAAACACAACCGATCCAATGTCCCGCCCCTCCATTACCACGCTATTCTGCTCGGCCATGCTTCGTTGAATCCCGAGCAGCGCGCGTCTCACTCCCGGCACCGCCGAGATTTTCGAAGCGGCCTCGGAAACCCGCAGATCGCGTACCGCTTCCGTCACATCCTCGCCGTTCAGAAATACGCGTCCGTCATCCGCGCCCAAGTCGATCTTCGCTTCCTTGGCAAGCTGCTCGAGCCGGTATAAATCATTTACATCGACACCCAGACGCAACGCCCATAGTGCAAGCGCTCGATAAATGGCGCCGGTATTGATGTATAGGAATCCCAGCTTGTCGGCGACCCGCCGGGCGATGGTGCTCTTGCCCGCGCCCGCTGGCCCGTCGATCGCAACCACTACTCGTTTTTCACTCATCCGAAGATCATCATGCGTCTACCGGCCCCGCAGGGCGAGAGCCGGTACATTCGCGTCAATAGGAATTACTGTCCGAGTATAGCCGCAGCTTACGAGCAGGTTCGCTGTGGTGCATCAAAGTACAACTCTTTACAGCAGACCAGCTGTCTTAGTTCTCGAAGTCCTGGACGAATCGCTTGAGCTCATCAGAGTTCAGATCAGATACAGCCCAACAAGCTACGTGCAACTGTATCCCGTGCACTACGTGATAACCCCTGATCACTAAGGCACTTGGCTTGGAGTCACTGTCGGATGAGGGCCAAAGGAACAAATTGATGGGGTGTTGACGACGTTTATACACGAGTGCCGCTACAGGGTGATCATCTAAATAGTCCAGGCGTCCTCCTATCAATGAGAATCCTTCCGAGGACAGATCTTTGATAGTGGGCGCGAAATCCAGTTTGCCGTTGAACCAAGGCTTCACCGTGTGTTGGTCCGACGAAGGAACATCGACTAGGTGATTTGCCATGAGCGAGCGAATGTGACAGGACACGACCTGCTCAGCAAGTAATTGCGTGGTCGAAGACCGCACGGCGCTGCGGAAGAGCAGCGCGCCGAAAGCTAGGCAGATCACGAGACTAGCGGCAACTCCCCACGCGCGCCATGCTATCGTGCCCGGCGTATCACGGTGACGCTCACCCGGTCGAAGTTGGGCGCGAATCTTGTACACCAGACCTTCGGGGGCCTGAAAATAGGGAAGCTGAGCTCTGACCGTTCTTTGCCGGTTTCGGTAGTGTTCAAAAGTGACGCGACAGGCATCGCAATGGTTCAAGTGGCGTTCGAAATCGCGAGCCGCCAACACGTCGAGCTCGCGGTCGAAATACGCGTCAAGCGAGTCGTGTATGAGATCGCAGTTCATTTCCGCCCCTCTTGGATAACGTTGCACAGCCGGCCGTGAAGTTCTCGGCGGCTCCGGGAAAGCCGAGACATGACGGTTCCCAGAGGTATTTCGAGGATTTGGGCAATTTCCTTATACGAGAGCTCTTCGAGTTCTCGCAAAATCAAGACCTCGCGGTATTCCAGCGGCAATTCCTCGACTGCTCGCCTTATTAATTGCGAGTTCATATTATCGATTACCACTGCCTCAGGGTCCGACCATAGCTCTGTAGCCGGAACACTCTCATCCAGCTCATTTAATGGCTTGTCAAATCCCTTACGCTTTAGCCAGGTTCGGCAGCAATTTCGGACTATCGCCAGCAACCAGGCACGAGCATCGCGACCCGGTATGAAGGTGCCAAAGGAGCGCATTGCACGTAAAAAGGATTCTTGAACGATGTCTTCAGCGTCATGCTCGCTACGCGTAAGCCATCGCGCCAAATTGTAAGCGGCATCAACATAGGGGAGAAGGGTCTTTTCAAACACTTCGTGTTCACGTTTCCCTACTTGTTCTGGAGTGCGTTTATTCCAAACTTCTTCACTCATCGGGATCTCGCTAGCATAATTGGTGGAGCAGCTGCTGCAGCGAGCGGCCAGTAAAAAACTTGCGGATGACTTCTCTGGCCACAGAAGCATAAGATTTTGTCGTTTACTCCATAAAACAAGGAGCGTCTGATGATCGGCTCAACGGCCCAGCAACAACCGCCCACCGTCACTTCTGTCCTCAACATGCTCTATGGTGTTGTCGAGCAGGAAGTCGTTTCCGCTGCTGAAGCTATGCCCGAAGACAAGTATTCCTTCGCGCCTACTAATGGCGAGTTTAAAGGCGTACGCACTTTCGCTGAACAGGTGAAACACATCGGCTTCGCCAATCACCTTTATTTTGGCCCGCTCATGGGCGAGACGATCGACACTAACTCCATCGAAGAAAATCTCAACGGCCCCGCGGAGCTGAAAACCAAGGCCGAAATTGTGCAGTATCTTAAAGATTCGTTCGCGCTCGGCCATCGGGCCATTTCCGAGGTCACCTCCGAAAACGAGGTCACGCCGCTGCCCAATCCCGTATCCCCATTCCTCTCGACGCGTCTCGCAATCGCCATTATCGGCTCCTTCCATCCGAAGGATCACTACGGTCAGATGGTCGAGTACTTGCGGATGAACGGTATCGTCCCGCCTGCAAGCCGCCCGCGGCCACAACAACAACAGTCCTCGCAACCCAAACCTCAAAAATGAAGGCAGGTTTGCAGCAGCTGCCCACATGGTGAGAGGTTTCCCTGTTCGGTAGTCCTGATTCTCACGATGGAAGTTGAGAACAGCAGGGCGCGGCGGAGCTAAAATGAACTTGCCGAGTGAAACGGAGGCAGGCTCTGCAGGGATGCAACCATGCTGAGGGATAACCCGGAGGGCTCATCGAGCCGATGTTTAGCAGCGCGGGAGGTCCTTCTCCCGCGTTGCACGTTGACGGGAGAAAGTCATCGGACGATAGACCCCATACCTTGAAAATCCCCGCCCCGAAGGGGCGGAATCTACACTAACGGGGAACGTTCGCTTCTCCATTTCAGGCTGAGCCAAGACATGACGACTTAGTCAGTCTCTCATCTATTCGCGCATCTCACAATCTGAGGAATAAAGCGAGATTGAACACGGTATTACAGGCGTGAGGTTTTTTCTACGGCATTGCTGGACATTTATTTCAGGAGTTTCGGTTTTACTAGCGGTGTGTTCGGTTACAGTTCATCCCTATGGACGGCCCAAAGAGATACCGAATGGCAACGATTCTCAGGGTGATCTGAAACTGCCGCCGGAGATTAATGTCCTTCTTAAGCATTCGTGTATGGATTGCCACTCAAGTCGAACGGCGTGGCCCTGGTATAGCTATGTCGCTCCGGTATCGTGGCTACTGGAAAGGGATGTGCAGCATGGACGGGATCGCATGAACTTCTCCGAATGGGGACGGTACACCCCAAAGGAGCAGCAGAGGTTTCTAGCAAATATCGCATCTGCGGTCAAAAACGGCGAGATGCCATTACCTCAATACACTTTCATTCATCGCCAAGCCAAACTTTCTGATGCAGACCGGAACATCATCTACCGATGGGCGCGCCTGGAACGGCGAGGATTAAGGGCATCACAGTTACTCTTGCCGCCTTCGCCGGCTGAGCATGTTTTAACTGGTCGCTAATTCGGACAAGTCTCTGCATAGAGAACACAGCGAAAAATATTCGTTGCGAAGGGAATAATTTGTGGCTTGCCGCGGTAATACCAAGTGACGGCGCACGTGCAAGATTTACTGAGAAGGAGAAGCAGTTGGCTCGAAAGATCAGAGATAACTCGAATGAAGACGGAATAGATCGACGCGGATTCCTGGAATGTATGGCCTGGGCCGGGACAGGAATGGTCTGGACCGTAAGTGGAGGAGTGCTCAGCTCAAAAGCGTTCGGCAAGACTCCTCATCATCAGATGGTGAAGAATGCAGGTTTTAGTTTCGTTCAAATCAGCGACAGTCACATCGGTTTCAACAAAGAAGCCAATAAAGACGTCACTGCAACTTTACAAGAGGCGATTAGTCGGATCAATGCACTCGAACATACGCCGGATTTCTTGATCCACACAGGCGACTTGAGCCATCTGTCAAAGCCCACGGAATTCGACACCCTCGATCAGATCCTCACATCGACAAGAACCGGCCAGCGGTTCTTTGTCCCTGGTGAACATGACATGCTGGCCGACAACGGACAGCAATATCTCGCGCGCTACGGCAAAAACACCAAGGGCGCAGGATGGTACAGCTTCGATCATAAAGGAATTCACTTCATCGCTCTCGTCAACGTCGTCGATCTTAAAGCAGGGGGTCTCGGCACGCTTGGAAACGAACAGCTGGATTGGTTGCGGAAAGACCTCGCGGTCCGTACGAGCAGCACTCCCATTGTCGTCTTTGCTCACATCCCGCTCTGGATTGTTTATCCAGATTGGGGTTGGGGTACTGGAGACGGCGCTCAGGCCTTGTCTTACATGAAACGTTTCGGCTCAGTTACCGTGCTGAACGGGCACATTCATCAAACGATGCAAAAAATCGAAGGCAACGTCTTCTATCACACGGCGATGTCGACCGCGTTCCCTCAACCCAAGCCTGGAACTGCTCCGTCTCCTGGTCCAATGAAGGTCCCCGCGGAACAGTTACGCGATGTGCTCGGCATTACTCATGTTAACTGCGTAGCCAGCAACCACACGCTCGCGGTTGTCGATTCCACTCTCGCAATGGGTTCCTTGTCGCGAACAAGTCTTCAAAATGTTGACGATAAAGCAGAAGTGAAGATCGATAATTTCTCCTTCACACCTAAATCATTAACCGTCAAAACCGGGACCACTGTCACTTGGACGAACCGCGATGACATACCGCATAACGTCGTGAGCACCACGAAAAAGTTTTCTTCTCCAGTGCTCGATACGGATCAGGCATTCTCTTTCCGGTTTGAAGAACCGGGCTCTTATCCGTACTTCTGCAAAATTCATCCAATGATGACCGGGACCATTGTTGTCGAGAAAGCTGCTTCGGGAACGGCGTGACAAGTAAGTCAGCTACCAAAGCAGTTTCAAGCCAAATTGAATCTGACGCGATGTGGTTGATGTGCTCGTGATCAGGCTGGCGGTGGGTGAAACACGAGTGGGAGTGAAGACCACTGCATTCGGCGTGTTGAAATTGGCTCTGTTCAGCAAATTGAAGAATTCCGCGCGGAATTGAAGGTTCATTCTCTCGGCAATTGGCGTGTCTTTTAGAAGAGAAAAGTCCCACGTTGCCAGGCCTGGTCCGATCAGCGTGTCTCTCCCGAGATTGCCGTAAAATCCACTCCCGTTGGGCGGCGGAAGAAATGCCGCTGGAGTGAACCATTCATTCACATTGCCCAGAATCACAGGCCCCGTAAACGATGGATTTACGAACGGGCGCACCGGATTCCGTGTGTCGCCATTTCGCGATGGATTGTAGCTGAGCTGCGGCGTAAACGGAAAGCCGCTTTGAATTGTCACGATAGAGTTGATGGTCCAGCCGCTTGCGAGGGCATTGCTTAGCCCACGGCCGTGACCCAGAATTTGCTTTCCATGCCCGAACGGCAGAGCGTAGATCGCGCTGATTACAGCAACATTCCTGACATCGAAATTGGCAAGTCCCCGGTCCGCGCGCAAATCAAATGGATTCGAAGCAAGCGCCGGCTCGCCTCCGGAGGTGGTCGCGTTCAACGAGTCTCCATCGTCGATCGTCTTCGACCACGTGTAAGCTCCGCGCAAAGCGAAGCCGCTTTGGAATCGATGATTGATATCCACCTGCAGCGCGTTGAATGAGCTATCGCCTTCTGAGAAATAGGTCCACGTATTTGCAAGCGCGGGATTGGCTCTTGTTGCACTAGGGACGTAATAGGTTCCGGCGGGAACGGGCGCGCCTGCAAGCGGTGCCGGGAAACTACTGGGATACAACGCCGGACAAGGCGAAGCGGGACAGACAACAGGAAACGGTTCGTTTGCGTCGATACCGATCACTTCGTGATAGCCGTGCGATCCCACATATCCAATACTGAGCGCCGTGTCCGCCGTGAGCTCCTGCTGAATACGAAAAGACCAGGAGATCAAAGTGGGCGTTTGCAAATCGGGTTGAACTCCGCCGGGAACCAAGCGGGCCGTCGCCGGCACAGGAGCGGTGCGTGAAAGCGGAAGCTTGGAGACGGAAGCGTTCGGAAGGCTGTAAGTCGGGTTGAACGGCGCATTCTGATCTGTGCGATAACCGAGCGCGTCCTGAAGATCGTTGTAAACGCCAAATCCGGCGCGGATGACAGTTCTTTCGCTAAACGGGCGCCATGCGATTCCCACTCTGGGCTGCGGCAGAAACGTTCCGTTATTATGCGTGAAGACGGAGCTGCCGATCACTGGCTGAGTCGCGATGACGCCATTTGGATACGTGTAGTTGGCGGCCCGGCCATGCGCCTCGTTCCAGCCGGTCGTGAACTCATCGCGGAATCCAAGCGAAAGCGTTAGCCTCGGACTGAGTCGAATCACATCCTCGGCATAGAGAGCGCCGAACACGGCCCGCCAATTCATTTCAGTAGGAGAAGGGTCGAACAACAAGCTGCTCGCTGTGCCTTGAAGCAGAGTCTGCACACTCGTGAACGTTGCCTGTCCATATTGGCTGAGCGCCAGCGTCTCATTGGACTGGAATTGCTGAACCCAAGCGCCGAAGTTGAATTGATGAGAGCCGCTTGTGAGGGACACGCGATCTTCATAGGTGAAGATGTTTCGAGCCACTCGCAGATTGCTTCCGTTATTACTCCCCGCGAGACTAATTTGCGCAGTAGGATTCGATGCTGCGCTGCCACCCACCACAAGCGCTCCCACCGGGTCTCCCGTTAAAAAGCCTGGCAGTGCCGCAGCCGGTGTGCCTGGCGTCGGCTCGCCTGTAAAGAAGTAGCTCGCCCTCGAGTAACCGGCGCGTGCGGTATTAAGAAGAGTCGGCGAGAACACGTGCGTCTCTTCCAGGCTTGCGACCTGTTCTCTCAGACTCTCCACATCTGTGCTGTAGAGATTCGTGCTGGTAGGAGTGAGATCCGCACTGTCATCGACCGTGTAGGCGACATTCAAAGAATCCGTGTCACTGAGGATTTGATCTCCTCGCACGGTTCCGAAGTCATCCCGGATTGTTTGCAGCGGATTGTTGAAAGCTTCAGAGATTCCGCCGAAGTCCGGTGCGCCAGGGGAGGGAACTGGCCATGCGGAAATTAGCGGGGAAATACCAACAAACGCAAGCCCTGAAGCCGGGCAGGGCTTCGGCGCGGGACTCACCAATTTGCAAGGCAAGTATCCGTTTCGCGCATTGTTGTCCGGAACGAGATCCACGCCGGTTTGGTGCAGGTGCTGCCGCAGCTCCTCGTAATTCCCGAAAAGAAAAGTTTTGTCTTTCTTAACCGGCCCGCTAAGCGCGGCGCCGAACTGATTGCGCTGAAACCCGGGAACGGAGCGGCCATCAAAAAAATTGCGCGCGTCAAGATCGTTGTTTCGAAGAAACTCGTACAAAGATCCGTGCACCTGGTTTGTCCCGGACTGTGTGACGATCAGCACCTGGGCTCCGGGATGCTTGCCGTATTCAGCGCCGTAAGAATCGCGCAAGACATTGAATTCCCGGACTGCATCAACGCCGAGCAACTCCTGGCTGGTGCCGCCGGGCTGCATGTTGTTCTCGGCAGCGCCCGTAAACTCGATCCCATTCAGAAGATAAAGATTCTGCTGCGGCCGGTTGCCGGAAACAGCAAAATTATTGCCAACCGTCGAATTCGAAACTCCCACGCCGCCCGTCTTCTCTGAGGTGAAATTCACGACTCCGGGGCTAAGCGTGAGAAGTTCGTCGTAGCTTCTTCCGTTCAACGGCAAATCTTTCACCTGCTGTTCACCCACCAAGCCCGAAACGTCCGCCGCCGTAACATTCACAACTGGAGCATCTTCATTGACTGTGACTTGCTGGGTGGCCGTTCCGAGCCGTAAAGTCAAATCTACGCGCGCGTCTTCGCCGATCACTAAATTGATCCCTGTGCGAATCTCCTGCGCAAACCCCGGGTGATCGACTCGAACCTCATAATGCCCGACTGGCAAAGCGAAAAATTGATAGCGGCCTACAATACTAGCGCTCGTTTTGCGAACTGCTCCCGTGTCCTCATTTTTAACAGTGATCTCGGCGCCCGAGATTACCGCCCCTGAGGGATCGGTAACTGTTCCTGAGATGGTACCCGAGACCTGCGTCCACACCGGCGCCGTACATAGCAGAACAAGCCAGAGAATCCGAACCATATAATTTGTCCTGTCAGAAAGACTTTGTACAGTATAGATGACATGGCGATTTGCAGCCGCCTTCAAGAGATTCGAAAGGGACGCGGAATTTCTGCGGCTGAGCTTGCCCGCCGTGTCGGTGTCAGCAGGCAAACAATCTACTCCATTGAAGACGGAACATTTCTTCCCAACACAGCAACTTCGTTAGAGCTCGCGCGCGCTCTTGACGTCACCGTCGAAGAGATCTTCTCGATTCGAGAGGAACCATCCCAGCCGCGGATCATCGCCGATTTGCTCAGCGGCGATCAAGAGGCTGAAGGACAATTTGTAAGGGCTTGCCGCGTGAACCAGCGCGTCACCGCGGTTTCCATTCCATTCTTACCGGCTTATCTTCCGCTCGCGGACGGCATCATTCAATCGAGGACGCGGCGGCGCGTCTCGATCAAGCCTGCTGTGCCATTGCGCGAACAGGGCAAGAGTTTTTTGATTGCGGGTTGCGATCCGGCGCTCTCGCTATTGAGGGAATCGTTGCAGTCGTCCGGAATCGAAATCATAACGGCTTCGTGTTCGAGCCGCCGGGCCCTCGAATGGCTGAAGCAGGGGCGAGTGCACGCGGCGGGTTCGCATTTGCTCGACCGACACACCGGAGACTACAACCTGCCGGTTATTCGCCGCTTGCTCCCCAAGAAGCACGTTCGAGTCGTGAATTTCGCAAATTGGGAGCAAGGGCTAGTATTGCGGCGCGGAAATCCGAAGAGTATTCGTTCTATTGCGGATCTTGCTCGCAAGAACGTGAGATTCGTGAATCGCGAAAGAGGATCGGGCAGTAGGGATTTACTCGATACCGGCCTTCGCCGAGTCGGCATCCGGTCAAACCAGGTAAGAGGTTACGACTTTATCGTCCACGGCCATCTCGCGGCCGCTTACGCTGTGGCGTGCGGAACTGCCGATTGCTGCATCGCAACTCGGTCCGCCTCTCGCTGCTTCGGGCTCGATTTCATCGCCTTGAGAGCCGAGCGTTTCGATCTCGCATTCACGCAAGCATCTCTTGAATTGCCCGCCGCCAAAGCATTGCTTGATTCGCTGAACCGTTCTCAGCTTCGGAAAAAGCTTCAGTGCATTGCCGGCTACGACACGACTCATACTGGCGATCTTGTCATGTGACGCGGGTAACGGCTCGTCGTGTCTGCCAACCAGCATGTCGAGCGCGCTTTGAGAAGCCGCTAAACTCTCAGCCTCCGAACGACGACCGGTGAAGCCAACTTGGCAGCGGAAGCGGCCAGGACATCATAGCGAGATGGTCGTAGGCCCAGAAGTTGATCAACTGCAATCCGCGTGTGCTGGCGAGCAGCAGCTCGCGCGGCCACGGACACGTCCCGGTGAACCACGGGATGAGATATGCCACGCTTGATGGGGCCCACGACATGGGACTCGTGAGCGCGAAAACGATGGCCTGATGCGCTAAGTCCATCTGGAGATAGGTTGCGCCCCAACTGAGCGCTTCCACTTTGAAGCGATCAAGCCCGCTGGTGGCTTGGCTCTGAAATTCTACCGGCAAATTAACTGCGGCATTTAGACGTCCGCCTTGCGGGTATTGCACGCCAGGGCCAAGGAGGCAGACCGGATTGTTGACGTCGTTCGGATAAAGGATTTCGAACTTCGCATTGGGATATTGCGCGAGGACAGCGGTCCGTATCGCATCAATATGAGCTTTGAGGCGCCCGGCAAGAAAGCTCGCATCCGCGCCGCCATTTACCGTGGGATCGTCATCCTGACACGTGAATTTATAGAGCGGCCGCCCGAGGGCGGACTGAGCGGCTGCGGCAGTTACCGGGTCATAGTAGGCCATAGAGCCGCCGCGAACTTGCCCGCTGCCGGTGACCCAGTCGCCGTTGGGTGAGACCGGAACCGTGAAATGCGTGTCATCAACGACGGTGATCGCCCAGGTTCCGTTCACGGACGTACAACCTCCGACTCCGGTGATTACGACGCGATCGCCGGTTGTCATGCCATGAGGTTGCGGCCCGGTTGCGCCGGCCGTTTCTATGGTGACCGGGTCTGTCGCGGCGAGATCGCCTACGGCCAGACTTGTCTCTGAAAAAAACCACCACAGAAATTCGCCGAATTGAAGCCAAGGCGTAAGACCCGCTGCGCTTTGCAAGCCTGCCATTGTCGTGAAAACGGATTGCTGAAATTGCGTCATGTTGTCGATAAACGAACATTGAGAGGAGACGAGATGCGCGTAGCCGGTATCCGTCTGCACAGTGGTTCCGTCGTAGTAGCGAGCCTGCCAGGCATTGGCGAGAGTTCCATCGTCCGGCGGATACACGAGCTCCATCGAAAAAGAAGTGGTGATCAGCAGACCGGCAGCGTTTACGGCATTGAACAGATCGCTATGCCACGGCCGAATGGGGAAATTAATGGGATTGGATGCGGATGGATCGACTTGCCAGTTTCCCTGGACGCCTTTGGCAATACTGCCGGAAGTTGTGATGGTGCCAGTAGTGGTGGTGAAAAGCGCTTGTGCAGAGAACGTTTCTTCTCCCCAGCTCGGCGTCTTTGGGTAAATCGTGAGTTGGCCAGTGCCCGTCTTCTCCGCCCACATCTCAATGCTGGCGGAGTTGATATAGAAAAGGAAGTGCTGGGCAATTGTGTCAGCGGTATCCCAATAAATCATTGACTTCGTCATCGTGAACCCGCCAATAGTAAGCTGCACCGCGGCCCGCGGATCTTCGTTACCCTGCCACTCTCCATTGAACGTGACCACTCCTGAATTCCACGTTTCGCCAAAGCGTTTCCGCTGGTTCCACCAGAAAACGCCCAAGTATTCATTCAACTGGCCATTGAAGCCGAGCTTCAGCAAATGCCAGAGGAGCCGTTGCGGACTTACTTTATAAGTGGCGTCGGTATCAAAGTCAAGCGCCGGACTGATGTTCCCGTACGTAACTGTGGCATCAGCTACTTCGGCAGTAGGGACTGCGGCTTCTATGTAATCGAAGATGAAAGTGAACCCGGACGAATTGATATCGGTCGGAAATTGGGCGACGTGATTTACGCTTTTGACGGTGAATGTGACGGTATGAGCGCCCGCGGGAACTTGCGGCTGTATGAGACGCCTCGTGACCAGCTCGGAGCCAAGGTTCAAGAAGCAGTCGAGGTCTGCCAACTGATTGCCGTCGAGCGTCACACTAACAATTCCTCGATCCACGTATAAAGAGGTTCCCAGATAGAGATCGTGGGTGTGACGTGACGTGTATGAAACGGTGATGGAATCGCCGGGCTCGGCAGTAACTCGGGCGAATCCATGCCAATAGTTGTTTGCCGCTTTCACGCTCCAACCCGCACCAGAGTAGGTACACGAGCCGCTCTCGTCATTACCAATGCGGAGGCTTCCGGGGCCGGCAATCTGAAGCGTTCTCGTGTTGTTTGGATCGGCGACCGACCAGTTGCTGAAAGTCGCGGTCCATTCCGTGTCGCTATAAGCGCTGCTCGCAGGGAGTTGCGGCGCGAAGGTAATCCATGCTTGTCTAATCTGATCGATTCCTAAAGCGGAGAAATCGAGCGAAACGTTCCAAGTGACGTTATCGGAATTTCCGCCTGTCAGCGGAAGGACCGGATTGTCAACCTGGAGATTGATATTTCCGGGTCTCACAACGATGTAGACCGTAACGCTGTTGCCGTCCAAACCCCCATACTCGGCAAGATAGACGGCTGCGGCCTGCGAGCCTGCATCGCTTGTGAGGGTGAGAGACGTCGGGCTATTTACAGCAGCGACGATGTACGCGTTTCCGCCGATATAGATGGTCGACCCGGCTGCGATCCCCGGAAATTTCGTTCCGTCAGACCACTCCACGTCCGTGCCCGAGACATTCACATGCCCAGTTCGCGCATTCTTCAATGTCAGCGCGCCGCTTCCATCTGTCGAAGCAATTACGGAAACGCTGCTCTGCTCATAAGTCCACCAGCTATACGAGTTGATTGAATCTGCGAACCACTGCGCGACTTGAGCCGCGGTCATTCCGACGTAGTTGCCGACGGCAACAAAATCGAATTCCGCGTTGTTCACGAAGAGAGTCAAACGGTCATAGAGGTAGCAGCCGCCAGGGGCCGTAAACGTAAACGTGCCCTGCGCCACGGAATAATTCCCAGACACGAGCGTGGCGTAGTCCCATAGACGAACCTGCTGATTAGCGCCGGTGACAGGCGCGATATCGAGTTGTGCCCAGTCGACCCACGAATATTTTGCGGAATCGATCGGCTGGAGACCCTGATAGGTAAGATTGAAGCTCAGCACCATGCCGGAAAAATCGAAGTTGGGCAGATATCTGACCGTATAGTGCTCGAATGTGTTATCCGCGTCGTAGAGAACCAAGACGCAGAAGTCGGCCATATCGCGGAATACACCATACACTGTGAATCCGGTCGGGCTGGCTTGACATAGCGAGGCGGCAGCGCCGAAACCGTCGAAGCCGCGGAGGTACAGGGTTCGATCGGGCTGCAGCTTGAGAATCTGTTCTGTGCTCATAGAAAGGGCGCAATTGCGGATTGTGGTTCCGGCCCGATTTTTTCGCCAGCCGAGTGCGGCAGGCAAAATGTTGCGAAAAGAAGTCGTTGAATCTACGTGAAATAGAAAAGCTTGTGAACGCGTGACTGGGGGCTGGGGATTCCGCCGAAGGTGATCGGTGATTCCGAAGGGAACGCGGTCACTGTCCCGGGAAGATCCCGGTCAGCCGTCGGAGCGAAGCGACGCTGGTTCTTTGATTGTGGGAGAAGTAATCGGCTTCGTCAAGACCTAATCCGGAGCGGAGCGAAGGAAGGATGCGCCGAGCGGGCAAAGGGGCGCGGGGAAAGGCGGCAGGCCTTGCCCCGCCTCGGCACACAGAAGCCCCGAGCGCGATGAGCGCTCGACTCGGTTCTGCTTCAGCTCGATCTCCAGGCTTCTGGTGCCTCGCCCGGCTTTACATCCCTCTTTGAGTTTTGGCGAGTTTGCAATGACTGCGGGAAGGTTCGGTAGAACACCAAAGGCCTTCTGCAACTGGTTCAAGCGCTGGTTTCGACTTTTCCGGCGCCGAGGCGATCGTATGAACTGGATAGTTCGGCATGTGATTCTCCTTGGTGATCAGCGGCCTTACAGGAAATCCTGTTCGGCTACTGCCCACTATCGGATAGATCAAGAATCGCAGCAATTACCTCGCAGGTAGTCGTTCGATGCGAATCTGCCCCCTTTCAATGAACGATTCATGTTGGTTCGCCCTGCGGTTGCGCTGGATGTACGAGACCTGTTCCATGATTACCCTCCTAAACGGCTTGACTAGACGCTCTGTTCTCAGCCCACGCTTCCAACAGCTGCTCGTCGGACTGTGTCAGATCGAGCGACCGCGCCGAGCGGATGGTCGGGGCGCGCTCCCGCCGACAATTTCCACGCGAAAATCGTCCTGGAAAAACTGCGCCGTCGCAGCCGGGCTCTGTGGCGTCATCAGCGAACCGGAACGCCAAAGCCGGGATATTGTGGCAATTCCTTCTCGGCCTCCAGAGGTGAGAGAATTCGTATGCCATGGAGAGCTGCGATTCGTATTGCGCGCTCTGGATCGTCCACGGCATAGGTTATGGTGTCTCGCGGCAGCGACATGTCTCGAGCCGGTTCGGCCATCGCAAGGAAATAGTTATCCAAGCCGACAGGGTCCGCACCAATTGCTTGAACCAGGATCAGCGTGCGAACGACAGGCGAGGTGCAGTCGAACGCGTGAGCCTTCCCCTGAGGAAGAAAGGCGACCTCGCCAGCTTTGATTTCCAGTATTTTGTCTTCGCAGTAGAAGCGCATCGAGCCTTCCAGCACGAAGTACAACTCGTGTTCCCGTTCGTGAACGTGAGGCGGAGGTTCATTTCCCGGCTTGGTATAGAACTCCATCAGGGCAAAGCGGCCGCCTGTTTCCGAACTCTTCGCCAAGAACGTCATTAAGCTGCCCATGTAGCTGAAGGTGGAGTCAATGGTAGCCGCTCGCGCGAAGGATGTTGCCAACTGTTGTTCTTCACGTTCAATCGTGGTTTTATTGCTTTCACTCTTACTATCGTTCAAGTAAGCAGGTAAGGCATTCTTGGTTTGTGTCATTGTCTTGTTCTCCTGTTCTTGGTAGGGCAGCGCCTCCTCCAAGCTATCGCCGCTCCCTCGATCAGTGCGAAAAGCAGCATGCTTGGATGAGACGCAGAAGGACGCGATTTATTCCCGCGATCTCCAGCGGTGGCTATGCTGATCCGTGAGCCACCTTCTCTAACAGCAAGTCGGCTGCCTGCGTCAGATCCAGCGGCTCCGCGTACGGCTGCCGATAGGATTGCAATGCCCCAGTTGGCCAGTACACCTCGATCATGTGTCCGTCGGGATCGTCGAAATAGAACGCGAAGGACACCCCGTGGTCGAACGCAAACTTGATCGGTATCCCCCTCTCCACGACCCTGGTGTGCAGCGACCGTAATTCCACGAGTGATGACACCTTAAAAGCGACGTGCGCATAAACGGGGTTCGCGAATAGGGCGATTTCGTGCGATTCCTCGTCTGGCCGGCTGCACAAAAAGGCGCTGGCTCCAAGCGGATTCTCCGGCCCGCTTCCCCCCACGATTTGCATGTTCAGAAGATCTCGATAGAACTTCGCTGAGGCTGAGGGATCCTTGGCGTACAAGCCGACGTGGTGGACGCCGGTATTTCCGCAGGCGCACTTCTGCGGATCCCTGTTATTCCTACTTAAGCCTTCAAAAGCCCTTGTATTGATTTGATTGCCTTCCCGGTTTTCACCTGGCAGTGTCTGTTTGGTAGCTGTCTTTGTAACGCCCATCTGCTAATTTCTCCTTCGCTGGGTTCTTACCCTACGGAGACATAGATTGCTGCGATGAAGCGAACTGCAGGGGAGAACTTGCCATCACCCGGGGGATTCTTGCGCAATTTTGCAAATTGCCGAGAACGACAATGAGTGAGGACAGTGGAGAACGTCGAATGACGCTGGCCGTCAACACCGCCGAACCGACTGATCTTTCAGGAGTTGTCTTTGGCCGACATTCATGAAGCCCAGGCACTCGCCGCGCATCGAACTGGTGTGGAACCGGTTGGCATCAAAGGAAACGTATGTAGGACCGCTCGTAGGAGAGTTGGGCTCCTGGTTGAAGGTCGCCAAGCTCCCATAATTCCACACACCCCGCTGCTTTCCAGCGCTTCCCACGAATGGGAGGGTTTTGTTGTAGAGCGTCATCTCGCCGAGCTTAATCATGATGAAATTCCAAAGCACCGTCACTCGGGGATCGCGCTGAGCATGCAGCTCAATGGGAGCCTGCGGCTGCAGTGGAAGTCAGGCTCGGGTTGGCAAAGCGCGACCACGGGTGAAGGCAGCATCCTTCTGCATGGTGGGTCGGGCTGCAACGAATCGATTTGGGATGGCACATATGACCGCATCCTGCTTGAGGTCATTCCTACCCATCTCGCGAAGCTTACAGAGGGAAGATTTCGAGGAGCAGTCGTAGACGTTGCGGACCGCTGGTCGTTTAAAGATGCACGCCTTGAACACCTACTCAAGGTTCTTGATGTGGAACTGCAGCAAGGCGCCCCCACCGGGCCCCTGTTCGGAGAACAGGTCGGCGACGCCATCGCCATGCTCCTGGCGAGGCATTATGCGACGGTGAAGGTGGGCCTATGGGGAACAGGCGGATCCATTCCGCCGCCGCGCCTGAAGCAAGTCCTCGACTATATCGAGGCTCATCTCGATCAGCAAACTCATCTATCCGACCTTGCTCAAACCGCATCAATGAGCCCATTCTATTTTGCACGCTTGTTTAAGAACTCTATGGGTGTTAGCCCGCACAAGTACGTGACGATGCGCCGGATCGAGCGATCGAAGAAACTGCTCCGTCGATCCGACATAACTATTTTTGAGATCGCAGTGCGTGTCGGTTACTTGGACCCCAAACATTTCAGAGTCGTGTTTCACCGCGAGGTTGGCGTCTCCCCGAGTGAGTTTCGAGCCTCAAAGTCCTAACCGCATTGAGGTGCCCCGGTTTCACTATGCCTGGCCCCACCGGAAAATGGCTGACTCGGGGATGGCGGTTTCTCCGCATCTGCGAGGCAGAGGACTCGGCCGCCGCCTACTTCAGCACGCCATTGTGAAGGCCAAACGCCTTGGCGCCAAGTCTTTGTTCCTTGGCAGTAATACGCGCCTCAAGGATGCTGTTCACTTGTACGAATCGGTCGGCTTTCATCACGTGAAACCTGAGACCCTTCCGCCAATGCCCTATAGCCGTGCCGACGTCTTCATGGAGATGCAACTGGGGTGAGGTTCGCAACGAGGGCCGTCGCTTTTCCAGACCTCGTAGGTAGTCAGCTCAAGATCAGCCGTGCCATCGGGTCGAAGACGGAAAACATTTTTGGTCACAGTCTCTGTGGAGGGCATCCGGACGACGAAGCTGAGTGCTTCACCGTCCCATGTCACCTCAGTGATTTGAAACTCTTCGCCGTCGGATCTGCAGAAACCCGAGACTTGAAACTGATTGCTCGACACTGAAAAAACGAAGGCCGCGTTCGAATCTTCGTCCGAGGTGATCCAAGTTCCAATGAGCGGATGATCGGGAGAAACAGGAGCCATCTCAGTATTGATATTGCTGCAAAGTCAGGCGCTCGACTTTCCTCGATTCTTCCGCATCGAGTCGCCTCGCATCTCGATCCGATGTGTTGTGCACGAGGTGGTCGAGGATGCCATCAGCCAAGGTTGGATCACCGATCTGCTCATGCCAGCGGGCGACTGGCAGTTGTGAAGTTAGGACCGTGGAGCGGACCTGATAGCGCTCCTCGCAGATCTCCCAGAAGTCTCGCGGCGCTCAGGTTCGGATAGTGGAGCCATGGCCCAGTCGTCGATCACCAGAACGTCAACGCGAGCCAGCCGCGCCAGCAGATTAAGGCTTCCGTCAGCACGGGCCATCGCCAGATCGCGGAACAGAGACTGCGCGCGGGTGTAAAGCGCCGAATAGCCATCGCGGCACGCCTTCTGAGCCAGTGCCGAAGCAACGAAACTCTTGCCGACGCCAGTCGGTCCCAACACGAAAATGTTTTCATGTTTTCCGGCCCAGGCTGATTCTTGTGCCAGCGCACGGATCACGCTCTTATCCAGACCACGGGTCGTTCGATAGTCGATCTCTTCGATGCAGGCGTTATTGCGCAGTTTGGCGCTTTTCAGCCGCCGGCCGAGCGCCTGATTCTCCCGCCAGTTCCACTGTTGATCTACGAGTAGCCCGAGCCGGTCCAGAAAGCTCAGCTCACGCGAGCTGGCATCCTGTTCTTGGTTTCTCAATGCTTCGACCATTCCGAGCAGGCGCAATGCCAGCATTTTTTCGATCGTCGGTTGTTTGAGCATCGCCGGACTCCTCAATCGAAGTACTCTGCGCCGCGAATGTTGTCACGCGGCGGGGGCGCGGCGAGGAGGCAGGCGGCGTGACAGGCGGAACCGCATCGAGGGAGTTTTTCAAAATAGACTTTACGCTCTGATAACGGCACGCGCCGCTTCCAAGCGCACGCTCGGCAGCAGTTTCCATCCGCGCGGACGAATGCTGACTGGCGAGCCGGATGAGACCGAGGCAAGAACGGTAGCCCATCTCCGGGTGGGGCTTCTCGGCGAGAATGCGTTCAAATAGTCGTGCCGTGTACGGACCTATGGACTGCGCCCAATGCACCGTGTGCGATGGGGTCCATTCGAGATGCGCCTGGTGGGAGCGTTGGCGGTGTTCGTTGATGGTGATGGTATGCCCATGATCACGGGCTCGAAGGTGAGAGGCGACGCGCTGACCTTTGTGGAAAACCTCAATCGTTGTGGGCGTTGAGCGCACTTCCACCAGCTCGTGAACGAGGTTGTAGGGAACGCTGTAATAGTTCGTATCGAAGGCGATGTGGTAATCGATATTCACCCGTGCCCGCGACCACTGGCTGAGGTCAAACGGCTCCGCTGGCAACGGATTTAGTGCCGGCTTGTCGAGCGCGGTAAACTGCGACGCCCGTGAACCTTCGCGTTTGCGAAACGGCCGCTGGTTGATGCGGTCGCGCAGTTCGCGGATGGCCTGGTTCAATTCCGCGATTGAAAAGAACGTCCGATGCCGCAGGGCCGCGATAATCCAGCGCTCAGCCAACTGCACACCCGACTCGACTTTGGCCTTGTCCCGTGGCTTGTACGGACGTGCCGGTACAACGCCGATGCCATAATGCATCGCCATCTCCTGGTAGATCGGATTGAGATCGGGATCGTAGCGACACGCCTTGGTGACGCCAGTCCGCGCGTTATCGGGAACTACAAGTTTCGGCGTGCCCTGAAAGAACTCGAACGCCCGCACGTGAGCGCCGATCCAACTCGCCAGCTGCTCATCCGCTGTCGCTTCGGCATACGTGTACGAACTGGCTCCCAGCACCGCGACGAATAAGTACGCCTGCTGCGTGGCTCCGCCGCGGGGATCGTGAACAGGCATCGTGTCCCCGGCCCAATCGACGAACAGCTTCTCGTCGGCCTTGTGTTCCTGCCGCAGCACCACTTCCTGCTTGCGCCGCCAGCGCTGGTACAGCTCGCAGAATCGCGAGTAGTGATATCCGTCGGGCTGTGCCTGGCGATACTCTTCCCAGAGCAAGGCTAGGGTTCGATTCAAATGACGTTTCAACTGTTCATGGATCGATTCGAAATCTGGCTGCGGGCGCTGTGGCGGCGGTCCCGGGTGTTGACCATAGGCGACAGGGATCGTTCGATCCGATCATCATCCCAATCGTCCGGCAGCGGCCAGCGAAGCCCGGCCGCCTCAGCGCGTTTCAAGTAGTCAAAAACTGTGGACTGGCCAATCGAGCAACTGCGTGCGATCTGGCGTTGCTCCAACCCCAGTTAATATCTGAGTCGAAGTACTTCTTTGATTCTGCGCATGGATAATCTCCTGGCCGGCAATCTGATTCCTCCCTTTTCAGGAAGGTTCGCTTGCCGGGTAGTTATCCAGCGCCGCTCGCCCTTCGGGCGTGGAAATCATTCCGGGATCAAGCCGATCACGAATCCGGGATCGACCAATCGGTGATCGGCTTCCTGCCGGAATCAGTGATCGCCTTCAACCGGAACGGTGATCGGAATCACCCCGGAACGCTGATCGCTTTCACCCCGGAATCGCGACCGCCTTCGTCCGGATTCCCCACTGCTAGAAATTCCTCAACGCAGGCCGCCTGACAAACAGCGAAAATACCGCGAGGCCGACAACGGCCGATGCAGCGGCGGCGGTGAGCGGGGCGCCCAACAAACTGATCAGAGCGCCTGCCGGGAAGTCGCCCAGCGGTCTGACTCCCATGACGAGAAGCGTATTTAGGCTCATCACGCGGCCGCGCATCTCGTGAGCTACTCGCGTCTGCAACACGGTTGAGGTGATCGCGCCGATGACGCTCTGCGACAGGCCGAAAAATACGAGGGCTACAAAAGTGATTGCCAGATTCCGGCTGAATCCGACTACCGCCAGACTGCTAACCCAAAGCGCAAATGCGCCGAACAGAAGATCGCTTTTATTTACGCCGTCCGAGATGGATGCGAGCAGTAGAGCGCCCAGAACTGCGCCAATCCCTGCTGCAGAGAATAGAAGACCGAGAGTGCTGGCCGTGATGTGAAGATTGCGCACGGCGAGAACGGGCAGGAGCAGCGGAAGCGAAGGTCCTGAGAATAAGAGAATCCCGTAGCTCAACAGAAGTCCCGGAAGCACGGCATCGCGCTTCACGCTAGACAGTGCTTCACGGATTTGAGCGAGCAATCGACGCCATCCGGTCGCCGGAACTGATCTCGGCGGATGGATTGGAAAAAGACTGAAGAGAACAGCCAGAAAGCTTACGGCGTTGAGAAAGAAGTTTGCGGGTAGGCCAATTGCATCAATCGTGATGCCGGCGAGCGCGGGTCCGATTGTGGCCGCGCCGTTGAAGACAGCCGATTGGAGAGAAATGGCATTCAGCAAATCTTCTTTGGGAACCAAGGAAGAAATGAGAGCGGCGCGCGCCGGTTGATCGAAGCTCAAGGTCGCCCCGGACAGGAACGCGATGACGACGATCATCCACACTTGAATGATTCCCGCGATTGTCAAAATGCCCATCGCGAGCGCCAGGCACATAAGAAGAGTTTGGGTCCCGAGAACCAGCCGCCGGCGATCAATGCGGTCGGCGAAACCGCCTCCAAGCAGTGCAAATAGAAAAAAGGAGAGCGCCTGGGCAAGCGATACCAGACCGAGTGCAAACCCCGAGTTGTGAGAGAGGCGAAGCACCAACAAACTCTGCGCGACGATTTGCATCCAGGTCCCGATAGCAGAAACGATGAGACCGCCCCAGAGGAGGCGAAAATCCCGGTGCTGAAGCGAGCGAACCCCTGCGGACAAACCCCGATTCAGAAGCATTCTCTTTAGTGTCGCGGCTGAATGGCGCGCCGATTTGAAGGACCGATGTGCGCTAACATTTCTTTAGGAGAGTACAGCGATGGAATGGTCTACCCCACAGTTTGACGAAGTTTGCCTGAGCTGTGAAATCGCAAGCTACAGCAATCCTGAAATCTAATTGCTGATGGATGCACGTTAGGGTCCTCGGTGCAGCCGCCGGGGGCGGTTTTCCTCAGTGGAACTGTTCCTGCACAAACTGCAGGCGGCTGCGTCAAGGAACGTTTCCCGGACTGGCTCGGTCGCAAACTCAACTGGCGATCAGTAGCGATGGGGAGCGGTGGTTCCTAGTGAATGCAAGTCCTGACCTGCGATCTCAGATCGAATCTTTTCCTCCTCTAACTCCCCGGCCAACTCAATCGCGGCAATCCCCGATCACAGGTGTGATTTTGACCTCGGCAGAGATAGATGCCTCCCTGGGATTGCTGTTGTTGAGAGAATCGCAGCCGCTGGTCGTTTTTGCGACGGAGCCGGTCCGGCGAGTTTTGACAGAAGATAACAGCCTTTTTGCGGTTCTGCAGCGCGAGCCGGATCAAATTCGATGGGTGAGAATCGCTCCTGGAAGGGCGTTCGAGCTCGACTCAACTGCTATTCGCTGTACTCCTGTCTCGACTCATGGAGCCTTTCCTGGTTTCGTGCGGCCGGAGAGGGCGGCGCAGTTCGACGCGTCCGGCGCGGTGATTGGACTGATTTTGGAGGAAGCATCGAGACGAGTGGCGTTCTTCCCAGGTGCGCCACGAGTTGCTTCCGAATGGTTCGACGACATGGCCGGCTGTGACGCGATTCTGTTCGATGGTACGTTTTGGTCAGATGACGAATTGATTCGCGTGAAAGGGCGCGGCAAAACGGGGCGGCAGATGGGACATTTGCCCGTTGGAGACGCTGGCGGCACGCTCGAACAGTTCTCAGGGCTCGCCACGCCACGAAAAATATTCATTCATATCAACAACACCAATCCGATGCTCGATGAAGAGAGTGCTGAATACCATCGGGTTCGAGCGTCAGGTTGGGAGCTGGCCTTCGATGGAATGGAAATTTGCTTATGAGGCAGTCGGCGGAAAATGCTCTACTTACTCCTGAGCAATTGAAAAAACGCCTGCTAGCAGTAGGAGAGGATCGTTACCATCACAAGCATCCATTTCATTTGCTGATGCACAAGGGCGAGCTGACGCGCGGCCAGTTACAGGCATGGGCGCTGAACCGTTATTACTACCAAAGCCGGATTCCGGTGAAGGACTCAATCATTCTGTCTCGCAGCGATGATCCGGCATTTCGGCGCGCGTGGCGCAAGCGCATTCTCGATCATGACGGAACGGATGGCGAGCCGGGTGGAATCGAGAAATGGATTAAACTGGCTGAGGCGACAGGTTTATCTGCCGAGCGCGTGAGCTCGGCGCATGAGGTTCTGCCCGGTGTGCGCTACGCCGTAGATGCGTACCTGAACCTGGTAAGCCAGCGTAGCCTGCTGGAAGCCGTAGCATCGTCGCTGACGGAACTTTTTTCGCGCAATTTGATCGCGTTGCGAATCAGTGCTTTGCGAGAACACTATCCTTGGCTCGCACCGGGCTTGACGTACTTCACCGCCCGATTGACGCAGGCTCCTGATGATGCTGCGTTTGCGCTCGATTGGGTTACGAAGCGCGCAAAAACACGTGAGCAGCAGGAGCTTGTCATCAATGCCCTCCAGGCCAAGTGCGACATGCTTTGGGCGCAATTGGATGCGATCTATTTTTCTTATGTTGAGCCTGGCTGGCCGCCTCCTGGGGCATTCCAGCCGGATGTGCAATGAAGCCGCCGGGTTTAGCAGAACGTCCAGCACTCAAGCCGGGCTGCAGACTCTCGCCTGCTTCCAATCCGGAATCGTTGCTTTTAATACCGGAAGGAGCATTGCGGCTACATGGACCGGGCAGGCGAATTCTGGAGCTTTGCGATGGGCAACACACGCTGGCGGACGTGATTGACCAATTACAGATGGAATTTCCTTCCGCAGAGGCGAACCGCATAGCCGGTGAAGTCGTAACCTACCTTTCACGGCTGCACGAAAAGGGCGCAATCGAGTTTCTATGATCGCCCCGCCGCAAGCGCTGATTGCTGAAGTAACTCACCGCTGCCCAATGCACTGCGTCTATTGCTCGAACCCATTAGAGATGCAGAGCGCGGATCGTGAGCTTTCTACAGACGCATGGACTGCGATCATTCGCGACGCGGCCGGTTTGGGTTGTTTCCATCTTCATCTAACAGGCGGTGAGCCGCTTTCTCGAAAGGATGTCGAGCAGCTCGTGCGGGTAGCTCGTGACGCTGGACTATATACGAATCTCATTACGTCTGGGCTTGGCCTCTCTCGAGCGCGTCTGAAGGATTTGGTCGCGGCCGGCCTCGATCATATTCAGCTCAGTTTTCAAGACAGCGTTGAGGAAACGGCCAATGCGATCGGCGGCGCGAGAGCCCATGCCTACAAGCTGCGCGTTGCAAGCTGGATTCGGGAGCACCGGCTCGCGTTCACTGTCAATGCGGTCGTGCACCGGCACAATCTCGACCGTCTGCAAGAGTTCATTGGCTTAGCGGAACAGCTAAACGCGGACAAACTGGAGATTGCCAACGTGCAGTACTACGGTTGGGCATTTCGGAACCGCGATTATCTCATGCCCACGCGTGCGCAAGTAGCGAAATCGCTGCCGATTGTGGTAGCCGCTCAGGAACGTTTGAAAGGAAAGATGCGAATCGATTTCGTTCTTCCTGACTACTACGCGAAATATCCGAAACCGTGCATGGGCGGCTGGGGTCGAAAGCTCATCCTGATTGATCCCGCGGGTCGGGTGATGCCTTGCCATGCCGCCGGTGTGATTCCCGGATTGCAATTTGAAAACGCTCAGGACAAGCCGCTGCGCTTCATTTGGGAGCAGTCGGATGCGTTTCAATGCTTCCGTGGCGATGAATGGATGCAGGAACCGTGCCGCTCATGCGAGCGCAAGGGAATCGATTTTGGGGGATGCCGCTGTCAGGCGTTCTTGCTGACTGGGGACGCAACCGCCACAGATCCCACTTGCTCGAAAGCTCCCGAGCGAAGCGCGGTCGATGAGGCTGTGTCGAAAGCCAATCGCGACGACCAGCTTAATCAGCTACCGCGTGGAGACTGGGTTTATCGAATCGATCCGGTTATGCGCGCATAGTTGTCCGCCGAGCGGTTCGGCACCGTACTATAGTTCGTGGATCCAACGGTTCTCAAGAGCTTGCTGAGCGATGTCGCTCAACTTACGGGCGAGCATCTCCTTTTAGTGCTGGTCTCGTCAGCGATCGCCGTATTGATTGGTGTAAGTGTCGGGATCACGGGCACCCGCCGCCCGGCGCTCCGGCGCACCTCGCTGGCAATTGCGAACGTGCTGCAAACCATTCCGAGCCTCGCGTTATTCGGTTTTTTGCTTCCCATCCCTTTCATCGGCGGAATCGGTAAACGAACGGCGATTATCAGCCTGGTTCTTTATTCGCTCTTGCCGATTCTGCGCAACACGATCGTCGGAATCGCGAGCGTAGATGCGCCGGTTCGCGAAGCGGCGGTCGCGATGGGGATGACCGACGCGCAATTGCTGCGCATGGTCGAGCTGCCGCTTGCCGCGCCGACGATCATTGCCGGGGTACGAATCGCGCTGGTCACAAATATCGGAACCGCCGTGATTGCGGCGGTCATCGGGGGAGGCGGGCTGGGCGTCCTGATCTTTCGCGGCGTGGCTTCTGTGGATACGGTCGAAATTCTGGCCGGAGCCATTCCCGCGGCAATATTGGCGCTGGTTGCCGATGCGGGCATGTCTGTCCTAGAGCGGAGAATAGGGAAAAGATGAGAGCAATTTTTATCCTGTTCTGCGTTGCGTGCCTGTCGTCCTGCTCGCGGCAAGGCGCGGTTGTGATCGGTTCGAAGAATTTCACCGAGCAGGTGATCCTGGGTGAAATGGCCGCGCAGCAGCTCGAGCGGAAATTGCACATCCCTATCGAGCGGAGGCTGAATCTTGGAGGAACGCTTCTCGCTCATGAGGCGCTGGTCCACAGTCAAATCGACCTGTACCCTGAGTACACCGGAACTGCGAGCAGCGTGATTTTAAAGCAAAAGCCCGGGGAGGATCCCGCGAAAGTATACATGGAAGTCAAGGACGCTTATCGCGAGCGATTTCACTTGACATGGCTTCCGCCGCTCGGCTTTAACGATACGTTCGCAATGGTGGTGCGCCGGGAAGATGGCCAGCGGTTGAGCAGGCCCGAATTATCTTCGGCCCTTAGCAGAAGCTGGCGGTTGGGCGTTTTCTATGAGTTTTTGACTCGCCCCGACGGCTTGCGAAAACTGAATGATGTCTATTCACTCCATTGGCAAGGTACGCCAAAGAGCATGGATCTTGGGTTGTTGTATCAGGCCCTTGCGAAGAAGCAGATCGACATGGCGGCTGCTGATTCAACGGATGCGCCGCTCAGCGGCCCAAACTACATCGTTCTCGCGGACGATAAGAAAGCATTTCCGCCGTACAATGCGTGCTTCGTCGTTCGGGAGAATTTACTCCAGAACGCAGGAATTAAGTGGGCGCTAACGATGCTTTCCGGGCGTATTAGCGAAGAGACAATGCGAGGTCTGAATCGACGCGTGGACATTGACCACCAGCCGGTTCAGCGTGTTGTAAGTGAGTTTCTGGCCAAAGAGCCTTGAGCGCTCGGGCTCGGATGAGACTCTGTAAGCAGCTAATCCTTTCCGAATGATCAACAAGCTTGTCCTCGAAAACTTAAAGGATCGCTGGGTCCGTACGCTCCTGAGCGCGCTCGTCGTGGGCGTGCAGGTGATGTCGATACTAACGCTGATCGGGCTCAGCCGCGGCATGCTGCAGGAGTCAGCGGCACACGCGAAAGGAACAGCCGCCGACATCTTTCTAAAGCCGGATTCGCAAGGTACGTTTTCCTTTTCGACGGGCCAATTGTCTGAGAAGTTTGTTGATTTCTTGGCCAAGCAGCCGCACGTGAAACAGGCAGTGGGAGTGCTGATGAGCCCGATTCAGGGCGAGCTAATCACTCCCATGAACGGCGTCGATATTCCGCGGTTCGAAAAAATGAGCGGCGGGTTCCGGTACTTGGCAGGTGGACCGCCCCAGGCCCCCGATGATTTGATCGTCGATGAGTATTACGCGCGTCAACACAAGCTCCACGTTGGCCAAATCGTCAAGCTTCTGAACCACAACTGGCGAGTCTGCGCCGTTGTGCAAGGCGGCGTGCTAGGCCGGCTGATTGTGCAGCTATCGACGCTACAGCGCCTGACTGCGAATGCGGCTCCTCCGCGCGTTTCGGAGATTCTGGTTAAGCTGGACAATCCCGCGCTGACCGATCAGGAAGTCGCGCATTTCAATCAGCTATTGCGCGGCAATCTCCAGGCCGTATCGATGGAGGCGTTTGTTTCGCAATTTAGTGTGAACAATATCCCCCAGCTAAGAGCCTTCATTTACGTCATTACGGTTATCGCCGTGATCGTTGGTTTTCTCGTCGTATTCCTATCGATGTACACGGCAGTGATCGAGCGAACGCGGGAGATCGGCATTCTGAAGGCGCTGGGCGCGAAGCCGCTCACTATTTTGGACATTCTCGTCCGAGAAGCAGTCGTGCTGGCGCTTGTGGGCTGCATTCTCGGCATCGCGTTCTCGTTCGGAACGAAAGCACTGATCATGACCTTTATGCCCGCGTCGCTGCACGCGGTGAATGTACCGGATTGGTGGCCCATCGCCGGCGCGATCGCACTCGCTGGAGCGCTGCTCGGAGCAACATATCCCGGCTTGAAAGCTGCGCGACAGGATGCGATCGAGGCTTTAGCTTATGAGTGAAGCTTCGGCTGTCGGCGAGCGCTCCCAGACGGGACTCGATATTATTCGGGTGCGTGGACTGGAGAAGGTTTATCACGTCGGCGATGTAGATGTTCCCGCGCTCCGTGGCGTCGACCTGGACGTGAGGCGCGGCGAATTCCTTGCCGTCATCGGCCCTTCAGGTTCCGGCAAATCGACGCTCTTTCATATTTTGGGCGGACTGGCTCCGCCTACTGCGGGTCACGTCTAT
The DNA here is from genome assembly GCA_019240405.1 of Acidobacteriaceae bacterium. GTDB lineage: Bacteria > Acidobacteriota > Terriglobia > Bryobacterales > Bryobacteraceae > Bog-105. The sequence continues at coordinate 111,971 of JAFAYL010000048.1, forward strand.
TTAGACGGTGTCGACCTGCGCGGATTGAAAGAATCGGAGCGGACAGAAATGCGGCAGAAGAAAGTTGGGTTTGTGTTTCAGAAATACAACCTGCTCCCCACCTTGACAGCGCGGGACAATATCGTCATTGCGCAGTCGCTCGCGGGCACAAGCGATTGGCCGCCGGGCTTCGACAGCATCTTGACTCTGCTTGGCATCAAGCACCGCCTCGATCATAAGCCGCGAGCGCTTTCGGGCGGTGAACAGCAGCGTGTAGCAATTGCCCGGGCCCTAGTGAATGAGCCAGCGATACTGCTCGCCGATGAACCAACCGGGAATCTCGACACCGCCAACTCGAACGCCGTTCTGGATATTCTTCGCGATTTGAACCATCGTGTGGGGCAAACGATTCTGATGATCACGCACAATCCTGAAGCCGCCGCGTTTGCGGACAGGACGGTGACCATGCGAGACGGCAGAATTGTCGGTTCTTAAATACGTGGCCCGCTTCTTAGCGCAGGCTTTCGGGCGGGATGCGGTCGATAAGATCCCGGAGCGCGCCTAGCAGTTTGTCTACATTCTCCTTCTGCTGTACCATGCTCTGGCGCAATCCCTCGATATTGCGGTCAATGCGCTCGTGATCCGCCCAATTCTTCTGGATGGATTGCTCCAAGCGTTCCATGCGCTCCCGCCAGTCGTAGCTGCCGTTTCCGTCAGGCATGTGATGATGATCTCCCCTCCAACCCACCCGCTGCTTCAATCCACATATGCATGCCTTTGAAATCGAACGTCACAACTCCGCGGCGAAGCAAGTCAGTCCCAACGGTAGCATCGAATTGCACGTTGGGAACGTGAGCGTCTGAGGTTCCGAAATATAGCGGCGCGTCTTGCATGAGCTGAACATCATAAAAACTTTCCGTCGCACCTTCCGCGCGCGCCAGCTTTAGTCCGCCCTGAATATATGGAAAAAATTCCTTATGTTTCGCTTTGCTCTGCTTTTTCAGCGCAAGTTTCTCGACCGCGCCGGGATACACAAGCATTGTCCCGGAAAAAAGAGTGTCGAGTTGCGCCTCGACGGGCTGGCCGTTGATGGAAAATCCCGTCGTGGTCAGCGTGGGCGGACCGGAACTTCCGACATGTTTAATCGCGAGATCGCCGCATTTCTGCGGGCAGGCCTGAGCTTCTGCTAGGGGCGCTGAGATTCGTATCAGGTGATTAGGATAGTCGAGCTGAAGCATCCGATTCTGGAATGCGCGATACGTCAGCGCGCCATCGGCCGGTAAGCTTTGTGCCTTTTGCCCGTTCTGTTGTGGCTCCGAGGTGTCCAGGACCATGAAAGGGAAATCTCCCAACGGCGCATCTCCGAGGTGAGCCCCGGGCACGACAGTCTGCTGAATCTGAGTAATATCCGTGCCATCATTTGCCTTCAGAGGCTGAAGCTGTAGTCCCAAGTTCTGCGCAGCCTTTGCGTCGAGGTACGAATTAGCCGCTCCGAGATCAATTAACAGACGGATCGTTTTCCCGTCGCCCGCAGCTAGATCGACGCAAGGAAGTCCTGAGCAATCTAGGAGAGGAACCTGCGTGAGCGGGGGCGAGGGGGTTTGAGCACCTATGCCGGCTGAAAGCAGGAACAAAGCACCCATTACGATCCAAACGGCTGGTCTCACACTTCCATTGTCTCCGTCGCGGTAGCCTACTTCGCCGGTACCAGCACGATCCGCTCCTCGGCCGCCGTTTCGACAGCTTTGCGCGAAAACGGCATCGGGTGATATTCACCTCTGGACCAAGGTCCGACCAGATCGCCGTAATGTTTGTCGCCGGGAACGCCTGATTCGCCTGGAACGTTTGTCATCACGGAACGATCCCAATCGCCAACGTCGATCACCTCCCGATAGGAAGCGCCATACGCCGCGGCATAATTCGGTCCTCCCGTTGCATTCACCGTGCTCGCATCACCGGGCCGGGGAACCGGCGGGAGGTCGAGGCTGTCAAGCAAGCGTTCGCGTTCCACTGCGTGGCTGTCCAGCCCGAGCTGATGTGTTGCCGGGATGGTGTCGCGCGATGATGCGAGATTCAGCGGGTGACGGAAGTGGGCCTGGTGCAGATTGCCCCATGTCCAGCGCGATTCGTCTGGACCAAGGCGCCTCTCAATATCGGCCAGAGTTTGATCAAGGGACGCGGAGAGCAGCTCATTTGTGTGCGGGTTGGATTTTAGGGTTGCGAGAACCGCGCGCGGATTCGTGCGCGGCACAGGTAACACCTTCGCAGTGAGTTTTCCGCTGAGGTAATTCTTCCAGATTTCGTAAATCAGAGCCGGTGTCGAATTCACACCGAGATTTCCATCCCAATCGAGCAATTGAGCCCTGACGTGAGCAGCGCGGCTTTGCTCGAGAGGATTCCAATTTCTCAACAGGTCGATAAAATCGCGGGCGACCAAGGAAACGGTGTCTTGCTGCATGCGCTCGAAATCAGCGATGTCAAATTTACTGCCCTCACCGAGTAGCTCGACGATGCGCTGATAACGCTCCGGCGACGCCCAATAAAATCCCAGCTCGTGGGAATAGCCGTGCGGCAGTATGTTGTTGTTCGCGGTCGCGATGAAGTGCTGGTTGGGGTTGAATTCGGAAGGATGCTCTGAGGGCGGCAGGTATCCCGTCCACTCGTACTCGCCTGTGTCGCCGGGGACAGGGAAAAGCCCTTCCCAGCCTTTACGGACGGGCGCTAGTCCGCACGCGATCCAGCCTATATTTCCGCGTCGATCCGCGTAAACCAGGTTTTCTGAAGGTACTTTGTAACGCGCCGCCGAAGCCTGAAACTCATCCCAATTCTTCGCGCGAGCGAGTGCGAGACCCGTTAGGTAGCCCGCTGTTCCCGGCGCTTCGCCTACCCACTTCAGGGCATATGCACGGTGGCGAGCAGGATTTTCATAGATCACCGGACCATGCACCGTGTATTTCAGATCGACACTCTCAGGCGCAGGTGTTTGCGAGCCGGCCTCAGATCCGCCGCCTCGTACCTGGAGAGTTTCATGCTCCACCGTGAATTTCTGCAACGCTCCACGGTAGAGATATTCATTCGCGTTTTCAGGATTGATCTTTTCAACGAATAGATCTTGCTGATCGATACCTACAATCGTGAAGCCGAACGCAACATCTTCGTTGTGTCCGAGAGCAATGCCGGGCAGTGCGGGCTCGCCGGCGCCAATGACGTTCCAGCCGGGAGCGACTAGGTGCACCGTTTTGCGGAGAGAGGGAAGCTGAATCGGACGGTGGGGATCGTTTGCGAGAAGAGGCTTGCCGGTGCGAGACATTGTGCCGTCAATGACCCAGTTGTTGCTGCCTTGCTGGCCCGGAAAGCGGATCGGGCCCACGGCCGCCAGATAGTCTTCGAGAATGGCCGGAGTAATATCGGCGAGATCGAGACCGTGCGGCACGATGAAAGCTGTTGGCGGATCGGGCGGCGAGAGAAGCTCGACCGTCGCTAGTCCGAGTCTCGCTACCTGTTGCGCGCGATTCACTTCTTGAACCATGTTGCCGGTCATCTGAAGTCCTGCGACTCGAGAGACAACATCCTCTGCGGTCCACAGGCCGGGATCAAATCCGGCAAGACGAAATTCTTCGGGGCGCTCGCCATTCAGAGAGCGGATATATGCGTTGATTCCGTTCGTGAAGGCAGTGCAAATTTGCTTTGCGTCCGGCGAGTAGCTGTTCCACTCTTCCTCCCAGTTGCCGCGATAGCGAACCAGACGTGCAATACGATCGCGAGCGATGAAAGCGGGACCAAACACCTCGGATAGCCTGCCCGACCCCATGCGGCGCCACAGGTCGATCTGGAAAAGGCGATCATTGGCGGCAATGTAACCCTGCGCGAAAAAGAGATCGTCGGAATTCTGTGCATAGATGTGCGGCACGCCCCAGCGGTCTCGCAAAATCTCGACGGGCTGTTTCAAGCCCTTGACGGTTCTCTGCGCCTGCTTAACCTCGTCCGCGGCGTTGATGAGGAACAAGGCTGACGCGGAAAGCAGAAGGGCCAAAGCTGCTGGCGCGTTATACCGGCGCATGTCCGCAGTTTATCCGAATTCTTAAGCTAATCTGCGTATAGAACGGATTGAGCCATGAAGGAACTTCAACGCATTCTCGAGCTCTGGGCCGAGGCAAAATCCTCGGGCGAACCGGCCGTTCTGGCAACAGTTGTGAAAACCCGCGGCTCAGCATATCGTCTACCGGGAGCGCGGCTGCTGCTGACTCAAAGCGGTAAACGCGCAGGTTCCGTTAGCGGCGGCTGTCTCGAAGACGATTTGACCAGGAAGGCATGGTGGCTCACCGAAAACGGACCGGTCGTAAAGCGATACGATACAACGCCGGAGGGTGAGATTGCGTCGAGCTTCGGACTGGGATGCAGCGGCATTATTTATGTTCTCCTCGAACGGCTGAATCTAGCCGAAAATATCTTATTGATGATTCGAAAAGTGCGGCTGGAGCGGAAACCGGCCGCAATCGCGTATGTCATTCATCCAAGAGAATTGGTCGGGCAGAAACTTGTCATCGATGCAAGTGGTCACGTGACGCATGATTTTCGAAATGGCGCGCTGGCGAATTTCCTGGAAGGCGAGAGCCGAACTGCACTGTTGGAGCGCTCCTCGCGGAACGTCCGTACCAAAGACGGGCTGGAGGCGTTTATTGAGGTAGTGACGCCCGAAGTGCGGCTGCTAATATTCGGCGCTGGTGATGATGCGATCCCGCTAACGGATTTGGCCAAACATCTCGGATGGCACGTAACGGTTTTCGACGGTCGTGCGCATTATGCGCGTCGCGAAAAATTTCCGAATGCCGGCGAGGTCCTCGTTCGTGAGACGGCAGAAGCCGCTGCATCGGCCGGAATCGACCATTGGACTGCGGCGGTGTTGATGAGCCACAGCTACAGCCAGGACTTAGCGGCGCTTCGAAAACTCGCCAGCAGAGATCTGCGATATCTTGGGATTCTAGGGCCTCGCAAGCGAACCGAGCAGCTCATCGGTGAAATTGGGCCCGACGTCTCGCGTCTAGGCCCCGCGCTTCACAGTCCCATGGGGCTAGATATCGGCGCGGACGGGCCGGAGCAGGTTGCGCTCGCAGTGGTTGCCGAAATTCAAGCCGTTTTAAACGGGCGCACGGGTGGGGCGCTTCGAGAGCGCGGCGGATCAATTCACTCGCGCGAAGAAGGTTTCCCCGAGGAGGAACAGGTCTGGGTGCAACTTTCCTGTGTGTAATCGGCGTCGAACTTTTGTCGAATGAAGCAAACGAATTTCTTCGCGGCGCCGCTGGTTCTCCTTCTCTGCGCCTCTAGTCTCTCGGCGCAAACAAACACGAACAAGGGGAAGCAGTTGATGGATCAAGCTATTAAGGCGCTTGGCGGAGACCGCTTTCTCAAAATGCAGACTCGGATTGAAAGCGGGCGTGTTTACTCGTTCTTTCGCGAGCAGCTCAGCGGATTGGCGATAGCGAAGATCTATACCGAGTATTTGAATGAGAAACCTGCCAATGGGCTGGCAATCCGCGAACGCCAGGTGTTCGGAAAGAAACAGGATTACTCGATCCTCTTTCTTGGCGATCAAGCCTGGGATTTGACTTTTCGGGGCGCGCGTCCGATATCCGACGAAAACTGGCAAAAATATCTGCGCACTACGGAAAACGACATTTTGTACTTGCTCCGTGTTCGTAACAATGAGCCGGGATTGCAGTTCGATTATCTCGGGACAGATGTCTACGCGACTGCCCATGTGGAAAAGGTCGACATCACGGACGCGCAGGATCGAACGATACGAGTGTACTTCGACCACAATACGATGCTGCCGGTGCATGAGGAGTTCAGTTGGATCGACCCCGACACCAGATACCATAACGACGAAGCGACGGAGTTCGATAAATACCGTGACGCAGGCGGCGTGATGTGGCCGTATACGATCGAGCGCGAGCGCAACGGCTACAAGACGTACCAGAAGTTTGCAGAGCAGGTGCAAATAGACCCGCCGTTACCCCCCAAGATGTTTGAGCTTCCGGCCGGTGTTAAAGTTCTAAAGAAGGTAAACTAACGGTTGCCTATGACCGGGCTAATTGCACGCACCTCGACAATCTTCATCGCGACCGACGCGGGAACACGCGTTTATCGCTCGATGGCTGAAGTGCCTGCTCCGCTCCGCCAAAAACTGCGCGCTTCCACGAAAGGGATGAACTCGGCTACTATTTTGATTGCCGATAGGAGAGGACGCGAAGAACTCATCCGGGCATTGCAAGGGCAACCAAGTGAGGTTTGGTCGCTTCTCGCCAAGATTCGCTCGCGGCAAAGCGAGAAAAAGCCTGCAAAAGGAAAGCGCGGTCTACCCGCTTTGCGCACCTGGTTGGAGCTTTTGCTGCCGCTCGTGATTGGCGCCTCCTTATGGGTCTTGATTGACCTGCACTATTGGTGATTTTGGCTAAGGTTTGCTGCCGCCCCGGCCGATTAGTAGAGGTGTGAACACCTTTTCAGCCGATTCCGCGCCTTCCGCCAGAATTCAACTGATGACTCCTGGACCTGACGGAACGAAGCGGTGCGTTCCATGTCAATTCCAGGGGTTTGAAGGCAAGCGGCTGAGCCTGCAGGCGAGCGAACCAGTACCGGTTTCAAGCGCAGTGAGTGTGGAATTTAATGACGCACTTTTCCTGGGCGAAGTTGTCGCTTCGAATGGCGAACCGAATCGAGCCTTTGACATCGAAGTTAAGGTCGAACAGGTTCTGAGCGGACTTCAAAGCCTAATGGCGCTGCGCTCCCGCTTGCTAGGCGAAGGGGTACCCCAGGCATCCACCTTGGTATCAGTTCAGAAGTAATTTTCGCCACAAGCTGTCATCCTGTAATCCGCTATGCTGCAAATGAATGCAGCGCAAAGCCATCATCTTTGGCGCACAAGGCCAACTCGGCGTCGAGTTGTGTAGCGAATTTGAGCGGCGTGGATGGAAGGTCGAGCGTTTCGACCGGCAATCTCTTGACATCACCAACCCCCACCGTGTCGAGCAGGCGATTAGCCAAGGCGATCCGCAAGTAGTTGTCAACGCCGCTGCGTACAACCAAGTAGACATCGCCGAGAATGAGCCTTTGGCCGCTTACGAGACGAACGGGCTGGCGGTCCGAAATATCGCCATGGCATGCCGGCAGACCGATTCCCGGCTGGTTCACTACTCTACTGACTACGTGTTCGATGGTACGAAGGGCGCTCCATATGTGGAGACCGATCGTCCTCATCCGCTGGGCGCCTACGCGGTCTCGAAGCTCGCAGGAGAGCTGTACGCGCAGGCTTACCTGAAAGATCCCATCATCCTTCGAACATCGGGTGTTTTTGGTCCAGGCGGAAGGTTCACGCCGCGCGGAAATTTCGTGGAGCTGATGCTCCGGCTCGCAAAAGGCTCGAGCCCGATTCGAGTGGTACAAGATCATGTCGCTTCGCCGACCTATGCTCCCGCGATGGCGTCGCGAACAGTTGACACTATCGAGAAAGGATTGACCGGGATTTTTCACTTGGGCGGAGGCGAACCGATCTCGTGGTATGACTACGCTAAATTGATTTTCGAATTGGCAGGCTTGCCGGCCTCTGTCCAGCCCACCGATGAGCGGGAATATAGAACACCTGCGCGCCGGCCCAAATATTCCGCGCTATCGAACAGCAAGCTGGAAGCGGCAGGCATTGCCCCGATGCCGCCATTGCGAGAAGCAATCGCCGATTATCTCGAAAAACGCACCGCTTGAATCAGTGCGCTTCGTTGAGAGTAGCGTAATACCCGCTACGTGCCTGAACGCGATAATCGTTGTTGTTTGTCTTGATCTCAATGTGACGAAATGTTCCGTCTTTTTTGGCGTTCGTTGAAACGTAACCGATAGAGTACTGATTGCGCATTTCGTCCTGAATTTCTTTGAATACTTCGCTGAGTGGGTGCTTGTTGCTTACGGTGAACACATGGCCGCCGGTCTCTTCGGACATTTTTCGCAGGTGTCCCTCGCCGCCGCCTCCGATCATCCCAGCCATTTCATAAAAATATCGGTCTACGTAATAGATGCTGTAGATGATCGAGTCCGCGCGTTGAGCTGCTTCAATCGCGGCCCTCCGATCATAGAAGCTGCCTTGGTCTTCGCCGTCGGTAATTAGGATTAGCGCTTTTCTTCCGACCTCGGTCTTTAACTTCTCGTTGCAAGCAAGATAAACCGCGTCAAACAGAAGAGTTCCTTTGGGCGTGCCGGATGTGGGAATCGGGCCGGTGTTGACGTTCGGAATCGGGCCTCGGCCGAGCATCGGAGGCTGTCCGTCGCCTCTCAAATCCTTCAAAGCCGCCGTCAGCAGCCGCGGAGAGTTTGTATAGTCTTGCAGCAAGTCCGTGCTCTTGCCGAAAGAGATCAAAAACGCTTCGTCTTTCTGGCGAATGACGCTCGAGAAAAACGCCGAGGCGGCCTGGCGTTCGATATCGATCAAGTTCTCTTGACTGGCGCTTATGTCGATGAGCAGGCCCAGTGTAAGAGGAAGGTCTGTCTCCCGCGAGAATCGCTGGATCGTCTGCTGTTTGCCGTCTTCATACACCTTGAAATCGTCCTTCGTCAGATTCGGGATTAATTGTCCGCCGTGTTTAGCTCGGACAGCGAACAATATGTTCACCAAGTCGATGTTTATACGAATCGTCGGCTCCTGCGGCGCTGACTGGTCTTGCTGGCCTGCCGGGGGCGGCGTGTCTTGCTGTCGGGAAACACCTTGCGGGCTAAAAATCAGACCCAGGAAAACCGAGCCGATTAGGCATCGAAGAAAAAAACTCATTTCGTTATGATTATCGTCTGAACCTACAGGCTATTTCGCATGAAATCTGCAATGCTCCACCTTCGGAAAGCCGATCCGATAATGGCACAGATCATCCGACGTGTAGGGCCATGCCGGTTCACACTCCGGCAGCCCACGTTCGAGACGTTGGCGCGCTCCATCGCGTTTCAGCAGTTGAGCGGAAAGGCCGCACGCACCATCTTTGAGCGCTTGCGCAAGGCGGTAGGCCGCCGCTTTACAGCATCGGCTTTTCTGAAGCTTACGCCTGAGCAACTGCGCGCATGCGGACTCTCGAAACAAAAGATAGCGTCGCTACAGGATTTGGCGTCGAGGGTTGCGCGCCGCGAAATCAATTTCAGAAAACTTCCCCATCTGCCCGACGACGAAATTATCGCCATTCTCTCTCAAGTGCGAGGCGTCGGCGTCTGGACCGCGCAGATGTTCTTGATCTTCGCTCTGGAGCGCCCTAACGTGATGCCGCTCGAAGACCTCGGCATTCGAAATGCCGTTCGTCGAGCATATGGTCTCGAGCAATTGCCTAAACCGGCTGAGCTATCGAAATTTGCCGAGAAATGGCACCCGTATTGTTCGATTGCGAGTTGGTATCTCTGGCGGAGCCTCGATGGCCCGGCAGGAATCTAAATCTCCAGTTTTGGACTTTCCGAGTCGCTGGTGGCAGAGGAGGCAGCGGTCTCGCCGGTCTCACCCATGAAGCAACGGTTGTTCTTGCAATGAACTCTTCTTCCCAAAGGCCCAAGAACCAAGCGCCACAAGTGCCAATACCTCCGCACAACCCGCTAGTACTCCAAATACAGCCCGGATCGAATCCCATCGATAAAAACCTTCAAAGGCTTGCTGCAGCGCTGCACGACTATTACCGATTCGAGGCAAACTCAACATAATGGGAGCCGCTTGAGTAGTCGTGAGCATGACGCAAATCGACATGACCGCGGCGCCATAAAGAGGAATGGCCACAAATAGAGGTCTTTTGGGACTCAGGCGAAACGTGATGGCGGCGGCCAGGAGTAAGACAGTTTCGCCAATGCCCGCCAGTGGATACATAATCTCACCATTTCCGAGATCAGCCCTTCGGCTGAACGCGGCCCACGCTTCGGCTCCGAGATAACGCCATGCAGGCATCTCCACTAAGGTTCGATTTAGACCGCCGGTTATGGTGGCCAATAGTTGTCCCGCGAGGATGAGCAATAGGACTATACGCAGCACCTTCTCGCTTTTCATTTTTGACTCCTATGATCTTTTGTCTACTGCCTCGTTATACGAGGTATGATAAAACTTTGAGAATCACCCAGTCAAGTCTGATAAAACCGAAGGCGCCTCGTGCTACAGAAAACTTCTCGCGAAGTATTTCACGCATTACTTCGTAGTCGCAGTACAATACCTCTTTAGCCGATATAGAGTATGGTCTGAGGTGGGATAACGTGCCGCTTGATCGAGAATTGCTGAAAGGCAGCATCGCGGTTTTAATACTGAAGCTGCTGTCCGAGCGCGACATGTACGGGTACGAGATCATCCAGGAGTCGCTACGCCGCAGCGACGATGCCTTTGAATTCAAGGAGGGCACGCTGTATCCGGCCCTTCACCAATTGCACAAGCGTGGTTATCTCCGCTCAGAATGGCGCACGGGGGAGAGCGGGAAACAGCGAAAATACTACAGCTTGACCGCCGTCGGCCGAAAAGCCGCCCGCCGCAGTGAAAAGGAATGGTTCGTGTTCACCAAAATCGTGAACGCGATTCTTTCGGGAGCCAATTCGTGACGCACTTAGATCGCATCCTCTCTCAGGTGATTTCGCTGGCGAAACTCCCCGGTAATAGGCGCCGGAACGAGGTCGCGAAGGAATTACGCACCCACCTCGATGATCTCGCAGAGGACGCGCGATCCCAGGGCTATGATGACGACACCGCTGCCCGGATCGTAAGGATGCGGTTTGGTGACCCGGAGGAGGTCGCCGCGGCGTTCATTTCTGTGTACAAGCCGGAGCGATTGGCGAGGCGCATTCTTCAGTCGACCATACTGATGACCGTTTCCACCGTGGCCGTGGTGGTTGTGATCGGTACGGTGCAGTCGATCGCCGCAGTTTGTACTGCGAGCTCAATGGTACCGACGTTGCGGGATATTTCTCGGGAAGTCTTTGGCTTCACTGCGATTGCGTCGGGCTATTGCAGTCTTTACGCCGGAGAGCGGCTCTTTCCGGCCTCTCTTCCGAGGGCGCTTTTGCCAAGCGTCTCCTTTGGGTTATTGCTCGCCGTCGTTTTCGGTTGGCTGATCCCGCAACATGCGGGAATGCCGTTGGCTGCCTTCACAAGCGCCGCCTCCGGTCGCCTGCTTCAGCGCGTCGAAATACCGTTCCTATGGTTCGCCGGAACGGCACTGCCGCTGCTGATTGCATGGGCATTGTTTGGGCCTCTAATTCCTGGCTGGGAATTCCCTTGGTTGGTATGGTTTGGCGTAACGGTTTCCTGTAAGGCACTTCGAGAAATTGTTCGGCTCTTTGAAAGAGCTTTTGTCGAGGACTGTGCGTAACCGAGAGCACTGGCCACGTCCAATCCGCTTGGCCGCAGACGTTCATGCACGCTGCCGAGAACTTACGATGGCCCGGCAGGAATCTAAATCTCCACTTTTGGAGTTTCTGGAGCCGCTGCTGGCAGCGGCGGCAATGGTCTCGCCGGCTTAAAAACAACAACGCCGAGCGGAGGAAGCACGAGCCTGGCTGATGCGGGTCTTCCGTGCGAAGGCGTTGTTTCTGCGTTCACGTAACCGCCGTTTCCCATGTTGCTGCCGCCGAACATCTCGGCATCTGAGTTAAATATCTCCCGGTGTACGCCTGCTTCCGGCATTCCGATGCGATATCCCAGGTGCGGAGTCGGAGTGAAATTGCATGCAAAAACTAAATAGTCTTCGCGCCGTTTCGCGCGGCGGATGAATGAAACAATCGAATTCTGAGAGTCGTGGAAATCAATCCATTCAAAGCCCCAGCCCTGGAAATCAATCTCGTAGAGAGAGGGCTCGCTTCGATAAAGCTGATTTAAAGCAGCGCAGAAGGCCTGGAAACGCCGGTGTATCTCGTGATCTAGTAGCCACCATTCCACCTCGCCTTCATAATTCCATTCGGCGGTCTGGCCGATCTCGGCGCCCATGAAGAGAAGTTTTTTGCCGGGATGGCCGTACATGTAGCTCAAAAAAGCGCGGCAGTTGGCAAAGCGCTGCCACTCATCGCCGGGCATCTTGCTCAAAAGGGCTCGTTTCCCGTAAACCACTTCGTCATGCGAAATCGGAAGCACAAAATTCTCGGTGAACGCATACACCATGCTGAACGTGATGTCGTTCTGGTGATATTTCCGATAAACGGGATCTTTCGAAAAGTAGAGGAGCATGTCGTGCATCCAGCCCATGTTCCACTTCATCGTGAAGCCGAGGCCGTTCAAATAAGTGGGGCGCGAGACGCCGGAAAATGCGGTGGACTCTTCCGCAACGGTCACCACTCCTGGAACCGTATGAACAAGCTCATTTGTCTTGCGCAAAAAATCGATCGCCTCTAAGTTCTCGTTTCCACCAAACATGTTCGGCACCCATTCGCCGGGCTTGCGTGAGTAGTCGAGGTACAACATGGAAGCAACCGCGTCGACGCGCAACCCGTCGATGTGATACTCCTTCACCCAAAACATCGCGTTCGACATCAAGAATGAGCGGACTTCGTTCCTGCCGTAGTTGAAGATCAGCGTGCCCCAGTCTCTGTGTTGGCCTAGCCGCGGATCTTCGTGCTCGTAAAGCGCAGTGCCGTCGAAATACGCGAGTCCGTGCGCGTCTTTGGGGAAATGCGCCGGCACCCAGTCCATAATCACTCCGATCCCGGCTTCGTGACAGCAATCCACGAAGTACATGAAATCCTGCGGCGATCCATAGCGGGCGGTCGGCGCGAAATATCCGATCACCTGATAGCCCCATGAGGGCGCGTAAGGATGCTCGGCAATGGGCATCAGCTCGATGTGGGTGTAGCCCATCTCTTTGGCATAAGCCGGCAGTTTACTCCCGAGCTGGCGATAATTTAGCGGCTGGTGAAGTTCGCCCTTGAGCCACGATCCGAGATGAACTTCGTAAACGGATATCGGGCTTTCGAGAAGTTTCGTCTTGGCGCGCTCGTCCATCCACTTCTGGTCGTTCCATGTGTAGGTTTCAAGCGTGTTGACAAGCGAAGCAGACTTGGGAGGAACTTCCATCCCGAAACCATAGGGATCGCACTTCATCTGGCTGTAGCCACGGAAACGTGACTTGACGCCATATTTGTAAGGCGCCTCGGGCTGTACGCCAGGAATGAAGATTTCCCAAATCCCGCCGGTGCGAGCGCGCATGGGATGCCGTCGCAGATCCCAATCGTTGAAGCTTCCTACGACGCTGACCACAATCGCATTCGGCGCCCAGACAGCAAACCGCGTTCCAGTGATGCCGTTTATGGTCATCACGTGAGCGCCGAACGATCGGTACGCCTCGTAGTTAGTTCCCTCTCCAAAAATGTGCAAGTCGAAGTCACTGAGAAGAAGATCTTGAAACCGGTAGGGATCGTCTAACTCGGAAACTTTGTCAGTGTAGTCGGTGATTCTGAATTTGTAGGAAGATGGTTCGGAAGCAAGTCGCGCCGTAAACAAACCCGCCAAATGAATGCGATCCATCGCTACTTGCTTGCCATTCGCGACCAGCTCTACCCGTTTCGCTTGTGGCAAAAATGCTCGAATCTCCCATTGCGTGGTTTTCGATTTCCCGTTGCCGGTGACAGCGTGCGGCCCCAAAATGCGAAACGGATCGCCGTGGTAACCCCCGGTTATCGCTTCAATCTCGTGATCGGTCATGGCACGTTTATTATGTCAGGGGAGCGCAGGTGACGGAGCTCGAAGAGTTCATCTGGAGATTGCCGAAAACTGAGCTTCATGTGCACTTAGAAGGCTCGCTTGAGGCGGAAACGATTCAGGAACTTGATCCCTCCCTCACCGCGCAGATGATTCGCGAAAATCTCGAATACAGCGATTTCGCTGGGTTCATAAAGGCGTTCGTGTGGGCCACTCGCAGGCTGAACACGCCGGATGCCTATGCGCTGGCGGCGCGCCGGCTGTTAGAAAAGCTGGCATCGCAGAACGTTTCCTACGCGGAGATCACGTTATCGGCCGGGGTCATTCTTTGGAAAGGGGAAGACATCGAGCCTATCTTTGAGGCGCTCCGCAGGGAGGCTGACCGGAATACCGCCATCGAAGTGAAATGGATCTTCGATGCCGTTCGCCAGTTCGGAGCCGCGAAGGCCGCGCGAGTGTTTGATATTGCGGCGGAATTGCAGGCTCGGGGAGTCGTCGCCGTTGGGATCGGTGGCGATGAGGAGCGTGGGCCGGCTGTATGGTTCGAAGATCTCTATCGCAAAGCTCGCGAAGCGGGCCTGCGCTTGACGTGCCATGCCGGAGAAGTGTGCGGCGCCCACAGCGTTTGGGATGCGCTCAGGATTGGAGCAGAACGCATCGGACATGGAATTCGGGCCGTCGAAGACATGGACCTGTTGAGGGAGTTGCGAGAGCGCGATATTCCGCTTGAGGTCTGTCCTTCGAGCAATGTGCGGACCGGCGCAGTCGCGAATTTGGCGGATCACCCCTTGCGGCGGCTCTGGGATGCAGAAGTTCCAGTTGTATTAGGGACCGATGATCCCGCGCTGTTCCACACCGATGTCGTCGGCGAATACCGGCTAGCGGCGGAGCATTTTGGATTTTCGCGAGCCGAACTCGAGCAGCTCGCCGCGAACAGTTTTCGGTACCGCTTCGCAGACGGAGATTAGCCGCGGGCTTGGCCGACGCGGTCGTCGAGCAAGAGTCGGAGAAGCGCCTCGAGTTCGCGGATTCGATCGCTGAGTTGTTCGATGTCCGCGATTTCCGCCTCGGCTGCGGCAGCCACGCGGCCATGTTCAAGTGTGCCGAGAGCCTCCGCGCGAGTCCTCACAACACGCCCTGGAATTCCGACGACCGTTGAACCCGCCGGAACCGAATGAACCACTACTGAACCCGCGCCCACCTTGACATCGTTTTCGAGAGTGATGTTTCCAAGCACTGCCGCGCCTGCGCCGATCACCACTCGGTTCCCGAGGGTAGGATGCCGCTTGCCCCGCTCATTTCCCGTACCGCCGAGCGTCACTCCTTGATAGAGCAGAACGTCATCGCCGATTTCGGCAGTCTCACCGATGACTACGCCGAGCCCGTGATCAATAAAGAAACGGCGACCGATCGTGGCGCCCGGGTGAATCTCTATTCCGGTGAGAAAGCGCGCGAACTGCGAGATCAGCCTGGCTACTACGAACATCCTCCGAACGTAAAACCAGCGCGAGACGCTGTGCAGCATCACAGCGTGAAGACCCGGATAGCAAAGCAGAATCTCGAGCGCGTTCTTTGCCGCGGGGTCCTCGCGTTTTATGGTGAGGATCTGCTCGCGCAGCGACATCCCTCTATTTTCGCCCAGCATCGGGGCCGAGCAAAGGTTTACGGGTACTGTGGCCGGAACGGCCTATCGGGATAACTAGTGACGGCAGCAGTTCTGCATCGACACTAAGCTCATGGGAATCATGGGCTCGGTCAGGCCGGGGAGAGCTGCTTCGGCATTGAAGTAATGTGCATCAGAGAGATATCGGTATACATTTCCGGCCACGCCCGAAGCGATCGGGCCGCTTATGCCGCGGCCGCCGGTAAGCAGGACAACCACCACAAGTTTGTTTTTGCCCGTGTCGTTAAAGGAGCCGAACCAACCGAGGTGCACACCGGGTTGCAAGGTATCGGTGCAGGTACCGGTTTTGCCGAACACAGGATCCGTCGGATCATAATTTGCGCGGCGCGCGGTACCGTATTCAACCGCGCCCACCATTCCGGGCTTGATTTGCGGGATGAGATCGGCGATATCCAAAGTTCGCTTGATCTTGGGAACAAAATGTTCGATCTCTTCCTGGCTCTTTGGGTATTGCAGGTAATACATCGTGCCGCCATTCGAGATGGTTGCGACGATGCTGGCGAGCTCGAGCGGCGTGAGGCGGATGCCGTCTCCAAAGCTGGTCATCATTCCGACGCCCGTTTCCGGAGCTTCACTTGCCAAGTAACCCGCCTCTTCACCCGGAATGTCCAGACCCGCCTTCTCGCCGAGCCCGAATAGTTTGGCGTATTTGTAGACGCGGTCGAAGCCGAGTTCCTGGCCCAATTTGGCGAAGTATAAATTGTTCGAGAGTGCCAGAGCCTGCGTCATATCGGTTGACGAGCGGCGCGAGAGGCGGACAGACGTTCCTGGTTTTACGATGTTCTCGCTGAGAGAAGCGAGAGAGACGATTACCTTCACGGTCGAGCAGGGTTGAAATGCGCCTTTCAGACCAAGCTTTTGATTGACGATCGTCAGAATCCGTCCGGTCTGGGGATCAGCGACTACGACAGTCCCGTTATACGGGCCAAGCGCATCGACTGCCGCTTTACGAATAACAAGGTCTTCGCCATCCAGGTTGTCTCCAACCTTTGAATCGGCAAAG
Source organism: Acidobacteriaceae bacterium (assembly GCA_019240405.1). GTDB lineage: Bacteria > Acidobacteriota > Terriglobia > Bryobacterales > Bryobacteraceae > Bog-105. Next base: position 128,306 of record JAFAYL010000048.1, read on the forward strand.
GTCGGCTCCGTCCAAGGATTGAAGTAAACGCGACGTCCCCGGCGGCGGCGCGCCACGGCAACTCGCAAAGGGGTGGACGAATCGGAATGGATCACCCCGGCCTGCGTTGTCGTCAGCGCAACGGAGCGGCCCGTCTTGCGCGAAGTCACGCGCGTTCGGGCAGAAGCCACAACGCGTTTCGGCCGCCGCTTCCCGCTGTGCTTCTTAGCGGAAACAGTTGTCGTGCTCGACTGTGGCGCAGGACGCGCGCTCGCAAAACTCGCGGCAGCCAGTAAGGCGAACGGTAACGCGAGTTTAGATACGTTTCTCATCGAAGCGTTCTTGGAAGATAAGTATCCCATCAACGTAAAGACCGGACAAATACAGATTATTTATATGGTAAGTAGTTCTGGCGATAAGGTCAACTCAAAGATTTTGGATGAGTTAAGGAATTTTAAGGAGTCTCTCGCCAAACCGCGCGGCATGGCGGCGCAAAATCGAAGGAATAACCTTCTTGACGTGACCTTATAGTCACGTTACTATAAAGGCACATAACAAGGGAATTTATCCGTGACAATCGACCACATGACGCTGGACACCACGCAAACCGTTGACGTTAAGGCGGAGATAGAAACCGTCTTCCGAAGCGTTTTGCACCGGCTCGCCGGAGGCTTCACCAACCCGCAGGGTGAATCCTTGCAGATGATTTTGGAGCAATGGCCGGGTGGCCGGTGGTTCCGCGACCGCGGCAATGGTATCGGCCACCTCTGGGGACATGTCCAAGTGATCAAGCCGCCCGTGCTGCTCGAATTGAGCGGTCCTTTGTTCATGTCCTGTCCGGCGCTGAACCATATTGAAGTCAAGCTCGAAGAGCGCGCGGAAGGAAC
>JAFAYL010000026.1 GCA_019240405.1 Acidobacteriaceae bacterium
GGAACGGATTCGAAGGCGGGCGGTCCGGATTACCTGCTTCAGTTTGTGCAGGGCAAATCCATCGCGGAGAAGGTGAGCGATTCCGCGGACAGGCGCACGGGCATTTAGAAGATTTGTGCGCGCTTGCCCAAAAGCTATACTCAATACCGCCCCGGTTCGAAGGGGACTATTTGGTCACAACTCTAGGGTCGAACACGATCGACGCGACAAAAGGGGACTTTAGGTCCCCTTTTCTTTTCCACTCCGCGACAATTCATCTGTGGATACAGGTTTAGCGAATCGAGTCGCCATCGTTGCTGGGTCAAGCCAAGGGTTGGGGCGCGCAGCAGCTTTTGCGCTTGCCGCCGAAGGAGCTTACCTCGCACTCTGTGCCCGAGGGCGCGCTGCTCTTGAACGCACCGCGCACGAGATCCGGGAACGGTTCCGGGTTCGCGTCTATACCGAGACCGTTGACGTTCGCGACAGCGCCGCCATCGAGCAGTTCGCGAAGAATGTTAATAAAGAGTTCGGCCGTATTGATATCTGCGTCACGAATGCGGGAGGTCCGCCTGCCAAATGGTTTTTGGAAGCAACCGACGCTGATTGGAATGAAGCATTCTCTCTGAATCTCTTGAGTGCCGCCGTATTCGCGCGGGCTGTAATCCCGTACATGCAGCAGCGCCAGTGGGGACGAATTATCACGATCAGTTCTATAACGGTCCGCCAGCCGCAGCCCCAGCTCGTTCTTTCAAACGCGATTCGCGCGGGCGTCATGGGATTGGTTCGAAGCCTCGCGAACGAGTTCGGCAAAGACGGAATTCTGGTCAATAATGTCGCGCCGGGCTACACCGCGACCGAGCGCCTGAAGGAATTATCCGCCAGCCGGGCTGCCGCGCTTGGTCAGAGCGAAGAGATGGTCGAGCAAGTCTGGACTGAACAGATTCCACTCGGACGTTTGGGCCGTCCCGAGGAACTGGCCGATGCTGTGGTTTGGCTTGCCTCCGAACGGGCTTCATTTATCACAGGCCAAACGCTCCTTGTCGATGGCGGCATGTATAAAGGGCTCTAAACCGACGGATCGTTATTGAAGGGACCTGATAATCTCAACCTGATAGGAGCATCACCCCAATGAGCGATACAGGACGGGCGGAAAAGCCGACGCCAACCGGCGTTAAACACGTTAGTTGGTCGGATGTTCCGATCGAATCGTTGAATCCGTTGCTAGACCGTCAACTCATAGTCGGTGATCAGATCATGGTCGCTCGCGTTCTGCTCAAAAAGGGTTGTGTGGTACCGATGCACAGTCACGTCAATGAGCAGATCGCGTACATGCAGGAAGGCGCGCTCCAGTTCACGGTCGATGGGAGAGAAATCATTGTGAGCGCGGGCGAATTCCTCTGCATACCGCCAAACGTTCCGCATCAGGCTGTGGCCCTCGAAGACACCGTCGACATCGATATCTTCACGCCTCCCCGAGCTGACTGGCTTAACAAGACCGACCAATATCTCAGAGGTTGACTCTGGCCCGAGCGCATAGTACTAGATCTAGTACTGTGAGGTATGAAGCATTAGTACTCATTGACGCAAACTTTCGCGAAACTTTAGTAACATACCTTGTGCCTCGGACTCTGACTTGCAACCGCAGGCTATGAGCCCATAAAGGGCGATAATCCCTTGATGGAACGTGTCTCCGGGCTGATGATGGCGGAAGGTCACTTATGATTGCACGGATGTCAATAGCCTGTCATAGTCTGATGATCGCCGCGTTAGGCTTACAAGCCCAGACAGCCAGTCCCTATCGGACGGTGATGGACACTGAGTTAGGCACCTACTTCACTCCTCCAAATAATTTTCCGTGGACTGACTACGGAGCTTATATGGGGGCTGGTCCTTACACAACCGTTCTCGCGCCGGATGCGTTGAAGGGCCACTACGGCCATTTCAATCATTTCTCACCTTGGGATGAATCGTTAGGATTCCCGTATCTAGCGCTAAGGCAGTATGAAGCGCAGGAGGTAGCGGCTGGAAGACCGCCTATCTTTGTAACTGCGACTTACAAGGGGAAAAAACGCCCTGTACTCTTCTCGATCTATCTAAATTTACTAAAAAATCGGCCAAGAACCGCGCCTGCTATCTGGACATATGCAGTAAATGTCGCGGACGACCGCTTTATCAAGTTTTGGATTAATCGATATGTTCGACCTAACGTTCTAGCTCCAATGCAGAAGCTGAAGAACGTTTGGGTTTATCTGGATGGCTGCCAGTTTTCCTACGGAAGTTATGGCGTTTTGGACGATAACGGTGAATTTGTGGGCGGAATCCCCTGGGATCCGCCGTTCCCTCAAAACGCGACCGACTATTTGAACTCTATCGCCCAGTTCTTCAAAAGGGTGAGCGAGCTCGCGCCCGACATCAAAATCAATACAGACGTGGGCCAGATGTCGGACCCCACTCAGTTTCCAAACGTTTACGCTAACGTGGCGGGCGCTCTGCTCGAAGACGCAATCGCGTGGCAAAAGAACCCATCCCAAAGTAACTTCAACAGCTTTTACAAACAGGTCTTTCCTTGGTTCTCATGGCTAGGCGCGACAGGCCGGGTTGGAATTCTCGGAGCAAATCTACCTGCCAACTGGCAAACATCTCAGCTGCTTTCGGCATTTGTGATTTACGAACTTGTTAAGGGGCCGAACTTTTTCTTCGGTCCTCGCTATCTTCCGGCCGGCCCGCCGCAGAGTATCGCGATTCCGCCCAGCGATTGGGAGGGTTGGAACGCTGCTCTAGGTTTACCTGTTTCGGCCATGCAACAAGGCCCGCAGCAGCCTGGCGGTTTGATCACGAGCCGCCTGTTCTGGCGACAGTTTACAAATGGGTATGTATACCTCAACTGGACGAGCGCGACACAAAGCGTTAAGCTTCCTTCCGGTAAATGGGTAGATGCTGAAAATAACCCGCTGACGACGCTTCAGATTCCGCCTTCCACGGGAATGTTAGTGCGCGTGGCGGGACATGCAAATGTAGCCCAAGCGCCCAGCATTTCGCCCCGTTCAGCCTATACCATGTCTGGCCCTGTGACCGTAACAATTGCGAACAATACGCCGAATGCCACAGTCCGCTACACGACCGACGGGAGCGCTCCAAATTTCAAATCGCCGATTTACACTGGCCCGTTTCAACTCACTAGCAGTGCAGTCGTCGAGGCGCGAGCGTTCCTGTACGGGGATGATCCGAGCGGTGCGTCCATTGCGCCTTTCAATATCGTGAAAGCGACCCCAACGGTGCAGTTCACCACGTCCTCTGATCAGGGCGCTGCAGGCGGTCCAGCGAGCGTAACCTCCTATTTTCCTGTACTGGTGCTCTCTGCCGTGCCGAATGAAACCGTCACAGTGACGTATATGGTTGTCGATCCAGCAGGGGGAACTACGGCCGCTTCGAAAACCTTTCTTCCCGGCGAAATTTACACCCAATTTCCGGTTAGTGTCTCCGGTGCAGGAACGTGGCAAATCTCAATTATTGCTGTTACGGGTGCAACTGTAGGAGATACAACCGTTCTTCAGTATTCAAGAAGTTAAGTCATGGATCAAAATGCGAATACCTAAGTCGCAACTTCATTGAAACTTCGTCGTGTGAGATCTAGTACCTTGAAAGGGCTGGATAACTAGAAATGATTAGTTGGACGTTGATTCTATTATTGCGTCCGCCGTGATTTAGTAACATTGCAGAGTTCCGGCGGCAATGTTTGGATCGCCTTATCTAACTCCAAACTAAGCTCAAGACTCTCGCGATAGCGAAAAACAATCTGTGAAGGGTGTCGCGCTCTGAACCCAGCGAAGGTTCGGCACCGAGTGACTCCTGAACAGCAAAGTTTAAGGGGCCGTGAGTGCGAGCGCCATCGAAGCGTCACGAGTGCCCCAGTTTAGGACAGAAGCAAAGAAGGGAAGGAATATTATGAGGGCAATCCTTACATCAACTGCGTTACTATTCTCGTCGATCCTGCTAACAGGAGCGTCGACAAACTCGAACCGAACCGTAATGGACACGGAGCTCGGGTCCATTTTCCAACCCGCTCAAGGCTTCCCCAATAGTGACTTCGGAGCATACATGGGCGCTGGCAGCCGAAGTACCATGTTTGCGCCGGAAACGATCAAGGGGCACTACATGCATTTCAATCATTTCGGAATTGTCGATAATGGATTTGGGTTCCCGTACTCGACGTTACGCGATTACGAAGCGCAGGAAGTCGCCGCCGGGCGCGCTCCCATTTTCGTTACTGCGACTTACCAAGGCAAAAAACGACCGGTAATGTTCAAGGGCTATCTCGAGCTTGACGCGAATAACAAACCAACGGCTCCGCAGAGCAATTGGGTGTATGCAGTGAACGTGGCAGATGACCGGTTTATCAAGTTTTGGATAAATCATTACGCGCGGCCGGTTGTACTTCAGTCCATGAACACTCTGGGGAATGTGTGGGCGTACATGGACGGTTGCGCGTTTTATTACGCCGCCTATGGGGTGTTGGATGACAGTGGCACGTTCGTTGGGGGAGTGCCATGGGATGCGCCGTTTCAGCAGAATGCGAATGAATACCTGAAATCGATCGCCGACTTCTTTAATCGCTTAAAGCAGCTCGCGCCCGATATCAATGTAATAACGGACGTGGGTTCGATGACTGATCCCAGCCAGTTCCAGAACATCTATGCGAATGTTGGGGGCGCGCTGGCAGAGGATGTATTAGCCTGGTATAGCAATCCAACGCAAACCGAGCTGACCGGGTTTTATAACATGATATTCCCGTGGTTTAGCTGGTTGGGCTCGACGGGGCGTGTGGGAATCTTAGGGGCGCTGCTATCGCCCAACTGGAAGGAAGCGGATCTGCTGACAGGATTTGTGGTTTATGAGCTGCTAAAAGGTCCGAATTTCTTTTTTGCTACGCGGGGCGCCCATGTACCTCCCGGCGATTGGGAGCGCTGGAACGCAGCTCTCGGCACCCCGGTTGCTGCATATCAGGAGGGGCCGGCGAATGGCCAACCCGCCAACCGGCTGTATTGGCGCCAGTACGAGGACGGCTACGTGTATTTGAATTGGACTGGATCAACGCAAGCAGTTACGCTGCCGACCGGCAAGTGGGTGGATCCGTATAACCATGCGGTAACGGAAATCACAATCCCTAACTTGACAGCAACTTTCGTCACCTGGGCTCACAAGCAAGCGGTGACGGCCCAGGCTCCGAGCATCGAGCCACGCTGTCCGGAGAAGATAACTGGCCCGCTGACGGTTACGATCAGTACGCAAACACCCGGCGGCACGATCTACTACACGCTGGATGGCAGTAACCCGAGTTTTTCTTCCGCTGTGTACTCCGGGCCGTTTCAGCTCAACAGCAGCGCGGTGGTAAAGGCGCGGGCCGTTGCTTCGGGATACAACACAAGCCTTACCTCGACGAATTCCTACACCATATCGACCGGTGCTCCGACAATGGAGTTTTCGATCAGCTCGGATAAGCTGCCGGCGAGCGGAGCGGCAGCGGTAACGACGTATTATCCGGTGCTGGCGCTCTCAGCCATGCCAAATGAGCCCGTGACCGCTAACTACACCGTGCTCAGCCCGAGCGGTAAAACCTCCACGGGTTCTGTGAAGTTCGTGGCTAGAGAAGTGTACCAGCAATTCCCAATCAGCATCTCGGGATCCGGAACTTGGAAGATCACTCTTACAGGCGCAAGCGGAGCCGTTTTAGGCTCACGGGTGACGTTCGAGTTTTCAGCAGACTAACACCCCTTCGAAGGGGAGCGCGTTGCTCCCGCTGAAGAAAGAAGCGACACGCTCAGGCTGGCGCGGAACATCCTGCAGCAGCAGGCCAAGTTCGATGCCTTCTTGGAAGAACTTAACCAAGAACGGCCACATGAAGCGCTGGAGATGAAGTGCCCGGCTGAAGTCTATACGGCTTCTACCAAGCCGTACCGGCGTAACGCTGAACCGCAGTATCCGTTTCGGACAAAACGGTGGTGGTCACGAACTGCGGCCGCCTCGGCCTATATCGCAAGAAGATCAATTTAAGCACCTGCCTCGCATAGGAACGAAGTGTTACCTATGTGTCCGGAATAGACACTGCCCGGCTGGAGCGGGAGACGGGATTCGAACCCGCGACATCAACCTTGGCAAGGTTGCACTCTACCAGCTGAGTTACTCCCGCGTCGATGGCTCTTCGACATTCTCTGACGAGTTTGTTACAAAGTCAATTCATCTGATTGCAACATCGAATGTTATTAAGTAATTGTTCGGGTTGGAGGACCCGATTTTCGTTTTCTCGCCAGTTCGGCCCTGCTGTTAACAGCAACATTCTGAAGCGTTTACACGAAGCCGAGATTTCTTCTTGAAAATCTGTCGCCTGTGTTAGACTGATGTTTCCGTAGGAACGGAACGGTTTCCCCCAAAAGCCCGTGAACGCGTCGCTGTTGCTCGCCGCGACTTACCTCACAGCGTAGTGCTTGTAGTGTTTTCCACAAAAGTGGAAAACCTGTGGGAAATTTATGTCCGTTTCGCGCCAAGGAGTGCTGCGTGACCGACGTTTGGGGAGAGATCCAAAAGAAGCTAGCTGCCAAAATCAGCACCGGGGCGTACGAGAACTGGATTTCTCGCACGGCTCAAACCTCTTTTCAGGACGGACGGCTGACGATCCGCGTGCCGGACCAGGCCACGAAGGAATGGATACGGCAGGAGTATGCACATCACGTTCAGTCAGCCATTGACGAACTTAGCCTTCCGGTTCGTCAGGTGCACTACACAAGCGAGCCCGTCTTCGCATTCGCAGCGGCTGCCTCCACCTCGCCTCAAAGAACGGCTTCGAACGGGCACGCGCAATCTCCGGAACCTGTTTTTGAGAAATCTTCGTCGTGGCTGAATCCGCGCCTCACCTTTGAGACCTACGTAGTCGGCTCATCGAATCAACTCGCTCACGCAGCCGCGCAAGCCGTCGCCAAAATGCCATCGCGCAGCTACAATCCGCTGTTCATTTATGGCGGGGTTGGAATCGGCAAGACGCATTTGATGCATGCGATCGGACGGAGCCTTCTTGATAATTACCCGGGTCTCAACATCGTGTACACGTCCAGTGAGCGATTCATGAACGAGATGATTGCTTCCATCAAGCTGGACCGCATCTCGCTGTTCCATCGCCACTATCGTTCCGCCGACGTACTGCTGATCGACGACATTCACGTCATTGCCGGCAAGGAGCGCACCCAAGAAGAGTTCTTTCACACCTTCAACGAGCTCTACGATCATCAGAAGCAAATCGTGATCTCGAGCGATTCTGCGCCGAACCAGCTTCCCGGTCTAGTGGAAAGGCTCCGCTCGCGATTCGAATGGGGGCTCATGGTCGACGTCCAAGCGCCGGATCTCGAAACCAAAATGGCAATTTTGGACAAGAAAGCGGAATCTGAGGGCGTTGCGCTTCCGCAGGACGTTCGAATTTTTATTGCGACAAAAACCAAGTCGAACGTGCGCGAGCTCGAAGGCGCGCTGACACGGCTGATCGCAGTCTCGTCGTTAACAGCCCAGCCGATCAACCTCACGATGGCGCATCAAACGCTCAAGTATCTGAACACCGGGAGCGAAAAGAAAATCTCGATGGAATCGATCATCCGGGCCGTTGCGGAACGCTTCTCTATGCAACCCGGACAGCTCAAGCTAAAGAGCAACACCCACCAGATCGCTTATCCGCGCCAAGTGGCGATGTATCTCGTAAAGGAGCTCACACATGCCTCGCTCCCGGAAATTGGGCGCTACTTCGGCGGTAAGCATCACACGACGGTTTTGCACTCCATCCAGAAAATTGAGGAATTGCGCCAGCGTGATGAGGATTTGAACAATTTGATCCACTCCGCAATGGACTCACTTCAATAGAGTTATGCGACCTTTCCACAGAGGCTTCAAGATCCGCCCGTTGCATCAATGCGCTCACCTTCATACCGGTCGAGATTTCGAATGCGGGCAACTACTTTTTCACACCTTGAAACTGAAAGAAGCAGTAGTTTTTGCTATAATTTAGAAGGATTTCAACATTTCCACAACCCCTACTAATACGGTTCTTCTTTTGTTCTACATACAGGCAGAAAGGACAGGGGTAAGGAGCTCTCCAAAATCGTCATGGAATTCTCGGTAAGCAAGGCCGATCTGGTACGGGAGCTAGGGCTCACACAGGGCGTAGTTGAGAAGAAAACCACCATCCCAATTCTTTCGAACATTCTGGTTGAAACAGATGACGAGCAGGTTTGGTTGACAGCTACAGATCTTGAACTTGGAATTCGCTGCGCATGTCCGGCACGTATCAAGAAAGAAGGCGCTGGTACAATTCCAGCTCGCCGCTTGCTCGATTATGTGCGGCTTCTGCCGGATGCAGACCTCCAGGTAAAGCTCGGCGATAATCAGTGGGCCAGTTTCGTTTGTGGACGCTCGCGAACCCGTATTGCCGGCATGTCCCGGGAGAGTTTTCCGGAGTTGCCTCAAATGCCGGAACCGCTGGCCGGCATTCCTTTGTCCGTCTTGTCGGAGATGATTTCGCGTACCATTTTCGCCATCTCTGCCGAAGAATCGCGATTCACGTTGAATGGCGCATTGCTGATCTTAAAAGAAAGCGGCCTCGTGATGGTCGCGACCGACGGTCACCGCTTAGCAATTGTCGAAAAAAATCTCTCCCTGCCAGGTCTCAGCGGGTCATACCGGGCGCTGCTCCCCAAGAAAGCAATGTCTGAGATACAGAAGCTCGCAAGCGACGATTCAAGCAAACAGATCGAATTCTCCGGAAACGAAAATCACCTTTTCTTCCGAATCGACAAGCGCCTTCTGCTCAGCCGTAAATTGACAGGCAATTTTCCCGATTACGAGCGAGTCTTGCCCAAGGATCATCCGCACAAGCTCACTATTCAGCGTGATGAGCTGAAGTCGGCGATTGAGCGCGTCGCCCAGTTTGCTGACGAGCGTTCGCGCGCAATCCGGTTGCAGATTCTGAAAGAAGAGCTGAAGGTCCACTCCTCGATTTCAGAAACCGGCGAGAGCGAGGAAACGATTCCAGTTGAGTTTAGCGGACCTGATGTGGAGATCGGCTTCAATGCGCAATATCTGCTAGATTTCTTGCGCTCCGTCGATCAGAGCGAAGTGGAATTCCACTTTAAAGATGCGAATAGCGCTGGTGAGCTCCGGCCGCACGCTGGTGCTGCAGATACCTCCTATCGCTATGTCGTGATGCCCATGCGCATTTGACATGCAGTCGGGATATGTAAGGGCCGGGCACGCCCGGCCCGCATGGGCATGGCCGCCCTAAACGATCCTTCTTGGTTTGAAAATTATGGGTACAGTGCCTCACAACGAAAATTACGATTCAAGCAGTATAAAAATCCTCGAGGGCTTAGAAGCGGTCCGTCTGCGGCCGGCGATGTACATCGGTTCAACCGGCGAGCTCGGCCTCCATCATCTGGTCTACGAGGTAGTCGACAATTCGGTCGACGAGGCTCTTGCTGGTTACTGCACGGAAGTAAGCGTGACGATTCACATCGACAACTCGATCACAATCGTCGACAACGGCCGCGGAATTCCGGTAGACATTCACGCCGAGGAAGGCGTGTCGGCTGCGCAGGTGGTATTGACGAAGCTGCACGCGGGCGGCAAGTTCGACTCCAACACGTACAAAGTCTCAGGCGGATTGCACGGTGTCGGCGTAAGCTGCGTGAATGCTCTCGCTGAAACTCTGCACGTTGAAATCTGGCGCGACAAAGCTACTTGGGAGCAAGATTACGAGCGCGGCATACCAAAGGGGCCGCTCGCTAAAACGGGCAAATCGAACAAAACCGGCACGAAGATCACTTTCAAGCCTGATAGCAGCATCATGGACGCAACGGAGTTCAACTTCGATACGCTCGCGCAGCGCTTGCGTCAGCTCGCATTTCTTAATAGAGGCTTGAAAATTACGCTCAGCGATGAGCGCGGCGAGGATATACGAACAGAGGAGTTCTATTACAGCGGCGGGATCGCTGAGTTTATAAAGCATCTCAACCGTGGGAAATCTGTGTTGCACGATAAGCCAATTCATTTTGAAGGCGACCGCGACCTGCCGAACGGCGGAAAACTGACTATCGAGGTAGCTCTTCAATACAACGATTCTTATTCGGAGAACGTGTTCAGTTTCGCGAATAACATCAACACCGTCGATGGGGGAAGCCACCTGAGCGGTTTCAGAAGCGCTCTGACTCGAACCATTAACACCGCGGGGCAACAAGCCGGATTAATCAAAGATCCCAAAGAGAATCTGACCGGCGACGACGTGCGCGAAGGCCTCACTGCCGTAATCAGCGTTAAGTTGCCGCAGCCTCAGTTCGAAGGGCAGACCAAAGGCAAGTTGAATTCGGACATCCAAGGCCACGTGGTTCAGTTCGTAAACGACAAGCTGGGGGAGTACTTCGACAAGAACCCTGCCGTGATGAAAAAGATCGTTACCAAAGCGATCGACGCGGCGCGCGCGCGAGAAGCAGCTCGCAAGGCGCGTGATCTGACGCGTCGCAAGGGCGCTCTCGATTCAGGAGGCTTGCCGGGTAAACTCGCGGATTGCCAGGAGCGCGATCCTGATCGATGTGAGCTCTTCCTGGTCGAAGGAGAATCCGCCGGCGGAACGGCCAAATCGGGACGCGACCGCCGCTATCAAGCCATTCTGCCGCTAAAAGGCAAAATACTAAACGTCGAAAAAGCCCGCTACGACAAAATGCTCGGCCACGAAGAGATCCGGGCCATGATCACGGCCATCGGCACGGGTATCGGCAAAGGCGACGATTTCGAGATGGCGAAGCTGCGCTACGGCAAGATCATCATCATGACCGACGCTGATGTGGATGGATCTCACATCCGCACATTGCTGCTAACGTTCTTCTTTCGTCACATGCAACAGCTCATCACGCGCGGCAAAGTATTTGTCGCTCAGCCGCCCCTCTACCGGATCAAAAAGGGCAAAAGCGAGAAGTACATCAAAGACGACAAGGAATTCACTCGCGAGATCCTGCGCCGTGCCACAGAAAACCTGACAATCGAGATTGGCGGCAATGGGACAGGTGTCACCCTGGTTGAAGGCGCCGAGCTTCGCAACTTCCTCATGTCCCTTGACGAGCTTGGGCAAATCTGGCGCAGGTTGGAGCGCCGGGTCCGCGATACGCGCGTCGTAGAAGTCCTCGCAGATGTCAGTGTGCCTCTCGACACAAAAGCCGATCTGCAAAATGAGCAGAACGTAAAGATGCTCGCCAGTCGCCTGAAAAGCGCGAAGCTTGAGGTCACGGTGGAACGTGAAGAAGAGCATTCAGCCTGGATGGTCGGATACAAAGATCCGACCAATGCTACGCGCTATATCAATACGGAATTCCTGACGCTTCCTGAATTCCGCCGCCTACGTGCGATGGTGAAACAAGCGGCGCGTCTGAATAAGCCGCCCTTTACAGTCATCAAAGATTCTCAACGCAATGTGCTCGAAAACTGGCGCGATCTGCTCAATAGTGTGAAAAGTGAGGGCATGCGAGAAGTCAGCGTGCAGCGCTATAAAGGACTGGGCGAGATGAATGCCGAGCAGCTCTGGGCGACGACCATGAACGCAGAGACCCGCACGTTGTTGCAGGTGGATTTGAAGGACTTCGTTGAAACGGAGCCGATCTTCTCAACGTTGATGGGCGAAGACGTCGAAAGCCGCCGCAAATTCATCGAAGAAAACGCGCTCGATGTACGGAATCTAGACGTTTAAGAACGCCTGCCCAGAGTCCGCCTATTGATGCCGCAGCGCTTGCGAGGGATCAAGCGAGGCTGCGCGCCGGGCGGGCACGTACGCCGCGGCAATCGAAACAGCAAGTAAAAGGCCTATAACGAGCAGATACGTTGTCGGATCCATCGGCTGCACTCCATAGAGCAGGCCCGAAAGCAGACGTGAGACGCCGAATGAACAGATTACCCCGGCAATCGTTCCGAGCAGCGCCGGCACAACTCCCTCGCGGACAATCATGCGCATAATGTCTGCGGTTGACGCCCCGACAGCCATTCGCACCGCGATTTCGCTGATTCTCTGTGTCACCGAATACGCAATAACGGCATAGATTCCGATGCAGGCCAAAAAAATCGCGAAACTGGCGAACGCGCTGAGCAGCCATCCCTGAAAAGCTCGACCGCCTAGCTCGCGATTGATCATCTGGTCCATTGTTCGGGGCAGGAAGACGGCTAAATCCGGATCCACCTGATGCACTTTCTTCTGAATCGCGGGTACAAAGCGAAGCGGATCGCCGGTGACTCGCGCCACAATGGCGAGCCATAAGAATTCATCCTGCGCAAGCGGCGTGAAGATCTCTGGAATCGGGCTGTTTTCAACCCCGTGCTGCCTGATGTCCGCCACCACACCGACGATCTCCTTCCACTGCGGGTGATCCGAAAAATAGGCAATCCGGCGCCCGATAGGATTCTCGCGCCCGAAGAAGCGACGAGCTAGCGTCTGGTTAACGATCGCAACGGGCTGAGAATCAAACGTGTCCGTGTAGGTGAAATTCCGGCCGCGCAAGACAGGAATCTCCAGCGTTTGGAAATAATCCGGCGAAATGCCGTTAAACTGAACGGACGCTTTGTCCTGCTTCTCGTATGAAGACCTGCTGTCTGTCAGAATCGAGCACATGCCGCTGCCCACGAGAGGGAGGTTCAGTGCCACAGCGCTGGATTCAACGCCCGGAATCGATTCAATGCCTTGAACGGTGTTGCTAATAAACGGGCCTACACGGCCGGGAAGTCCGTATCGCGATTTCGGGAGAGAGATCTGCGCCGTCAGCAGATGGTCGGTCGAGAAGCCCGGCTGCGTCGTGGAAGCCTTCACGAAGCTCTTTATCAACAGCCCCGATTCAATCAACAATAGCGCCGCGAGCCCGGTTTCAAAAGCCACAAACAATTGCCGAAGCCGCTCTTGAACCCGCGAATCTGTAACTCTTCCCGCCGATTGTTTCAAACTGTCGCTGATGCGAGTGGTCGATACCGAAACCGCCGGCGCAAGTCCGAAGAAAATGCCGGTCAGCAAGCCGGTCGCGAGCGCGAAAAGCAACACATGCCAGTCCAGCGCGATGCGTTCCGGATTAGGAATCCCAGTATTCTTCGCGGCCGCAACGATGCGCGCTCCTAGATAGGCGAAGCCTAAGCCCGTGAGAGCGGCGGAAAGAGAAACGAAAATGCTTTCGGTTAATAATTGGCGGATGAGTCTTCCGCGGCTCGCCCCAATCGCGACGCGCACAGACATTTCATGTTTGCGCGACGATGCCCTGACGAGCAGCAGATTCGCCACATTCCCGCACGCGATCAAGAGCACCGAGCTAACCGCACCGAACAGCATGACCAGCACCGGCCGAATATCGCCCGTCAGAGACTCTCGTAAATTGAGCGCGAGCGCTCCGATGCCTCTGTTTTCCCGCGGGTATTCAGCCGCGAGCGACGCCGCGATTGTCGCCAATTCCGTATCGGCTTGATCGACGGAAACCCCTGGCCGGAGTCGCCCGAGTACGGAGTATTCGTGATAACCGCGCCGGTTCTCCAACTGTTTCGGATCGAAAGCAACCGGAATCAAGGTTTCATGCCCGCCCAGCACAGGCGAGATTCTTGGCAGGATTCCGATGATCGTATGTGGCTTGTCATCCAAAACGATCTTTCGTCCGAGCACATCGCCGCCGCCGAATTCACTCTGCCAAAATGACCAGCTCAGCATCGCAACATCGTTCCGGCCAGGCAGATTCTCCTGTTCAGCGAAGCTTCTTCCGCGAACGGGCCTGATCCCAAGAAGCGGCAGCATCGTGGATTCGCACAAAAGAACGCGAACCCGCTGGGGCGTGCCTTGCCCCGTTAGATTCGCTTGAGTCTCCCGGTAAATCGCCAGAGATTCCATCGAGCCCACTTGCGTTTTCCAATCGAGATAATCGGCCATGCTCACGTCTGCCCTCATGTCGCCGCCCTTTGTCTCAAAAACGCGAACAACCTTATCTGGATCCTTGAATGGAAGGGATTGCAACAGAACGCTGTAAACCACACTGAAAATTGTGGTTGTTGCGCCGATCCCGACCGTTAGCGCCAAAAACGCGGCCAGCGTTGATCCTGGGTAACGGCGCGCCATTCGCCACGCGCTGCCTGCGTCGTTCAAAAAGCCTTCTCGAAACAACACGATCCCTATCTATCGTCTCAACCGCCGGTTTTCAAGACTCTGATTAAATGAGGGCCATGCCTACGCTACCTGCTGTCCGCGTAAACCGAAACGCGGCTGACCGGATAGCAAGCGGCCATCCGTGGATTTTTTCAAGTGATGTTTTGGACCGTGGCGCGTCGCAGCCAGGTGACGCCGTGCGAGTGCTCGACGGCAATGGTAGGGTGCTTGGCACTGCGCACTATAGCTCCACCTCGCAGATATCTCTGCGCATGCTCAGCAATCACCTCGAAGATATCGATGAGAACTTTCTCAGGCGCCGTATCGAAGCTGCTTACCTCTTTCGCCGGCGAGTCGTTTCTGGCTCAGATGCTTATCGTTTGGTGCACGCCGAAGGCGATCTTTTGCCTGCATTGATCATCGATCGTTATGCGGACTGGTTCGTCGTGCAATTGCTCGATCAGGGAATGGACCGGCTCGCGCCTGAATTGGTTAGAGTTCTAATTTCGCTGTTCGTGCCGAAGGGAATTATCGCGCGCAATGACGTCGCAACCAGAGCCAAAGAAAACCTGGCCCGGGAAATTCGCGTGCTAGCAGGCGACGCGCCGGAGCGAATAGAAATCAATATGAACGATCTCACTTGGCAGGCCGATCTCCTCTCCGGCCAGAAGACCGGCGTTTTTCTGGATCAGCGTGAAAATTACATCGCCGCGCGCCGTTACGCGCGAGGGCGAGCACTCGACTGCTTTACGGGAACCGGCGGTTTTGCTCTTCATCTCGCCTCAGTGTGCGAAGCGGTCGACGGAATTGACAGCTCTGCGCGGGCACTCGCGATCGCAACGTCTAATGCCGCTGCGAATCGGATTACCAATGTCAATTTTCGTGAAGTCAACGTAATGGACTATTTGCCCAGCCTGGTCGCAGCGAAACGCCAGCTCGATATCGTTGTTGTCGACCCGCCTGCTTTCAGCAAATCGAGATCTGTTCTCGAAAGCGCCGTCCGAGGTTATAAAGAAATCAATTTGCGCGCGCTCCGCCTATTAAAGCAAGGTGGAATTCTCGTCACATGCTCCTGTTCGCACCACATGAGCGAAGCGCGATTTCTGGAAGTAGTTGCGCAGGCGGCGCTCGATTCGAAAAAGCAGCTCCGAGTTCTCGAGCGGCGCACGCAGCCGCAGGATCATCCGATTCTGCTGACTGTTCCCGAAACGCATTATCTGAAGTGTCTGATCTTAGAAGTAATTTGAACTGTGCGTCAGAGCACGACGCGCATGTCACCTTCACGCCGGGTTACGTTAACGCGATCGAGATACTCGAGCAGCGGAATAGCGTATTTTCGCGAGATCTGGGTCGATTCTTTGAAGTCCGGGACGGAAAATCTGCGGCCCTTATGAGCCGCGAGAGAGTTCCGAATTTGCGCAATTGTGTCAGTGTGAAATATCAAATCTGATGAAATACGAACCAGCGTCTTGCTTTTGATCAAACCTTCCAACTGCGCTCTTGCTTCTTTGGGATCCGCGGCTGCAGAGCTCAAGGCTTCGCTCAATGATGGCGGCTGAAATCCCGCTTTGCGGAACAGATCTTCTAATTTTGCCCGAAGCTCGAGCTCCCGGTTGCCGAGGCGTGGTTTGTGGGTTGTAAGAGCCACAACATCCCCCTCCTGGCGTATTGACGGAAAGTCTTGAAAGACGCGAGTAGCGAGATGTGGGTCAAGGCCAAGCCGCGCGTGCGCTACGGGGGCGCCCAGGGCAGCGGGATTCTGCGAATGAAAGCGCGTCAAATACTGGACAAGTTCTTCGCGTTTACCAGCGAGCCACGCCCCACTTACAACGCATTGTGCCGCCTCGATCATCAGCAATGCGGGGTTGCGCGTCACAATCGAGCGAAGATCCGGTTCACCGAGACCAGTCGATCGAACCAGATCGGAAAGCCTGATCCCGTTTTCGCGTTCTTCGACGAGAATCTGCACGCGCTTGTCAGGAGTGGCGTTCATCAG
Source organism: Acidobacteriaceae bacterium (assembly GCA_019240405.1). Taxonomy (GTDB): domain Bacteria; phylum Acidobacteriota; class Terriglobia; order Bryobacterales; family Bryobacteraceae; genus Bog-105. The sequence goes on from JAFAYL010000026.1 coordinate 16,155, forward strand.
CTCGTGCAAGCGAAGCAACTGTTTCGCGCGATTGACACGCCGGGGAGGGAAGGCGTCGATAACTGTCCCGCCGGCAACCGTATGCGCCGGCGACGGCCGCCGCAGAACGAACCGATCTCCGGGAATGGCGAGCAGGGGCTCAGCCAGCCATAACCTGGCCAAAGCTTCACAACCTTCCGCGCCGCGCCGCAGAACCTTCAACGTCGCAAAAACCTCCGCAGTCCCAATGTGGAGAAGCACCTGCTGCCGGTTTTGAGGAACTGCAAAACCCTTGAGCCATTCCAAGGAGACGTCCATCAACTGCGTCGTCTCGAGTCCGCCCGAATGCGTCAACACGTGCCCGCGCCGGATCTCCGAACTTTCAATTCCGGATAGATTGACCGCCGTGCGCTGCCCCGCCAAAGCGATCTCCACGGGTTTGCCGTGGACTTGCAACCCTCGAATCCGGATCTCCCGGCGCGACGGATGCAGTTGCGCCATCTCGCCGGCTGAAAGCCGCCCGCTCCATAAAGTTCCCGTCACAACCGTACCGAATCCGCGCAGTGTGAAGCTGCGATCAACCGGCAAGCGCGCGAATCCCTTGTCGCTTCTGGGCTGAGCGCGAGCAGCCAATCTTGACAGCTCCGATCGAAGGTCATCGAGCCCCTCTCCGGTTCTCGCGCTCACAGGCACCATCGCCGCCCCTTCGAGAAACGAGCCCGCGCACAACGCTCGCGCCTCTTCACCAGCAATTTGAATCTGCTCGGAACTGGCAATATCGATCTTTGTCAGCACGATCATGCCGTCGCGAATACCGAGAAGGCGGCAAATCTCGAAGTGCTCCCGCGTTTGCGGTTTTACGCTCTCATCGGCGGCAATGATCAAGAGAACAGCCTGGATTCCGACCGCGCCCGCAAGCATGTTCCTGATGAACCGCTCGTGGCCAGGAACGTCAATAAAGCTTATCGTTTGCCCATCGGGCAGAGTAACGTGAGCGAATCCCAGATCAATCGAAATACCGCGCCGCTTTTCCTCGGCCAGACGGTCCGTATCCATCCCGGTTAGTGCGCCGACAAGCGCTGTCTTCCCGTGATCGATATGGCCCGCGGTTCCTATGATCATCGAGGACTGATTTTATCGTCGCATTCAGTCCCGGAATACACTCGAAACTGAGCCCGTAGCGGTCGTGGGGATCCCCCGGCCCGCAGTGCTGGATCCATCATCATGAACACAAACCGTCTCGACGAAGTCCGTCGCCGTCATGCGCGCGCCGAAGAAGGCGGAGGAACCGAACGGCAAACCCGCCAACACGCTGAAGGAAAGCTGTCGGCGCGAGAACGAATCGCGCTGCTTCTCGACGAAGGCACCTTCGAAGAGCTGGACAAGCTGGTGCGCCATCGCTGCTACAACTTCGGCATGGAAGAGAACGTCGTCGATGGCGACGGTTTCGTCACAGGGCACGGCCTCATTCATGGGCGTCAAGTCTTTGTCTTCGCTCAAGACTTCACCGTTTTCGGCGGGTCGCTTTCGGAAGCCAATGCGCAGAAGATCGTCAAAATTATGGATCTGGCTCTGAAAACAGGCGCTCCCATCATCGGCTTGAACGATTCGGGCGGGGCGCGCATTCAAGAGGGCGTCGTCTCGCTTGCCGGTTACGCAGATATCTTCTTGCGCAACACCCTCGCAAGCGGCGTCATCCCGCAAATATCGGCCATCATGGGCCCGTGCGCGGGCGGTGCGGTCTATTCACCGGCGCTTACGGATTTTGTCTTCATGGTGAACGGTACGAGTCACATGTTTGTCACCGGACCCGACGTGATAAAAACCGTCACGCACGAAGACGTGACGAAAGAAAATCTGGGCGGCGCAGTTACGCATAATTCGACGAGCGGCGTTGCGCAATTCTTGGCCGCGGACGACGAGGATTGCCTTCGCAGTATTCGCGAGCTGATGCGTTTTCTGCCGCAGAACAATCTGGATGGTGTCCCTCGCATGCCGGCCAAGGATCCGGAGGGCCGGGCCGATCCCGAGCTCGATAGTTTAATTCCTCTCGAATCAAACAAGCCGTATGACATGAAGGATGTAATTACCCGTGTGGTGGACGACGGCTATTTCTTCGAAGTGGCCGAGCATTTCGCGCGCAACATTGTCGTCGGCTTCGCGCGGATGGCCGGAGAAGCAATCGGAATCGTTGCGAATCAACCGACACACCTCGCCGGATGCCTCGATATCAATTCATCGACAAAGGGCGCGCGCTTCGTCCGCTTCTGCGATGCGTTCCAAATCCCCATCCTGACTTTCGAAGACGTGCCGGGATTCCTGCCAGGCACCGCCCAGGAGTTCGGCGGCATCATTCGCCATGGCGCGAAGCTGCTCTACGCCTTTGCGGAAGCAACCGTGCCGAAGATCACGGTGATTACACGCAAGGCGTACGGCGGCGCCTACTGCGTTATGGGTTCAAAACACCTTCGTACAGACGTGAATTTCGCCTACCCAACGGCTGAAATCGCGGTCATGGGGCCTGAAGGCGCCGTGAACATTCTCTATCGCCGTGAGCTCCAGGGTACAAGCGATTCCGATGCGCTACGCGAAGCTAAGGTAAGCGAATACCGGGAGCATTTCGCAAATCCATTTGTCGCAGCAGAACGCGGCTATATTGATGACGTGATCGAGCCTCACGAAACGCGCGCCAAGGTCATTCGGGCGTTGCGCATCCTCGCGAACAAGACCGATACCATGCCGCGCAAAAAGCACGGCAACATTCCGCTATGATGCTCCGCCTGCGGCCGCGTTAGCTGGAGCCGCGCCGAGTTGCTCCAGCAGTGCGAGCCGGTCGAAATATACGTGCTCGCTTACCACTTTGCCGTCCCTGAGCCGGTCCAGGCTCATTCCGCTGAATTCAATATGCCTGCCGCTGGCAGGTATGCCCTGAAACTCACCTTTTTGCGTTCCCGTGACCGTCCAATGGAAAGCGACATGATCACCTTCGGCGACACTTTCCTTCAGGTGGAGTTTGAAATCGGGAAACGCCGTGCGCACCTCAGCGACGAAGCTTGCGATCTGATGCACACCACGATGTCGAATCGGCTCCCTTCCGTTGGGGTCGCTTCGCTCGGCGTGCTCGCTATAGAGTTGCTTAGCGATCTCAGAGTTACCGGTGTTCCAAAGCTCGAGTTGCAGGTCAGTTATTCCTTGTGTGTTTGCCGCCATAAAATCTCCTTCGTGCATTCTATGCGATTTTGCAAGAGTAAGGAGAAATGACATTGTCACGTGCGTTCCTGTCTGCGGCACTGCTGCTGGCCGCCATAACACTTCCGGAACACAAAGCCACTGGGCAGATCTACAAAATTGCGGCGATGAATACGCGACAAATCCAGGCTCTCGATCTGCAAAGAACGGTTGTCGTGATTCCGGGCGGAATTCTAGAGGAACACGGGCCCTATCTTCCCTCCTATACTGACGGCTACGCGATTGAGCGTTACACACAAGAATTGGCAAACGCAATTGCCGCGCGACCAGGTTGGGTCGTGCTTCTGTTCCCCCAAATCCCATTAGGCAATGACCCGGCAAACACAATTGGAGCCAAGCGAGTCTTTCCTGGAAGCTATCCCGTGCGCATGGCGACCGTGCGTGCAATTTACATGGATGTAGCGAATGAGCTTGGCGACCAAGGTTTTCGCTGGATTTTTCTGGTGCATAATCACGGCGCACCAAACAACCAGAAGGCGCTCAACCAGGCATCGGACTATTTTCATGATGTCTATGGCGGAGCCATGGTGAACTTGTTCGGGCTGAGACCGGTATTCGAATGCTGCGGCACAAAGAACAAATTTCTTTCGCCCGAAGCGCGCGCCGAGGAGGGCTTCACTGTGCATGCCGGGGCAGATGAGCACAGTCAGCTTTTGCTTCTGCGTCCTGAGCTGGTCGCCCCTGACTACCGCCAGGCCGAATCGCTGACGGCGCACAACTTCGCGGACCACGTGCGCATCGCGAAAGCCGGCGGATGGCAGGGCTACTTTGGCGCTCCGCGTTTCGCGAGCGCCGCCATGGGAGCGCAAGAATTCCTGAGCTCCTCGCATAAGCTGAACGAAGTCGCTCTACAGATTCTGGACGGCCTCGATTGTAAGAAGATTCCTCGATATGCCGACGAAATGGATCCCCTGAATGTTGCCGGCGAACAAGCCGAACTGGACCATGAGCGAGTGATCGAAAAGCGCGAATTGGATTGGCTCAAGTCGCACAATCTTCAATAATCGAAGCGCGGTGTCTGGGCCCTCCGCCCCGCTGCCGTCCCCGCGCACTGCCGGTTCCATGACCAAGCACCATGCCGTCAGCGACAGTTCAAATCGCGAGTACGCTGGAAGGCATGTATTCGAGGGATGAACTCGCTAACGGATTTCGGCAATTAGGCGTCTCGCCCGGAGACACCATAATGCTGCACGCGTCCGTGCGTGCAGTCGGCGTCATCGCCGGCGGCCCAGATCAAATTCATTTGGCTCTGAAGCAGGTGTTGACTGAAGAGGGCACTCTGATGATGTACGCGAGTTGCCCTGAGTTTTGCGACGAAGTCGGGCGTGGGCGTCTCACAATCGAGCAGGAGCGCGAGATTCTGGAGAAGCTGCCGCCGTTTGATCCGCTTACCGCGAGATCGCAGCGCGAGAACGGCACACTGGTTGAATTTTTCCGCACATACCCGGATTCTCGTGTAAATCAGCATGTCGCGCGCTTCGTAGTCTGGGGAAAGCAAGCCCCATACCTGCTCTCCAAGCAGCCCTGGAATTATGCCTTCGGTGTCGGCTCTCTGCTTGACCGCTTTCTTGAGCTCAATGGAAAAATTCTGCTGCTCGGATGCGATCACGACACCGTGACGTTTCTCCATTACGCTGAGCACGTCGCCGATATTCCCGGTAAGCGTGTTGCGCGATTCCGAGTGCCTGTGGAAGAAGGCGGCATGCGTGTATGGCGTGACATGGAAGAATTCGATACCTCCGACCGCGGTGCGCATCCGAACTGGCCGGATCGATTCTTTTCGTATCTCGTGGATGGTTATCTCGCCGCATGCAACAATCGCGGCGCCCGGGTAGGAAACGCGGAAACTCACCTGTTCTTCGCCTCGGGATTGCTGGATTACGCTCTGCCGTGTATGAGAGCCGTTGCTGCAGATGCCCGCGCAGCGACCCAACTCGATCTCAGCAGTGGCAAAACCTGATAGCATAATTGGTCACAAGCCGGCAGTAAACCGGGCGCGCGAGCCGCTCCGGCTGAACATTGTGTTACACTTCTTCAACCCGCGGCGCCAACGAAGCGCCGGTTATCGGCTGAGTCGCAACGAAAATGCCACAGATACTTATCGTCACCGGCGACGGCGGCGAATCATATGAGGCTCTCTATGCCGTCCATCGATTTCGCGAGGCAGGCTGGGACGCCGTAGTTGCTGCGCCTTCAGCGCGGCGACTTCACCTCGTTATGCACGACTTTGAACCCGGATGGGACACGTATGTTGAACGTCCGGGATATAGCCTGCATGCAGATGTCGCTTTTGATCAGGTAGACGTCGGCCCGTTCGAGGCTCTGCTTATTCTGGGCGGCCGCGCCCCTGAGTATCTCCGGAATGACCCGCGTTTGCTCGAGCTGGTCCGCAAGTTCGATGCCCAGGAGAAGTGGATATTCGCTATCTGCCATGGGATCCAAGTGCTCGTTGCAGCCGGACTCGCGGCTGGTAAATGCGTCACCTGCTATGAACATGTTCGATTCGAAGTCGAGCAGGCGGGCGGAACGTTCGACTGCCGGCAGGTCGCGCGAGACGGCCGCATTGTCACGGCGCAAACCTGGCAATCGCACCCTGAGTTCTACCGCGAGATTTTTAGCGTTCTCGCGCCAGCGCTCTAGTAAACCCCTAGCGCACATCTCCAAAAACAATAGTTGACATCGTCAACTAATCCGGGCATCCTGCTTTTATGTCGACAGCAGATGTCTCTCGCGGACCTCATCCCCGCATTCCGCCGATTCAACCGCGCCTACACTCGGCTCCTCGAAACCCTCAATGAGCGCTATCTGCGCACCGAATACAGTCTCGCCGAAGGCCGGGTGCTGTACGAATTAGCGACGCGCTCGAAGCCGCAGGCAAAAGAAGTCGCGGAGGCGCTCGGGCTCGATGCCGGATACCTCAGCCGCATTCTCACCAAATTCGAAATGTCCGGTCTCGTCGTGCGCGCCGCTGCAAGGCAGGACAAACGCGCCGCCCATCTTTTGCTCACTGCCCGCGGCCGCGCGGCTATTCGCGCGCTGAATGTACGCGCCGACAAACAGGCGCGCGCGATTCTTGGCGGAATATCTCCCGGCCAGCGCGTTAAATTTGCCGGTGCTCTGCGGGCCATCGAGGAAACGATACTTGGCAGCCAGCCTGAGCCGCCCACCATTATCCTGCGCCCACATCGTCCCGGCGACATGGGCATTGTGGTGCGGCATCGCGAACAACCGCAAACGGCGAAGCTCAGGCTCCTCTATGTGGATCCCGCTGCGCGAGGCCGTCGGTTGGGTCAGACGCTCGTAGCCGAGTGCGTGGGTTTCGCCCGAACCGCCGGGTACAGCAAGATCACGCTCTGGACGCAGAGCATCTTAACCGCCGCGCACCACATCTATCAAACAGCCGGCTTTCAACTCGTGAGTGAGCAGCTGCATCACAGCTTCGGTAAAGATCTGATCGGACAGACGTGGGAAATGAATCTACTCTAGTCGCTACCCGGTTCAAAGTCAAGCGAGTAAACCCGCGCACTCTATTCACTGCCTGGCGCCCGCGAAAAGATTTCGACAAACCCCCACAGTGTTAACACGAACGTCAGCACATGAAGGGCATCGTTGACGGCAGACCAGCGCGTAACGGTAAGGAATGCCTGCTTCAGTTCTGTGGGATTGTTTATCGCTGCGTTCACATGAGACATCGCCGGGACAAGAACAAACCTGGTTATGCCCGCCCACAGAATCGCTACCACGGCAGCTGAGTATATCGGGAAACGGCGTGCCTCGTGGACCGCCCGGTCGAAGCGGGACGCGATCGCTGCGGCAACCGTAAAAAGCAGCGCGGCCAAGCCGACGCTGGAATAGAAGAGCGGGCCCAGCCCGAGATTCTCTTGATTTGCGAAACGCGCCCAGTCCGTCAAGCCCGTTCGGCCCCACGCCGGCAACTGAACGAGCGCTCTGTTTGCGGTCACGCCTGCGAGGAGTCCCCCGAAGAAGGTCGCGCCAACCACAAGGCGTTTTGTAATCAAGAACGGCATAAAACCATCTCCCAACTGAGGTGAGCACTCACGTTATTATAGCAGTGAGTACTCACCATTGCCGCGAACGGCGAATCGGGCCGTCAATGACATTCCCGCGTCCGGCGACCGTCTGGGATCCTCTTACACCTCTCGCTTGCAGCTATCCTGACGGTTTGGGCGCTGCGTAACAGTGCGAGTAGACGCTAACCGGGTGAGCACGCTACTTACTGAAGTTGAAGTATGCCAAGAAACGGCCGGAATACACGTCAGCAAATTCTCAATGCCGCTCAGCGGGTAATTAGCGAAGGGGGATTCACGCGCCTAACCACCAGCGAGGTGGCCCGCGAAGCCGGGTGTGCCGAGGGCACCATCTTTAGATATTTCAAGCGCAAGGAAGATTTGTGTCTCGCAGTCGTGTTGGAGAATGCGCCGAAATTTAAAGACACCATCGCTCGCAAACGCGCTGGCATCGGGTCGGTGAAGAAGAATCTCGAAGAGATTGTGCTCGCCGCGATCCGCTTTTCCGACGACCTGATCCCCCTAGGAGTATCGTTGTTTGCGGATGCCAACTTATTGGCTCGTTATCGTCAGGCGTGGAACAAGAGTGAAGGCGGGCCGAAGGAAGCTTTTGATTTGATTGCGACGTATATTTCAGAAGAGCAGCAGCTCGGCCGTATCAAACGTAAAGCGGCGCCGCTACTCGTGAGCGCTCTGTTGTTGGGACCATGTTTTCACTGGACCTTCCTGCGGCAGGGTATGGGCAAGAACGTGCTGCCAATGTCTGACCGGGAGTTCGCGAGGGGCATGGTCTCCATACTTCTACTCGGCTTGGAAGATTGAAAGCGCGGAGAATGATCTCACGCCGCTCGTCTGATCAATCACCACTTTGCTTATGACCACGAGCGATCTCCATGATTTCCTGGCAAGTTGCAAACTCGGCGTTCTGGGCACAATTGGCCCAGACAATCGTCCACAATCTTCGTTGGTCGGCATAGCCACTAGCGGCAGGTTAGAGATCATTTTCGATACTTTAGACACCACGCGGAAATACCGCAACCTCATCGCGCGGCCGGCGTGTTGTTTCGCGGTCGGATGGGCCGGGGAGCAGACCGTGCAGTATGAGGGCGAGGCAACCGAACTTACGGGGGGCGAACTGGGGCACTATCAAGGAATATATTTTGAAGCGTGGCCCGAGTGTCGCTCCCACCTGAGTTGGACCGGCATAACGTATTTCGTTGTCCGGCCGCGATGGATTCGTTTTAGCGACTTCGATCAACGTCCGCCATTCATACGAGAGTTCTTAGAAAAGGATATAGAGTGAACGAAACACTGCGGGAAGAGCTGACAGCCATGGCCGCCGAGGATCGTCGCGTGCGCCAGGAGTTGCTGCAAGCTGGAAAACTCGGAGACGGATATGCGCCACAAATGGAAGAGGTCCATCGCAAGAACGCATCGCGCCTGAAACAAATTATTCTCGAGCACGGCTGGCCTGATCGCGATTTGGTCGGTGAGGAGGGCACATTAGCTGCTTGGCTCATTGCACAACACGCAATTGGCGATCCCGAATTCCAAAAAAGCGCCCTCACGTTAATTCAACAAAAGGTCGAACACAGAAGAGTGCCAGCTGCTCAGGAGGCATACTTGTCCGATCGCATTGCCATGTACGAGGGGCGGCCGCAGAAATACGGCACTCAATCTGTGCTGTGCCCTGATGGCCAATACAAGCGATGGAACACTGAGGATCCTGAGCACCTGAATGAGCGGCGAGTCTCAATGGGAATGCCTCCCGTTGAGGACGACCCTCCCGAGATGCAACCTACATCTCAATCGCTAGTGGAGTATCAACACTGGCTCGTCGGGTACGAAGATTGGCTGCGTAGAACTGGTTGGCGGCGGACCTGAAAGGCCGGTTTCCAGGCAGTTCTGTGACTCACTTTTCGTGCCGCACTCGAAAATGTGCAGGAATGGTGAAAACGTCAGCACCTGCCGGTTCAGATTTGAAGCGGGAGAGCCTGGAAACGCTTCTGAATATGCGCGTACCCGGTTCGTACTCTCCTCCTACGGGTACCGCAACCGTCCATTCAACAATCCGCTGCACCGCGTAACCGCCGAGCTTTCTGGCTTCACCATCCACAAGGCCGAATCCCTCCCGGATTCCAAGCGAGCAAACTCCGCTATCATCTGGCCCCAGCTTACTTAGACAGTCCTCCAAAAAGTCGGTCACCTCGCGAAACGGGATTTGCGGAACCATCACGTACTCCGCCCTCAACACAATGTGACCTTTGTTTGCGCCAGAAACCGCGATTCCTGTCGCATCATAGGATACGGGATGGTTGCCGGAATCGTCGAGTGCCTGGTCTTCGCGCTCGAATCGAATTGCCAGCCTAGTTCCGCCCGCTACACTCCTCGCCAGCCGTCGTTTGAAACCTTCAATAGGCCACACCATTGCCGTTCGCTTTGTCCGGTCAATTGTCGTCACTGTTCCGGCATCGATGTCCAGAATCTCAGTCGCGAGTGATTGTACGCGAGCTATACGGTGACCTTGCACGTAAACAGTCGAGTCCTGACATTCGTTGGCTTCAAAAGGAGCAACTCTGTAATCGCTCGCTTCAAACCGCGACGGCAACATGCCTCCGTTCAAGGCAGGAAGCACATCGTACATTCCATACCGTGATCCGGCACAATCGTCGAACTGCACATCGCTCCTCGCGTGCCCAGCAGAAATGCAGATAACCGCGGCTAGCTTTATAACCAACGAGCCGAGAGAGAGCACTTTCCCGAAGCTGGCCATCTTGCTATTGCATCAGAACTAAAGCTCAATCCCTGCTCGAGCTACGAACGTTGAACGCGCAGGACGTGCAAACCCATCTCTCAGAGCTCCTCAAGCGCCACAAAGGCTTCGCTCTGGTGGCCGTGAAGAGCGATTTCGGCGCCTTCCTGTAATGGAAGCAGACCATCCTTATCCAGTGTGCCGGTAGCGATCCGCTTTGGCGAAAGCTGACGGAGAGTGATAAACGCGACCTTCTGAACAAGGCCGCATCCCAGATCGAAGAATATTACAGCCGGATCGAAGCCAAACACGCTCGTCCATAACTCCATGGACGCCTAAGCAGGTTGCGCTCTCTCGCTCGTGTCCCTCCTCAGCACCCCTTCCTTTCTCCTGAATGGTATTGCTCGTCACTGACATGTTCCATCCACTCAGTAACCTTTCCGTTGAGCTTTTCTTGGATAGCAATGTGCGTCATGCTTGTCGTCGGCGTGGCTCCGTGCCAATGCTTCTCACCTGGCGAAAACCACACCACATCACCGGGGCGAATCTCCTCGACCGCGCCACCTTCGCGCTGTGCCCAGCCACACCCAGCCGTGATGATGAGGGTCTGTCCCAGTGGATGAGTATGCCAGGCCGTGCGCGCGCCGGGTTCAAAGGTCACGCTCGCGCTCTGAACAAGCGCGGGATCAGGCGCCTGGAAGAGCGGATCAATTCTTACGTCCCCGGTGAACCACTCGGAAGGTCCGTTTGCGGAGGGTTGCGAGCCGGCTCGTTTGATTTCCATGCTTGGCTTATGGAAATCGGCGTCCGCCTGAAAGTGAAGCTTCAATGCCGTCTAAACGAAAGCTCATGTCGCGCGCGTTCAAAGTGTTCGGCTAGTTCCGGTGGAAGCGCGTTGCTCGTCTTGAACTCTTCCCACCTTTCGTCTTGTGCGTTCAGATATGCATCAATCTCTTTCGGATGCTCAAGGATGAACGTAATAGCTCCGTAAAGCTTCGCGAGAGATCCGATCGAAGGATAGGCTTCAAAGATCTCTTCCGGCGAGCGTCCGTCATGAAATTCGTAGGCCACGATGTCAAGGCCAATGCGTGTCCCGCCCACGTGATAGCAGCCGTTTCGGATTTCCACGTACTGGTTAGCAGGCATCATGGCCGTACACTCATTCTTAGTCGATTTTACTTCAGCCAATCGGTATCAGCCCACCAGCGAAGGTTCGCCGCCGGGCAGGATCATTGAGGCATTTCCCTTCGAGACGTGCGTGATCTCCCAGCGCCTCTCTGGCAGACGACACAAGGCGATCGTCTGCCCCACCGGAACACTCAGTACAATCGGCGCATGGCGAAAATTCTGATGGTTTCCTCCGAAGCCGCGCCGTTTGCGAAAACGGGTGGTCTCGCCGACGTCTTAGGAGCGCTCCCTAAAGCGCTGGTCGAAGCAGGCGAAGAAGCCGCCGTCGTACTGCCGCTCTATCGCCATGCCGCAGTTCTGAATCCTCGCCCCGTATACGACCGCTTGCAATTTGCCGTTGGGAGCCGCGGCTTTTCTGCCAACATCCTCGAGCAGGTGCAGGGCGGAGTTCGCTATTTCTTCGTCCGCATACCAGAGCTGTACGACCGCGATGCCTTTTACGACGAAGGCGGCCGCGAGTATCCCGATAATCACCTCCGTTTCGCTGCGCTGTGTCATGCGGCGCTCGGAGTAGCGCGCTATCTGTTCAACCCCGATATCATCCATGGCCACGATTGGCAGGCTGGTTTGCTGCCCGTCCTCTTGCGCGATACATTCCGTTACCACCCCGCTTACCTGGGAATGAAAACCGTTTTCACGATTCACAACCTGGGCTATCAGGGATTATTCACGGCAAGAGCGCTGGCGGATTTAGGCCTTCCCGCGCGGCTCTTCAGGCCGGACCTGCTCGAATTCTACGGACAAATCAGCCTCTTGAAAGGCGGCCTGGTTTATAGCGATATGCTTACGACCGTCAGCCCGCGCTACGCGCAAGAAATTCAAACTCCCGCTTTTGGATTTGGCATGGATGGGCTGCTCCGCGCGCGCAGCAGTTCTCTTGTCGGCATCCTGAATGGCGCCGATTACGGCGCCTGGGATCCAGCCACAGATCGCAACATCCCGAAGAATTATGACAGAACCCACCTGGACGGCAAACGGGAATGTAAGCGAGCTCTGCTGGCCGAGGCTGGTCTCCCGAGCGATCGGCTAGAGCGGCCATTGATGGGAATGGTCTCCCGCTTTGCCGAGCAGAAGGGATTCGATCTGCTGATGCATATCCCGCACGAATTAGCAGCCGAAGACCTGTCGCTCGTTGTGTTGGGCTCGGGCGACCGTCGGCTCGAAGATTTCTTCCGGCGATTTGCTTCTGCCTACCCCGATCGCGTGGCTGCAAAAATAGGTTACGACGAAGGCTTGGCGCACCGCATCGAAGCTGGTTCCGACATGTTTCTGATGCCGAGCCGCTACGAGCCCTGCGGACTGAACCAGATGTACAGCATGCGATACGGAACGCTGCCGGTCGTGCACGCAACCGGCGGTTTAGACGATACCGTGGACGCCGATACCGGTTTCAAATTTAGGGCAGACGATTCTCACGACCTACTTGCGTGTGTACGCGACGCGCTTCAGGTATATGGCACTCCGCGTTGGACTGAAATGATGAATGCCGCTATGCAGCGCGATTTTTCATGGCCTGTCTCGGCGGCCGAATACATCCGTCTGTACCGGCGGCTGTAACTTAAGTACTAGCAGGCGCAAGATTTACGATTCTGCCGCGCGAAAAACTAACCAAGTAATGATGAATCAAATTCGGAGAGATTGTCATCCATCTTAAAGAGGGGATATGGCAGGTAACAACACACAAACTTTTACAGACACTAGCTTTGACAAAGAAGTCCTGAATGCAGACGTGCCCGTTCTGGTGGATTTTTGGGCCGAATGGTGCGGTCCCTGCCGTATGATGGGCCCCACCGTGGACCAGGTGGCAACCGATTACGCCGGCAGAGTGAAGGTTGGTAAACTCGACGTCGATTCGAACCCGCAGACCGCAGCCCGCTACGGCATCCGCGGCATACCGACCCTGCTGCTCTTTAAGAACGGGAAAGTAGTCGATCAGAAGGTCGGCGCAATCGGCAAACCGGAATTCCAAAAAATGCTGGACGCCCATGTCCAGATTCCGGCCGCGAAGGCCAGCTAAAGCTCACTCCCTCCCTGCCGCCCTGAGTCGCAGAATCAGAGCATAACGGTGCTACGCTGTGGACGTGTTCCCGGCTGCCCTACTCGCAGCTTCTCTGTTCTTGGCGGCGAACAATGATCAACGCCTAGAGACATCCGGGACTGTCGAGCCTGCGATCGAGGAGTCATCTGCTACTGCCGATGCGCTGACCGCCGCAGTTCGAGCAGGGCGGCTGGACAAAATCGAACAGCTTATCCGATCCGGTGCGGATCTGAATGCCCGTGATCGAGTCGGCAGCACGGCGCTTCACGCAGTTGCAATATCCGGAGATGCGGAAATAGCGCATTTCCTCCTGGCGCACGGGGCAAAAATCGACGCCCTGCAAGGCGTAACGGGTGCGACGCCGCTCGAATGCGCCGCGCTGAGCGGCAAAACGCAAGTCACGAAACTGCTGCTGGAAGCGGGTGCTCGCGTCGACTTGCGCGACAAGGCGGGCGAGACGGTGCTTCATCTGGCGGCAGCTCGCGGAAACGCCGAACTTCTCGACTTGCTGATCGGCCATTGTCGCGACGTCGACATGCCCGATGCAAGCGGGGAATCCGCGCTGGACGAAGCGGTATCCGAGCGGCAGCCCGGTATTGTGTCCATTCTGATCGCACACCGCGCCAACCCCAACCGCGTGCATCAGCCCGGCGGAAGGACTGTACTCGATGAAGCCTGCATAAAAGGATTCGCCGAACTAATTGAGCCGTTAATCGCGGGCGGCGCGGACCCGAACTGGCGCGATCAATCGGGCCAATCACCGCTCGATCTCGCGTTGGCGTACAAAAATGCGAACGCGGTCGTGATCCTGTTGCAACTCGCGAAGAGGAACAGCGAATTGCAGCGGGCGGCCGAAAACGCAATGGAAAGCGCCACGCTGCGCGGCCAAACTGAAACTGCGAGTCTTCTGATTCAGAGCGGTTTCGATATCGATAAACCCACCCCGTCCGGCTCCACTTACCTGCACGATGCATCTCTCAACGGCCGCGAAAAGATGGTTCGGCTGCTGTTGGAACGAGGCGCGCGGCTGGATGCGCGAGACCGAAACGGCGCAACGCCTCTTCACGAAGCGGCGCTCGCCGGCAGCGTGGGGGTGATTCGCGTATTGCTCGATCGCGGAGCGTACGTGGACGCGCTCGAAAACGATTCGGGCGCGACGCCTTTAATGTTGGCTGCATCGCTGGGCAGGACGGACGCCGTTGCGGTCCTGCTGAGCCGGGGCGCTAACAGCGAGCTCAGAGATCGCGCGGGCCGCAGCGCCTTAGATCGAGCAAAAGAAAACGATGATGCGCGGACCCTCAAACTCCTCGAAACTTCCGCCCGTTCCAAGATTGCGCATTCGGCGAAAGCCGCGAGCTAGAGCTTTTCGCAACCGAGCCTCCTTTTCATCCCCTGAACTCTAAGGTCCGTCACTGTTTCCGCCGATAAGGCTAAGGGATAGGAACAGGGACGTGGGACAAGGTAAACGAATCATTCCGATATTCTTAGCGGACGGGAACGCGCTCTTTCGAAGCGGGTTGCGCGCCGTATTTTCCGCCGAGAACGGCTTTCAAATACTAGGCGAGGCATGTAGCGCAGCCGAAACACTCGCCAGGCTCACCGGGGCGTCCAACACAATGATTCCCCAGGTGGTGATTATGGATCTCGCCTTGTTAGAGGCGGAGGGGCAGCAACTTGCGTTCGCCTTGCGACAAGCCCATCCCTCCCTTGCCCTTTTATTTTTGACACGGGAGGACTCGCCGGAACATTTGCAGCTCGCAATAGCGGCGGGAGCGCGCGGTTATATGTTGAAGGACAGTAAACCAGCTCAGTTGATTGCAGCAGTAAGGGAAGCGGCAAACGGTTTAGACGATCGCAACCCCAGCGGTTTGTCTCAAATCGTGCCGGATCTGCAAGCTTTAGCGAAAACGAATGAAGGGTATGCACGGGCGGTCCTCACCAACCGCGAGCAGGAAGTAATGAAGCTGCTCGCCGAAGGCAGAACGGTCCGCGAAGTCGCCTCAGAGTTATCCCTGAGTATCAAAACCATAGAGGCGCACAAATTGAATTTGATGCGCAAGCTCGATATCCATAACCGGGCCACCCTCGTCGAGTATGCAATCCAACGCGGCTTAGTTCCGGCGCAGGTCTGAAAGATTATCCGCCGACTTGCTACTCTTCCAGTGGGAGAGTTGTCGACGAGATGCGGAAATTCTTTTTGGGTGTGCTGGTTGGCGGCGTCGTTGCCGTGTTCGGGATCTTTATTATTGTCCTCGTGATCGGTCGACTTGCCGCCAGTCGACAGCCCACAATAGCCCCGAATTCCGCGCTCGTGCTCACTTTGCAAGGTGGTATTCCAGAGGTCCCGCCGGTCGATATTCCTCTTCCCTTTGCACAAGCTCAGAGTGAGCCTACGGTGCGCGACTTATGGGCATCGCTGCATGCCGCTGCCACAGATAACCGCATCAAAGCTGTGATTCTACAGCCGCGCGATCTTTCCGCGGGATGGGGCAAGCTCCAGGAAATACGTGAAGAGCTGGTAAATTTCAAAACCTCGGGCAAACCGGTCTACGCAATGCTGGCCGGGGGCGGCTCCCGGGAGTACTATCTCGCCTCGGTCGCTGACAGAATCTTTCTGCAGCCGGACGACACGCTCGACGTAAAAGGTTTTCTGCTTGAGGCCATGTACCTCAAGAACGCGCTCGACAAGCTCGGAATCGATATCCAAGTCGATCACATCGGCAGATATAAAGATGCGGGCGACATCTTCACAAAAGCCAATATGTCTCCGGAGACGCGGGAGGTATTAGGCCAGGTATTGGATCAACTCTACGCAGATTTCTGCTCGACGGTCGGGCAGGGCAGGCATAAAACCGCTGACGAAATTCGAGCCCTCGTAGATCAAGGCCCGTTCATTGCCGCCCAAGCCAAATCAAGCGGCCTCGTGGATGAGCTTGGATACGAGGACCAGGTATACGGCGAGCTTAAAAAGAAAGTAGGCGGCGAGCTGAACCGGACCAGCATCAAAACTTACTTTCGCGCGGTTCCTGGCCGCGGCGATCACATTGCCATGCTGGTAGGAGCGGGCGAGATCCAGCGAGGCGAACCCGACGGCTCGCTTAATCAGAACGATGTAATTGCGTCGGCCGCCTTCGTCAGAACAATTCGGCAGGTGAGGAATGACTCGAGCATCAAAGGCGTCATTTTGCGGATCGACTCACCGGGCGGCGATGCCGGCGCTTCGGACGAGATCCTGCATCAACTAAAGCTCCTTAGCCGCGTAAAGCCGGTTGTCGTGTCCATGTCCGATTACGCAGCTTCCGGCGGCTATTTCATTTCCGTCACCGGAGATCCGATTGTCGCCTATCCCGACACGGTCACCGGCTCCATCGGCGTTCTCTACATCCGGCCGAATGTGCGCAATCTGTACAACAAACTGGGGATTCAGGAAGAGCTCCTGATGCGGGGTAAACTCGCCGACCTTGACTCCGAATCGGAGCCTCTATCCGATGCGGGGCGGCAGAAGCTGCACGAATCAATCCAAGCGACGTACACTTCTTTCGTCAGCAAAGTCGCCGCAGCGCGAAAGAAAAGCTACGACCAGATCGATCCTCTCGCCCAAGGCCGGGTTTGGATGGGCGCTCAGGCTCGCCAGAACGGGCTCATCGATGAGCTTGGCGGATTAAATCGCGCGATCGCGTTGGTACGCCGGCGCGCGCATCTCTCGCCTACTGGCGATACGAATCTGATTACTTATCCGCCGCGCCGGACGCTGCTCGACATCCTGACGAGCTCACCAGCCGATGTATTCGCAGACGCGATTGCAGAGCGAAAGCTTCGCCAGGCTCTCCCGGCTCTGCCGAGCCGGTTGTTGCTCAAAGGCGGAGTGTTGCGCATTCTTCCGTATCGGCTCGAGATTCGATAAACAGCCGTACGAAACTACAGCCAAGGCCCTCTGCGCCGGGCCTAGCTGGCATTCTGCGCTAGATAACCCTTCCGGATTCATAGATCACGCAAAACGAGCAAGGATGATCTTCAGTTGGCGACCACACGCGATCTGCGCGCAAAAACCATTTCGCCGACGCCGACTAACCGTCCAGGTGCACGAGATGCCACATGACACCTGATAGAGATCACGGGCAGCCCTGGAAAGTCACTTCCATTCCCACACCTTGCCTACCGTGTTGTCGTTAGCATCAGTGCTGTATTCGAAAGCTCCTACTGTGCCGGCGAGCTTCGCAAGGCTTCCAGTTGCGGACACATAGTGAATCGTTCCGCGGTAGCTAGTTCCTCCACCCGGATTGAACTTTCCTGTCCCTTGACCCTTCCACACCGCCATGCCATCCGCAGTCAGATAGACGCCCTGACCTTCTCCGAAGATGTGACCGCCCGGCTGAACTTCGGACGTGTACGTAGTGCGGCCTTGGTAGTCAATCCCCAAAGCCTTTCCTTGTGTGCGGACAGAAACCTCGACTTTGGGTCCCTTTGCATCCAACACTCTCATGACAGCAATTTTGCCCGTCTCTTCCGCAATTTGATCGCCCAACATGTTGAGGGCCTCCTTTGGCTCGAGACAGTATATACCAACACGCCCACCGGGACGCCTTACGCTGTAACCTTTAAACGTCAGCAACGCCGATCACTGGAAATATGGATTGAGCTTGCCAGCGGCGTCTTTCGCGACGACGCGGTAGAAGAAACGTTCCCTGCCGAGGCGTCCGGCCGTGGGTATAATCTAATGACTTCCCCAGTGTCGTGAAATCGAAATCTTGCTAAGGAGAATGCAAATGAACAAAATTGGGCGATTTGCCGCCTATGCGCTGTTTCTCATGCCCGTGTTATGGTCTCCTGCATCATCGCTCGCGCAAAGCCCGTTCGACGGCACATGGCGCACAGACATGGACCAATACAAGCCACCTGCGAAGCCTTCTGTTTTTTCGTTGAACAACGGCATGTATAGCTGTTCCAGTTGCAGCCCGAAGATTGAAGTGAAGGCTGATGGACAGGATCAGCCCGTTACCGGCCAATCCTATGACACAATCAGTGTACGTGAAGTTGATCCCAAGTCGATTGCACTGACGACAAAAAAGGGCGGCAAGACGATCTCGGATCAAACTCGAACCGTGTCAGATGACGGAAACACTCTGACGTTGAAGAACACCCTCCACCCGGAGAACAGCGACCAAGAGGTGACCGTTGAAGTTACATACACGCGGGTCGGAGGTAAACCGGCTAGGGGGGCGAATGGAATTTCTGGCTCTTGGCGAGTCAACAAGGTTAAAGAAAGTGAAAATGGGCGTACGACCACTTACACAAGTAATGGCGACGAGCTCAGTATGTCCACAGCCACCGGCGAGAGCTACACGGCGAAGCTGGATGGCAATGACTACCCGGTCAAGGGTAATTACAGCTTTAACTCTGTCTCTTTGAAGCGTATTAATGAGTGCACGATAGAGGAGACAGACAAGCGTGATGGCAAGGTAATCGGAGTAGCGAAAATGATCGTCGCGCCAGATGGAAAGAAAATGACGACGATCTACACGAATAAGCTGACCGGCACAACATCAACCTACGTCGCCGAAAAGCAATAGGCGTTCCGCCTTTTGATTCTAATTTCCGTATTTGCTCTCTACGCTGTCCCGATTGCGACCACACACGAGTAATCGCCACGGCCACTTCTCCGATATGCCGACTTAACGGCCAGGTTGAATCGCAAGACATTTCACGTCACCTATCCAGCACAAGCCGTATAGCTGGCTGCAGTACGATCATGGCGTAAGCGCACGTTCCCGACCCGGCGCCAAACGGAGAGGGCTAAGGAAATGAACTATTTTGTCCAAAGTAACCAGCACTGAGCGCTGCCCCAAACACGCTCTTGCATTATCCGTGTACTTAGTACACAATAGGTGTTGACGCTGATCACAGTTTGGATTTGAGACTTTGCCGGCCGCAGAAGACGATTTCCTCGGCATTAACGAGATTGCGGAACTCGCCGGGGTGTCGCGCCAAGCAGTAGCAAATTGGCGCGCTCGCTTCTCCGATTTCCCGCGACCTGCGGCGAAATTGAAGGCGGGCCCAATCTTTCGCGCGCGGCAAATCCAAGCGTGGCTTAGAAGGAGAAAAGTTCCCATGGCTCGTGTTGTTTCTCTAATCAATCTCAAAGGTGGTGTCGCAAAAACAACGACCACCGTAGCTCTCGCGGAAACGCTGGCTTCGCAGTTTGGCAAACGTGTGCTGGTTATCGATCTGGATCCTCAGACGAACGCAACGGTAATGCTCATTGGGGAAGCCCGCTGGAAGCAACTCAATGAAAAAGGCTGGACCCTCGCCACGCTTTTTCAGGACGCGCTAGAACCACAAGACAAGGAGTTTAATCTCGAAAAGACACTTCAGCGAAAAGTATCAGATGTACAGGGTGCGGAAAAGGTCGATCTTCTCCCATCCAGTCTTGATCTCATCGATGTTCAGGACAAACTCGCGAGCGCCCCGACCGGCCAGTTTTATTCAATGACCCCGATCGACATCCTGCGGCTCGCGGTAAAAACGAAAGTCTCTGATTACGATTTCGTGCTCGTGGATTGCCCCCCCAACCTCGGGATAATCACATTGAACGGTCTGCGGATTTCAGAGGGCTATGTCATCCCAACCGTGCCCGATATCCTGTCAACATACGGCATCCCGCAGATTGTAAAGCGTGTAGGCAATTTCTCGAAGGAAGTCGCAGAGGACATCAAGCCAATCGGCATCGTAATCACTAAGTTCCAAGCGAACTCGACTACTCACGTAAATGTTTCGCGTAATCTCCGGAAGGAGAACGAGCCACCTGTCTTCGATGCCGTAATCCGCCAAGCGAACCAGCTCGCCGCCGCCGCAGAGTTCCAGCAAAGCGGCCGCCGAACGCTAAAGCAGAAATACGGATATCAGGACGACTTAGCAGACCGTTTTGTCGAACTGACGAGAGAGTTTCTGAAAAGGATGGATGAATGACTGTGAAGAAGGCCTTATCAGGGCTGGTTGCGGCCATCGTGGAGGAAGCAGATCGAAATGAGCCATTTCGCACCAGCATAGAGCGAGCTTTGAGCATTGCTGCCGTCTCTGTTCCCGCTACGCCCCCGCCTCGCAAGAAAAGCGGGCGGCGCGCCCCTGCGGTACTTGACCCTATTGAGCTGGCCCGACAAAGTGAAGACGTTCTAAGAAAACAACTCCGCCCGCTTACTCTCGATCAGTTACGCGATATTGTCGCGGAGCATGGAATGGATGCGGGCAAACTCGTCATGAAGTGGAAAGACGCTGGACGCGTCATTGAACGTATCGTCGAACTATCTCTTGCCCGCGCCACGAAAGGGGACGCGTTTCGCAACGATTAGACATGGTTCCTCGGCCTTGTCTTTCGATACCTCTTTGGTTGCTGCTACCTTGACGCTTTTTTTAACAGCCGTTTGTCCGGCTCGTTCGTTACGCATTTCCCACCGACGTGCCATCTAGGAATGCCCCCGCGAGTGCGGGCACTTGAAGGTGCGGTCGTGCCGCCACATGGCACGTCGCTCGGAGCGGCGTCGTGAGGCACGGGCGACTTCTGTTGACAACGCCCCCGGCATTAGCTTTTGCTTGATGATCCTGAGACACGGGCTTCAAGGAAGTTGCTCTCGCGTCACTTGCGGTATAACGCGCATTCCAGTTCGATGCTTGCAGGTTAGTCCGGAGTCCACAAGAACGACATGCCGACTTTACAGCCAAGCGGTTAAGCACGCAGCGGCGTGTTCCGCCACTCATCCCCTTTGGTCACGCGTTCTTCTGCGATTAGGCGCCGATTTAGCAGAAAAAGGCGGAAGTCGAGGGCGCCAGTCTGTGGCGATATGATCTAATGTTCTGCCTGAGGAGAAATCTTTGTGGCGGGAATAGAGCTTACGCCAAAGCAGTTGGCAAAAGCGGTTGCGGGGAGACCGTACTCACAGCAGCTAAACGTTGTGGGGGGGACCGCCCCTTACTCCTGGTCCTTGACGGGACACCCTTCGTGGTTGTCAATCGACAGTAATGGCATTCTCTCCGGCACGCCTACGCAGGCGCGAACGACCTCATTCACGGTAGATGTCAGGGATAGCCAATCATCTGTCAGTCAGAAATACGATTTGGTAGTTGAAGGGGCCACTAGCGCTTATTGGAATCTCACCGAAGCCGACGCCCGAATCGTGGCTTCGGCGATGGCCGTTGCTCTCGTTTTAGGTTGCATTGTTGCTGCGATCGGGGCTTGGTACTACTGGCTTGAGGCACTCATGTGGGCGGGTGCATGCAGTGCTGTGGGATGGATAGGCGGATTTCTCTTCGGAATTCCCAGGTCGCTTGCATCCGATGATCAACCTGTACCGATGGCGCAGGCTGTGGCGGCAGCTGCTCCGGGCGGAGAACAACAAAATCAGGCAGCACCTGTGGTAGCGGGAGTACAACAAGGTGGTGTGCAAGCTCAGCAAGGCGGGCAGAACGTTTCCGTTCGAACACAATCGTCCGTCCGCGTAAATACAAATCTGGAGCAGATTTCGGATTGGTTGACAAAGATCATAGTGGGCGTCACCCTCGTTCAACTAAGAGCCGTACTGACGAAATTAAATGATGCCGCGACCACTATCGCGGCCTCTTTGGGAAGCAATGCCAATCGAATATCCTTTGCATATGCCCTTATGTTGTATTTCTCTATGACCGGATTCCTGGGTAGCTACTTGTTGACTCGTCTGTTCTTACAAAGAGCTTTCAGAAACGTCGACACCGGATGAATGATTATCGGCAACCCGCCACCCGCATGGGCGTAACATATCGAATGACCTCTCGCCTTGGTCGGTAAGATACAGTCTTAATGTCAGATTCGATTCACGAGATCCAGAAGACGCACGGCCCTCTTCGTAAAGAACAAGAACGCGAAGGCGATAGAACTTCTCAAAAAGATTGCCGCCTGAAGCAAGCCGGAAAACGAGCAACAGGGCATAGCTAAGTGATTAGCTTGGCTCCCTTTCAGACGCACCTCGAACGTAACACGCACGCTGTCGGGCGAATAAGAAGCGGCCAATACTTGTGCATCGACCGAAACATCGCATTCTTTGGTCTTCACCGTCGAGATGCTCTTGTCAAGCCTTGCAGTGGCACTCATCCGGCCCTAGCGCGTTCACTTTGCAGAAAAACGCGCTAGTCGGAGATGTGGAGAGTCGATGCAGATCATGTGTGACGGCATAGCGTACGGTCCTCCCTTGCTCGCGCAGGCGGCATGTGAGACATTTGAACCGCCGTATCGGCTCGATAATCGATAATCATTCGAACAGAACTGCAGCCCCTTTGTGCCAGGGTCGGCCCGTGTGGAGAGCTTTATCGCAACCCGGCACCGATGAGAGAGCTCGGCCCCGATTGGCCGATTTGGCCTCAATCGCCGGCTATGCTGATCAGCTCAACGGCCAGGTACGAGTCAACCGGCTTCCAGGGGACGAGGATCACCATAGGGCAAGCTTAGGGTAAGAGCGGCAACTGCGCCTCACTATTCCACTTGAATAACGTTGAGAGATTCCTTGCGGGTTTGTTGACACGTCGAAGGTCCGGGATTGATCATGACTTGTATGCTGCCGCTTATTGCTCAGCTCGTTGCCTTTCTCGTGGCACTGATCGGCACATTCTTCAAGTGTGTAAAGGAGGATGCCCACGAAAAGCCGCTCCGATCATCGTGGGGCCTGCCTGTCCTCACCAAACCTGGTGTCTGCATCCTGACTTTGCTGATTGCATCGTTCGTGTCGTCGCTTTGGCTCACCCACGCCTCTTCGAAGGAGATGAGTGATCTAAGAACGAACTTAGCCGCAGCCAGAGGGGATTTGACCGCGTCTCTGATAGCCGAAAAGGCCTTGAGCCTGCAACTGAAGGGTGCCAACGATGAGATCCAGGCACGTCAATCCGCCGCCCAGATCGACAACGTAAGTAGATTGAACGAGGTTACGCAGAAACTCGAAAACAGCAGCGATCTCCTTTCAGGACGTATACGCAAACTCTCGCCAGTCCAGTCATTCCGCCTGATTCTGTTCTTCGACGGTATGAAGCGGCCTACCCCGTGGTCGGGCGCTACTGACTCTCGGCCATCAGGCGTGCCTTTGCAACCCGGGGACTCACCTGGCCTGTATTACGGCATGCTTTGTGGTTCTGGTTCCAGTATCCATTTCAATATGCAGATCTCGTCCCACCCGGATTTGGTTTTTCACTCCATGTGCGGCCTTACCGAACTGACTGGCGGGGCATGGGGTCTGTCCGTCTACATGAAGCCCGTTTACGAGCAGTGGGTACAAGACAGGCAGGGAATGTTCGCAGAGTTCGTTGAATCCTCTGAATACAACGCGAACTCGAAAATTGAAGGCCTCACGTTGAATTCCTTTTCGATGACCGGAAAAGGATTTGCCAGCATGGGTATTGATGAGGCCGGTCCCGTAAGCGCTTTGGCGAGATTCGAGCAAATTCTCCCAAAGTATGTGGGGTTCGGCGTCTCTCCAAATGGTGAACGGCTCGATCCCCAGCTGATCACGATGTATGGTACACGTGAGCCCGCAGAGGTCGGGGCTATGCGCGCGTTCGCTTTTATTAGGAGCAGTCAATGTCGACTGCGCCCGGAGTGGCGTGGAATCTCGCGCTACACAGGACAGACAGTGGATGGCCCCGTGATTTTGTCTATATCCCCGTCGCAAAGGTGAGCCGCCAGGAGCTATGAAGGCGTCATCATCCGGGGACACACCGGACGCCGTCGCCACACCCCATCACACCTTTCTTACGAACGTGTTACGCTAATGAAACTATCACGCCATGGGACAGCTAACGCGTACCGGCATTGCCATCGATGCCGATCTTCTCGACCGCTTTGACCGCTTCATCGCAAAGCAGGGTTACCCGAACAGATCTGAAGCCTTTCGCGACCTCATCCGTGACCGTCTCGTGGGCGCTGTAATCGGTTTGCCTGAGGCCCATGTCGTTGGCACGATAACCCTCATTTACGATCATCACTCCCGCCTCCTGCCCGACAAGCTGATGGACCTTCAACATAATCATCACGGAGTAATCATCGCTACCACGCACGTGCATCTCGACCACGACACATGCTTGGAAGTGATCGTAGTCAAAGGCCAAGCCAAACAAGTTCAAAAATTAGCCGACGTGCTCATTGGGACGAAAGGTGTTCGACATGGCCGGCTGGTCATGAGTTCACCCGCCGCCGTTCTCCCAAAGACGGCATAAAACATGCCGGGAAGCAATCCATTTACGTGTCCGCCTGCGTAACACGTTTACATGGTTCGTAATACGATTGCGCTCCTTCTCGTCTTGGCTGCGGCCGCATGTATTTGGGCCTTGGCCGCGGGCAATCTCTCCGGCACCATAAAAGATCTAACCGGCGCTTCTGTCCCCAACGCGCAGATTGCACTAACCAATGTCGATCAAAGCACCGAGTTCAAATCTACGTCCGATAACAAGGGCTTCTACTCATTTCCAGCCGTGCCAGTCGGACACTACGATCTGCGGATCGAATCGCCAGGTTTCGCAACTCAGGAAAAGAAGAACTTGACCGTCGACACTGACGCCGCCCTGCGGGTCGACATCGTGCTTAATGTCGGACAAAGACAGGAAGTGGTCACCGTCAGCGCTGCTGAAGAAGGACTCGAAACACAGCCCGAGACGGTCGCCACACATCTCGGCGACGTCGTCGGAAGCGCCCAGATTGAAGCCGTTCCGTTGAACGGCCGCAGTTACACGGATCTTCTCGCGATCCAGCCAGGCGTCAGCCCAGTCACCACCTTAACCCCAACTTCCGTCATTATGGCCGGTGTCACCGGAACCATCAATCCCTCCGGAGATCTGAACCCGGGCGACGTCTCCATTGATGGCCAGCGCGAGTCCGCCAACGGGTTCATGGTCGACGCGGTTGATGTGCAGGAGCATATGAACGGTGGAACCTCCGTAATTCCCAATCTCGATTCCATCCAGGAATTTCGGGTGCTCACCAACAACTTCGATCCCGAGTACGGTAACTACAACGGCGGCCTGGTCAACGTCATCACGAAATCAGGCACTAATTCGTTTCATGGGGATGCCTTTGAATTCCTGCGCAACACAGATCTCGACGCCAGAAATTTTTTCGACAGCACGCGGGGCGCATTTCAGCAAAACCAGTTCGGCGGCACCCTCGGCGGCCCTCTCAAGCACGACAAGATCTTCTTTTTCGCCGATTACCAAGGAACGCGCACTGTCGAAGGAATCAACTCCGCTGAAACGCAAGTGCCCTCCGTGCAGGATCGCTTGGGAAATCTCAGCGATTTGGCAAGTACACTGGCCGGGACCGTCAGTGGTCCCTACACCGCCAGTCTGCTCACCCAAAAGCTAGGCTATCCGGTCTCGGAAGGCGAGCCATACTACACGCCTGGATGTACAACCTCGACGACCTGCGTTCTTCCCAATGCGCTCATTCCGATAAGCGCCTGGTCGGCTCCCGCGGTGAATTTACTGAAATATATTCCCGCGCCGAGTATCGGAACGAACTTATTCGCCACATCCGCTTATCCCGAAACGGTCCGCGATGACAAAGCCTCGGCCCGCATCGACGCAAACACTCGAATCGGTCAGATCTCCGCCTACTATTTCATCGACAACTATCGTCTGGACAACCCTTATCCGGGCGCTCAAGGCGGCGCGAGCATCCCAGGTTTTGATGCCCTCACCATCGGTCAAGCTCAAATGTTCACGATCGCCGGCACCAAGACGCTCAGCGCCACTACGGTCGACGAATTCCACATCGGTTTTATTCGTAACGCAAACGACATCGGTCAGCCGCATGGCGGTCTGGGAGTTTCGCTCGCGTCGCAAGGCTTCGTAACAGGTGCCGGCACGTCCGGTATTGTCGTCCAGGCGCCTCAATTCGAAGGCGTGGAAAACATCGTTTTTCCGTCGTTCGTCATGGGTGTTCCCATCACGAACGTGGACCAATGGAATAACACCTTATACATCAGCAACACTGTCTCAAAAGTAATCGGTGGGCACACCCTCAAATTCGGCGGTCAACTTCACGCCGATCAAGTCAATGAGTATCCCAATGCGACATTTAACGGCACCTTCAATATCGACGGTACCGAGACCGGGTCCCCGTTCGCCGACTTCCTCCTCGGTTTCCCGAGCAACTTTACGCAGACCTCCGGTCAGAGCTTCTATCTCCGCAACCGCTTTGGCGGAGCTTTTATACAAGACAGTTGGCGCGTTCGACGCAATCTCACGCTGAATTTGGGGCTCCGCTGGGATCTCATCATGCCTTGGTGGGAGAAATACAACCAGATCCAAACTGTTGTTCCCGGAGAGCAATCCGTCCTTTATCCGAATGCTATGAACGGCCTCGTTGTTCCCGGCGACCCAGGAATCCCGCCGACTTTATCACCATCGAAATATCGCAACTTCGCCCCGCGAATGGGTATCGCCTATGCGCCTGATTTTCAGAACCGTTTTCTGAAAGCACTCTTCGGCGATGCGGGAAAAAGCAGTATTCGGGCCAGCTACGGACTCTTCTATACCGCATTCCCTGGTCTGACCGCCGGGATTATGTATGGCGTTCCTCCCTATGGCTACAACTACCTGAGCCCCGAGCCGCCGCTCTTTTCGACGCCCTTCGTCAACTCCGCGAACGGCATCCGAAACGCAGATCCCTTTCCGCTCAACTTTCCGCCGCACGACGTCTCCGCGAGTACTCCATTCACGGGCTTCGATTTCCCAGCCGTGACGCCCATCAGCGCCGATCCTTATTTCTATTACCGCAACGCTGTTCCTTACACCGAAAACTACATGTTCTCTATCCAACGGCAAATCTCGAATGCGGCGCTCATCACCGTCAGCTATGTAGGAAATCAAGGCCATCATCTGCTCGTCCTTGTCCCGGAGAATCTGGGCAACGCTGCCGTGTGCCTAAGTCTCAGCCAGCCAGGTCAAGTCGCGCCTGGAAGCTCAACCTGCGGGCCATTCGGAGAGGACGCTTTGTATACGTCGGCTTCGGGTCAGGTCCATCATGGCACCCGAGTCGGACTAGGCTCTAACTTCGGATCCATGACTGCCCAAAAAACAGTGGGCAATTCGAATTACAGTGCGCTCGAAGCAAATCTTCGCCTGGTCACAGGCGCTAGTGGAACGCTGCTCGTTGGTTACACCTTTTCGAAATCGATTGACGATGCTTCCAACCTCGGAGAACAAACGAATCCGCTCAATATGCGTCTGACGCGCGCGCTTTCCTCTTGGGACATGACGCACAATTTCGTAGCGACCTACACCTATGCGTTGCCCTTTGACCGCGTGTTTCGAAGAAATCGGCTCACCGAAGGCTGGAGCTTGTCCGGCACTACCCGATTCAGCACCGGCTTTCCTGTTACTCTCTTCGATGATTCAGACCGCTCGCTCCTTGGCACCCTGGGAAACGGCGTAAACAACGAGTTGCTCGATACGCCCGAATACGTCGGCGGGCCGCTCGATACCAATACCAATCCGCGCAACGGAAAACCCGAATTCAGTCCTGCCGCATTTGCTCCTGAAGCGCTTGGCCAGCTTGGCGACTCCGGCCGCCGCTTCTTTCACGGCCCTGGCATTGAGAACTTCGACATCCAACTCTGCAAAACGATCGGCGTGACCGAATCCAAATCGTTCGACATTCGAGTGGAAGCTTTCAACGTTCTCAACCACGCCCAGTTTTATGGCCCGTCCTCCGTTGACGGCGAAGTAAACGATTCAACCTTCGCAAGGGTTGTTAGCGCAGCAGCGCCGAGATTGCTGCAAGTCGCAGTGAAATTTCATTTCTGAGCCGCTATGAATCCCGCGTAAGCCTCCCCAGGTCCCGCCGCTTAAAACGCCGCTGCCGATTGAATGCCGCTGGCTCCAAGGGCGCATTGCATCCGTTGCAGTGCGGACTTGTGAATTTGAGAGACACGGCTTTCATTCACCCCGAGAATCTCGCCGATTTCTTTCATGCTTCGATCTTGCTCGTAATAGAGTTGAACGACCTGCTGATACCGTTCCGGGAGGGTTTTCATCGCCTCGCCAAGCTTTCCCCGCAGCTCCGAGCGCGCGAAAACCTGATCGGGCGCTTGCGCCGACGGACATGGCGTTTCATTAACCGGCTGGTCTTCTCTATCCGTGCTCCGTAGTTGTAAAGCCGCCAGACCCAAGTTGCGGAAGTCCACCATCAGGCTTTGCCAACGCCGCGAGCTAAGCCCCATCGCGCTTGCGAGTTCGCTTTGCGTTGGCGTCCGCTGAAGTTTTGCCGTCAAATCTCGCGTCACAGTTTCCAATTGCTTGTGCCGCTTTCTCAAATCCCGAGAGGCCCAATCGAGCTGCCTCAGGCTGTCGAGAATGGCTCCCCGAATGCGATGTTTCGCGTACGTCGGGAACGGCACAGCCTTATCGTCCTGGTATTTCGTTGCCGCATCAAACAAGCCCATCACTCCGGCGTGTACGAGATCGTCCAGCTCTGTGTGAACGGGAAGCGATCTCTGAACGTGAGCTGCAATCGCCGTTACGAGCGGAAGATGTTCTAAGATCAACTCGTCCCGGCGCGCGTTCTCGTTCTTCGTCTTTTTCGTCGGTGCTGGTTTTGTGGCAGCGTTCATTCGATTTCTCCTGGTGGGGTTTTCTTTGCCCCGTTTGGCTTTCGCCACTTGAAAAAGCACCGGGAACGCCAAGTGCCGGAGCAGGAAAAAATCAGGAAAAATCGAAAGAAATCGGCGCAGTTAACCGATGTGATTTGAAGAGCTTAAAAGCATCGAGACGCAATGCGTCCCGTTGCAATTAGCCCCGCTTGGGCCTTTCGGTTTAGGGTGAATTAAGCGGTTTTGTTTCCGAGCGGGTCCCGAAGGGAAACGGGCGCTCCAGTTTGAACCACTACGCGGCGAGACTCGAATTTCGGCGCGCTTCGTTCGTCGATAAGATTTGCCTTAAGTCGCCGCTTCGCGCTCTTTCGGTTCTTTGAAAAGCGTTCGGGCCGTGGCGCCCCCGCCGATCCCGAGCCCGTACGAGGCAGGGATCGCGCCGCGTCTTCTGAGCTGTTCCACAATTTCCTCGGTTCCGATCAGATCCAGTGCGCTCATATCGAACTGGGACAAGATATGATCTGCAAGCGGCGCCGGCATCTTGCGCGCCCCTTTCAGAACGTTGTGAATTTGAGATTGCGAAACCCCCAACAGCCTGGCGAGCCCCCTTTCCGTAAATTCGCCGTTTTGGACCCGCCTATTTAAAAACGCAACGACGAGTTTCTTAAGATCCGTGATCGATGTGTGATGCATTCGCGAGCTTGATTCCAATTTGAAATAGGCTCCCCTCATTTCTCGAAGGCCGACTGTATTCCTGAAAACTCTCCCTCATAGTCAAAACCTGATCAAATATATGAGCCCAGGTAATTTGTGGATTAAACTGGGGAAAACCCTCGGAAATATTTTAAGAGAATTTCAAAATTATTTCTTGACTATTTTTAAATCGATTATCTTAAAGATCACTGGAGTTTAAAATAACGCACCCCAAAAGCTCCAGGCTGGAGAATCACGAAGAATGGAATGGAGTCGTTCGGAAACACTAGCTTTGGCCCAGCAGTCATGCACGTTTTGTCACGGCCTCGGATTGAGGTCGGGAAGATCGGGAGAGTCAACCCCTTGCAATTGCGTGTTCCGCGCAATTTTTCGCGCTTGCTATGCGCGTTTCCGCCAGTGCGCGTCGAAGGAAAAGTACATCAGCCGTGTCTCGCTCGAGGCGAACCCCGGCCGGCAGCGTAAGGCCGTCTGGGGCTTAAAAAATGAGGAATATATGGCTGATTTTGTCTTGGTTAGCCGGCGTATTTTGGATGAATATCAATATAAATTATTCAGGTATCATTTTTTATTAGGCGCTGATTGGATTTTATGTTGCCGCAAACTGCAAATCGATCGCGGAACTTTCTTTCACGAAGTATACCGCATTCAGCAGAAACTCGGCCGCGCGTTTCGAGAACTGGAGCCCCATGGCCTGTTCCCGGTCGACGAATATTTCGGCGGCGGGGCTAAAGAGCGGGCGCCGGTTTTGACGCCGTTCAAAGTGACGACTGAGAAGCCGGCCCAGGCTAAGCAGGTACTTCGCTTCCCAGTGAAACGGGCTGCTTAGAATCCTCATGTGCCACACCGTTACGGGCTGGGGCGATTGCCCCGGCCCGGCGAGTCAAGACCCTCGTCGTGGTGCCCCTCACCTTTCGTATGCGGCGGCTTGACGAACACATGGTAGGTGACTCCGTCCCACGCATTGTGAATACCTGTGAAGAGCAACACGAGCGATGCAGCCCCAACTCCAAAGAGCGCCTCGCGCGTGAAAGAGAGCGCCGCGAAAGCCGACAGCGCAAGGATCAGGTACGCCGCCAGCGGGAGCACAGCATAAAACAACCAGTC
This sequence comes from Acidobacteriaceae bacterium, assembly GCA_019240405.1. Classification (GTDB taxonomy): domain Bacteria; phylum Acidobacteriota; class Terriglobia; order Bryobacterales; family Bryobacteraceae; genus Bog-105. The sequence goes on from JAFAYL010000026.1 coordinate 46,803, forward strand.
CTCGAACTCTGGCTGATATGCCGTTTGTTTTCGCATGCGCCGGATCACGATCACCGTGTAAACTACTCCGCTGACCCCCATGAGACCCCAGAGCGCTGCCGCGATCACAATCGTTTCCCAAGGCGCGTGCAAAAGCATCGACAACAGCAAAACCGAGCCGAAGTGAACGATCGTCGGCGTCGCAAACGCAGCGCCCGCGTCAGGGGCTGCGCGTAGACGTGGCCTATCGGCAACCAGCGTCATGACAACAAACTGCAATCCAATCAGCGCGCCCGCAGCCGATCCGGCAATTTCGTAGAAGCTGTCCCATTTGGCGAGCTCTGCCATGTAAGCCCTCCCAGCATTCTATTGGTTTAGCGCTGTGCGAAAAGTACTTTACAATAGAAAGGATGCCCGGCCATGCTTTCCTCATTCCCTCAGCGCCTCCCCGAAACTCTTGCGCTACTTCCTACGATTGGGTGGAATACTTCTATCAAAACGCGCGCGAACCGGTACTTCCCTGGACCGATGGCGTCCGCTTATCCGGGGCCGAACGGCTAACCGTGATTCCCTCCATCCAGCAGTTTCAACTTGGAGAAGGCGCAAGTGGTGCGCGCCTGCTGGAACGCGCACACCGCTTCTCCAGAGCCACCGGCGATCTCGGCCTAATCGCCGCCTTGAAACTCTTCTTACGGGAAGAGCAGCGTCATAGCAAGATCCTCGCCCGGTTCCTCCAAATCGAAAATACGGCCTGCCTCCGGAAGCACTGGGTGCACACCGCGTTTCGATGTATTCGCGGATTGGCAGGTCTCGAACTCTGTCTCAAGGTTCTAGTCACGGCGGAGCTGCTCGCCCGGCCGTATTATGCCGCTCTGCGCGATGCCACAGGTTCACCCTTGCTCAGAAGCCTCTCGCAGCGCATTCTGGAGGAGGAAGGCGCGCACCTGCGCTTCCAAGCCTTCGCGCTTAGCCGTTTTCAGAGCCGCCATTCTCGACTCGCGCGAGATCTCACCAAGGGATCTCACATCGTGCTGTTAGCCGCAACAGCAGTGCTCGTCTGGCTACAACATAAGCCCGTCTTCAGAGCCGCCGGACGAACATTCCGGGAATTCTGGAAAGAGACATGGCTCGAGTTTGATCTGCTCTACCGCGAGTCGCCACGTTCGCCCAGCCCAGAAACAAAGTAACGTACAGGAACTCTGTACAATATAAAACGGTGCTGGATGTCAACCGAAACCACCTACACAAGTCTTCGCCAAAATCTGGCCAGCGTTCTCGATCAGGTTGTCGATCAACACGAAACCGTGATCGTTCGGCGCAAGGGAGCCCGCGATGTCGCCCTTATTCCGGCTAGCGAACTCGCCGGGCTAATGGAAACCGCCCACCTGCTCCGTTCCCCACGTAATACGCGGCGCTTGCTCGGGGCGTTACAACGCGCAAAGCATGGGAAGCAGAAACCAGGAACGGTAGCCGGCCTCAGGCGAGAGATGCTCGGTGCCAGGGGAAGCTAGACGAGTCGCCATCTTCCAACCCGAATTTCGAGAGGATCTGCGATTTTGGGTGAACTCCGACCGAACCACGGCGCTGAGAGTGTTGGATCTGGTCGAGGCTGTGATGCGCGATCCGTTCAAAGGCCTAGGTAAGCCGGAGCCATTGAGATATCTTCTTTCGGGTTGTTGGTCGCGTCGGATCACCCAGGAACACCGCCTCGTGTACCGCGTCACGCACGAAACCATCGATTTTCTTCAGGCCCGCTATCATTATTAGTCCTGAACCTCTCAATCCAGGAGTACCAATGAAACTCAATCTTCCGAACCTTGGAGCAAGAGCGAGACATTCTTTATAACAACGCAGCGCGGTTTCTGAGGCTGAACACGATATCGTATTAACGTATTCAGGTGACCCCGGCAGTCTGGCTGTTTACAGATGGAATTCAAGATTCCGGAATCGGTTACTCCGCTCAGTTTCCATTGCTGCACTCCGCGGCAAAGACAACCAGCTCGGCCAATTCCTGCACTGTCGCATCGCCTGGACTCATGATCGGCAAGCCAGTCTGCTTCCTGGTTCTGACTGGCTGTACTGTCGCCCTCGCACAGACGAAAGCCGTGTTTATTAAGGACGGACAGATATATAAAGCCGAGTATCCAGAGTATGACTCGACACGGCTCACAAATGATGCCGTTGCCAAGCGAGGCCCCCGATGGTCCCCGGACGGGAATAAGATCGTTTTCCTAGATGATGAATGGACAAAAACTTCGATTGGAACTCTCGTCGTTATCACGAGCGGGGGCTCCGTGGTGGGCCGCTATCCTGTCGCGACTGTTCAGCCTGACCGGACACCAATCTCAGGCATGCGCGCCGTGGATAACATCGGGTGGTTAGATCAGATGCACATCTACGCTGTCGGAAGCGTCAACCCTTACATCGTTGAATTCAGAGCCATCGATATAAATACTCGAAAGCTAACGGGCTTCGGCGGCAGCGGCTTTTCAACATGCACCACGGGAGGCACGGGGGGAGGCACAGTTGCGTTTTGGAGCGCTGTTTTTCCACCGGAAAAAGTTATGACGTTGCGCATGTCATCCGCCACAACGGACCTGTTTGAATTCCCTGATACTGACAAGCTCCCGACGCTAAATATCCCGCTTGCTTGGGACGGCGATTGCGGCGCGATTGCTTTCGTAGATCCTAGACCACCGCTGCACCTTGTTGTTATTGGAATACACCATAGACGCGCGGTTGTGCTACTGCCCGAAAACATGAAAGAGACTCCCGCGGTTTTTGGAACCAAGAATGGCTTCATTATCGGAATCAATGGGCGGTTGCTATTCAATCGAATCACTGGCACGCTTGGGAGTACTCCCGATTCCGTGCTACAGGAGATCGTCAGGAACCGCGCGCTGCGTGAGGAAACCGAAACAAAGCTGGGGGGAGCTGAATGGGATTGGTGGACTGCTTACTGAATCGGGCCTCAGAAGCCGAATCGCTTAGCATCCCCTGAAAAGTGAACCGAATCTACTGCCTGGAGCGGAAAATCGGCGCTAAGGTGTTGCCAAGCATATAACAGCTTACGTAGGCGCCTGGCGCGCCTGACAATGGGTTTTTTGAAGGAATCCTTACCGCTAACGAAAAGTCATCTGTACGAATTAAATCTCTGCTTCTACTGAACGCCTGCCCGTCTTACGGCTCGCCGCGGACGGGTAGGACCAAAGCGCACTTGACGCACCCGGTTATCGTAGCCCGTCTTGTTTGCCGTCAGCGTAATTTCAAGCCGTTCCGATCGATGCGGATTGTAGACAAGCGCAGGTCGAAAACACACGAGGCACTCAGAGCCCTCATACCGGACGCTCGGGTAAATGATCCCGTTTGAGCCCTGATCGAGCAAGTGCCGGGCTAGCGCTTGCGACGCCGCGTAACACTGCGGTACTGGTTCGGGTTGCAGGAATTTGTGAAAGTCCTCGGGCGGGTCTAGCACGTGAAAGTCGGCTTGGAAATCCGCTAGCCAATCGTCGTACATGGTCAGATCGCGTTGAGGCCGTTGATCCGGCGCGTCGGGCACGACAATCTCGCCTAGCCGTCGAGCCTTGTGATACACCACTTCGGCAATTGAAGCTTTCTGACGGTCCGCGGCATACCAGGCACCCCTGGTGTTGTCGTTGAATCGCGATCCTGATTCGTTTGGGTGTGCATATGCCGCATTCACCACGTGCGCGTTTGGAATCGCGTACAGCAGTTCGAATGTGCTAATTCCGATCGATCCTCGTTCTTCGCTCTGAACCCGATCGTTGGTCGCGCCATCCAACAACACCAAATCTTCAACCTCTTTGGGGTTCTCGGCAATCGTTGAAAGCACGGTTCCACTTTCGCTATAACGCGAGGGAATTAACCGGTGCGAATCCTGCCAGCGAAACGGGCGAACTTCAGGATCTGTCAACGGCCGCCGCGCCAGGAATCTAGCATCCGGCGCACCTGGAACATTCCCGGTTGCCCCTGGCGAATCATGTACTCAATCGGCGCATTCCCGCCAAACATGGCCCCGCGATTCCCAAGCCTCACCCAGCGGTCGGCCCACTCGTCTCCAAAATAGATATGCAGCGCCTTATAAATGCCGATGACCAGCGAAATTCTGAGCAGCGTGTCCTGCGTCAGCTTCTGCTTCTTCGGTTCGCTTTTCCAACTGTGGAACGTAGATGATGCGATGCCTCCCAGCAACCCGCGCGCCTGAGACTCCGTCAACTCCCATTTCCCTGCAATCTTCAAAAATGCTTTGATCGCGCTTCCGCTTAATCGCTCGCGAACTTTCGGATCCGTCAAATCGGGTGAGCGATCAAACGAATATCCCGCGATGATGGGCGGCGCCGCTAATGTCGCCATAAGTTCTCGATTCCGTAATCGATTATCCACGAAATCGAGAAGATCTGCAATGCACTCAACTGCCGGTCTGGTACTCCTCACGATTGAATGAGAGAACAACCCGGCGCCCAAAACTCTGCACCCCTTCAGGAAAATTGTTGATTCGAAAGAAAAAGGCCTTCCCCGAACTTTGGTGACAGCCGAGTTCTAGGCGCGAAACTAGCCGGCCCGAAAGGCTCGGCTCGCACCTTCAGTTAGCTTAGTCTGGCGCACGATATGGTCCTGGAGAACCGATTTTGAAAAAAATTGGTTCCACTACAGGGCAACCAGACGGAAGTACCGCCTAAAGCCGTGCTAACCTGCCCGCCTCTCTTGAGACTGAGAATATTGCCTTGCGACTCGACTTAATCTTTATAGGGCCAACTCTTGCGATCACGACCCTCTCCGCTGGACAGCCACGTCACGACCTCCGGGGGAGATCTGATAAACACGAGACACGCTTCGCTCGCGCGTGACCTCAGCCGTGATGAAACCGGTCAGGATCTCATTGAGTATTCTCTCCTCCTCGCCTTTATCGCACTTGCGGCAATGGCGCTGCTTTTGAGTGCGGGCGGTGGTATCAAGACCCTCTGGACCCACATCAATAGCAGCCTCACTAGCGCCGCCTCCTAGCCGGTATCATCCATACGGAGCCGGAGGCGCCTACGCGTTCACCCACGCGCTAACATTCTCCTGTGAATGACGGCCATAAGCCTCGTCGAGCGCAGGCAAAGCTTCTGCTTGTCCTGCTCGCAATTCTCGCCATCAAGACGATTTTCCTGGTCGCCGACTCGCGTCCCGCTTACTTCTTCGGAGATTCGGAGTCTTACCTAGGAACCGCGACCATTAAATATATTCCTCCCGATCGCAGCTTCCTTTACGGTTTGTTTCTCCGGCGGGTTGCGTTTCACGCTCATTCGCTCCAAGCAATGGTCGACACTCAAGTACTTCTCTCCGCGTTCGCGGCATGGCTGCTCTCCATTACTCTCGTACGCTTCTTCTCAATACCCCTCGGCATCGCCGCATTCTTCGGCCTCCTCTGTGCGGTCGAGCCTCTTCAACTCCTCATGGAACGCTACGTCATGACCGAGACCCTCGCCACATTCGCATTCGCAGTCCATTTCGCGTTCTTACTTGCCTATGTATGCCGCGAGAGTATCTGGACGCTGCTCTCAGCCCAAGCATTCGGTGTTCTGCTCATTACCTTCCGCATAAGCTTCCTTCCTGAGGTTCTTGTTAACTCGGTATTAGCTCCTCTGTTGACCCAAAACGGAGCCTCCGTATTGCGAGCAGTTGGCGCGAAGCTGAAGAGACGCGCTGTTCCAGTGCCGCCGCCTCAAATCGGACTGCTCGCCGCACATCTCGCGCTGTCCTTGGTTGTCAGCCAGGGACTGCTTACCGCTTACAAAAACTGGAATGGACGGCTATCTCACCGCGAACCGGCTTTGCTCTACTCAAGCGGCGCGTTTCTGCTTTCTGATCTGTCGCCCCTAGTGGAACCTCAGGACTTCCCGGTCCCTGAATACCGCAAAGCGATCTTCGACAATCTGCATGTCGACACGCACGATTTATTGATGCGTCCGGCTCAGCATTTCATGGTCGGAGGCCTCTGGTTCAACATTCAAAAAGCATTTCCAAACCCGCGAGAGGCTGACCGCGTCGCTACAGCAACAGCCATGCACGCGCTCTTGAGGCAGCCCGGAGGCGCGATCCGGCTCGCCCTACAGACATTCGCGTTGTATTTCCATCCCAGGATGCTGAAACACTGGCTGCTGATCGACGAAGGTTACGGTAACCGCATGAGTCCGAACACGCGCAATTGGCTGCACCGGGTATATGGAGTTTCCAATCCGAAAGAATTCGAGCCGTCTGTCTCGAAAGCCTGGCACATGACCGCGTTCCCCTGGTATTGGATGGTGCTATGCACGCTCGCTGCGTCGCCGCTGCTGCCGTGTTTCTCGCGCGGACCGCAGAAGCGTTTGACAACCGTTTGTGCCGTAACAGCTCTGCTGTTTCTGGCAGGCGCCACTGTTCTCGTTGACCGCCCAACTCCCAGATTTCTGACCACGGATGCTTGGCTCGCGCTTCTGATTCTCGGGATCGGCGCGGGAGCGCTTGCCCATCATTTCAGGCCCAGCTCCTTCAAAATCTCTTCTCGATTCTCATCTAAACGAGGCGCAAGCCGTTCAATTGCTCCCGGTGTTCGACTGAAACCGACCGGAATGGACACCGTCCGGATCTCGCCTTCTGAGGGGTGAACATCGCGATAGAAAAAATCGAGCGCCCGTAAATGCGGATCTTCAAGCAATTCCTCCGGCGCGAGAATCGGCGACATCGGAATATCGGCCGCCTCAAGCAGCCGCATCCATTCCTCCGTCGTGCGCTCGCGCAAGATCTCCGCGAGAATGCCATAGAGCTGATCTATATGTTTGCTCCTCGCCGCATGGTTCGCGAACCGCGCATCGGCAGCATATTCCGGCTTACCGGCGATTTCGAAAAATCGCTTCCAGTGCGCCGTGCTGTAAGGCATCAGCCCAATGTAGCCATCTTTCGTACGATACGGCCTGCGATGCGGTGACAGGACGCGATCGTAGCCCATACCGCCAAGCGCCGGCACGAAAGTCTCGCCCGCCAGATGCTCGATCATCATGAAAGAAACCAGGTTTTCGAACATCGGCACTTCAATCGCTTGCCCCACCCCGGACCGCTCGCGCTCATACAGCGCAAGTCCGATGGCATACGCAGCCGACAGCCCGGCCACTTTATCCGCAACAATCGTGTTTACGAATTTCGGACCGCCCGGATTGTTGCGCCCCTCGAGGGAAGCCGTCCCGCTCATCGCTTGGATAATGTCGTCATAAGCCGGACGGCCGGCATACGGCCCGCCTTCCGAAAACCCGTACGCTCCGCAATGAATTAAACGCGGATTCCGCTCGCGCAAGCTGGCATAGTCGAGCCCGAATCGCGCAAGCGAGCGCGGCCGCAGCGTGTACACGAACACATCCGCGGTAGCCAGCAGCTTCAGCATGATCTGCCTGTCTTCTTCGCGTTCCAGATTGAGCGCGATGCTCCGTTTATTGCGGTTCGTATTGAGAAAAGCCGCGCCCATTCCCGCGTGTCGAAACGGCGCTACGTCGCGAAAGATATCGCCCGATGGCGATTCCACTTTAATCACGTCCGCGCCCATGTCGCCCAGGATCTGGGTCGCGTACGGACCCATCACAATCGTGGTTAAATCGATGACGCGAATTCCAGCGAGCGGCCCTGCCATGATGCTTTTATGAAGATCGCACGCCCGCCGGCGCGGTCAATCGCGTCCGGCAGAATGGAAACTGCGATTCGCGCCGCCATTCTTCGCATCCCGCGCGGTAAAGTCGCCACCTACGGGCAAGTGGCCGAAGCGGCCGGATACCCGAGATATCACCGGCAAGTCGCCCAGGTGCTCCGGAAATCAGGACACGGACTTCCCTGGCACCGCGTCCTCGGCGCAGGCGGTCAAATAAAATGCACACGCGACGGCGGCTTCGAGCAGCGCATGCGTCTCGAAATGGAAGGCGTTCGCTTCCGCGGTTCCCGTGTCAATCTGACCGAACATCAGTATCTCTTCCGCCGCTTATCGCAGCACTCGTAGGGTGCGGGCATGCCCGTTCGTCTCCAGCCATTCTCTTTGGAGCGCCCAATCAAGATTCCGGCCCGGGTTGTCTGCGAATCGAATCACCTCAGTTCATCACACCAGAGCGCATCATAGTAAGGATGAGCCTGTTTGACACGCTTCCAGGCATCGGGCCGTATGAAGAATCGCTCGGCCCGGGCGCAATGGTCCTTCGTCAATTTGCGCTCGCTACAGAAAGCGCGCTTTTGTCTGCCCTCGATGGCGTGACCGCCGCGGCGCCATTCCGCCACATGGTCACCCCAGGCGGATTTCGCATGTCAGTCGCCATGACTAACTGCGGCCCGCTAGGCTGGGTGTCCGACAGAACCGGTTACCGCTATGATCCGTGCGATTCAGCAACTGGCCTGCCTTGGCCGCCCATGCCCGAGCCTTTTACACGGCTCGCAACAGAAGCCGCGGCCCGCGCCGGATTCCCCGATTACACGCCGGACGCCTGCCTCATCAACTGTTATCAGCCCGGCGCCAAGCTGGCATTGCATCAAGACAAAGACGAGCAGGATTTCGGCCAGCCGATTGTTTCCGTATCCCTTGGCCTTCCGGCGGTCTTCCTCTTCGGCGGTCTGAAACGTTCTGATAAAACTGTCCGCGTGCCGTTGACCCATGGCGATATAGTCGTCTGGGGTGGTCCCGCCCGGCTCCGCTATCACGGCGTGCTCCCGCTCAAAGAAGGTCATCACCCGCTGCTCGGCGAGCGCCGCATCAACTTGACGTTCCGCAAAGCAGGTTGATGTTGTCAACTCGGTCCGCTTCTAATTGGCTGCGATATGTACTTGGTGCGGAGAGGGGGACTTGAACCCCCACGGTGTTACCCGCTAGCACCTCAAGCTAGTGCGTCTGCCAATTCCGCCATCTCCGCAGTTGTGTAAATGCCTACTTCTTCTGCCGGCTTGGGGCCGGCGCGCTCTTCGGCTGCGCGCTCTTGCTCGGTGTCGTGCTCTTCTGCGCGACAGCCGGAGCCGCCCTTCGCGCCTTTTCAAGAACGCTGCCTGTGCTTGGCGCGCGATTGTTCTCTAAAATCACCAGCGTCAGCGCCGTGAGCATGAAGAGCGAAGCAGCAATCGTAGTTGCCTTCGACAAAACCGTTGCCGTGCCTCGTGGCCCGAACACCGTCTGCGATCCCATTCCGCCAAACGCTCCGGCCAGATCCGCAGCCTTGCCGCTCTGCAGCAGGACAACAATGATCAGGAAAAAACAGATGATCACGTGCAGAGCTGTAATTGCATACACCATTTCAGACAAAAGTATATCAGCGGCGGCGCTGACCGAGAGAATTCGACCGTACACGTCATCTGATTCTCGCGGCGTTGTTTACGCTCGTGTGGCACTCTCTGAAGCTCGGCTTGATCTTTTTCGCGCTGCTTGCCCTGGCGTATTCACATTTTTTATACTTTGATTCTCTTGCATAAGAGCGATTTCTACGATACGGTAGAATTCAAACAGCATCAGCAGGACCTTACCGGGTGCGGCTGAAGTTCTGTTTTCTTGGTTCGAAATCAAATTCAAGGGCTGCCGGCCGGATACCCAGCCAGGTGGCCCTTTGAGCATCAGGCCACTCCATGACCAGCGCCGGCAGTTCGCAGTTCAACCTAGGTTCCCAGTCGAAACGGCTTCCGGGCGCGAAGATTCTTCTTGAATGCCTCGCGCATGAGGACGTTGAGTGCGTCTTCGGCTATCCGGGCGGCGCGACGTTGCCGCTGTACGATGCTCTGTACGATCACAGTATCCGGCACATTCTGGTCCGGCACGAACAGAATGCGGCCTTTGCTGCTCAAGGATACGCGCGAGCCACAGGCCGAGTGGGAGTGTGTTGTGCCACCTCGGGACCTGGCGCGACGAACCTCGTGACGGGTCTTGTCGACGCGATGATGGATTCGATTCCGATCGTCGCGGTGACGGGCCAGGTTCCCACGAAATTAATCGGCAGCGATGCGTTTCAGGAAGCGGACACGTTCGGCATCACGCGCTCGGCGACAAAGCACAATTTCCTGGTCAAGCATGTCAATCAACTGCCGCAGGCGATTCACGAAGCCTTTTACATTGCCGCCTCCGGTCGCCCGGGACCCGTTCTGGTGGATGTAGCGAAAGACGTGTTCCTCGAAGAAGCGCATTACACGCCGGTAACGGAAATCCATTTGCCCGGATACAAGGTCTTTAGCAGCGGCCATGCGGGGCAGGTGAAGCGCGCCGCTCAGATGATCTGGGATGCGGAGCGTCCGTTTGTGTATGCCGGCGGCGGGATCATCGCAGCGAACGCAAGCGAAGAGTTGCGGGCGTTTGTCGAACTGATTGACGCGCCTGCTGTGTGTACGCTCATGGGCCTGGGGGCGCTGCCGGCCGAGCACCCGAACTTCATCAGTTTGCCGGGAATGCACGGAAGCTACGCCGCAAACATGGGCATGTCGCACACGGATCTGATCATCGCGCTTGGGGTGCGCTTCGATGATCGTGTTACAGGCCGGCTATCTTCATTCGCGCCGCATGCGAAAGTAATTCATGTCGATATCGATCCGGCCGAAATCGGCAAAAATCGCCGCGCCGATCTTCCGATTGTCGGCGATGTGAAGCATGTGCTTCCCAAACTGACCGCTGACGTACGTCATCTCGCGCCGGCAATGAAAGCGCACAGGGCGGAAGCGCGGAATGCCTGGTGGAAGCAGATTCGAGAGTGGAAGCGCGAGCATCCACTCGAGCCGCAAATCTCAGAAACGGAGATAAAACCGCAGCATTTAGTGGCTGAAATCGATCGTCTCTCCCGCGGGCGCGCGATTGTATCGAGCGATGTCGGGCAGCACCAGATGTGGGCTGCGCAGTTCATCCGGTTTAACGAGCCGCGGCTGTGGATCAATTCCGGCGGACTGGGCTCGATGGGATTTGGGCTGCCTGCTGCGATTGGGGCGCAATTCGCGTGCCCCGAAAAACTGGTTTTCGCGCTGGTTGGCGATGGAGGTTTTCAGATGTCCATTCCGGAACTGGCAACTATCGCTAATCACGCGCTGCCCATCAAAATCATCGTCATGAACAACGGCTGTTTGGGCATGGTGCGCCAATGGCAGCAGCTCTTTTATAAGAACCGGTTATGCCAGGTGGAGCTTAATTCGTTTCCGGATGTCGAGAAGCTCGCCGGGGCATACGGGTTCAAAGGCAGAACGGTCGAAGCGGTTGAGGAGTTGAACAGGGTAATGGAAGAGGCCGTCGCGGAGCCGGGACCGTATCTGCTGAACGTGAAAGTTTCGTGCCACGAGAATGTGTATCCGATGGTGCCGGCGGGTGGGGCGATCAACGAGATGGTGCTAGGGCCGCCTCAACCGGTTGAGGCGTGAATGCGCCGGGAACGGATGCGTCATGCAGCAGATCATCTCACTATTAATGGAAAACAAGCCGGGTGCGCTGATGCGCGTGACGGGTGTGCTCACGCAGCGGGGTTACAACATTGAAAGCCTGACTGTGGCGCATACGGTTGACCCGACGCTTTCGCGGATGACGATCACGGTTGATGTCGATGCTGGAGTGCGAGCCCAAGTCATCAAGCAGATGAACCGGCTGATTAACGTGCTGCAAGCGACGGATGTGACGGATGGTCCGGCGGCGAACCGCGAACTGGTTCTGCTGCGCGTGCGCTCCGGCGGATTGCATCGGACTGCGATACTCGATCAAGCGAAGAAATTTCACGCGCGTGTGCTCGATTCGACAAGCGAAGGATTTTTGCTCGAAGCAACGGGCGATCCCAAGCAGCTCGATCAGCTCGTCGCAATCATGAGCGATTACGGCCGGGTCGAAGCCACTCGGTCGGGAATTGTTTCTATGTCGCTCGAGAGGAAAAAATTGCGTTTGTCGGCGCCGGTAGCTCGGCGGCCCGCACAAACCGTGGCACGGCCCGGCGCGGAGATGTCCGCGCCCTACGAGATGCAGGAAACCGAATAGAAGGAACCAGCAAAGGACAGAAATGGCAAATCGATTCTATGAAAAGGATGGCAGCCTTATTCCGCTGCGCGGCAAGACGGTCGCAATTATCGGGTACGGAAGTCAGGGGCACGCGCACGCATTGAATCTTCGCGATTCGGGCGTGAACGTTGTGGTTGGCCTGTACTCGGGAAGCGCGAGCGCTGCGAAGGCGAGGGCGGCGGGGCTAGACGTTCTAAATGTTGCCGATGCGGTGCGAGCGGCGGACGTGGTGATGATCTTGGTCCCCGATCACGTGCAGGCTGAGATGTACAGAAAAGACATCGCGCCGAACTTATCTCGCGGCAAGACCCTCATGTTCGCGCACGGCTTCAGTATCCATTTTAAAGAGATCAATGCGCCGGCCGATGTTGACGTTTCGATGATTGCGCCGAAAGCTCCGGGTCATCGCGTTCGCGAATTGTTTATAGAAGGGATCGGCGTGCCGGCGTTAATTGCGGTTGCTCAAGATGCATCCGGGCGAGCTTTTGAGAATGCCCTTGCGTACGCGCTGGCGCTCGGTTGCCTCAAGGCGGGAGTGATCGAAACCACGTTCAAAGAAGAGACGGAAAGCGATTTATTCGGCGAACAAGCCGTGTTGTGCGGCGGCGTGACCGAGCTGATTCGTGCCGGATTCGAAACGCTCACGGAAGCTGGCTATGCGCCCGAGATTGCGTACTTCGAGTGCCTACATGAGTTAAAGCTGATTGTCGATCTGATCTACGAAGGCGGGCTGAGCTATATGCGCTATTCAGTTTCAGATACCGCTGAATACGGGGATTACACGCATGGGCGGCGGATCGTGACGGATGAGACTCGGGCGGAGATGCGGCGCATCCTGAGCGAGATTCAATCGGGCGAGTTCGCGAAAATCTGGCTGGATGAGAATCGCAGCGGGCGGAAGCAGTTTTTGGCGATGCGCGAAGCGGCGAAGAATCAGCCGATCGAAAAGGTTGGCGCGGAGCTGCGCGCGATGATGCCATTCCTGAAAACGAAGAAGAAAGAAGCGGGGGTTCCGGAAGAAGCGATGGTAGGGGCTTGAGATTGGGAGACATGGCCGACGACACAAAAACGATCGTCTGCCCCACTCTTTAGCCGTTTTGGATTGCTGCGGCTAGATCGGGCGAATGCAAATGAATGATGCCGCGGCGAAGCGCAATCGTGACCGCGTGTGTGCGATCTTTTGCGTCGAGCTTGCTCAGGATACTTTGCACGTGCGCTTTCACGGTTCCCGAAGCGGTGCCGAGCATGTCGCCGATTTCCTTGTTGCCGAAGCCACGCGCCACTAAGCTGAGGACCTGGGTTTCCCGCGGCGTCAGCGCGACTTCGGGGAAAAAGCCGTTGAGCTGCTGCGTAACATCGGTCGGGATGAATCGTTTCCCGAAGTGAACGATTCGAATCGCGCGGATCACCTCCGTGTGAACGACTTCTTTGAGGAGATAACCGCGAATTCCGGCCTCGAGAGCCCGGTAAATATCCTGGTCGCCATCGTACGAGGTTAAAGCGATAATTTTCGCCTCGGGAAATTCCGCGCGAATTTCCCTAGTAGTTTCGATCCCACTCTTATCGGGAAGACGGAGGTCCATCAGTGTGACGCCGGGCCTGTGCCGGCGATAAAGCTGGATGGCTTCTGCCGCTGTGCTTGCCTCCGCCACGAGCCGGAGATCAGGCTCGGTAGATAAGATGGCGGCGAGGCCTTTCCGCACCAGATCGTGGTCTTCTACTGAAAGGATTGTGATCGGCCGGAGATCCAAACGGTTCACCTTACTTTTGTTGATGCGCGAGAGGACCATTGAAGTTACTCTCTGCCGGAAATAATGAGAGCGGCAGCCCGATACATACCCTGGTACCATCGCCAGGCGAGCTGGTGAGTGTTAGTTCAGCGCCGATTTCGCGAGCCCTTTCGCGCATGCCTAGGACTCCGAAACGCTCCGACCCAAGCCGGTTCACGTTAGAGGCGAAACCAATCCCGTCGTCTTCAATGGTCAACTGCAACTGGCCGTTGTCTTCTTGAAGCCGGATCTCGAGCCGGGTTGCATGAGCGTGCCTCAATGCGTTCGAGATGGCTTCCTGCACAATGCGCAGTACCTCGTATTCAGAGGCGGGCGGCATCTTGAGCGAAGAATCGTCGAGCTTGAGCGAAAGCGAAATGGGATGGCCGCCAACGGCCCGCTCTGAGAAGTTGCGGAGTTTTTCCGAAAACGTGAGGTTTTCGGTTTCGATTTCCCGCAGATCCCACAGCGATTGTCTCGCTTCCCGCGAGCAGCGGCCGGCATCTTTGATGATGTCTGCTAACGCGCGCTTCTCGGTAGATGCGGGGAGTTTAGTCCACAGGGCTTCCATCTGCATGGTAATGCCGGATAGCCCTTGGAGCAACGTGTCGTGCAATTCACGAGCGATTCGCGTGCGCTCGGCGAGGATCAGATCGAATCGCTTCTTTAACTGCCGGATGCGAACGCGGAAACCAGCGGCGATGGCGGCGAGGATCGCAATCGCGAGAAGCGGAAAAAACCATGCGCGTTGGTAAATGCGCGGTTCAATTTCAAAGGCTATGGAGGCGGGTTGGGTGCTCCAAACTCCATCGGCATTTCGAGCCATCACTCTGAAGTGGAATTTTCCAGGCGGGAGATTCGTGAAAAACGCTTCCCGCCGCGGCCCGGCATCAGTCCATTTCTTGTCGTATCCGTCAAGGATGTAGCGAAACGTGACTTTCTCCGGCGAAACGAAGCTGAGACCAGCAAAGCGGATCTCGACATTCTTCTCGGAAGGGTTCAGTCGAAGGCTTGGACGGGCCGGAATTCTCAGTCCATTCACGATCATCGCCGTAATCTGCGCGGGCGGAGCCACATGGTTTTGCTTCAGCCGGTTCGGATCAACGACCACGAGTCCGTTTGTGGTCGAGAACCAGAGGCGACCATCTCGCGTGCGGCAAGCCGCCGGATGGACCCCGGACTGGCACTCGAATCGAAGCTGCCCGGTGCTGAAAGGAATGCTTGAAACCCTTCGAATCTTGCCATCGGAGAAGTCTTCTAGCTCTTTCTCGCTGATCCGGAAAATGCCCTTGCTCGATGCCATCCAGAAGTTGAACTGATCGTCTCTCAGGATGCTGTAGATGCGGTTGTCGTAGAGACCATCCTTGACGCGAACGTGTGTCAACGTCCCGTTCTGGCGGCGCAGAAGACCAGATCCGAGTGTTCCCATCCACTCGCTGTTGCGGACAGGATCGTTGTAATAACAATCAACAGGGTAGGTGATGCCAGGCAGGTGAGTTTCGGCTGCCGAAGGACTCTTTGCGCGCGGATAGGTTGCAACCACGCGATGATCGCTGATACGGTTCAGACCGAGTTTCGTGCCGGCCAAGACGTCGCCATTGTTCGCAGTGTCCAAACTCAGAACCGTGTTGTCCATTAGGCCGTCTTTAGTGGTGAGCGCATGAAAAGCGTGTCCACCAAACCAGTTCAAGCCGCGATCGAGCGTTCCGATCCAAAGCTGACCGGCGGCGTCCTCAATCACTGGCCCGATATTGCTGCTCAACATGCCTTCGTTGGTGCTGTACGGGGTGAGTTTGCCGTCTGTGAACTGATCGAGGCCGTCTTTTGTGCCCGCCCAGAGGCTTCCTTCGCGATCGACGTAGAGCGACAAAACGGAACTGTGAGAGAGGCCGTCGCGCGTTCGATAAACGCTGAACTCGCCATTTCGGTAGCGGCTGATGCCATCGTTGGTGCCGACCCAGAGACTGCCGTCGGGGCCTTCTCGAAGCGAGGAGACAGCGTTATCAGGCAAACCGTCATGAAGAGTAAACGTTCGCGAAGATCCGCCTCGTATTTGCGTGAGACCTGATGTCTTTCCGATCCAGGTGCTGCCGTCCGTTGCGCATTCAAGGGCGGTGACGGTATCGCGCGCCGAGATTTGCGAATCCGAGTAAGTCTCAAATCGCGAACCGTTGTAGCGGCTTAATGGAAAATCCAAACCGGCGACCCATCGCGTGCCATCACTTGCCTGGCACGTGGCCCGAATTCCATTGGTCGGCAAACCATCTGCGGTCGTGAAGACTCGAATGCGGTCGTGATCGAGCTGGGCTAATCCCTGATTTGTACAGATCCAGATGCGGCCATTGGAATCCGAGGCGAGGCAGAACACGCTATCGCTCGGAAGACCTTGGTTTTTTGTATATCGCGTGATGGCGCCCGATGGACTGATTTTCGCGACTCCGCTGCCGATTGAGCCGACCCAGAGATTGCCCTGCAGGTCTTCTAAGAGGGCGCGGATCAAGCTGTGCTGAAACCCGGCTTTTTCGGCGCGATCGAATTCGCGAAAGTGCATCCCGTCAAATCGGATGAGACTGTCCTGCGTACCTAGCCATAAGAAGCCGTCGCGTGTTTGGAGGATTGAATAGATTGTGGGTTGAAACAGGCCTTCTTCTTGACCCCAGATGCGGTGGGCGTATTGCGTCAGCGTCTTGCTGGGATCGAGAGCGGAAGCGGGCAGAACGGAACAGGCCAGGGCTACACCGAGCACCGCGAATGGCCGTTTCAAGCTTTTGCTCGTTCGATTTACTGGCACCTAAGGATTAGCGGAGCGCTCTTCCCTCCCGATGGCCGAAGTGAATCCAATGCTGCGCCGGATCGACTCCCGCTGCGGCGACATCGGGATTCGCTTTCAGATACGAATCCGGATCGAAGCCGGGAGGCAGTTTGAGTTCATCCTTCGAGTGTTCTGGAATCGCGTTATGTGGCGAAGTTTTCCGTCCAGCCGGATGCGGCCAGCGCCGCAATTGTTGACCCAAGTCCGCATACGAACGCTGTTCATCCGTTGGCGGAACCTCTATGCCATTCACCAGGTTCGGAACGCGCTGAGAATTCGAGATATCGCGAATACGTCGGTAGTAAATCGCTCCCGAGAATGGCACGGACAGGATAGGCGTGTAGTAGCAGCATCCTTCAAAGTAGTAATGCGTCACCTGGCTGTAGCGAGTGCGATTCAGATCCCGCTGCGCGGCGCCCCCGTGCAAGAGATTTGCTGCCCAGATCAGCGCCTGTCCTCTCTTGGCATGGAAATACAGCGGCTTCAAATCCAACGCTTCGACAATCGCCTCCCAGGCTTTTTCATACAGAAGGTAATGCGAGTAGGGGTTGGCGTCGAAATCGGGATTCTCCCCAATATGTTCGTTCGTAAATATAGGAAGTTTGTGCGATCCCGGGTAGTAAATGAGAGGGCCGTTATCCGCATCGATGTCTTCCAGCGCAACCCATACTCCTGCCATGAAACGTTCAGGGCAGCAGCTAAAATGAACACTATCGGAGTGAAAGTGCTGTTGCGTGCCCACTGGAAAATTTAGCGTCTGAAACGGAATCGCCCGCCTGCCGTACAGGTCTGACAACAATTTGAGGACCATGGCATTGGATGCAACCTGCTTAACCTCAGGCACCGTTTCCCAGGCATCTTGAATTCGCAGGTTGGGAGTTTTGCCTGTCCGCCAGGCGTTCCAGTCGTACCTGTGATCGAGAGTGCGGATGATTGTCTCGGCGACGCCATTGAACTCCGGTTCGGGAAAATCGATGACCGCGAAGCCATCCTCGCGGAGTTTCCGTGCGATTCCCACCGTCTCCGAGGGCAGATTTTTGGATTTGAAGATGCTTTCGAACAGCGGCGATTCCACATCCGGAACGCCAGGCAGCGCGTTGACTACTGAGCTCATAACTCCTGCCTCTCCTTGCTAATGGGCGTCTGGTAGGCCAGTCGACCGTTATTTTCTCATGCACGCCCGCTATGCCGAATGGCGTACGAGAAGGTAGATCTTTCGGCAGTCGCGCGGGTGGTTATTGCGCGCTCATAGTCGGTGTAGGAGAGTCTCGAGCGTATGAGCGCAGATTCCGACACGGCAGCTAAATCAAATCCTCCGGCTCACGTTTCATCACCGGCACAGCAGCGCAGGCGAGGCTCGCGAAGGCGGCGCGCGATTTGGATCGGCCTGTTGTGCTTCCTGTTGTGCGGTGGCTATCTGCTGTCGCAGCGCGCGCCATCGGGACAAACACCGGACGCCACGAAAAGCGGGCAAGGTGGTGGCCGGCAGGGAAGGGTGGGGAATCGCGGCCGGCAGGGACCGGCGGTGATTCCGGTCGCGGTTGACACGGTTCGCCAAGGAGACATCGGCGTTTACATCAATGCTCTTGGAACCGTCACTCCTGTCTACACGGTTACTGTAACCAGCCGTGTTGTAGGCGAGCTGAAGGAAGTGCATTACCGAGAGGGCCAAATCGTGCACAAGGGCGATCTGCTTGCCGTAATTGATCCGCGTCCGTATCAGGCCGTGCTAACGCAGGCGCAGGGCCAGTTGGCGCGAGATCAAGCTCTCCTGAAAAATGCATACATCGATCTCGACCGCTATAAGACGATTTATCAGCAACGCGCGATTCCCGAGCAGCAGCTCGCCACGCAGCAAGCAACGGTGGAGCAGGACGAAGGAATCGTCAAGCTGGACGAAGGAAATTTAGAGGCGGCGAAAGTAAATGTCGATTATTCGAGAATTACTGCGCCAATTACGGGGCGTGTTGGACTGCGGCTCGTCGATCCCGGCAACATCGTGCAGGCGAACGGTACTACGGGCCTCCTGACCATCACTCAGCTTCAGCCGATTACCGTCATTTTCACGATTGCGGAAGACTATCTGTCCGATGTGACAACTCAGATGCGCGCCGGGCACAAGCTGCGTGTCGATGCTCTTGACCGTACGAATCAGACGGAAATTGCGCAGGGGACAGTGTTGACGATCGATAACCAGGTAGATACAACGACCGGGACGGTGAAAGTGCGAGCCATTTTCTCGAACAAAGATTACCGGCTGTTCCCGAATGAATTCGTAAACGCAAAGTTGCTGGTGAGAACGCTAAGTAACGTGAACCTTATCCCGACTGCGGCCATCCAGCGGAATAACGATATCGCGTTCGTTTACGTCGTGAAAGCAGATTCGACGGTGCAGTCGCGGAATATCAGTATCGCGACCACTGAGGGCAACACGGCTGCGGTTACGGGCGTTGCGCCGGGCGAGAGGCTTGTCACTGACGGTTTCGACAAGCTGCAAGACGGAGTAAAGATTTCCGTTCGGAAACCAATCGATACGTCGAACCAGATGCGGACGCCGCGCTCGAATCAAGCAGCTACTCAAACGACGCCGCCGCCACAGGGGAACGCCAGAACCCGATTGAACACGAGCCAGCAGAATCCGCAGCAGCCGGTAAATCCTAAATGAGTCCTTCTCGCCCGTTCATTCTTCGGCCGATCGCGACATCGCTCCTGATGGCCGCAATTCTTTTGGTCGGCATTGTTGCGTATCAGCAGCTTCCGGTTTCGGCGCTGCCGGAAGTCGACTACCCGACCATGCAGGTGGTCACGTTTTATCCCGGTGCGAGCCCGGATGTGACGGCTTCTGCGATTACGGCACCACTCGAGCGGCAGCTTGGCGAGGTTCCGGGATTGAACCAGATGCTATCGACGAGCTCTACGGGCGCTTCGGTTATCACGCTTCAATTTGCTCTCAGCCTCAATATCGACGTTGCAGAGCAGGAAGTTCAAGCGGCAATCAACGCGGCGCAAACGTTCTTGCCGGCCGATTTGCCGCTGCCGCCGATTTACAGCAAAACAAATCCGGCTGATGCGCCCATCTTGACGCTGGCGCTTACTTCTAATTCACTGCCATTGCAGCAGGTGCAAGACTACGCCGATACACGATTGGCGCAAAAGATTTCGCAACTATCTGGGGTCGGCGCGGTTACGATCAGCGGCGGCCAGAAGAAGGCCGTACGCATACAAGTCAATCCTACTCAGCTCGCTTCCTACGGGTTGAATTTGGAAGACCTGCACACGGCGGTTTCAGCTAATAGCCTCGACGCAGCGAAAGGCAGCTTTGACGGACCGAACCAGAATTATCAAATCAATGCCAATGATCAGCTATTAAGCGCGAACGATTACCGCCAGGTGGTTGTAGCGTATCGGAACGGCGCGCCGGTGATGCTCAAGGACGTCGCGAACGTGATCGATGGAATTGAGAACGTCAAGCAGGCGGCTTGGATGAATCAGACGCCGGCCGTGATCGTGAACATTCAGAGGCAGCCGGGCGCCAACATCATTCAAGTAGTCGATCGGATCAAAGCAGTGCTTCCGCGCTTGCGGGCGACTATTCCGTCGTCTATCAGCCTTTCGGTTCTGACAGACAGAACGACAACAGTGCGCGCCTCAGTAGCCGATGTCGAGTTTGAACTGATGCTCTGCATCGCGCTGGTCGTGATGGTCATATTTGTTTTTCTGCGCAATGTCGCGGCCACGTTCATCCCGAGCGTAGCGGTTCCGTTGTCATTGATCGGCACGTTCGCGGTGATGTACCTGCTCGGCTACAGCCTGAACAATCTGACACTGATGGCTTTGACCATTTCGACAGGATTCGTGGTGGATGACGCCATCGTGATGATTGAAAACATCATGCGGTTTGTGGAAGAGGGCGAGGCCCCGCTAGAAGCGGCGCTAAAAGGCGCTGAGGAAATCGGCTTCACGATTATTTCTCTGACGGTTTCACTGATCGCGGTGCTGATTCCGCTTTTGTTTATGGGCGACATCACGGGTCGCCTGTTCCGCGAGTTTGCCGTGACGCTCGCTGTGACGATTCTCGTCTCGGCGGTTGTATCTCTGACACTCACGCCGATGCTTTGCGCGCGGCTGTTGCGCCATAAAAAAGAGGCCGAGCAAGGCCGATTTTATCGGGCTTCGGAGAAAGCGTTTCAGAAAACAATTGCCTTTTACGGCCGCACATTGGAATGGGTGTTGGCGCGCCGGACGATGACTTTACTCGTGGCTGCCGGAACGCTGGCGCTTACGGTCTTTTTGTACATCGTGATTCCGAAAGGCTTTTTTCCGGTTCAGGACACAGGCGTGATCATCGGAGTCTCGGAAGCCGATCAGAGCATTTCGTTTCCGCAGATGTCTGTGCTCCAGCAGAGACTCGCAGCGGGCATCCTGAAAGATCCAGCCGTCGAAAGTCTCTCGTCCTTCATCGGTGTGGACGGTACAAATACAACTCTGAACGCAGGCCGGATTCAGATCAATCTCAAGCCGCTGGCGCAACGACACATACATGCGTCGGATATAATCCGGCGGCTGCAGCCCGATCTTGCGAAGATCGACGGGATCACGCTTTACATGCAGCCTGTTCAGGATCTGACCGTAGAAGACATCGTCAGCCGGACGGAGTATCAATACAGTCTCGAGGATCCGGATCTGAATGAGCTTTCGCAGTATGCGGGTCAATTCGTCAACAAGCTGAAGGGTCTATCTCAACTGGCTGATGTCGCGAGCGATCTGCAGACGCACGGACTGGAGGCGTCGGTTTTTATCGATCGCGAGACTGCAATGCGGCTGGGCATCACCGCTCAGAGCATCGACAATACGCTCTACGATGCTTTTGGACAGCGGCAAGTGTCTACACTGTTCACGCAGTTGAACCAGTATCACGTGATTTTGGAAGTTCAACCGCAGTTTCAAACGCATCCTCAGCACTTGCACGATATCTACATCAAGTCGGCAACCGGCGGCGCGGTTCCGCTCAGTGCGTTTACTCAGAATTGGAACTCTTCTGAGCCCATTCTGATCAGCCACATCGGACAGTTTCCGGCAACTACAGTGTCATTCAATTTGGCCCCCGGAGCCGCTCTTGGCCAGGCTGTGAATGCCATTCGAAAAATTGAGAAGGAAATGCCATCGCCTCCCGCAATGCAGACCTCGTTCCAGGGCACTGCGGAGGCTTTCGTTGCATCGCTCACGAATGAACCGCTGCTGATCTTGGCGGCGCTGGTTACGGTGTACATCGTGTTGGGTGTTCTGTATGAGAGCTACATTCACCCGGTCACGATTTTGTCGACTCTGCCGTCGGCCGGCGTCGGCGCGCTCCTCGCTTTAATGATCTGCGGGCAGGAATTGACGGTGGTCGCGATCATCGGAATCGTGCTGCTGATCGGAATCGTGAAGAAGAACGCGATTATGATGATCGATTTCGCTCTGGAAGCGGAGCGCAAGGAGGGGAAGAGCCCGTACGATTCGATTCTCCAAGCTTCACTTCTACGGTTCCGCCCCATCATGATGACGACGATGGCCGCGCTTTTGGGCGCTGTGCCGCTCGCCTTTGGTCAAGGGGTCGGATCGGAACTTCGCCGCCCGCTCGGGATAACGATTATCGGCGGCTTGCTTCTGAGCCAACTGCTGACCCTATATACAACGCCTGTCATTTACCTCTTCTTCGATGAGCTGGCAAAGAAGTTCGCGGCTTTCCGGCATCGCAAACCGGCCGGGCAACACGGTATGGAACCGGCCCCAGCAACGGGAGATTGATCGATGAACCTCTCGCAGCCATTCATCGAACGACCGGTCGCAACCACGCTGCTTACGATTGGAGTCGGGCTGGCAGGTGCTGTTGCGTTTGGCCTTCTTCCGGTGTCCCCGCTTCCGCAGATTGATTTTCCAACCATATCGGTAAGCGCAGGATTGCCAGGCGCCAGCCCGGAGATCATGGCGTCCTCCGTCGCGACACCACTCGAACGGCAATTCACAAGAATCGCTGGGGTCACCGAAATGACTTCCTCTAGCTCGCTCGGACAGACAGGCATTACGCTGCAATTCGATTTGAGCCGCAATATCGACGCGGCTGCGCGTGATGTGGAAGCCGCTATCAACGCTGCGCGAGCGTATCTCCCGGCTGATCTTCCAATCAACCCTAGCTACCACAAAGTGAATCCGGCCGACGCGCCGATCATGATTATCGCCTTAACCTCCGACAAGCTGCCTCCGAGCGCGCTCTATGACGCCGCATCGACGATATTGATGCAACGAATTTCGCAGATTCGGGGCGTCGGGCAGGTATTCGCGGGCGGAAGCTCGGCTCCGGCTGTGCGAATTGACGTCAATCCTACGCAGATCAACAGCTACGGAATACAGCTAGAAAACATTAGGACCGCGATCGCGTCGCAAACCGTGAATCTCGCCAAGGGAAGTTTTTCCGATGCGAACAAAAGCTGGCTCATCGGGGCAAATGATCAACTGATGCGCGCCAAGGATTACCGCCCTCTCATTGTCAGTTATCGCCAGCCTGCAGCTGTGAAATTGTCCGACGTTGCAAACGTTACCGATTCCGTGCAAACGGTGCGCTCGTTAGGAATCGCCAATGGAAAACGCTCGGCTTTGCTGATCATTTACCGCCAGCCTGGGGCAAACATCATCGCGACAGTGGATGCGATCAAGGCCGCGCTTCCGAACTTGCACGCATCCGTAAATCGCGCGATCGATATGACCATCACGCTCGATCAGACGGTTACGATCCGAGCCTCGGTTCGGGATGTCGAACGGACGCTTTTCATTTCAATTTGCCTGGTCGTGCTGGTTGTATTTCTATTTCTCCGTGATGTTCGCTCGACGCTGATCCCGAGCGTAGCCGTGCCTGTATCGTTAATCGGCACCTGCGGTGTGATGTACCTGCTCGGCTACAGTATCGACAATTTGTCGTTGATGGCCCTGACCATCTCCACCGGTTTTGTGGTGGATGATGCCATTGTCGTGCTCGAAAACATTACTCGCTATCGCGAGCACGGCATGAGCGCGATGGAGGCGGCGCTGCGAGGAGCAAAAGAGATTGGTCCCACTGTTTTGTCCATTAGCATCTCGCTCGTCGCCGTGTTTATTCCCATTCTGCTAATGGGCGGCATCATCGGGCGGCTGTTCCGTGAATTCGCGGTCACGTTGTCGGTCACGATCCTGGTATCGCTGCTCGTGTCGCTCACTACGACGCCGATGATGTCTTCGCGGTTATTGAGCGATGAAAAGCGGCACGGGAGGCTTTATCGAGCAAGTGAAAAGGTTTTTGAATGGATTCTGAAAGGGTATGAGCACAGCTTGGCTTGGGTCCTGCGAAATTCCGCGCTCGTTCTTCTGATCGCTATAGCGACTCTTTGTCTGAATATTTATCTCTACATCATCGTTCCCAAGGGTTTCTTTCCACAGCAGGACACCGGACGCATCGCCGGCAGCTTTCTCGGCGATCAGAGCACTTCTTTTCAATCGATGAGCGCCAAGATTGCAGCACTCTGCAAAGTCGTGCAAGCCGATCCGGGCGTTGCGACTATCCAGGCATTCTCGGGCGGGGGTGGCGGGACCACGATAAACACGGGACGGACGTTCATCGCTCTCAAGCCTCTGAATGAACGAAAAGCCACTGCCGATCAAATTATCGCCCGGCTCCGGCCCAAGCTAAATTCCATTCCGGGCGTAACTCTATATCTCCAGGCAACTCAGGATCTGAGGATCGGCGGGCGGCAAAGCGCGGCGCAATATCAGTACACGCTGCAGAGCGACACTCTTACCGAATTGATCCACTGGGCGCCTCTTTTGACGAATTTGATGAAGCGAATGCCGGAATTGACCGACGTGAACAGCGATCAGCAGAACAACGGGCTCGAAGCAAACCTAGTGATTGACCGACCCACGGCAGCAAGACTCGGCATCACACCGCAAACTATCGACAACGTGCTCTACGACGCATTCGGAGAGCGCGAGGTCGCCAGGACTTACAGCTCGATGAACCAGTACTTCGTAGTGATCGAGGTGAATCCGGAGTTCTGGCAGAATCCGGATGGTCTGCGCGAGATATATGTGAATTCATCGGCCGGCCGTCCTGTGCCGCTCGCTGCGTTTACTCATTTTCAACCCGCAACAGCAGCGTTGGCGGTGACGCACTCGGGCGTGTTTCCATCTGTAACGATCTCATTCAATCTCGCGCCCAATGTGTCCTTGGGACAAGCCGTGCAGGCGATCAAGGCGGTGGAGCAGAAGGCCGGAATGCCGACAACGATCACGACAAACTTTTCGGGAACCGCGCAGGCCTTTCAATCCTCGCTCGCAAATGAGCCGATGCTGATTGCTGCCGCGCTGGCCGCGGTTTACATCGTGCTCGGAATTCTTTATGAAAGCTATATTCACCCCATTACGATTTTGTCGACCCTTCCCTCGGCCGGAGTTGGCGCCATTCTCGCGCTCATGATCACCCACACAGATCTGAGCGTAATTGCTTTGATCGGCATCATTTTGCTTATTGGAATCGTGAAAAAGAACGCGATCATGATGATCGATTTCGCGCTGGAGGTGGAGCGGCGCGGACATAAGACTTCAAAAGAAGCGGTGTTCGAGGCGTGCTTGTTGCGTTTTCGGCCCATCATGATGACCACCATGGCTGCGCTGCTCGGAGGGCTGCCGCTCGCTCTTGGCACGGGCACCGGCTCCGAATTGCGGCGGCCGCTAGGGATCACGATTGTGGGCGGGCTGATTGTGAGTCAGGCGCTGACACTCTTCACCACGCCGGTCATTTATCTCTATATGGATCGATTCAGTTTATGGCTTTCCAGGCTTCGCGGCCGCTTGCCTGAAGCACCTGTGGAAGCTGTGGAGCCCGCCGGTTAGGAACGCACATGGAGACGCACTACAAGATCGTCATAGAGCCGCACGCTGCAGAACGTGCCGTGACTCTTCTGCTCAATGGCAAGTTCAGCGAGGACGCACTCCCTGAACTGGAACAATCTATCGCAGAAGCGCGTGATGCGCATAAACGCATCTACATTGACCTCAGCGAGGTTACTCTCGTCGACCGAAAGGCCGTTCAATATTTTTCGAATCAAGCAGGGCAGGATGTCGAGCTAGTGAATTGTCCGATTTATCTGCGCCGCTGGATTATGGCGGGTGACTGATGAAACTGATAACGAAATTCCATCCGGACGCGGCCGTCTTGGCATTGGTTTTGCTCTTGCTGGACTCGTGCAATCCGGGTCCGAAATACGTGAAGCCTACGGCAGCCGCGCCTTCAGCTTTCAAGGAGGCAATCCCGCAGGAATATAAGGAAGGGACTGGCTGGAAGATTGCGCAACCCGGCGATGACAAGATCCGAGGGAAGTGGTGGGAGATGTACGGCGACTCTCAATTGAATGCGCTCGAAGAACAGGTGGCGATTTCGAATCAGAACATTGCTAGCGCTGAGGCGAATTTCCGTGCGGCTCGCACCTTGGTGGCGCAGGCGAGAGCGGCTCTGTTTCCGACGGTTACGGCGGGACCATCCGTCACGACTTCCCACTTTTCTCAAACCTCGAGAAGCTCGAGTGTTCTGTTACCAGGCGGGGCAACCACGTCTGGCTCTACGGGAACGACTACGGGGACAACGACAGGAACAACAACGGGGACAACTACTGGTGTAACTTCCGGCACAACAACGGGGACGACTAGCGGGACGGTATCGGGGATTGGTGGATCTTCCGCAATTCCCGGCGTAATCACCACTTATTCTTTGCCTATCGATGTTTCTTACGAGCTCGATTTATGGCACAGGATTCGGAATACTATCGCGGCAAACGCATTTCAAGCGCAAGCGAGCGCCGCCGATGTTGCGACGGCGCTCCTAAGCACACAAGCCGAGGTCGCTCAAGATTATTTTCAGGTGCGTGCGCTCGATGAGCAGAAGAGGGTTTTGTCAGAGACGCTCGAAAACTATCGTAGGAATGTCGAGCTGACCATGACGCGCTTCAAAGGCGGGATTGCTTCTGAAGAGGATGTGGCGCAGGCACAGAATCAACTTGATACCGCGACGGCGCAGGCTACCGATTTAGGCGTGGCGAGAGCGCAGAATGAGCATGCGATCGCAATGCTGATCGGGAAACCGCCCGCGGCGTTCTCATTGGCGGTTGCAGAATTCAAGCCGAAGCCCCCGCCGGTTCCGGTGGCCGTGCCCTCAGAGCTACTCGAAAGGCGGCCTGATATTGCGGCTGCGGAGCGGAGGGTTGCTGCGGCGAATGCTCAGATCGGCGTAGCGAGGGCAGCATATTATCCGAGATTGGTGCTGAGCGCCTCGGGCGGGCTTCAAACATCGAGTTTCGCGAAGTGGTTCACGTGGCCGAGCCGCTTCTGGTCGGTTGGGCCTCAGCTTTCAGAAACCTTGTTTGATGCAGGCGCGCGGCATGCTCAGACTCAGCAGGCACAGGCTCAATACGAGCAGACCGTGGCGAATTACCGGCAAACCGCGCTGACCGCGTTTCAAGCTGTTGAAGATAATTTGTCCACACTGCGGATTCTCGCGCAAGAGGTGGTCGAGGAGCATGCGGCGATTCGCTCGGCGAGCCGTTTTCTCGATTTGTCATTGACCCGGTACAGGGGCGGGGTGGACAGCTATCTGAACGTGATCACAGCGCAGAACACGGTGTTGACTGCGCGGGAATCCGAGACGCAGATTCAGGCCCGCCAGATGGTCGCAAGCGTTGGCCTGGTGATGGCTCTAGGAGGCGGATGGGAGACTAGTCAATTGCCGCAAGTGGCGCAGTTCAGTTCGGCGAAGGCGGCGGGGAGTGGAGGGGCAGCCGGAGGGCAGCAGTGACTCAGCTCCAGTAATTCCGATCCAAATTCCGGCACTGGACGGCTTCGGCCAGATGTTTCGCCGAGACGCTAGCGGCGTGATCGAGATCGGCGATTGTGCGGGCCACGCGGAGCATGCGATCATGAGCTCGCGCCGAAAGGTTCATGCGCCGGATCGCCATCTCAAGCGTCCGTTCGCCGCTCTCATCCAGCGCGCACAAGGATCGAAGCAGGGAAGGCGGGATCTGCGAATTGTAGAAACCGCGCTGGCGCTGAATATCGCGCGCCTCTTCCACTCGCTCGCGTATCTGGGCTGACGAATTTGCGTCTGCCTTGCTGCGCAGCTCCTTATACGGGACGGCCGGAACTTCAATGTGCATGTCGATTCGGTCAAGCAGGGGCCCGCTGACCTTCGCAAGATAACGTTGAATGATTCCCGGCGTGCAACGGCACTCGCGCGTGTTGTCGCCATAAAAGCCGCACGGGCAGGGATTCATCGCAGCGACGAGCATAATGCGAGCTGGAAAAGTCAGGGTTCCGTTACTGCGGGCGAGCGTTACGGAGCCTTCTTCGAGCGGCTGCCGAAGCTGCTCCAACACGCCGCGCGGAAACTCCGGCAACTCGTCGAGGAACAAAACGCCTTGATGCGCCAAACTCACTTCGCCCGGCCGCGGACTGCCGCTACCACCGCCGATCAATCCTGCGTCGGAAATCGTGTGGTGCGGAGCGCGAAATGGGCGATTCTGCAAAATGCCTACGCCCGCCGAAAGCACGCCTGCGACACCATGGATCTGGGTCGCCTCAAGCGCCTCGCGAAACGTGAGCCGAGGCAGGATACCGGCAAAACGTTTCGCCAGCATCGTCTTGCCGGATCCGGGCGGGCCGATCATCAACACGTTGTGAGACCCCGCGGCGGCAACCTCCAACGCGCGCTTCGCCATGGTCTGGCCGCGAACGTCGCTGAAATCGGGAATCGCGGGATCATAGACGGCGGGCGCCGGAAGAGTCGCTTGAGTCGGACTAAACGCCGATGGCTCGTTCAAGAACTGGACCACTTCCGCGAGGTGATGCAGGCCAAAAACGCGCACTCCCTCGGCTACTGCAGCTTCGGCCGCGTTCTCCGATGGCAGCAGTAGATTTTGGATGCCACGCCGCGCCGCGCAAACCG
The DNA here is from genome assembly GCA_019240405.1 of Acidobacteriaceae bacterium. Classification (GTDB taxonomy): domain Bacteria; phylum Acidobacteriota; class Terriglobia; order Bryobacterales; family Bryobacteraceae; genus Bog-105. The sequence goes on from JAFAYL010000026.1 coordinate 75,374, forward strand.
CGATTGAAAGCGCGCCACGAACCGGGCGCAGACTGCCGTCGAGCGACAGTTCCCCGACAATCAGATAATCATCGGCTTTGGCCACCGTTCCCATTGCGCCCAGGATTGCGGTCGCCATCGGAAGATCGAAGCCCGCGCCTTCCTTGCGCACGTTTGCAGGCGCGAGATTGATGGTCACGGATTTGCTGGGATATCCAAAACCGGAGTTAAGAAGCGCAGACTTGATCCGCTCGCGGCTTTCCTTCACGGCAGCGTCCGGCATGCCCACCGTTACGAAATCGCGGGCCGTGCCGGCCGGATACATGTCGACTTCGACATCAACGACATGCGCGTCAATGCCTTGGATGGCGGCGCTCAGAGTGCGGAATAGGGCCACTAAAGCTAGTACGAGCGGCCCCGGTTGATTCTCAGGCTCGACGCTGGGCGACTGTTCCGCGGTGAATGAGGCCGAGATCCAGCACAATGGCTATGAACAAAAAAACGAGCTGGACGGCCCCTATCGGTTGATTCGTGTTCAGGAGATAGGCGTAGATAATCAACGTAAGCGGCAAGAAAAGAAAACCGATAACCGGAATAATGACTCCATGAATCCGGCTGAAAAAGCTTGTGAAAAGCCAGAGAAGTACGATGGCAACTCGCGGAAATGCAACAGACAGCAGCGCAAGTAAGCAAGGCATAGTTTAGGTCTGAAACACTCTCCTGAGTCATGACTTTAACATCTGGCCCAAAGCGAGACGCAACGTGGGCGTTATTACAGCCAATATTGCCAGTGATGGCCGGCAATCACGTACACGCTTAACGCCGCGTTCGTGACGGCGTGCGCCAAAATGCAATCGGCTACAGACCTGGTACGGATCATCCAAAAGTTATAGACAATTCCGGCGATGAGTCCTACGTCCCAGAAGGAGCCGTGTTCAGACGCGAAGAGAACAGCGCTCAACCAGAATGCCAGTGGCGCATAGGTTCCGAGCCGCACCATTCGGAAATCGGAATTCACGAGCCAGCGCATCAGCCAAGCTCGCCAAAAGAGCTCTTCGATTACCGGGACGACGAGCGCGGCGCGCATGCTTCGCCATCCCAGGAACCACAAGCTGTGAAGCGCGGCGGGAGATAGAAAGGAGTGCGCTTGCCCGAAAAGCGGATTCGAGAAGAGAGCACTGCGCCGATATTGAGGAACAAGCAGATCCGGTGCAATCCAAACGAAAAACACACCGAGACCGATGACAATACTCGCGTGAGGATAAGTCGGTCTGAATGAAATCTCGCGAGGCCAACAGAGAAACGTGATCCCGGCAAGAGCGGCCACGCGAATCGGCTCTCCGAGGCTTGGCGCAATCGGGAAAACGCGAAAGAATTCCAGGAATATCAGAAAAACGGCGAATGGCGCGACGTATCGGATCGATTCATAGCTGCTTGATCGATACGTATCGCGCGATTCGCGCACGCCGGGTTGAACTGTCACACGGAATTTAGCTGATATGACTTGCGAAGGAGCGGATCTTGTTCTGCTCTTGCGGTTCCGAAGCGTTCTTCAAGGCTCTATCCGCCTCGTCACGCGCGCCTTGTTTGTCGCCTTCCTTCAACAGTGCCATCGCGAGGTGCAAATGAAAGCTCGCATTTGCCGGGTGCTCCTGCACCACCTGGCGAAAAATGCGCACGGCTTCCGGATTCAAATTCTTCTGCAGGTAAATGAAGCCGAGCGTATCCGAGATATCAGGATTGTTCGGGTACTTCTTTTTGGCGCGTTCGGCAAACGTGAGAGCCTGATCCAGATTCACTCCCGCCTCGGCGCTAAGGAACGCAATGTTATTCAGCGCCAGAGCGTTTTCAGGATCAATGCCCAATACCTTGGTGTAAGTTTCCATCGCCTCTTTCTTTCTGCCTAAAGCGTCCAGCAGCATGGCCCGATTCAGAAAGGCTTCAGTACTGCTGGGATTGGCGACCCCGGCCTGTTCAAAGGAAGCGAGCGCTGAGTCGTATTGCCCAAGCTCCCGCTGCACCACGCCAAGGCGAAGCCATACGTCGCCAGCACTCGAAGTGGCGGTGACAATCTGTTTGTAGTTCTCGGCTGCATCCCGCAAGAGCTGGTTCCCGCGAGTTGCGCTGGACTTTAGCGACTGGATTCCCGCGGAAGCCTCCATATTGGCAAGCTGATACCGGTAGCCGAGAACTTTCGGGTTCTTCTGGACAAGCTCTTGGAGCCCGCGCACGGCTTCCTCGCCTTTGCCTTGTGCCAGTTTCACGTTCTGTAAACCTACGAACCCGCGATTGTCTGGCGGATTCGAGGTCCACATCTGCTCGAATTGGGCGGAAGCCTTAGCAAACTGCCCTTGGCTCAGATACACATTGGCCAATCGAAAGCGCGCATCATTCATGCTTGGATATTGTTGGATCAGAGATTCCAGTTCGGAAGCAGCGTGATCACCCTCATTCAGCCCGATTAAAGCCCGAGCCCGTAGCAAGCGGGCATCCGGATTTGCCGGCTCCGAAGCTAAAACCACATTGGTCTGCTCCATCGATTTTGGATGGTCTCCGCGATCTTCGTAGATGCGAGCTGCCAAAATCCGGGCAGCTATTAAGTCAGGCTTCTCTCGGATGGCCTCGAGCGCCTCTGCCAGAGATTTATCGTTTTGCTTCAGAGTGAAATAAGCGCGGGCAAGATCGAAATGCAACGTTGCGTCCGCGGGATTCTTTAGAACGAGCTTTTCAAGCGCTGCGAGTGACTTCGCGGCGTCAGTTCTAAGACCGCTTTCGAGGAGCAGCGACGCATACATCTGGTTCGTGGTCGTATCTCTTTCGTTGCGGTCCGCCAATGTCCTTGCGAGGCGAATTGCGTCATCGTGCCGGCCCATCATGGCATACGTCGCGACAATGCGCTGATCGTAGTGCAAGGCGTCCTTAGGATCCTGTTTTTCCCCAGCTTGATACTCTGCGAGAGCCGCATCAAATTTGCGAGCACGCAAATAAAAATCGCCTAACATTTCATGGCCATTGGGAAACGTCTTCGAGTCGCTAGCCACATGCCGCATCAGAGCTTCGGCCTCGGCAAAACGATCTGTCTGAGAAAGATACGAAGCGAGATTCGAAACGGCCACGGCGTTCGAGGGGTCCGCTGCAACGCGATCGCGAAGCACAGCCTCAGCCTTTTCAGGCTGGTTCCCTTTCTTGTATTGAAGAAACAGGAAATCGTAAGCAGGGCCCCACGTTCTATCGTGAGCGCTCATATCGCGCATCAGCGCCTCGGCTTCCGCGGGACGGTTAGCCGCTACTAGCGTTTCGGCGTACCAGCCAACCAATTCGCGAGCATGCGGCTTGATCCGATTTGCTTCCGCGAAGCGTTCAAGCGCCTGATCCGTGTTCTTGTCTGCCAAACAAATGAGTGCTTGCAACCGAACTCCCTCAAAAGAACCAGGCTTATGCTCCAGGAGCTTTGCGGTTAAATCGCGCGCATCGGTTAAGAAGGTCCCATACTTTTTTGGATTGCTTGAATAAACAAGCAAATCGATCTCGGACAACTTGGCTTCTGCGTCCGTGTTGTCGGGTTTAAGATCGATGGCCCGGCGCAAGAATTTAGCGGCTTCAAACGGATTTCCGTCGTCGACCAGATTCAATCCTTCGCGATAGTATGCCTCGGCATTCTTCTTGTCCTTTGCGATCGCTTTCCGATAAAGGATCGACGCCTCCTTGTACTTCTTCTGCTCGTGGTATCGATTGCCGTTGGCGAGCACCTCTTGAGAGCTCTGCGTGCACGCTGTGATAAGTAAGAACGCGGAAAGCGCTGTAAGCGCGAGAAGAGACTTCATACCAGTTTGCATTCTAGGGAACAATCGCCGCTCGTACAATTCTCCGGGGGTGGTAAGTAACAGGAGACCTCCTATGAGATTCTTGAGCCCAGATTTGTACAGGCGTGCATCTTCTCCGCGCTCGCTATAATCGGCGGTAAATGCGACGTTTCTCGATCGTTTCATTTCTCAGTGCTTTCGCTTTTGCCGCATGCCTGCTTGCCAAGTTGGCCGGCGAAAAGCAGACCACACCGGCCCATCGCCCGCCGAGAACTCAAAATCCAGCTTTGCCGCCTGTCACGCTGCCTACCGAACCGGGCCTCTATGCGGTCATCTACACGTCAATGGGCAATATTGTGTGCCGTTTATTTGATAAGGATGCGCCCAAGACTGTGGCCAATTTTCACGGGCTAGCGACCGGCACAAAGGCGTGGACCGATCCCAAAACCGGAGCGACAAAACACACGCCCTTGTATTCAGGCACGACATTCCACCGCGTCATTCCGGAGTTCATGATTCAAGGAGGCGACCCGACGGGCACGGGAATGGGCAGTCCCGGCTACAAATTTGAAGACGAGATCAGCCCAAATCGCACGTTTGATCATCCCGGGATTCTCGCCATGGCGAATTCCGGGCCGAATACGAACGGCTCGCAATTCTTCATCACGGTCGCGGCAACACCGTGGCTGAATGGCAAGCACACCATTTTCGGCGAGGTGGTTTCAGGGCAAGATGTGGCCGATAAGATCTCGCAGGTTCCGCGAGACGATCAGGACAAGCCGTCGACTCCGGTGAAAATCATCCGGATCTCGATTCGCTCTGTGGGCGCGGCGCCCGGCAAATAAGGCGGGAGCAACCGGCCGGTCAGCGGTGATGCTCAAGCTCATGAATCTTTAGCATATTTTCGATTCGTTCGAGAGCCGCTTTCATTTCAGCTCGCAGCGCTTGAATTTCAGCCCGCAGCGTGTCCTTCGCCTCGGTAATCCGCGAATTCGAGTAAATCAAAAGTGAGAGCGGGACGATGATGGCGATCACCAGCGTCATGACCTGCGCGTCGGTGAGCTGCAAACTGTCTCGATCCCCTTACTAAATACTGTAGCGTCATTCCTCGTCCTGATCGCAGCACTCCCGATCTCCATGATGATGACATGGAATGGCCAGGAAGGCGTGAGTTTCGCCGTGTATCGTGCCGTAGCCCGTGATTTCGCCCGCATTATTGAGCGAAAGAGCAGCCTGCAGAGACCAGGGCGAGCCTTTCGAGATGAGCCTGTTGAGGTCTACTATCGAGCCGTCCTTCCAGTAAAATGCGGTAAAGTTTCCGCTGGCATCTATCGAAAAGCCAACTATCTCGCGGCGGTCGTTAAGCGTGTTGCAGCAGGGGAGCACCGTCGCAACGGCGCCGGGAAGCGAACCCAAGTCGCGCAGTTTCCCTGTCTCCTTGGTCCACAGAAAGGCATGAGATTGCGAGTCTCCTGCCACATCCCCTCGATTGTTGATATCGTTAGCAACGTTGACCATGGCGCCGCGGAAGCTCCCGAGATCGTGCGGCGTGCCATCACTGTCCCAGAGCACTGCGTGAGGCGCGCTCGGATTCGGCGGCACAGAGGTGTTCGAGCACAAACCCGAGGCGCCTACCGTCTGGCCCTTGTTGTTAATGCCAAAAGCGAATGAAACAGTGTCGCCGGGCAAAGGCTCAAGCTCCTGAATCTCGCCGTTAGGCTGCCAGATCACGCCTTTGAAGTCGAAGCGCTGCGAAGGACTCAGGCACGAGCCCTTCTTCTCCTTGGTCTCTGTCTCCGAAAACCCGACTACCTGGCCTTCGTCGTTGAGATCGTATGCTTGCGCATTGTGACCGCCTAGCGTGGAAAGCGGCTTCAATAGGCCGTTTTCCCAGATAGCCCCGAGGCATTCATGGTTCGTGAAAAACAGGCAAAAGTTCTCCGCGTACGGATCTATTTTCGCGATTTCGGAAACGACCGCCACTTCGTCGCCCTCATTCACTGGACCTGCGCCGCTGTTTGGTCCGCCAAGGGTGCCAAGGTACCGCATCCCGGTATGCCTAGTCCAAAGAAAGGCGCGTACGATCCCATGGCTGTTGATCGAAATTCCACCGACCTGACCTCTGCGACCGAGGCCGAGGCCCTGGCTAGACGTGTCGCCTTTCAGCGTTCCGAGGTCAATCACACGGTAATGGGGAAAGCGGTGATGCTCGTGTTCTTCATCTTCCTGCGCCAGGAACGCAGGGGGAATCGCCAGAGCGGCAAATACGGCTGCGCCGATCATGCGGTGGACAATTCTGAGTCTTCGAGCCAACATGTTCAAGATCCTCTACTATTCCCCGCTATGCCCTGCATCAGCGTGATTCCGATCACTCGCAGGTGGGCCTCGCTAGGTATGCGTGTATGTAGCCGTTTAGTACGCCGAAGCCCGTGATCTCCCCTGCATCGTTGACTCCTTGGGCGCACACTAGGTAACAACCCGAGTCCGCTGGGATGAGGGTATTGAGTTCCACCCACTCATTGCCTTGCCGGACGAGGGCGTGTTCATTAAATGGAAATGCAGGGGTGGCAGCTATCGCAGTCCCAACTATCTCGCCTTTGTTGCTAATCGTGTTACAACACGGGGGTCCGTTGGCGATGGCACCGGGAAAAATGCCGAGATCCTGCATACCTTTTTCCCTGGTCCATAGGAAGGCGTGTTCGATGCATGTTACAGGATTGGTGTCCGGCCCAACGCAGGCCCATCCGCCGACTTCCCCTCGGTTATTGATAGTGGTCGCAACGTTATACACGCCCGCTCGCTCCCCCTTCAGATGGCCGAGGTCAGTGGGCGAGCCGTCGCTGTCCCAGAGGACGGCGTGCGGCGCAAACGGGCCCGTTGACGCCACGTATGAGGTGGTGTTCGAGCACAAGCCCGACCAGCCGACAGCCTGGCCGTTGTCGTTAATCCCCACGGCGACTGACACGGTGTCACCGGGAAGTGGCCTGAGTTTCCGGATCTCGCCGTCTGTTTCCCAGACCACGGCTTCAAACCGGAGTTTCTGATAAGGAGTCGCCATGACGCAGGTTGGATCGGGAGTGCCTTTCTCCGAAAACCCGACCACCTGGCCTTGATCGTTTAGACCAAAGGCACTGGCGTTATGGCCGCCTGGCAAAGTGGGAAGCGCCGCCATGGACCCATCTCTCCAGATTGCTGCGAGGCATTGATGATGAGTGCCGTAGAAACAGAAGTCTTCACCATTCGGATCTTTCTTGGAAGTCTCGGAAGTAATGGCCGCCTCGCCAGACGCATTCGGACTGTACCCTATGCTGTTGCACGTGAGGCATTTTGATCCGTCCAGAGCGCCGAGGTCAAACAAGCGGTCCAAACCATACCAAATGAAGGCGCGTTGGGGTCCGTTGAACACGAGGTTCGAAGACCCGGCCACCCATCCCGCGGCGTTAACCCCAAAACCATTGCTATTCGTCTTGGGCCCTCCCAACGTGCCGAGGTCGACCACGGTATATCGTCGGTGCTTCGCGTGTGACTTCTGTTCCTGCGCCGACGCGTCTTGCGCAAATAGGCCTTCCGCCATGGAAACTGCCAAAACCCAGACAATCTGTGAAGTAAGCAAAAATCTCTTCATAATGAACCTCCTTTCGGCATCATCGATCCGGCTTGCCGGTCTCATGCTGCCTCGTAGAGAAATCAAAGCAGGGCGCGGGAGCTTTTGTCCATGCATTGCCGATCATTTCTCGATCATCGGCTAAACGATTGAGCACTGAACCGTTATTTAGCAGTTTCACCAGCCGGAGTTCGGTAGTAGACTGTGTTCTGTCACTCGGCGATGTTATGGCGACGCAGCCGCAGCCTTCGGCTCGCTTAGCTTTCGGCCCGTTTGAAGTCGATAGCTCAGCCGGCGAACTGCGTAAGAGCGGCGTTCGTGTGCGGCTGCCCGGTCAACCCTTCCAGATTCTGCAAATTCTGCTGGCGCATCCTGGCGAGGTGATTAGCCGCGAGCAATTGCGCGAGCGCATCTGGCGAGACGGAACCTTCGTCGATTTCGAGCACGGCCTGAGTGCAGCCATGAATAAGCTGCGGCGGGCGCTGGGCGATTCGGCCGAGAATCCGCGCTACATCGAAACCGTGCCCGGTCGCGGATACCGGTTCATCTGCTCGGTTGAGCGAGAATCCGGCACACCTCAGCGGGAAGAACTGCTGCTCATTCAGATGGCCGATCGCCTCTTCCCGCGAAATGCCGGTCAGCGGCCAGAGGCGCGCACGGAACAGGTTGCGAAACCCGGATCCAAAAAACGCTGGATAGCTGTGGGAGCGGTCATGGGCGGGGTTTTTGTCGCGTGTCTTATGATCTGGACGGCTTTGCAGCGACCGGCAGCTCGAAGTGAGTTACGAGTCCAGCAGCTTACGACCAACTCCGTCGAAAATCCGATTTACCACGCCGTCATTTCCCCGCATGGAAATTATTTGGCTTACGGCGACGCGACAGGCATTCATCTGAAGGTGATCGGCACCGGCGAATCCCACTTGTTACCGAAACCTCCGGCGCTGTCTCCGGATGACGTCTGGTTTCCCGTGGCGTGGTTCCCAGACGGAACACGGATTCTAGCTGTAGTGCAAGGTCAGGTCACGAGCGCGTGGAGCATTCCTATTGTTGGCGGCGGTGGCTACAGACTTCGTGACAACGCCACGCCTTATTCCGTATCGCCAGATGGTTCGCTGATCACGTTTACAGCGGGTAACAATCTAGTCAGCTTGCACAACCGGCCCACCTTAATGAGCAGCGAAATTTGGGTGATGGGCCCACGGGGAGAAAACGCCAGGAGGGTCGTTGGGGGCGACTCTGGAACGTACTTTGGTTCCGTTCAATGGTCGCCTGATGGAAAACGTATCGCATACCGCAAGCTCGCCTTGGCCACGCAAGCTTTCGCTGAATACACACTCGAGACTCACGATCTCGCCGGCGGAACGCCATCCGTTCTCGTTTCGAGCCGGGAGTCCCATTCGCTTACGGGCGTGTCATTAGATGTAGGCCTTGCAGACACTTTTTGTTGGACTCGAGACCGGCGAATTATTTATTCGGTCCACGAGCCTACGCCAAACCACCGCGCTAGAAATCTTTGGGCCATTGATGTTGATTCCCAAACGGGCGAGGCGCGCGGCCGATCCCGCCGGCTGACAAATCTGGCCGGATTTCAGATGGACGGTCTTAGTGTGACAGCCGATGGCGCCAGGCTCATGTTCGAGAGCGGCTCAGACCAATCGAATGTATTAATAGGACGCATCCTGCCGGGCGGCAATTTGGAGACTCCAAGGCAGCTCACGTTTGACCAGAAATACAACAGCCCGTATACCTGGACGCCCGACAGCAAAGCTGTCATTTTTCGTTCGGACCGCACCGGCACGTTTTCCATCTACAAACAGGCGCTGGATGCACAAGAAGCAGAGCTGATCCCAACAGGGCTTGAAAGCACCGGTATAGTGCGAGTCAGTCCCGGCGGGAAATGGCTGATCTACACAAGTCATACGAATGTAAATTATCCGGATCAGTCCGAAGTGACTCGATTTATGCGTGTTCCTATCGCGGGAGGCGCGCCGCAACTGCTGTTTGAGAGCGAATCAACCGATGTGGACATCTCGTGTGGTGTGCCTGCCAGCGCCGGTTGTGTGATCCATGAAAACGACCCGCGGAGCAGGCGAGCGAAATTACAAAGGTTCGATCCCGACACGGGCAAACGGGCTCCAATGTTCCAAGTTACGGCTGCGGACGAAAGGAGCGTAGAGTGGACTATATCTCCAGATGGCTCACACATTGCGATGACGGGCGCCGATCCTCAAGGCCGAATTGAGATCCGATCTCTTACCGGGCGCATCGAGCGCGCGATCGAGATGAAAGGATGGCCGAATCCGCTTTATATCGACTGGGCAGCCGACAGCAGGTCTGTGGTCGTCGAGCATTTCGGGCTGATCGGATCCCCATCCGGTCCCATTGGAGTAACGTTGTTACGGGTAGATCTCGACGGGAATGTCACGCCGTTATGGGACACAAGAGCAGGGCGCCATGCGTGGGGTATTTCTTCTCCGGACGGCAGGTACTTGGCGATTCGTGCACCTGCCGTCGAGCGCAACGCCTGGATGATTGAAAATTTCTGAGTCACCAACCTCCGTTCACAGAATCTTCCTAGCTTCTTCAACAACTTGCTCCGAAACACTCCTCTGCTGCTCACCTGGTATACCTTCATACTTTTCGCATCATGTCTACTCACGCGCAAATTCAAGCAAACAGTGTTAACGGCCAGCTCTCCATCGGTCCGAAAACGCCGGAAGGCAAAGCCAAATCTTCTCTGAACGCAGTCAAAACCGGGCTCACCGGCCGCACCGTCCTGCTGCCTAGCGATGACGCAGCCGCTTACCAGAAGCACGTCCAGCGCTTCTTCGATCAATACAAACCCGCCGGCGATGAAGAATCCGCTCTCACGCAATCGCTCGCCGACACCGAATGGCGCTTGCTCCGCATCCCGTCGCTCGAAATGGGCATCTACGCCATCGGCCGCCTCGAGCTTTCCAAGCAGTTCGAGCACGAAGAAGACCCCCAGGTCCGCGCCTCGCTCATCGAAGCGCAAGTTTTCCTCACCTATCGAAAAGACCTCAACAACCTGAGCATCCAGGAAGGC
>JAFAYL010000040.1 GCA_019240405.1 Acidobacteriaceae bacterium
GGCCGAGCGCTGCAAGCGTCACGTCCTGGGGCTGTCGCCGGAAGCAGAAGAGATGATCATGTCCTACTCGTGGCCTGGGAATGTCCGCGAACTCGAAAACGCAATCGAACGAGCTGTTGTTCTCGGAGTCTCTGAGTGGGTTCTGCCTGAAGACCTGCCGGAAAGTCTTCTTGAATCTGCGCCGCATGAGGCCGGGACGAGATATCACCATTCGGTCGGCCAGGCGAAGCGCGACGCCATTATCGACGCCTACGCGCAAGGTAACGGCGATTATAAACAGGCGGCGCGAATCTTGGGCCTTCACCCGAATTACTTACTTCGATTGGTTCGGAATCTCGGGCTTCGCGAGGAAATCAATCGCTTGCACTCAAACGCGGCCAGCCGCTAGTCCGGTGTGGAGCGCCGCGATTCCTCCGGTGAGCAACTCGAATCTCGTGTTCACGAATCCGGCCGCATTCATCATTCTTACTAGCTCGCGCGCACTTGGGAATTTTTGAATAGAATCGGGGAGATACTTGTAAGCTCCAGGGCTCCCGGAAACGAGTGAGCCGATCGCCGGCAAAATGATACGCGAATAGAATCCGTACGCAGTCTTCATGATGAGTCCGGGAGGTTGTGAAAATTCCAAAATGGCGAGCATGCCGCCGGGCTTTAATACGCGGTGCAGCTCCTGAAGGCCTGAATTGTAATTCGCTAGATTGCGAAATCCGAAAGCGATCGAAACGGCATCGAGCTTGTGATCGGCGATTGGAAGCTGGAGCGCATCGGCCTCGAATAGCGAAGCACCAGATTGCTTACGTGCAGCCTTCGCCTGAGCCGCTACCAACATCGGGTGGCAGAAATCGGCGCCGAAGATTGATCCTTTTCCCTCTTTTTCCAGATCCAGCATGACGTCTCCAGTGCCGCAGCACAGATCGAGCACCTTGGACTCGGGTTCGCTAAAAATGACCGATAGCCGCCGCACTAGAGCGGCTCGCCACGACCGGTCGATATTCAACGAGAGCAGGTGGTTCAGGAGATCATATTTCGACGCAATCGCGGCGAACATACGCTCGACCCATTGCGCAGCTTCGCGTTCGTCTCTCGTACCGGGTGGTGTTGTTCCCGCTGTTGTATTCACGAGAGTTCCTGCAAGGATGCGGCGATTGCCTGGCGAAGGATCCCTACGTCAATTCCAGAGATGATTTTCACTTCGCCGATGGCCGTAGGAAGCACAAAGTGAATCTTGCCCTGGAGAGTTTTTTTGTCGGCGGCTAGACGCTCGATGAGCCGGTCCGGACTGAGGTGCTTCGCCGGGGGTAGAGGGCCGTAGCGGCAAATTACACGCCGAACTTCTCCAGCGTTATCGCTGTTAAGCATTCCAAGCAATTCAGCGAGCCGTGTTGCGGTGAGCATACCCCATGCGACAGCTTCGCCATGCAGAAATTGAGCATACTGCGTCTCTGCTTCAATGGCGTGACCAATCGTGTGCCCGAAATTCAAAATCCGGCGCAGGTCGCTTTCGCGCTCATCGGCGGAAACGATCTCGGCTTTGATTCGGACGGCCCGGGCGATTAAATCGTCGACCAGGTCAGGTTTTCTTGACAGTACCTCATCGGAAAGATTAGCCAGCAAATCAAAAAGCGGCCGGTCGCGAATGACGCCACACTTTAATACCTCGAAAAGTCCGGCCCGATACTCGCGATCGGGAAGTGTCGCGATGACGTCCGGGTCGATCAACACAGCTAAGGGCTGATAGAAAGTTCCAATCAGGTTTTTTCCGGAAACGAGATTCACGCCCGTCTTTCCGCCGATCGCCGCATCCACCTGCGCTAGTAAGGTCGTCGGAATCTGCAGCACGTCGATGCTGCGCATGAAAATGGATGCGAGAAATCCAGCGATGTCCGTGACAATGCCGCCCCCGAAGGCGATTAGCGCGCTCGTGCGATCCGCGCCATATTCGACCATCTGTTCAGCGAGCGCTTCGAGCGCGGCAAGCCGTTTGTTCACCTCGCCGCCCGCAAAGAACAGAACCCGCAGATCGCCCAGTTGTCCGCCGATTTCCGCTCCATGCAATGTCCAAACATCCTCTGTCGTGACGAGAAATATCTTGCCGGCAGAGGAAGGAACAAACTCAGAGACGCGCCGCAAAATGCCTCGCTCAACGACGCACGGATATGTTCGCTGAGCGGTTCGAACATCGAAGCGGTGCATGTGATCTCGTTGTATCATTGTCGTTATCTCTGCCCCGGTTGGGCGCCTTCGCGCCAATTTCTTCGTAATCGGAGCAGCCATTCTAGTTGTCACACCGCCTCTCTATCACTCGACGCCCTGGGCAGTGCTTTGGACTGCACCGGTCATTGTTCTCGCTTCACTTTTGATCACATGGGGCGCGGAAGCAGCGCAGTTCTTCATCGCCCAGGGTTTCGCGCTCGCGATTCTCGCGTGGATGCAGACACTTCCGGAATTTGCGGTTGAAGCGGTACTCGCTTGGCGGCAGCAAACGAGCCTGTTGATCGCGAACCTTACCGGCGCATTGCGGCTTTTGACCGGCCTCGCATGGCCCATGATCTATGCAACCGCGGCTGCGGTTCATCGCCGGCGCACTGGGCAACCACTTCGGCATATTCAACTCGTTCCCCACCAAAGCGTGGAGGTTTTCGGGCTGCTCTTTCCGCTGCTTTATGCGCTTGTGATCTGGGGCAAGGCGAGTCTGCATGTTTATGACGCATTCATTCTTGCTGTTCTCTATAGCGCGTATCTCACGCTTCTCGTCAAACTTCCCCCGCAAGAGCACGAAGGCATTCAGGATTTGCCGTCTGTCCCGAGAAAGATGGTGCTTGCGCCGCCACAAAAGCGCGCTCTCGGAATTGCGGCGTGCTTTCTCGCCGGGGGAGTGCTAATTTACTTTACTGCTGAACCGTTTCTCGGTAGCTTGATTGCGGTGGCAGCAACGGTTGGTATTCCGAGCTTTGCTGTGATTCAGTGGCTTGCGCCTATTATTTCCGAATTCCCAGAGCTAGCATCGACCTTCTATTTTGCGCGACAAAAGGAGAACGCCTCGATTGCGATTATGAACATTGCTTCCAGCAACATCAATCAATGGACATTGCTTGTTGCCATGCTGCCGGTGGTTCTCTCGCTCAGCCGCGGCGAGCTTTCGTCATTTTCGCTCGACAATCAGCAAAGAATAGAGCTTCTGCTCACCATCGGCCAGAGCTTTGTTGCCATGATCTTTCTTACCAATATGAGAATCGAATGGTGGGAAGCGATGGCGATGTTCTCATTGTTTGCCGCGCAATTTGTTCTGCCACCCCTGATCGGAAATCAAGCAAAGACATGGATCACGCTGGCATTCTTTGCGTGGACCATTATGGCTATTGCAGCGATGATCGTTCGGGCGCGTGTTCCCCGAGCGCTAATGGAATTCCGCGATACCTGGCGACTCTATATCAGAAGCTAAGCGTTTCCGAAATTTATTAGCGCAACGCCAAAAATGATCATCACCAGTCCGGCGATTTTGCTCATCGTGAACGGTTCCTTAAAGAACAAGCGCGCCCACAGAATGGTCCAGATGTAGCCGAGTGAAACCATCGGATACAGAATCGTCAGCTCTCCTTGCGACACCCCCATCACGAAAAACACAGATGAGAGCAGATAAAGGCACACGCCGACGGCGAGCCAGTAATTCCTGAGGAAACTTCCTAAGCTGCCCTTGATGTGCTCCGCGCCGAGCTTCAGAAACACAGCGCCGAAAGAGCCGATGAAGGACGAAGTCAGAATGAACAGAATCGAGCTGAGTGGCGTTCTCATTCAGCGCCCCTGGCGACCTGCTTCAATCCAAGGATTGAAACGCCACCTACGATAAACGCAATTCCGATCGCGCGAAAGAAATTCATGTGCTCACTGAGCACGACTAGCGAAAGCAGCGTCACCCAGACGTATGTCAGCGCGATGATCGGGTAGAGCCTCGACAGCTCGCGCCCTTTGAGAGCCAGAGCCATTAGACCCGTATTCACTCCGTACAAGCAGTACCCGAAAAGCAGTTTAACGTTCGAAGCGATCCCCAGGCCAAAACGAAACACCAGAGTGGGGTCGTGGAGCACGTTGATCAACGTGACATGAGCGTGGAGCTGCCCGGCGCCGGCCTTGATCAGCATTTGGGCTAGCGCGCCGATCAACGTGCAAGAAAATACGAGGAGAAAAGAGCGCCTCGCACTGCCACGTGTATCGAGCGGCGCCTCGAGGACGGTCGGAGAGGTCAAACGGTCGATTCCAATTCGAAGAGGCCCTGAAATCTCAGTTTAAAGCATGCGTTCATCGCATGCCCGCAAGGGTACACTAAGACGATTATCGGAGATGCGCACCCGTCTATATCGCCTGATCTGGGCGGTGATCTCGGTGATTGCAGCAATCTGCATCGGGGCGATTGCGACAGCTCGGCAAGAGCCGGTGAACAGTCTGTGGCTTGTCGCCGCGGCGGGCTCAATCTTTCTTATAGGATTCCGATTCTACGCCAAGTTCATAGCCGCTAAGGTGATGATGCTTGACGATGGACGAGCTACTCCCGCCGAGCGCTTTCAGGACGGTCATGACTTCGAACCAACAAACAAGTGGATACTCCTGGGACACCATTTCGCGGCAATTGCCGGACCGGGCCCTCTGGTCGGACCGATTCTTGCGGCGCAATTTGGCTACTTGCCCGGCGTGCTTTGGATCCTCTTTGGTGCAGTGCTGGGGGGCGCCGTCCAGGATTTCGTAATTCTGTTTTGCTCGATGCGGCGCGACGGGAAAACGCTGGGGCAGATGGCGCGCGAAGAGATCGGCAGAGTAGGCGGGGTCGTATCGCTCGTGACCGTGCTGTTGATCATGATCGTGTTGTTGGCGGTCGTGGCTCTCGTTGTTGTAAACGCTTTGAAAGGAAGTCCGTGGGGGACTTTCACAATTGCGATGACATTACCGACTGCGGTTTTTATGGGCTTATATCTCCGATATGCACGCCCGGGGAAAGTGCTCGAGTGCTCTGCGATCGGCTTTGTGCTTGTTGTGCTCAGTATTTTAGGAGGAAAAGCCGTTGCCGAATCTGCGGCCTGGGCGTCACTTTTCACGTGGAGCGGCGTGGCTCTTGCGATAGCGATCATCGTTTACGGATTTTTTGCGAGCGCGTTGCCGGTTTGGCTGCTGCTGGCTCCTCGCGATTATCTCAGCACGTTCGTGAAACTCGGTGTTGTGTTCCTATTGGCCGCCGGCATTTTCTTCACGCATCCTCAACTGGCTTTACCCCCGCTCACACAGTTCACCAATGGCGCCGGACCCATATTCGCCGGAAAGATTTTCCCGTTCTGCTTCATTACGATCGCGTGCGGAGCAATTTCCGGATTTCATTCCCTAATTTCATCGGGTACAACGCCGAAGATGATTGCAAAGGAATGGCACGCCTGGCCGATTGGCTACGGAGCCATGCTGCTCGAAGGATTCGTCGGGATCATGGCGATGGTTGCAGCGGCCTCGCTTGCACCGGGCGTGTTTTTTTCCGTCAATTCGCCGCCGGGCATAGTAGGAGCGACGCCTCAAGCTGCGGTTACGACCATTAGTAGCTGGGGCTTTCACGTGACCGCTGCCGAAATGTCTCAACTGGCCCGCAGCGTTGGCGAGAACAGTCTCTTCGGCAGAACAGGTGGAGCGCCTTCGCTCGCACTAGGAATGGCCCATATCTTTGGCCGCGCGCTTCAGAGCGTTGGCTTAGGTGACGGGCTTCTCAGTTTTTGGTATCACTTCGCAATTATGTTCGAGGCGCTGTTCATCTTAACGATCATCGACGCAGGCACGCGTGTTGGGCGCTTCATGCTGCAGGACCTTCTCGGCCATGTGCACAAGCCGCTCGGGAGAACGGGATGGATGCCGGGGCTGCTGGCTACGAGCGCTCTAGTTGTCATTGCGTGGGGCTACTTTTTGTATCAGGGCGTCGTTGACCCGCTCGGCGGCATCAATTCATTGTGGCCGCTGTTCGGCATCTCAAATCAGTTGCTGAGCGCGATCGCATTCTGCGTCGCCACAACCGTGCTTTTGAAAATGCATGGCCCGCGATTTGCATGGATCACGGGAGCGCCTTTGGTCTGGCTGGTCACGGTTACGTTTGCTGCAGCCTTTGAAAAGATATTCTCGGATCAGCCTCGTCTGGGATTCCTTGCTCACGCAAATGCCTTAGAGAGTCTTCTTGCGTCAGGTAAGATTTCACCCGCACAGCTCTCCACTACACGCACGCTGATCTTCAATGAGCGCCTGGATGCAGTCGTGTGCGGAGCATTCTTGATTCTGGTTTCGGTGATCGTGGTCGATTCCCTCCGCGTCTGGTACGGCTTGCTTCGTGGCACGCGAGCTCCTGTAAGCTCCGAATCGCCATTTGTCCCTTCGCGGCTGGAGGCTGAAAGCATATGAAGGTGCTTGCTCGGTTGGGCAGCTTCGTTGCGGCGCTCGCGCGCGAGCTTTCGGACCAGGGCGCATATGCTCGCCATTTACAGCGGACCGGGCGCTCTCATTCGGCTGCCGAGTGGAGGCTTTTTATCGATCAGCGGCATCGCAGGAAGTATCAAAGCGCGAAGTGCTGCTGAGGCGTTCGAGCCGGCTTCTATCCTGAAGAAAGTGCCAGTCCCGCGCCTCTTTCTGATCGATACTTTCGGGTTCATTTTTCGCGCCTATCATGCGCGCGCCCGCAGTGGCGCTCCACCCATGCGAACAAGCGCAGGACTCTCGACTGAGGCCGTTTTCATTTTTCACAATATGGTGCGGCGGCTCGCCACTGAGTTTAAGCCTGATTACGTCGCGGCAGTTTTTGAAAGCTCCGAGCCCACGTTTCGTTCGGAGAGCTTTGCTGAATACAAGGCCAACCGGACAGAAATGCCGCACGATCTTGGCGAGCAAATTCCCTACGTGCGGCGCATTCTCGAAGCCATGCACATCCCGATTCTGGAGTTTCCGGGTTATGAAGCGGACGATGTGATCGGCGCGATTGCCTGCCGCGAACAGCCAAAGGCGCTGCACGTCGTCATCGTGTCGAGCGACAAGGATATGCTTCAACTCGTCAACGATCGTGTATTCATGCTGAATCCGATGAAAGACGACGAATGGTATGACGCGGCGAAGGTCGAGCAGTTCATGGGCGTTAAGCCATCACAGGTTGCCGATCTCTTGGCTTTAAAAGGCGATTCGATCGATAATATTCCCGGCGCACCCGGGATTGGGGATAAAGGCGCGCGTGAGCTGATCGCGCGCTTTGGGTCGGTTGAAGCACTGCTTGATCGCGCCGCGGAAGTGGAACGCAAAATGTATCGCGAGAGCCTGCTGAAGAACCGGGATCAAGTACTGCTGAGTAAACAGCTTGCGTCGATTCAAACGCAGGTTCCCATTGAATGGGATCTTCAATCATTGCGCGCGCGGCCAGCCGAAAATTCAAGCCTGAGGGCGCTTTATAAAGAGCTTGAATTTTTCAGCTTGCTGAAGGATCTCCCGCCTGAAGATGACAGCGCGACGCGGGATTACGGTACCTTGACGGAAGTCCCGGCAGCTGAAGAATGGTTAAGCAAATGCCCATCCGGCGCACCGATCGCGATTTCTCTCGACCTGACAAACTCATTTGCCGGTTTATCGTATGCAACCGGGCAAGGCCGCGCTATCCCTTTTTCGCTGCTCGAGGTCATCAAGCCGGTTCTTGAATCAGATGGGGTTCCGAAAATCGTCCATGATGCCAAGAGTTTCTTGATTGCTTGTTCGGCAATCGGCCTTGCGCCGAAAAACATCGCTGAGGACGTGATGCTTTATTCATTTCTCCTCAATGCTGATCCAGGTGGCTGTTCACCCGAAGCGCTAGCGGAGCGCTATCTGGATCGCAAGCTGAACGCGGCGGCGGAGCAGCAAGCCGAGGCGACGCTCGCCGTTCAGGAAATGCTGCGCCCGCAAATCGGGCGGCAGGATTTGCTCCGCGTCTATAACGAAATCGATCTGCCGCTCGCTCCTGTATTGGCGCAACTTGAAATGACGGGCATTCGCATCGACACGGAAGCGCTCGCCCATCTTTCTATCCGGCTTACGGAACGAATCGAAAAGATAGCGCAGAAGATTTACGATTTGGCCGGTCATCCATTCAATGTCAACTCGCCTCAGCAATTGGGGAAAGTGCTGTTCGAGGAAATGGCGCTGCCGTCGCCGGTGAAGTATGGAAAAGGAAAGGTAATCTCAACTGCTGCCGATGTGTTGGAAAGTCTCGCCCCGGCGTACTCTATCGCGCAGCTCGTTCTCGATTACCGTCAACTGACAAAACTGAAAGGCACCTACATCGACGCCCTTCCGTCGCTGATTCGCCGCGAGACTGGCAGGCTGCACACCACGTTCAATCAAACCGGCGCGGCAACCGGACGGCTTTCCTCGTCAAATCCCAACTTGCAAAACATTCCTGTCCGCACCGAGGAAGGTCGCGAGATTCGCGCGGCTTTCATTCCAGAGGCTGGATGGGAGTTGGTCGTCGCCGATTATTCCCAGATCGAGCTGCGATTACTCGCGCACATGTCAGGTGACCGGGTGCTCGTCGAATCGTTCACGAAGCATGAAGACATTCACACTCGCACTGCCGCAGAGGTCTTCAAAGTAGACCCGCTTGTCGTTACGCCAGACATGCGCCGTTCCGCGAAAGCGGTAAATTTCGGGATTGTATACGGTCAAACGCCCTTTGGTCTCGCGCAGCAGCTCTGCATCGATCGGAAGGAGGCGGAACTTTACATCCGGCGCTACTTCGAACGCTATGCAGGCGTTCGGGAATTCATCGATCGCACGATTGCGGAGGTACGCCAAACGGGCGTTTCGAAGACCCTTCTTGGCAGGCGGCGTCCCATTCCCGACATGCAGAGCCGTAATCCGTCAGCCAGATCTTTCGCCGAGCGCACCGCCGTCAACACGCCGCTGCAAGGAACAGCAGCCGATTTCATCAAACTCGCAATGGTCCGCATCGCCGAATCGCTGCAGCGCGAAAAAATGCAGTCGCGAATGCTTTTGCAGGTGCATGACGAGTTAGTCTTCGAAGCACCGGCGTCCGAGACGGTTCATTTGAAACAGCTAGTGAAAGGTGCGATGGAATCCGTGCATGCGCTGGCAGTCCCGCTCGTGGCAGATACCGGTAATGGGCCGAATTGGAGAGACGCGAAGTAATTCCAAATTGAAGCTGGATGCGAAACTGAAATTAAAATGACGGGAAACGATATCCGCTCGAAGTTTTTGGATTACTTCGCCGGACAAGGTCACAGGATTGTTCGCAGCTCGTCTCTGGTGCCGGCTGACGATCCTACCCTGCTGTTCACGAACGCAGGAATGAACCAGTTCAAGGAAGTCTTTCTGGGACTGGAGAAGCGCGACTATTCTCGCGCGAGCTCGTCACAGAAGTGCGTTCGGGCAGGCGGGAAGCACAACGATCTTGATAATGTCGGCTATACGCGCCGGCATCTCACATTTTTCGAGATGCTCGGAAATTTTTCATTCGGAGATTACTTTAAGAAGGACGCAATTGCTTTTGCTTGGGAGCTCGTGACGGGCGCAAATTGGTTCGGCCTGCCGAAGGACAAGCTTTACGTCACAGTTTTTCGCGAAGATGACGATGCGGAGCAGCTCTGGCAGCGAGTAGCGGGAGTATCGAAAGATAGGATTTTTCGACTCGACGAAAAAGACAATTTCTGGCAAATGGGCGACACTGGCCCGTGCGGCCCGTGCTCGGAGATTCATTTCGACTTAGGGCCCAATGCAGCGGCGCCGGGGCGCGAGCATGAGCAGTTTCCGTCGGATGCTGGCGATCGTTTTGTCGAGATCTGGAATCTGGTGTTCATGCAGTACGATCGGGCGAACGACGGGACGCTGACGCCGCTGCCGAAACCGTCGATCGACACCGGAATGGGTCTCGATCGCGTGACTGCCGTGCTACAGGGGAAAGTATCTGTTTACGACACGGACCTGCTTGGGCCAATTATCGAACGTGCAGCCGAGCTGCTGCGCGTCGAAATTCACGCGAGCGAAAGAACGGATATTGCTCTCCGTATAAATGCGGACCACGCTCGTGCAACAGCATTCTTGATCCACGATGGCGTGCTGCCGTCAAACGATGGCCGCGGTTATGTCTTGCGCAAGATCATGCGGCGCGCGATGCGGAACGGGCGTTTGGCGGGCGCGACGGAGCCATATCTTCACAAGCTGACCGGCTTCGTCGCCGACTTGATGAAGCCCGCGTATCCCGAGCTCGAGGAGAGCACTGAGCGAGTTGCACGAATCGTGCGCGAGGAAGAGAACCGGTACGCAACTACCTTCCAAGTCGCGGAACGTTTCTTCCAAGATGAAGCAAAATCGGCCGCGAATGGCGTGTTGCCAGGATCCGCGGCTTTCAAGCTGTACGACACATATGGTCTCGCGCTTGATGAACAGGAGGAGATGGCGCGCGAGTTCGGGCTTGGCATTGATCGCGAGGGCTTTGAAGCCGAGATGGAAAAACAGCGAGTCCGCGCGCGGGCGAGCTGGAAGGGTGCGGACAAAGCGCAAATTGCCGAAGCATACAAGAATCTGCCGCCAGCCCAATTTGTCGGGCGCGAGAAGCTCGAGACTCTTGTTCAAATTCACAACCTGATCGTAAATAAGAGCCCCGCCGCTCTCGTCGAGCGAGGATCAGCAGAGGCTGTTTTCCCGGAGACGCCCTTCTATGCCGAATCTGGCGGACAGATCGGAGATACCGGCTTGCTGCTCGATCCGGAAACCCGCGAGAGAGTCGCGGTTGTAGAAGCTGCGTATAAGCCCACGCCCTCGGCTATTGTTCACAAGATTCATGTCCTGAAGCCGATCCAGACCGGACAAAAGCTAATCGGTGTAGTCGATTCTACTTCGCGCAGCGCAACAATGCGCAATCATACGGCAACTCATCTTCTCCACGCCGCTCTGCGCCAGGTTTTGGGCACGCACGTGAAGCAAGCGGGGAGCGTTGTTGAGCCGAGCAGATTGCGCTTCGATTTCACTCACTACTCTGCTATGACCAAGGATGAGCTGCGGGAAGTTGAGCGTTTAGTAAACCAGCGGATCCTCGAAAACACCGAGGTCATGACCGACATTATGGATCTCGACCAGGCATTAGCCACCGGGGCCATGGCGCTGTTCGGTGAAAAATATGGCCAGAGCGTGAGGGTGGTGAGTATCCCCGGGTTCAGCCGTGAGTTGTGCGGCGGTACGCACGTCCATCGAACTGGTGATATCGGTCTGTTCAAGATCATTTACGAAGGCAGCATCTCGGCGGGAATACGACGCATCGAAGCGATCACAGGTGAAGGCGCGCTCGAAAGATTTCAGCAAGCGAGCGCCCAGCTGTCCACGGTGAGCGGGCTATTCCGCACTACAGAAGATGGCGTGCTCGAACAAGTGGAAAAGCTTCTCGAGCAGCACAAGATTGTCGAGCGCCAGCGCGATCAACTCAAAAGTCAAATGGCCCAGCGCCAAGGAGAGAAGCTGCCCAGCCGCATGGTGAACGGCACGACAATCGTTGCTGAAACAGTTGAAGGAATGGATCGAGATCAGCTTCGCGCGCTTGCGGATTCACTCCGTAATAAAGCGGGGAGCGCCGTCGTCGTGATTGCGTCCGTTAGTGATTCGACCATTGCGCTCGTGTCCGCGGTCAGTAAAGATCTCACGGGTAAGGTGCATGCAGGCAAGCTGGTCAGGGAGGTTGCGGCAGCAATCGGGGGAAAAGGGGGCGGCCGTCCCGATATGGCTGAAGGCGCCGGAAAAGATATCAAATCTTTGCCGGGGGCGCTCGAAAGCGTCTACCAAAAAGTTGAAGGGCTGCTTCAATAAAACGGCTGGGAGCTCACGCTGAATGGACCAGATGGATGTTGCCGTTATCGGAGCTGGTCCGACGGGCCTCGCCTGCGGCATCGAATTGCAAAAACGCGGATTATCGCCCGTCTTATTCGACAAAGGCTGCGTTGTTAATTCCCTCTATCATTACCCGACCAACCTTGTTTTCTTTACCACGCCTGAGCTCCTCGAAATCGGCGATTTACCCATGACATCGCTCAATGAGAAACCGGGGCGCACGGAAGCGTTGAAGTATTACCGGCGAGTTGCGGATCATTACGAGCTCAGTATCCACCAATACGAGCGCGTTATCGGTTTCGATGGCTCAGACGGAAACTTCAGCGTGCGTACCGAAACTTCGCGTGGCGAGCGCTTCTGTTATCGCGCCAAGAAGATTATTCTCGCGACGGGCTACTACGATATTCCGAATTACCTCGGCGTTCCCGGCGAGCATCTGGGAAAAGTGATTCACTACTACCGCGAAGCTCATCCTTACTACAACCACGATGTGCTGATCGTCGGCGCTAAGAATTCCGCGGCACTCGCAGCGCTGGAGCTCTTCTGGACGGGCGCGCGCGTGACGCTGGTACATCGCGGGGCGGGCATGTCGTCGAACGTGAAGTATTGGATCAAACCGAACATTGAAAATCGCATCGCAAACGGGGATGTCAAAGCATACTTTCACAGCACTGTGAAGGAGATTCGTCCGCACGATGTGCTTCTCGATACACCGGAAGGAAGCGTGAGGATCAAGAATGACTTTGTGTTCGCGATGACAGGTTACCGGCCCGATTTCGAATTCATGGCCGAGCACGGCATTCACCTAGATCCCGCCACTTCAAAGCCGATTACGAATCACGAGACTCTGGAAAGCGAGCGGCAAGGTGTGTATCTAGCGGGTGTCATTGTTGCGGGCACGCACACGAACGAGATCTTCATCGAAAACGGCCGCTTTCATGGCAAGGTGATCGCAACCGCGATCGCGACAAGCTTGAACGGGCGAAGCTCCTGAAGCGGCTTAAAGCCGCTCCCATCCCACATGCTCCATCTTCGGCCGGAATAAGTGCGGGTGCAAAATCTCCGCGAAAATCTGAAGCGACTCGACGAGACGCGGCCCGGGACGGTTCATGAACTGATTCCCGTCACAGACGAAAACTCTGCCCTCGCGAACCGCTCGCAAATGACTCCATCCCGGGCGATCGGAAAGCCAGTGCATCTCAGCGCGTGTGCGCTGGAGATCGAAACCGCAAGGCAGAGCAATAATCAGGTCCGGATCAGCCGCAACCAGCGCCTCCCATGTCATCCAGGGCGCATGTTCGCCCGGCACTCCAAATCGATTCTGCCCTCCCGCCATTTCGATCAGCTCGGGAACCCAGTTCCCGCCAGCCATTAACGGCTCGAGCCATTCAATGGCCGCGACGCTCCGCTTCACCGGGGAGGATTGGGCGATCCGCTGAATCTGCTCCATTCGTTTCTTCAGAGAATCGATCAGCGCTGCGCCACGAACTTCGCAGCCACACGCCACGGCGACTCGACGGATATCCTGCCAGATGTCCGCAAGCGCGTATGGCTCCAGACACACGATTTGCGCGTCAATTCCGAGATCAGCCTGAAACGCACTCGTCACATCGTCAAGGCTTACCGCGCACACTTTGCATTGAGACTGCGTAATGATTTGCGTGGGCGCGAGACTCCGGATGAGATTAGAATTCACGCTGTAGACGCTCGCCGCTGCCCTCAATCGCTCTTTCACCAGACGGTCGATTTCCGCGCTTGAGCCGCAGATGTCAATGGCGGGTTGCGTGCAAACGGGAAGCGCAGTCACCTCTGCCGGGTAATCGCATTCATGCGACCTCCCCACCTGAAAATCGCCAAGCCCCAGAGCGTGTACGATCTCCGTGGCACTGGAAATTAGCGGAAGGAGTCGAAGGCCCCGCACAGACTCACTTTACCGGTACCAGCGAGAGTCCTACGATAACGCACGCTGCGATTCGGCATCCTCGGTGCAAGTGCAGTTGAGCAAGAAACCCTGAGTTAAACACCTGAGATGGTTTGTCATTGCCGTATGCTCCTGCCCGGCATTGCTAATCGTTTGAATTCCCCGTGCGTTTCGCGAAGCTGCAGCCCCTTGAAGAGGCTGCAGCCCGTTGAAATTGAGAAGCGGTGGCACGACACGACACCGAGCTAACGCACATTCCAATTCTGGCTCGTCGCGCCAGTGCACCTGTTAATCACGAGTTGTTTGCCGCCTCCCACCGATGGCCCTGCGCTGTCCAGGCAAAGTTGGCTCTGCACGCCGTAGATCACGGTGCTGTCCGCCGCAAGCCCAATATCCCGGCCGTTTATAATTTTCCACTGCTGGTTTTCGCCGCCGTTGCAATCGTGCAGATCCACTAGGCTTCCGTGATCGGTCGCTGCTCCCTTCACCTCAAGGCATTTGCCCGCGCCTCCGTTTGCCGTGCCAATACCTTCGAGCTTGCCATCGGAATAGCTCCACTCCTGTGGAATATCTCCGGAGCAGGAGTAGGCGAGCACGGGCGTGCCGTTAGCCGTGAAGGCCCCTTCGACGGCTTCGCACACGAAGGGGGCATTCGAGTTTATTTGAAAATGGATGTTACGAACGTTCCAATTTTGGCTCGTCGCTCCGGTGCACTTGTTCATCACGAGTTGTTTGCCGCCGCCGACCGACGGCCCTGCGCTGTCCAGACACAGGTCGGTTTGATTGCTGCGAATCAAGGTGCTGGCCGGAAGCCCGATTTCCGCGCCGTTTATAATTTTCCACTGCTGGTTTTCGCCACCGTTGCAGTTGTACAAATCCACCAGGGTTCCCGGCGCGGTCGCCGCTCCCTTGACGTCCAGGCACTTAGCCTCCCCGTTTGCCGTGCCAAGGCCGACGAACTGGCCTTCGACATAGTTCCAATCTTGGCTAAAAGCAACTGAGCAGGAGTAGGCCAGCACGGGCGTGCCATTGTCCGTCTTGCCTCCTTCGACGGCTGCGCACACGAAGGGGGCACTCGAGTTTATTTGGAGCACTGCAGCGTTCATTGAGCTAACGCCGGCAGCCAGCATACCGAGCAACGCTAGAGCTCCGAATACTGGCAAGGTTTGATTGATGCGGGCGGCCGCTCTGGTGAATCGACTCCGCTGAAAAATATGTCTTTTCATTTTCATTCTCCTATGTTCTGTGTTCGCGAAAGGCAGGTACATCGCCTCTGTATAGAAAGGCGGAAAGCGGCTATGAATTGCCTCATGGCGAGGAGCTTTACATACCAGCCAAATGGGATATGATCTATTCGGTCAGCTTGACCAGCTCCCGATTAAGAGAGGCATGCCTCTTGGCCGAGTCGCCGTCCACCGTAACTCAGCTCTTGACCTGCGGCGACGAACGCGCTTTGCATGATTTGGCTCCGATCGTCTACGACGAACTGCGGCGTT
The DNA here is from genome assembly GCA_019240405.1 of Acidobacteriaceae bacterium. Lineage (GTDB taxonomy): Bacteria > Acidobacteriota > Terriglobia > Bryobacterales > Bryobacteraceae > Bog-105. The sequence goes on from JAFAYL010000040.1 coordinate 15,283, forward strand.
TGGCGCGCTACTACTTGCGCTCCGAACGTCCGGAACACACGCTGGAAAGCGCCGCGTTGGTTCACGAAGCTTACCTTCGCTTAATTGGGGGCGAGTCTCGCGAACTGCGGAATCGGGATTATTTTTTTGCGGTCGCTCGCGGCTCATGCGGCAAATCCTGGTGGACTATGCGCGCAGCTGGAAAGCGGCCAAGCGCGATGCGGGCTGCAGGGTTAGCCTGAGCAATGCAAGCGACATTCCAATCACCATGGATGAGGATCTGCTGGCGCTGGATCGAGCGCTGGAGGAACTCGCGCGCATCGATGAGCGGCAAGCCAGGATTGTCGAGCTGAAGTTCTTCGGCGGTCTTTCCTCGAGCTCGGCCGCGTCCGTACTAAATATTTCACGCGCCACCGTTGATCGCGAATGGGCGGTCGCCCGGCTGTGGCTCCATCGGCGCGTGCGCACCTCGGCACAGCCATGACTTCTGATCACTGGCAACGGGTGAAGGACCTGCTCGTTCGGGCTCTCGAGCTTTCGCCGGAGAAGCGTGGTGCTTTCCTCGATCAGGCCTGCGGCCCCAATCGCGCAATGCGCGACGAAATCGACACTCTCTTGTCAGAAGAGGACGCCGTTCGGTCGGAGTTTCTTCAATCTCCGCCCGGCTTGGATTTTCTCGGGAGCCGGAATGATGGCGGCGGTGAGGCTGCCGATGTACCCTCCGCCGGGCAGCTCTTTGCCGAGCGCTTCCAGCTTGTGCGCAAACTCGGAGAAGGCGGCATGGGCCAAGTCTGGCTTGCCGCGCAAACCTCCCCGGTACGCCGGACAGTTGCGGTCAAACTCATCAGGGCAGGCATGTATGACGAGTCGGTTGTGAAGCGCTTCCAAGCCGAGCGCCAGTCCCTGGCCATGATGGATCACCCCGCCATTGCCAAAGTGTTTGACGCCGGGGCAACGCCGCAGGGCCAGCCCTTCTTCGTGATGGAGTACGTTCCCGGACTGTCCATCACTGAATATTGCGACGAGAAGAAACTCGAAATCGCCGACCGTCTGGAACTTTTCATCCAGGCATGCGAAGGCGTGCAGCACGCGCACCAGAAAGCGATCATTCACCGCGATCTGAAACCAGCCAACATTTTGGTGGTAGAAATCGACGGCAAGCCGGTGCCCCGCATTATCGATTTCGGACTTGCCAAGGCAACCACGCCGCGGCTTGGTGGCGAGACCTTCTTTACCCAGATGGGACATTTTGTCGGCACGCCCGGATACATGAGTCCGGAGCAGGCGGACCCCAGCGAGGATATTGACACCCGTACCGACGTGTATTCGTTGGGCGCAGTGCTCTACGTGCTGCTGGCTGGGTCACAGCCCTTCGAAACCAAAGCTTGGGAAAAGCTGCCGCTTGACGAGCTATTAAGAAGACTCCGCGAGGAAGAACCGCCAAGTCCCAGCGCCAAAGTGGGCAGTGATCGAAACACCTCGAGTGTTACAGCCGAAGCGCGCGGCACTCAGCCAAAGCAACTGCTCGCAATGTTGCGCGGTGATCTGGACTGGATCACGATGAAAGCGCTCGAAAAGGATCGCTCCCGGCGCTACGCTACTCCCTCGGAGTTAGCGTCTGACATTCGCCGCTACCTGAACCACGAGGCCGTAAGCGCCCGCCCGGCAAGCACCGGCTACCGGTTGCGCAAGTATGTTCAACGGCACGAGGCGCTGGTGGTGGGGATAGCGACGGTTCTTTTGGTCTTGGTCATGGGGGTCGCAGTAAGCACATTCGAGGCGATCCATGCCCGGCAGGCACGACAAGTGGCGCTTCGCGAGCGCGATCTTGCGGAACGGCGTTTCGAGGATGTGCATAAGATGGCGCGGGAGGTGATCTTTAATCTTCAGAACCAACTCGCCGCGATTCCCGGTACGACACAGGTCCGGAGGGATCTGACGGCAGTCGCGATCAATTACCTCGATGCCTTGGCAAGAGACGCAACTGCCGATATAAGCCTGCAAGGGGAGTTGGTAGGGGCGTATCTTCGAATCGGCAACATCCAAGGCGATACCGGAACGGAAAATCTTGGCGACCTGCCGGCCGCGCTCGAGAGCTATTCGAAAGCCGAACGACTCGCGCGGGCGCTGGTTGCGAAGAATCCCTCGAGGCGGGCAAAGGGGTTGCTGGCAGAGGCCTTGATGGCGCAAGCGTACGCAGCTAAATATACCAACGAGCCTGCCCGAGCTGCCGCAAAGGCGATCGAGGCTCTTGCGCTTGCCCGCAAACTTGCTCAATCCGATCCCACGAGCAAAGACGCGCAGTTCGCGCTCGGGGCTGCGCTGCAGTGCGCTGCTCTACAGGTCGGCATGAAGGACAGAATCTTTTATCTCGAGGAGGAAGCGTCTGTGTTCGAAGGGATGCTGGCCCATGATCCGGACAATCCGGACCGGTGGCAAAATGCCGCTCTGGCGCATAAGTACATTGCGGGACATTTGATCGGCAGCCCAGATCTGGATCGCGCCTTCGTGCATCTGAAGCGAGCCGAAGAACTGGATGAACTCGCCCTACAGGCTGCGCCGAACAATCCGGAATGCAAAATGGGCGTCGCCATTGACCTGAACCAGTGGGGCGAGTATTACGGGGAGAAAAAGGATTTTGCGAAAGCGATCCAATACACGCGAGCGTCCCTCGCGATCCGGCGTGAACTTGCCACCGCCGACCCAAAGGACAACTGGGCGCAAGAGAAGCTTTCCTATATTCTGAGTAGTCTGGGAGACTTACAGTTGCAGGTGTCGGCGATTGATGCTTTGGCGAGCTACAAGCAGGCGAAGTCGATCGCGGAAAAACTTCCGACACAGTCATTGCGACAAGAACGGTTGGCGAGCTCGATTTCGGGCATCGGCAATGCTTACCGAAAGCTCGGCAATGTGCAACGCTCCTGCGCCGCCTTTGCAGAATCGCTAAAGCTCTACCGGGCTCTAAAGTCCCCTGAACACCCCAATAGCGCCGCGGCAACTGAGAAAGCTTACTCCCGTTGCCCGGACGCGAATCGATGACACTCGGCGGTTCGATGGCGGAGCGATAGCCAACGAAGATCTAAAGAACCTGCGCTCCGATCCTCCCTTTCAGGAACTCATCACTCAATTTCGGCAACAGTACTAAGGCGGCCCAGTCGCACTAAAAGAAAAAAGCCGACTTCCGCCGGCGTCTCTCTTCCGTAATTTAGTGCTCAGGGAACTTGGTTGGGTGGGTTTTTGGTTGGATTTCCTAGAAGAAGTTACGGATTGGGGTGTCTTTGACGCTGTGGGTTTCGGTGCAGAGCAACCGTCGCTCCCTGAGCCTAATCTTTTTCGTTCGGCCATACTATGTGCATTTGGAATGCCAAAAGTCACTTCTTTCATTTTCAATGGCTTACAGATACATGGCGCCTCGGTCATCGCATTTTTTACCGATTTCAATTCCAGACCGGCTAAGTATTCCAAAAACGACCGATCCGGGTTCGCTCTGAACAGGAGGCCTAAGGTTGGCTAGGTAACGAAGCAGGAACGACGGACTGGCGAGCGAGACGTCCTGACAAGGCTTCCTGAACCGAAATGTGATTTTCATCTAACGTTGCGCCTATCACTTGATCGAGCGCGACTCGCGCGTTGCTGTAGGAAACGAGCGCCGCCACCTCGTTCGATTGCGCCGTCGCCAAGTCCCGCTGCTGCGTAACCACGTTGAAGGTAGTTGAAGCGCCGAGGGAAAATCTCTTTTGCTCTGCGTCCAACAGCTGCTCTTCTAAAACCCTGTTCTTGACCGCCGCTTCATAGCGTACCCGCGCTTGCTGCAGTTCAATGGCGCCGTTTGAGACATCGACGACAATCTGATTCAAGTCTTTTTGATTCTGCAGCTGAGACTGGCGAAGCTGGAATTGATCAATGGCGTAATCGGCTTGTGCGGTCTGATTGCGCAGCGTGGCGGAGAAGAAGGCGCCGGCATTTTCGGTCGGGAAGTCGCGGCGAAATACCTGACCCAGCGCATTTCTCATTCCCCCGATGAAGTACGTGTCAGCGGGCACGATGCCGATCGGGTTCGTTGGTCCTGCGACTCCGGCCTGCCTCAACGTCGCGAGCCCCTCCAGGAGCGGTAATACACCGCTTTTGGTGCCGAGAGTTGAAACTTCGCTATTCGCGAGGTTGACTTTCTCCAAAGCGATATCGGTCCGGCTTGCCAAGGCTCTTGCGACCAGTTCTTTTAACGGAGGAAGATTGTCTTTCTCGGGAACCACAATGCGATCAATCGGGATGATCTGCACTTCTCGCCACAGAGGATCCGCCAGTCCAGTCCGGCTCAGAACGTTCTTGAGCTGAACTTCCTGCTGCTGCAAAGTTGTCTGCGAGATGACTAAATCCTGCTGGGTGGATGCAACCTGAGCCTGGGCCGTAGTCACATCCAACGGAGCCATTGTGCCTAGCTCAACTTGCTTTTTGTTGTTTTGATAAAACTGCTGCGCAACGACTAAAGCGCTTTGCTTTGCTTTGAGATCCTCGTAATCCGCTGCTAAACCGTAATACAGATTCAGCGCATTCACCACAATCCCAATTAGCTGACCCTTAAAAGTCACGTCTGCTGATTTCAGATTGTTTCGGGCAACACTAATTGTCCGGCTATTAACGCCTACGCCAAACCCACTCAAGAAATTGTGTTGAATAGAAAACTGTAAATAAGGAGCTACGGAGGGGTTCAGGATGTCCGTCGGCGTGTTCTCATTCAAATATGATTCGTGATATGTGACGGTTGCGCTCCCGCCAGTAAGAAAGCCTTGATTAACTGAGAAGTTATAAGTTCGGGAATTTGAGATCAGATTGGGGACAAGACTCTGCACGGGATCCACCTGCGGCGCGGAAACGTGAGAGAAAACGGAAGTGTCCTGAATCACCGCATCGAGTGTGGGCGTGACCGGGCCAATCTGAGAAATCGTCGCGTTTGCTCTCGCCCCGTTGCTGCCGTTCTGTCCTCCCGTATTGATACCCGCGGCGGCTTGGCTTCCCGCGACACCTTGACCACTTGAAACGGAGCCGACCTGAGAAGATGCGCTTGGCACGCCCGGCAGCGCTCCTCCTGCTTGCGCGCGCTCCAATTGCCACTCATCAATGAGCGGATTGTACCGGGCAATCTCAACGTCGATGTTGTTTTCTAAAGCCAAAGCGACCGCGTCTTGGGCGGTCAGGTACAACTTGCCGGCGCGAATTAGGTCGCGCATTCGGACGGAATTCGCGAGGCGAATCGGCGGCACATCGGTGGCAAGATAGGGCCGTAGAAAATAAGGCGCATGCGCCTTTTCGGGCGCGATCGACTGCTGCTGAGCCCATCCCGCCGGAACCGCGCACGCGAAACACAGGCCGAGAGCGATGTGCCTTCGAAGCACATCGAGCAAACGCCGCCTACACCTCATTGATTCACGCCTCCGGGCGCTTGGCCGGTTGGCCGCTCCGGATTCGGAAGATTCGCGGGCAAAACCGATTGCCGAGAGACATGCCCCGAGAGCGCTTCGTCAAGCGAGATGTGATTCACATCGAGCGTGGTTCCCATTGCTTGGTCGAACGCAATCCGCGCATGGCTGTAATTCGCGAGCGCTTGGGTCTCCGAGCTTTCCGCCGCTGCCACGGTTTGTTGATCTTGGACGACCTGAAACACGGTGGAAGCCCCGAGAGTGTACTTCTTTCTATCAGCGTCCAACGTCTGTTGCTGTAGGATGCGAGCTTTTACAGCCGAGTCATACCGCGCCCGGGCCTGCTGCAGACCGATGAGTGCGTTCTGCACATCCACCCGCACCTGGTTTACGTTCTTCTGCAGCACGAGTTCATTTTGGCGAAGCTCGAGCTGACTCGAAGCATAATCCGACTGCGCCGCGCGGTTTCGAAGAGGAATGTTCAGCGAAAAACCAGCCGAATAGTTCGGATAATTGCGGTGAAATATCTGACCCAGCAGATTGCCGTACCCGCCCACCAGAAAAGGATCGGCAAAGAGGAGGGGATCAGACGATACGAAGGGGGCAGCAAGAGCGTTTTGACTGCCGGTCAGTCCATTGTCGGTGAGCTCCGCAAACGCATTCAAGGTCGGCCGCAACGAGTTCTTAATACCTACTAAGTTCATCTTGTTGCTTTCGATGTTGATTCTGCTTTGCGCGATCTCTACTCTTCTATCCAGGGCCTGCTGCACAAGCTGACCTAGCTGATTGAGTGTCGGCAATGTGTCGCCCGGAGGCATGACAATCGTGTCCAGCGGAACTATATGAACATCGGCCAAAGTGGGACTGGCAACACCATTCCGGCTGAGCGCGTTTTTCAATACCGTCTCCTGTTGAAGGAGATTAGTTTGCGAAACCAGCAAGTCCTGCTGGCTTGAGTAAACCTGTGCTTCAGCACGAGTAACTTCGATCGGAGCTAGAGTCCCGATTTGCACCTGCTTCCTGTTGTCTTCCAAAAGTTGCTGCGCTGTTGCGAGCTCGTCTTTTCTGGCGCGCAAGTCCTGATTAAAGCTGACCAGGTCCCAATATAGATTCAACACGGCTGAAACCGTCGTGATGACCTGTTGTTTGAATTGCAGGCCGCTCACTTTTTGATTGTTCTTCGCTACTCGGATGTTACGTCCGTTAACTGCTCGGCCAAGTCCCTGTAATAGCGGTTGCGTGACAGTGAGGTCGAGAAATCCCGATGTAAATGGGTTTAAATCGAAGAACGGACTATTTACTCGCGTTCTCTGGCTTGAGTAAGTGAAGGACGCGTTCAGCCCAAAATCCCAGACCTGTTGATACTGGGCCTGGTAAGTGCGAGTACTCAGAACTAACGCAGTGGTGCCCGTCAGTTGCGTGTTGCTTTGAGGACTCGTGGTGTGCGCGAATTGAGTAAAGAAATTCAACTGCGGATCGAGCAGCGGAATGGTAGGCCCGAGCTGAGTTACGATTCCGCCGCCGGAGCTTACACCCGCGCCGGCCGCAGTCGTGACGCCACCACTCGCCGTTAGACTGACACCGGTTAAGCTTACGCTCTGGGGTCCGGCCGCAACGCCCACGCCGACGCTTCGCAGCGGGCCGCCACCTTTCGCGCGCCTGGTGACTTCTCTAGCGAGTAGCGGCCCGTAACGCTGAACTTCAATGTCCAGATTGTTTTCGAGAGCAAGAGCGATCACGTCTTGAGCCGAAAGATAGAGATTACCCGCGCGGACCAAAGCCTCAAGCCGGCCTGAGTTGGTCAAATTAATGGGCGGAACGATCCGCTGCTGATACGGGCGTGTCAGCCAACCAAGCCCGCCGTTCGGGGCTTCTACTCTAATCGCGTCTTGAGCGGATACCGAAGCGGCACTGAGAACTGTGACGCATAACAAGGACAGAGATGCTTGAAATCTTCTCATCAAAATTGTTAGAGACCTTCACAACCGCACACGACAACTCCATGACATTTAGGAGCTGAGTATTCAGAACTGAGAACGACAGACCAACGGGTTAGGTTCCGTGATTTCTCATAGTAGCGCAGAGGTCGAACTCAGCCCGTTACAAAGCGCACGGCAAGGCCCACTCGCAACTTCGTTCAAAAGCGTTCATTTACCAATGGGTTGCGTTCCGGTTAATGGAGATGTTTCAGCTCTTGCTGTCCGTTTTTGGGAAGTCGTGCACCGTTTTGTCGCTAGACAGACTGAACGCGAATATACGTTGTATACTCCTCATCATTTATTTCCGTGAACGGCTTGAGTGTGAGCGCTTCGTGATCTGAGCGCGCGGTCCAGGTACGCGAGCTGGAGGAAGTTGGACGCGCAGACAGCAGTGCCGCCCTGGTGATTTCTTTTGCTGCCTGAAACTTCGAATTCACGCTCATCAAGACGAGCGGGCCGCAAAGCAGCGCGACCGTATCCGGATGCTGCTCATCGACAGCTTCTAATCGCATCTTCAAAGGCAATTCGAGTTCGATGCGGTCGCCGGTTTTCCATTCCTTTCGGACTTCGGCGAATTGCCCGGGAGTGACGCTTCTGGAATCACGGATCCCCTTTGTGCTCAGCCTTGCGCCGCTCGCCCATTCCGGGATGCGGAAAAACACTGAGAAACTGCTGGGGTTCGAAGCGACCACTTCAAATCGGATATGGCTGCTGTGTGGGTAGCCGGTTGTTTGTCGAATCGAATATTGCCGTCCAGCCTGCGTCCACGTCAGCGTCGACGGCGCGTACAGGTTTACATACACGCCGCGAGCATCCCAAAAATATGCGCTGATGCGGTAATCCACCGCAATCTGCGGAAGTGTCCCAGAGCAGCAAGACCATTTGTCAGGGTGATAAACCTTGCGGCCCTGGAAATTGTAATCGGAATAATAAAAAGCCGATCCATCCGGTTGAATAGGCTTGGCCCCGAGCACCGTGTTGTACATCACGCGCTCCATGCTGTCCCCGTACTGTGAATCCCTAGTGATGCGCAGTAAGTAGCGTCCGACTTTAAAGTGAGCGTACGACCCGCACGGCGTCTCAAAACTTGCATGTGTACTTATAAGGCTCTCGCCGAGCTTCCCGCTTCCGGGTTCGATGAACTGCTCGTTTGGGCCCCATCCGCCGGTTGCATAACTCTGCTTTTGCACCATTTCGAATCCGTTTCTCGCTGCCAGAAAATACTTCTGTTCTCCGAGTTCGAGATACGCCCGAGCTGCTGAGCTCAAGCAATTCATGTGGCTGTAAGCGTGCTTTCCCGGCAGGGCATTTTCACCTCGTGCGAGCGGATCAAAGTACCCGTCGTTATACAGGTACCGCTTAGCCATTTCGAGATACCGGGAATCTCCCGACCGCTCCCATGCCAGGAACAGGTTCTCTGGTAGCGTGTAGCTTTCGTCCCACCAATGCTCGGTGAAATCTTGGTGAGCAGTCACCGGCATGTCACGATGCGCCATTGCGTGTTCGGGAAGGTGCGGTAATGCGGCGTCAGTTGCGCGGGCTAACGTGTCGAGCGCAGACGGATCATGCGCGAACGTGTGAGCATCGATGAGGCCACAGACCAGTTTGTCGTATGTGTAAGCGGGAAATCGATTGTTGAGGTAGAACCTACCTTCCGGATCGATAGTCGCAGCATACCCGCCGACCATACGATCCACTTTGGCTCGCGTTGCTTCGTCTCCGGTTGCGGCATAGTTCCGTGCCAGAGCGGATAGCCATTGGCCGTAGTGAGCGCCCGGTGCGAAGGCATTCGTGTCATACCAGCCGCCCATGTCGCGGCCTGGCGCCGGCAATCCTTCACGTTCACGATAAGGCTTCAGCAGGCTATCTTCATTGAGGCTGAGGACGAGCAGATGATTCTCTCGAAACTGGCGATCGAGCGGTCCCGGCGCAAGCACAACCTGTGAATAATCGAACTGCGAGAGCAACGGCGCGTCAGCCGCAAAACCTTTGATCGAGCAAAAACCTGCGATTGCGCTGGCTCGCTTTAGGACCTGCCGTCTGGAGACCTGCTGGAGTTCGCCCATTTCTCTATGTTCCCGCTCTGCAAAACTGAGAACGCACGGGCGCATTCACAGATGAGAAAGCTCCGTTTTCAGGTCGCATACGACGGCACGGATTTCAACGGGTGGCAAGTGCAACCAGGTTTACCGACAATTCAGGGTACGCTGCAAGACGCAATTGGAACCATTGATGGAAAACCCGTAGTTGTGGTCGCATCCGGGCGAACGGACGCCGGTGTACATGCGCTTGCTCAGGTTGCGGCGGTTGTGATCGAAAACCCGATTCCGGCCGACAATTTCCGCCGCGCTGTAAATCGCCTGCTGCCCCGGTCCATACGCATCAGCAACGTTTCGGAAGCCGCGTTCGATTTTCATCCGCGCTTTCACGCGCGGAGGAAGACATATGAGTACCGTATTTTCCGCGACGAGGTTTGCCCGCCGTTCGAGTGGCGCTACGTATATCACCATCCGTATCCGCTGGACGAATCCGCCATGATCGCCGCGGCTCCGCTGCTTGAAGGCGAGCACGATTTTTCGGCATTCGCGGCATCGGATGAGACGGATGTACTCCGCGAGTCTCGGGTGCGAACGATTTTCCGGTCCGGTGTTGCGATGAAAGGGTGCAAGCTGATTTATCTCGTTACGGGCTCCGGCTTTCTCAAGCACATGGTCCGGAACATCGTCGGCGTGCTTTTGGAAGTGGGCAAGGGCAATCTAAACGGCGACGATGTCCTCGAGCGTCTCGCACCAGGATGCGTAATCAAGCCCGGACCCACCGCTCCGGCCAGCGGTCTTTTTTTAGTGTCGGTAGATTATGAATGAGTGTCTGGATCGGTTGATCCGAGTTGAAACTCCCCGATTGATAACGGTTATTTGTGGATATATTGGATCCGCCAAACTGATACAACGTTGTTCGGAGCCAGCTTAGAACGTGTTTAAAAAAGTTCTTGTCGCCAATCGGGGTGAAATAGCAATTCGCGTTATTCGCGCGCTTCGCGAGATGGCGATTAGAAGTGTTGCCGTTTACTCCGAAGCGGATCGCCAGGCCTTACACGTGCTGATGGCCGACGAGGCGGTTCTTATTGGGCCTGCGCCCTCGACCGAAAGCTATCTCGCAGGATCGCGCATTCTGGAAGCCACCCGCGAAACCGGGTCGGACGGGATTCATCCGGGCTATGGATTTCTGAGCGAAAACGCCAGCTTTGCCAAAGCATGCGAGGAGTCCGGGATCAAGTTCATCGGCCCCTCCTGGCGCGCCATCGAGCAAATGGGCTCGAAGACCGCGGCCCGGCGGCTGGCGATGGAAGCGGGCGCCCCCATCGTCCCCGGAACAGAGCACGGGATTGAAGATTTCAAAAAAGCTCGTACAGCAGCCGCTGAGATCGGTTACCCGGTCTTGCTGAAAGCAGCGGCCGGCGGCGGGGGCAAGGGAATGCGGCGCGTTGAACGCGAAGAGCAATTAGAACCCGCCATGCGCGATGCTCGAAGTGAAGCCGAAAGAGCTTTTGGATCGGGCGAAGTTTATCTCGAAAAACTGATCGAACGGCCACGACACATCGAAGTCCAAGTTCTGGGTGACGAGCATGGCCATCTCATCCATCTAGGCGAGCGAGAATGCTCCATTCAGCGGCGTCATCAAAAAGTCGTAGAGGAATCTCCGTCGCCTCTTGTGCTCGTGAAACCGGAGCTCCGCGAGAACATAGGCGAAGCGGCCCTGCGCATCGCGCGGCAGGCTGGTTATTACAACGCCGGTACGCTCGAGTTCCTTGCCGACCAGCAGGGTAACTTCTATTTCTTGGAGATGAACGCACGGCTTCAGGTAGAGCATCCGGTAACGGAGTGGGTCACCGGAATCGACCTGGTCCATTGGCAAATCCGCATCGCTTCGGGCGAGCGGCTTCCGCTTCAGCAAGGCGACATTCAGTGGCGCGGCTCGGCCATCGAATGCCGCGTTTACGCCGAAGACCCGGACAACAATTTCTTTCCGAGCCCCGGCAAGATCGCACAATACGTGGAACCCTCCGGCCCTGGAGTGCGGGTCGACGCCGGCGTGTACCCTGGATTCGTTGTGCCTATCGAGTACGATCCACTCCTCGCGAAGCTCTCTGTTTGGGGGGAGACACGCGAAACAGCTATTCACCGAATGCGCCGAGCCGTTGCTGAATTTCGTGTGCTCGGGATTGTTACCAATCTGCGCTTATTCCTGGAATTGATGGATGACCCACGCTTTGTGGCCGGCGAACTGCATACCGGATTTCTGGACGATTTTATGAAACGCGTTCGGCAGCCCGAAACAGATCGCACAAGCCTCATCGCGTCGATACTTGCGGCGGCTCATTCAGAAGGAGCTCGAGCTTCTGATTTGACCAGCACAACCGCGCCTTCTCCCGTTTGGCGAACCGAAGGAAGAAGGGCGCTGCTGCGTTGACATTCCGCGTAGAAATTGACGGCCAAGAGTACTCACTAGATGTTGAGCGAAACGGTTCGCATTCCGAGTATCGGCTTCTCGGATTAATAAATACATCCGGGACCGCATCTCTCGCTGAAGTCATGCCAGGCGTGTTTTCGGTTTTGTTGGAAAACCGAAATTTCACGGTGCATCTTGTCCCGAACGGCGACAACGTTGAAGTTTGGACGAATGGGCAGCGGCACATGATCTCCATTGCGGATACTAGAGATCGATCCCGAAAAAATAAGAATCTCGGGCCTTCAGGTCCCATGGAAGTACGCGCCCAGATGCCCGGTCGAGTTATTAAGTTGCTGGTTCAACCAGGCGAGGCAGTGGAAGCCGGCCAGGGTCTGATTGTCGTCGAAGCGATGAAGATGCAGAATGAGATGAAGGCGCCGAAACGAGGTAGCATTTCGAAGATTCGTGCCGTGGAAGGCGCAACCGTTGCGGCTGGCGAGCCCCTCGTGGTCGTCGAGTAGAGCACGCCGAACTGGGACGCTGAATTGAAAACCGATTGCAAATTTTGCGGAGGCACCGGTTGGATCGTGCAAGAGAACGAAAGTGTTCCGGTTGCGGAGCGCTGCGGGTGCATCGCCGAATCGCGTGCACAAGAACTAGAAGAGCACGCTCAAATACCGGCTAATTACCGCCGCGCCTCGTTTGAAACATTTCATTTGCCGCACGACAATCCCACCGCCCAACGTGGTTTGGCCGACGTGATGCTAGCCGTGGCGGCTTACACGCGCAATTACCCCAAAAATTCGAAGCCGGGTCTGCTCCTGATCGGTCCGCCCGGTACAGGTAAAACTCACTTGGCCGTCGCTGCGCTCCGGATTCTTATCGCCGCAGGTCACGAAGGCATTTTTTTTGACTATCAAAACTTACTGGAACGCATTCGTGCTGGCTATAGCGAAACGCTGGGCACTAGCAGCCGCGAGGCCTACCGTGTCGCGCTCGAAACGGAAATCCTCCTGCTCGATGATTTAGGCGCGCATCGAGTTACCGACTGGGTCGAAGACACGGTCACCGCAATTGTTACTCATCGATATAACCATCGGAAGCCGCTCATCGCCACCACGAATCTTCCTGATCCGGATGTTTGGGGCGGCTTAACTGAAAAGTTAGGTTTGCCCGGAAGCCATTCCTACCGCATAACGCTGGAAGACCGTGTCGGCGAACGAGCCAGGTCCCGGCTGTTCGAGATGTGTTTAGTTGTCCGGATGCCCGCGGTGGTGGATTACCGGATCAAACAGTCCGCTATTCGATAGCAACTACGCCGTCGCCGACGCGCCAAAGCTTTGGACTGCCTTCTGCTCGTCATCGAAAGCCGAAAAAATAGTGTGAAGCTTCGTGATCTGCATCAAATCCTTCATTTTTCCCTGAAGGTGCAGCAGCTTAACCGAGCCGCCCTGGTTCGTCGCCGTCGTGTAAGCACCTACCAGCTCGCCCAATCCGGCGCTGTCGACGTAACTTACACCCTGCATGTTTAAAAGAATGTTTTTCGTTCCCTGGGCCATGAGCGACCGCAGTTCGTCCCGCAAAATCCCTGTGTTTTCGCCAAGTGTAATTTTCCCGTTCAGGTCGACTACTGCCACATTTCCAAGGCGTCGAACTTTTGCCGTGAGTGCCATTTTCGAGCTCCTTCGACTTATCTAAATGAGAGCGCTTTATTCTATCCCATTTCGATCCGCTCTTGTAACGGTTTTGCAGCGTTAGCAGTACTCTTACCGGGACCGCTAAACTACTAGAAATGAAACTTGGTGTAGACTTCGGGACGAATCGGATTGTGGTCGCCGCGGCCGACCGCGGGAATTATCCGCTCGTCTCCTTTGACGCTCCGGACGGAACCACCGCTGACTGGTTTCCCTCGCTTATCGCACTGCGAGCCGGGGACAAAGATAATCTTCGCTATGGCTGGGACGCATGGGAAACGCAAGTTGACGATTCCTGGATCGTTGTCCGTTCAATAAAACGCTTTTTGGAGCAAGTCGGTCCGGAAACAAGCCTCGATTTGGGCGAACAGCAGGTGAAGATCGCTGACCTGCTAAACGGGCTTTCACGAGCTTTACTTGGAGCAATTCAAGAGAATTCGAACTTGAAACTCGCTCCAGGTGAACCGCTCCAGGTTGTACTCGGTGTTCCGGCTCATGCCAATACTAACCAGCGCTTCCTCACCGTGGAAGCCTTTCGGAGTGCTGGGTTCGAAGTGCTTGGACTGTTGAACGAGCCCAGCGCCGCCAGCATCGAGTTCGGGCACCGCCAGCGCCAAAGCAAGGTAAACCAGGAAACCATTCTGGTCTACGATCTGGGTGGTGGAACTTTCGATGCATCATTGGTGACGGTCGATGAGAAGATTCATCATGTAATCGCCTCTGAAGGAATTCCAACCCTAGGCGGTGATGATTTCGACCAGATTCTCGCGGATCTCGCGTTGGACGCGCTCGGCGTATCGGAATCAGCTCGGGAGAAGATCCCTGCGGGTGCTTGGTTTCGGCTAGTGGATGAATGCCGCATCAAGAAAGAGTCGCTGCATCCCAATTCGCGCCGCGTCGGTCTGGATTTCGAACAAATCAATCCGGCTTGGGGAAGCGTCCAAGTCTCCGTTGCCGCGTTCTACGAGGCAGCCCGGCCGCTTGTCGAAGAGACCGTGAGCGTCGCCGAAGATTTGCTCTCGAAATACAAAGCCGATCAATTCGAAGCTTTATATCTCACCGGCGGAGGCAGTGAGCTTCCACTCATCGCGCGTGTGTTGCGGGAGCGATTTGGCCGCCGGGTTCGCCGCTCTGCTTATACGCGCTCGGCCACCGCAATTGGGCTTGCGATTCAAGCAGATCAGCCGGAGACGTACCGCGTGCATGAGCGATTCACACGCTTTTTCGGGGTGTGGCGCGAAGCAGATTCGGGATCGCGGATCATCTTCGATCCGCTCTTCGAAAAGGGTACTCCGCTCCCGTCGACTGGCGGCCGAGCGCTAAAGACTCGTCGCGTCTACCGCCCGGTGCACAACATCGGACACTTTCGTTTTCTGGAGTGCAGCCATCGCGCGGAAGATGGAGCGCCGACCGGCGACATCACGCTCTGGGATGAAATACGCTTCCCCTTTGATCCCACTTTGAACGCCAAGAGCGAGCTCAGCTCGGTTCCAGTAATGCATGCCCAGGATCTTCCTCCAGAACAGATCGCCGAAGTGTATGAATGCGATGCGGGAGGATCGATTCGCGTGACAATCGCCAACGAGTCTGCGGGGTATTCGCGCACGTACCCTCTCGGCCGCTGGTCGCTGGATACAAAATCTGTCAAACCCGGGCGGGGCCGAAAGAAAGTGTCAGCGGCCTCGAGTTAGGCTGAACCAGGTTCACCTCGTGGGAACGAACCCGCCCTTGTGTAACACAACGTAGTCCCGCGTTATGCTCCCAAATAGCGAGTCCGAATATGAATCGAAGAACGTTTTCTCGCAATCTGGCCGGTGCCGCGTTTAGCGCAGCAGGAATCGAGGCAAAACAGGGAGTAGCCGCGCCTAGTAGCGAGTCCAGCGCGCCTTACGGACTCTCAGTAATGCTTTGGACCGTCTTTAGAAATCTGCCGTTCGAGCAGCGTCTTGCCAGAGTCGCAGAGGCGGGCTACAAAAATGTCGAGCTTGTCGGCGAATACAAAAAATGGTCCGAAGCGGATTTTAAACGCGCCAATGCCAAGCGCAAGGAGCTTGGCATCAGCTTTGATACCACAGCGGGCCTGAATCACGCGGTCGGCAACCCGGCCGATCGCCAAGCCATGCTCTCTGATATCAGAAACGAGCTGCCTATTATGGAGAAGATCGATTGTCCCGCGGTCATTGTCATGTCTGGCAATGTGATTCCTGGCCTGTCTCGCGAACAACAGCATCAAAGCTGTATTGAAGGCTTGAAACGCGCTGCCTCGCTGATTGAAGGCAAGCAGATAAGCGGTCAACCAGTGAGGTTGCTTCTCGAAAACATCGATCCGGAGGAGAATCCCCGATACTACCTGACCTCAGTAGCCGAAGGGTTTGAAATTATCCGCGCCGTCAATCATCCCCAGGTCCGGTTTCTGTATGACTTTTTTCACGAACAGATCGCGGAAGGCAATCTGATGGAGAAGCTGGAGAAAAATATTGAGTACACGGGATTGGTGCACATTGCCGATGTGCCAGGCCGGCACGCGCCCGGCACCGGCGAAATCAATTACGCCAATATCTATCGCAAACTGGCAGAGCTCAATTACAATCGCATCGTTGCTATGGAATTTATTCCTCTCGGTGATCCGGTTGCCGAGTTGCGTCAAGCGCGAGAAGCGGCCTTAGGCGTACGGCGCGTTTAATTCGCGATTTACCTTCAGTGAACGCGATGCAAAAGGATTGCCGTGCTATCGCAATCGCCTTCTAGTTTCAGGTCGAGGCGTTTAACTGCCTGAAATAACTGGAGCCACCCGCCGGGATCGAACCGGCGACCTGCTGATTACGAATCAGCCGCTCTACCATCTGAGCTAGGGTGGCTTGAAACTTTCCTCAGTTTAGCTCATCATTTGAACTTTCAGCCAAATGCCCGAATTGCCGGAAGTTGAAACCGTTGTCCGTTCTCTCCGTCCGCATCTCGTCGGACAAACCGTTCGATGCGCGCAATTCTACTCGCGGCTTGTCACGCGCGGAAGTCGTGCTCATGCGGCCCGCTCACTGGCCGGAGCCGTAATTCTTGGCATTCGCCGGCGCGGCAAACAAATCTTTTTTGATCTCGATCGCGGGCTTCTTTACATTCACCTCGGCATGACGGGCAAACTGCTTTGGAATACCACGCCAGGCAAGCACGCGCGCGCCAAGCTCGAGCTCGATAACGGCACGCTCATTTATGACGACCCGCGGCAGTTCGGTCGTGTTGAATTCTTCAAGCAGCTTCCGCCAGCTCTCAACCGCCTGGGACCTGACGCGCTGGACATCCCGTTCGAGAATTTCTACGCACGCTTAAAGCAGCATCGCGGGCAGGTTAAACCGCTGCTGCTCAATCAGTGTTTCTTGAGCGGCCTCGGAAACATCTACATAGACGAAATCCTGTTCGCGGCTCGCATTCACCCGCGTGCGCCCGTCGCTCGTTTCTCGAAGAAACGCGCCCAAATCTTACATAAGCATCTCGGTGAAATCCTTCAGCTCGCGATTCGACATCGCGGCTCATCCATTTCTGACTACGTCGACGGAGCTGGAGACCGTGGCGCATTTCAGCAACTACATCAGGTTTATGGCCGAGCGGGCGAGCGCTGCCCGAATTGCGCGACAAAGATCCACCGCATCGTGATCGGGCAGCGCGGAACGCACTATTGTCCTCGTTGCCAGCGCAGTTGAGGAGCAGCCGTTTCCATTTCGCTATAGTCCGACTGGCGGATCGCGTCCACCACCTCGACCACGCTCTTCATTGCTTTTACATCGTGTACTCGCACTAAATGCGCGCCGTTCAAAATGCTCGCCGCAACCGCCCCCGCAGTTGCAAACTCGGTCAATGTTTCGTCTTCCTTCTTGAGAAATAACTTTCGAGAGGGCCCGACTAGAACCGGCAAATCGAAGGATCGCAGCACGCTCAAATTAGCGAGAATTTCCGAGTTCTGTTCGCGCCGCTTACCGAATCCCAGGCCCGGGTCGATTACGATCTGATGCTTCTGAACGCCAATTTGCCGCGCCCTGTGCAGCGCCGCTTCCAAATCAATGGTTATCGACCGCATGAGGTCCTTAATCGGCGGGAGTTTGGCCCATGTCTCAGGCGTCCCCCGCATATGATTGATGATCAGACCTGCATCGTACTTGGTCACCACCCGGGGCAACTGCAAGTCAAGAAGAATCCCGCTCGGATCATTAATGATCTCCGCCCCGTGCTCCAGCGCTTTTTCGGCGACCCCCGATTTGTACGTATCCACGGAAATCGGGATCGCAAGTTTACCCCTCAAGCGCTTGAGCAAGGGAATCAACCGCCTCAGCTCTTCCGCTTCGGAAATTCGCTGCGAGCCGGGACGCGTCGACTCGGCGCCTATATCGAGTATGTCCGCCCCTTCGTCCTCCAACTCGATTGCTCGCGCAAACGCACGATCAGGGTCGGAATATTTCCCGCCATCCGAAAACGAATCCGGGGTGGCGTTCAAAACGCCAACCAGCAGTGTCCGGTCGCCTAGCGTGATTTCGCGCTGCTTGAGCTTCCATTGGTAGCGTTTCTGCATCTCTAGATTATGAGTGTGCCAGAAACCTCCGCCGCACGAATGACTTATCCCGTCAGAACGATTGCGGCTTTCGCTGCAATTTATCTCCTGTGGGGTTCCACTTATCTTGCGATTCGGATTGCGGTCGAAACAGTGCCGCCGCTTTTCGCCGCCGGAGTTCGCTTCATGCTAGCCGGGTTGCTGGTTTACGCTTGGCGCCGGTGGCGAGGCGATCCTGCCCCTTCCCGCGATGAATGGAGGAATTTATGGCTGGTTGGCGCGCTCCTGTTTCTGGGTGGATATAGCGGGTTGTTCTGGGCGGAAAAAAGCGTACCCTCCGGAATCGCTTCCGTGCTGATCGCCATGGTTCCCGTGTGGATCGTGATCTTAGAAACGGTCATCTTGCGCGTGCAACGCTTGACATTCCTCACAGCTCTCGCCGTGATTCTGGGGCTCGTTGGGGTTGCCGCGATTGCTCGGGGACGTAATCATGGTCAAAGCGCCAGCTTAATCGCCTGTGCAGCAATTCTCGGTTCCGGCATTTCGTGGTCAGTAGGTACGGTCATCTCAAAACGGATTCGGCTTCCGGAATCGAAAGCTATCAGCGCCGGCGCGCAAATGATCTGTGGTGGAGCGTTATTGCTGGTATGCGCTCTGTTGACGGGCGAATTCAATCCGCTTCCACAGATTCCGATTCGCGCAACATTCGCCATCATCTATCTGACCGTTGCTGGCTCCCTGGTTGCGTTTACAGCCTACTTCTGGCTTCTCCATCGAATGTCTTCTGTAAAGGTAACGAGCTATGCGTATGTGAATCCTGTTGTGGCTCTTGCAATCGGGTACTGGCTGGGCGGCGAAGAAATTCATGCGAACACATTTCTCGGATCCGCTCTCGTTCTCGTAAGCGTGGTGGTGATCCTCACGAAAGTAAGCGACAAGCGTTGAGAATGTTTCTGATCGTGCGCGATCATGATCATCGTGAGACTCTACGTTACCGCTCTGCTATTTGTCGTATCGCTAATCAGTCAAGCCGGCCAGGGCCATAAGACGGCTGATCCTCGCTATGCTCCTTTGTGGTTGTATCAAGGCTCCTGGAACGTAAGCCGCCAGGGGGCCGATCCAAAAGCAAAACCGGATCGCCTGGTGAACGAATGTGCGTTGTTGGGTGAATATTTTGCTTGCGCCCAAAATGTAAACGGCAAGCCTGGCTCTCTAATCATCTTCCTTCCTGCCGAAAAATCGGGAAGCTACTACACTCAATCCATAACCACGGAAGGCCGCGCGACGGGCCGCGCCGATTTGGAGATCTCAGGAGACCACTGGACTTATCTGAGCCGTTGGCCGCAAGGTGACGGAAAGATTACTTATTACAGGACCACGAATATATTTACTGGCAAGGACCGCATTCATTTTGAACAAGCAGAGTCTCCAGACAACGCAAAATGGACCGTAACGGGTTCAGGCGATGAACTGCGTGTTAGTTCTCGGCAACCTTAAAGTAAATCTATTAGAAACGTAATTATCCTTCGGAATTATCGGTAAATAGTACTTCTATTACTTGCGAGGGTTGCAGATCCCGTCGGTGTGGCTTATAACAAAATTGAACAAACTATTTCCACTAAAAGGCGCGGTAGCCAAGTGGGAAGGCAGGGGTCCGCAAAACCTTTTTCGGATGGTTCGACTCCATCCCCGCGCCTCCAGCCTAAGCAGTATTCTTCGACGTCTTACATCAACTGAATAGGGATATCCCTCCGCCAGGGAAATCTTTTGATAGGTCTGCCAAGCCCTATTTATTTCAAGGGTTTCTCAGTAACTGCCCCCCGCCGAATCGTTAAGTTCGTGTTGTAATCGGGATGCTCGAAATCGTGCAAGATGTAGATTTGATCATTCCACGCTTGCGGGTGAGGGCGCATTCCACGGAGCAAATGGATGGGGCTCAACTTCATCGTGTTGTGTTCCTCGTTGAACTCACTAATCGCGCGCAGCTCGCCGACGTAAGGATTATGGCAGGCCCACTCAGGATACATAATGTCATCGAAGTAGCAATACACCCGCGGTAAGCGCCGACTCGATTCAGTATCGAAAATGTTAAAGGCTGATTTGGTGGATGAGTAGTAATCAAGATCGAAGGCTATGAAGCCGACCGGCGGAATGGAAGAAGCTGTTTCAGGAATGGTGTTGCTCACCTCGCCTAGGACCAAATGTGTATTCGCGCCCAGGCGTCGTCGAAGTTTTTCGGCGTCCATTCTGTAGAAACCGCGCTGCCAGACGTGCGGTAAATCTCGAAAGTCTGAGGCCTGCGGCATACCGATGCCCGAATCAAATCCGTACACAATAATTTGAACCCCGATTTCAGCGGAAATCTTCTCCGAGATGTTCTCTAATGCGAGAAGCCCGTTTCCCCCTGCGACCCCGAATTCAATCGCGGACATCATCTTCAGACCGAGCGCCCTTGCCTGCTGCGCAGCATTCCAGACGCCATACGCATATGGCGGGCGCGACCAGAGTTCGAACGCCGTCCTCATCTCAGCGGAACCAAATGGAATCCGCCGCAATATCGCACGTGTTTCCGGAACAGCTGTCAGGTACCGGAGAACCGTATTGAAAACCCGTCTCATTTCTCGCAAGATTGTAGCCTAAGGGCGGCGATTCTCTTGGTGCGCTATCCTCACAACGCATCAGCGCGGTTACCCTGGATTTTTCCGGGCAGCAGCGAATCTACCCGAAGTCTTATGCCCGGCTCTCACAAACTGATTTTTTCTGGCGCCCCTCCTGTGGACGGAACAGCCTTCAATCGCAGAATGCACCAGGCCGTTAGGGCGAGATCAAAAGAGAGGAAGAACAGAATCACGATATTCGAAACAGTTGGGCTAAGCTTAAACCCAAAAAGCGCGAACCCGCACTCGGCGAGCGCTCGGATTAGCGTCAACATAAAAAAGAGAAACCAAACCGAGGTGTTGTTGGGGAGCTCGATCCTCTGAGCGCGTGTAGCCCGAAACAAACTCCAGACGAATACGAGGCTGGCCGAACAAGCCCCCGCCCAAAGGAAAACTCCCAATTCATCGGTCACTTCTGAACCCGCATTGAGATCCTTCGACTGAACCGTTACAAGCATCAGACAGGCAAAAAATCCGGTCACGAAAAGGCCGGAAATAAGCCGGGCGGTTGGAAGCCGCCGGATTTTCGCAATCTGCGGGCTGATTTCTTCAAATATATCCCACGCCATCGCCGGGAAAAGCGCTGCGTAGAGATATCGCGAATAGAAATACAGCCTGGCGCTTCCCGCGGACTCCCAACCAAGCCACCAGGCGGCCACATCGAAAAGAAGTTCAAGTACGCAATAGAGAGTAAAAAACGCGTATACCCGGTGCAGCTTTAGGGCGAGCACACGCCACAATAGAAGGCCGTCAGCAATCGTGCCCACGATCTGCATCACATGGACGGCCTGGCTCAACATGCCCTCTACTACTGTATTTGAGCCCAGGGGCAGCGAACCTTCTTCCCGCGGCTTACGGAATCGAAGCTATTGGCTCAATCGTGGATAGATCGATCGCTTGCCCCGAAATTGATCTCTCCGCTGCAACAGCTTGCTGAGTTGCAGCGATCACGATTTCCGCCAATCGGGAATAAGGCTGTGCTCCAGGTATACTCTCGGCAATTGCGGCGGCAATCTCTAGTTCGGTCAAAACGTCGGAAATCGAAACGTTCGGACCCGCGGCCCCGCGGAGCTTTTTTGCTTTCTTCCTTACTTCCAAAACGGTTTCGGGAGCAACGTGCATATCGGATTGAAAAGCATTCTCTAGCGATACAATGCTGACCGTCAGTTTGGAAATTGCGACCGCGACATCCGCCTCACTCGTAGATGCGCGGCGATAAAGCGAGTAAGCATTGAACACCGTCGAATACGCCGCAGCGGCTTCGTTGAACACCGAAGCATACTGCGGATAATCGGTGGTTACCTCCGTCCGAAACGAAACTAGAGCTGCATGTGCGACCGTCAACATATCGTACGTTGTGCCGTCAAACGCATTGAGCTGATTGGGATGATTCGGCTGTGTGTTGCAACCAGTCGTGTTGATGAAGGCGATCCCCCCAAGGGCGAACGCCGCAACTTTGAGTCTGCGCATAAGAATTTCGAAATGAGGTTAGGCAGCATCTGTTCGAACTCACCCCAAACTGTCCAGATAACCTGCTGATTCAAAAGCGCCAAAGTTTTTTTCTCGCGTTTGTGATCGTAAGCAAGTCGAGCGGCTACATTAAGTAGAGAAGAAGTGATCGAAACACCAGCGGTTCTCGCCCTTGAAGACGGAACGATTTTCGAGGGGGTAAGTTTTGGTGCGCCCGTACAGCGCGTAGGAGAGGTGGTTTTCAATACCGCCATCACGGGTTATCAGGAGATTTTCACTGATCCCTCCTATAGCGGGCAGATCGTCGTTCTCACGAATCCGCAGATCGGCAATTACGGCGCGAATGAGGCTGATTGTGAGGCCGGAGCGCCCTATATCGAGGGGCTAGTCGTACGCGAGATCTCGCCCATTGCAAGCAACTGGCGCGCCGATGACAAGGCCGAGCACTTTCTCGCGAAGCACGGCATCCCCATTATCGGCGAGGTGGATACTCGCAAGCTGGTGCGTTTGCTTCGCGAGCGGGGAGCGATGCGAGGCGCCATTGCGATTCGCGCGGACGGCTACGAAGAAGCAATAGCAACCGCGAGAAGCGCGCCATCAATGGCGGGCCAGAATCTCATCTCCAAAGTGTCAACCTCACACCGATATGAATGGACACAAGATGTCCCGCCTGTTTGCCCTTCAGGCGACATTCATTCCCCTCCCGAGCCGCGCTTCCACGTCGTAGCTTACGATTACGGCATCAAGCGCAACATTCTGCGCCATCTGGTGCAGATCGGGTCGCGTGTCACCGTTGTTCCTGCCGATACGAGCGGCGAAGACGTGCTCTCGCTCAATCCGGATGGGGTCTTTCTCTCGAACGGGCCCGGCGATCCTGAGCCGTTACAGCATCAATCTGCACAAGTGAGGAAACTTATTGGAAAAGTCCCGGTCTTCGGAATTTGTCTGGGACACCAGATCCTCGGACTCGCCTTCGGCGGCAAAACATTCAAATTGAAGTTCGGTCATCACGGAGCGAATCACCCGGTGCTGCATCGTCCTGCCGGAAAAGTCGAGATCACTTCCCAAAATCATGGTTTTGCCGTGGACCCGGATTCCTTGCGCGATTCCGAAATCGAGCTGACCCACGTGAATCTAAACGATGACACCGTGGAAGGATTCAGACATCGCAGCGAGCCGGTATTCTGTGTCCAATACCATCCCGAAGCCGCACCAGGGCCGCACGACTCGCATTACCTCTTTCATGAGTTCGCTCGACTGATGACGGAGCACCAGCCCTAAGATGCCGCGCCGCACAGATCTCAAGCGCATCATGATTATCGGCTCCGGCCCGATAGTCATCGGTCAGGCTTGTGAGTTCGATTATTCTGGCGCGCAAGCCTGCAAGGCGCTTCGCCAAGAAGGTTACGAAGTCGTGCTGATCAACTCGAATCCGGCGACCATCATGACGGATCCCGGTTTGGCGGATCGGACGTACGTGGAGCCGCTGTGCCAGGCATTTGCCGCTGAGGTGATTCGGAGGGAGAGACCCGATGCCCTGCTTTCGACAGTCGGCGGCCAGACCGGCCTTAATTTGGCGGTCGAGCTGGCCGAATCAGGCGTTCTCGCGCAATATGGCGTCGAGCTGATTGGCGCGAAGCTCGAGGCCATCAAAAAAGCGGAAGATCGCCTGCTGTTCAAAGATGCCATGTGCCGGATCGGTCTCGAAATGACCGAATCCCAGCTCGTAAATAACGTCGCAAGCGGCTTGGAATTCGCCGATCGTATCGGCTACCCTGTAATTCTTCGTCCCAGCTTCACATTGGGTGGCACCGGCGGCGGCATCGCCTACAACCACGAAGAACTTGTTGAAATTCTGGAGCGCGGAATCGATCTTTCACCCGTGCACGAAGTACTCGTTGAAGAGAGCGTTCTCGGATGGAAAGAATATGAGCTCGAAGTCATGCGCGACCTCGCGGGAAATGGAATTATCGTCTGCTCGATTGAAAATTTCGATCCCATGGGCGTCCACACAGGCGATTCGATAACGGTCGCCCCGGCCCAAACCCTCACGGATCGCGAATATCAGCTCATGCGCGATGCGGCTTTGCGATGCTTGAACGAGATCGGCGTCGATACCGGCGGATCCAACGTCCAGTTTGCAATTAACCCGGAAAATGGGCGCATGGTGATTGTCGAGATGAATCCGCGTGTCTCGCGCAGCTCGGCGTTGGCCTCGAAAGCAACAGGTTTTCCGATCGCCAAAATTGCTGCCAAGCTTGCTGTCGGTTACCGTCTCGACGAAATTCAGAACGATATTACCCGAGCCACACCCGCCTGTTTCGAGCCCACGATTGACTACGTGGTCGTAAAAATTCCGCGCTGGCAATTCGAGAAATTTCCGGGCGCAGAACCGGTCCTCGGGACTCAGATGAAATCTGTCGGCGAGGTAATGGCCATAGGGCGCACGTTCAAGCAGGCGCTTGGCAAGGGAATCCGCAGTCTGGAGACTGGAAAAGCAACCGGCGCAAAATCGCTCAACCCCGAGCTGATTCCGCAGCGCTTGATTACTCCAAACCCGGATCGCCTGGA
The DNA here is from genome assembly GCA_019240405.1 of Acidobacteriaceae bacterium. Lineage (GTDB taxonomy): Bacteria > Acidobacteriota > Terriglobia > Bryobacterales > Bryobacteraceae > Bog-105. The sequence goes on from JAFAYL010000040.1 coordinate 40,036, forward strand.
CTACATTTGGTTCGCGTTCGAGCAGGGCTATACAGTCGAGCAGGTCCGCGAAATGACCAGCATCGATCGCTGGTTCCTCGAGCAAATTTCCGAACTGGTCGCGCTCGAAAAATCATTTGCTGGACGCAATCTCGAAACGCTCACCGCGAAAGAGTTTCGCAAATTGAAGCGCGATGGAATCGGCGATCTTCGGATCGAACGATTGATCGGCACTCAGCCCGGAGCCGTCCGTGAAACCCGCAAGAAGCTTGGCGTGCGAGCCGTGTTCAATCGCGTCGATACCTGCGCCGCCGAATTCGAAAGCTTCACTCCGTATCTCTATTCGAGCTACGAGTCCGAAGATGAGGCCGCGCCGACTACTCGCAGGAAGATCATGATTCTTGGCAGCGGACCAAATCGGATCGGCCAAGGCATCGAGTTTGATTACTGCTGCTGCCACGCATCGTTCGCCCTCCAGGATTTCGGATACGAATCCATCATGGTGAACTGCAATCCGGAAACTGTGTCAACCGATTACGACACAAGTGATCGCTTGTATTTCGAGCCGCTGACGCAAGAAGAAGTGCTCAACATCTACGACACGGAGCAGCCGGACGGATTAATCGTGCAATTTGGCGGGCAAACTCCGCTCAACCTCGCAATGCCACTTAAGAGACTTGGTCTACCGATCATCGGTACAGATCCGGTCAACATCGACCTTGCGGAAGATCGAAAATTGTTCGGCAAGTTGCTGGGTGAACTCGGTATTCCATCGCCTCCGCACGGCGCAGCGACCAGCGTTGAAGAAGCCTCGAAAATTGCGCACACTTTGGGGTTTCCCGTTCTTGTAAGACCAAGTTACGTTCTCGGCGGGCGCGCCATGGTCATCGCCTATAACGAAGAAACTGTTCGGCGATATATGCAGGAAGCGGTAGGTTTCTCCGTCCAGCGCCCAGTTCTCATCGACCGGTTTCTTGAAGATGCTATCGAAGTTGACGTCGATGCGCTCTGCGACAGCACGAATGTCTTAATTGCCGGCATTATGGAGCACATCGAAGAAGCTGGCGTGCACTCCGGCGACAGCTCCTGCGTTCTACCCGCGTATTCTCTAGCCAAGGACACGCTGAAGATTATCGAGAGATATACGACTGATCTCGCCCACGCGCTGAACGTGATCGGACTGATGAACGTTCAATATGCGATCAAGAACGGCGAAGTCTACGTGCTCGAAGTAAATCCACGTGCTTCTCGCACTGTGCCTTTCGTGAGCAAGGCGACGGGCGTTCCGCTTCCAAAAGTCGCAGTCGGCGTAATGCTGGGCAAGAAACTTAGCGAGCTTTCAGATTTGACCCGCGGCGTTGTAAACGGTACGCTGCCTGTGGCCGGTTCATTTGTAAAAAGCCCGGTTTTCCCGTTCGCAAAATTTCCTGGGGTGGACCCCGCGCTCGGGCCCGAGATGCGATCCACTGGCGAAGTGATGGGCATAGGTGAAAATTTTGGCGAAGCGTTCGCAAAGGCGCAGCTTGCCGCCGGCACGCCAATTCCGGATCAAGGAGCGCTGTTTATTAGCGTGAATGACCGGGATAAACGCGCAGCTCTCGCAGTCGCCGCGAAATTCAAAGAGCTTGGCTTCAATCTATTCGCAACGCGTGGCACGGCCTCTGCCTTAAGAGCCGCTGGACTCCCGGCAACCACCGTGTTCAAGGTAAATGAAGGGCGCCCGAACGCCGTGGATTTGCTGAAAGCTGGAAAGCTGGATATCGTTATCTACACAACAACCGGAGGTCACTCATTTCCCGATGAACAGATCATCCGCCGCAACTCCGTCATGCAACGTATTCTGTGTATCACTACGATGAGTGGCGCGAAGGCGGCCGCTGAAGCTGTTGCCTCGCGCAGGCGCAACTCAGTCCGCGTTTGGAGTTTGCAGGAGCTTCATGCGGCTGAAGCCGTAGAATCCCCCTCAGCGTGACCGCGCATGCGCGGGGGACCGCAACGCTAAGGTTTGTCGGCGACGATCTTTCCGAAAACTCCTCCGAAATACGTATCCGGCCCCGCCGCGAAGAAGAGCTCATTCGTCTTGCCGTTACTGGCGGTGCCGCCGCCAAAGGAAAGCCCCCACAGTCCAGGGATTTCGATCGGTTTGCCATCGCAGCCAGGGAGCGAGCCCAAAAATTCTCCGGTTTCGGCCGTTGAAAGCATTGATTCGCCCATCCTGCAAATTTCCGACCAATAGGGCGTCACTGAACTTTCCAAAATTCGAGGGCGCAATCGCCAAACCCCACGGCACGTTTAAAGGTCCGCCGGGAGTCGCTGAGATCAGCGTTTTCTCGAGCTTCCCGTCTTCATCAAATACGTCAACGAAGCCGGCGCCCGGTTTTCCCGGAAGTACCGTCGCGTAAGTAACATAAATGTGGCTTCGAAGTGCTGCAACTCCGTACACGGCAAAAGGCGGGGGAATGCTTGCGTCCCCAAAGGTTTTTACCAGCTTGAACTTACTGTTGTATTTCTCGATCTGATTCGTAACAGCGTTCGCGGCGTAAATGTACGCTCCCGATTTTGTATTAGCGATTGCCAGACCCGTGTATGCTGCTGGTTTGGCGGAGTTATCAAGAGCGATTACCGCATTCGTCAGGTTAACCATCGGGTTCCAGCCGCTGATTGTCCCGTCCAAAGTAGCGAAGATAAATAACGCCGAGCCCGAATTTTTCTTCTCAGAAATCACAAACCCGCCATGAGGGTTGGCGACAATGCCAGTGGGCGAACCGGGAGGAAGAGGGTCACTGGGAGCTTTGGGAATCGTAACCACAAGCGGTTCGATCGTGCCATCAGCCCCATAGATGGTTGAGAAGCCCGTTAGCTCGTCGGAAACCCAAAATGGGCCGGTCGGGAGAAAAGCGAGGCCCCAACCGTTAGCCAAATTATGATCTATGTGTCCGGGCACGGGAATATGATGCCCGAGATCCTGCTCGTTGCCTACCAGGCTTACTACACGATACTGCGCAGTTATCGGAGTAACCAGCAGAACGAGCAGAGGAGCCCAACCTAGATTTTTACCGGACTTGAAAACGAACATGGATAACCTCCTATGGCGATTTACTAGCGGGGTGACTTTTTGTGACAATGCGATAAGTACCGCCGGTACTGTCCTAATTCTTCAGGTTGGGAGCGGATTTAAGAGCCGAGGTTACTTACTTTACAAATCTCTCGTCCTAATGCCGGTGCCTCAGCGAAATGGGCCGCGTAAATGGCAGAAACTCTTGCATGAAGTTGTAAGCAGCATCCGCGCCTAATGTGATAAATCCGCGCTTCACGCCATCACCCGCGCTGCTGGTGCTCTTTGGTTGCCAGACATTGGTAAAAAACCCTGCTCCAAAAGCGCTAAACACGCGGGCATAGGCGAATGAATCGCCGCCGTCATCCGTTCGACAAAACACAATCTGCTTCAGAGCATTTACCGCTCTTTGCTTCTTGGTCCTTTCCTCAGAAGGAAAGTATCGCGGATCTTCCCTGAACGAGGATTCCAGGACAAAAGCAAAGGTCTGCCTGGAGAAGTTCCCGGCGAAACCGGATCCGTACCGCTCGGCAAACCCTCCGACGCCCTGTCCCCACTCGGAAGGTGCGTTTCGCGCTTGGCCAATCGCCGCCCCAATTGCCGCACCCACGAGGCCTCGCGCCCCAAAGCTCTGGACTACGCGATAGCTGAATTTGTCAGCCACGGTGAACGGCGGAGCCGACATGGTGTCTGGCAGTTGCCCAGGCTGTTGCTTCGGAGCAGGGTTATTCTGCGCGTGCAAGAAAACGGCTGCATAAGTAAACACCACAGCCATACGCAGACCGCGGCCGACATGTTGTTCTCTTTCGAGTTGTATCAAATTTTCCTTTTCAGACTGCTGCACCTAGGTTGACACGGGCCGCCCAGCGTGGTTACACCATACCCCCGATTCACAGCGTCGGGTCTTGAAAAAGGCGAATACCAGCGATTCCTTCAGCTCCTGCGTGCAAACACTCTGCGGCATTGTCCCAGTTCACTCCGCCCAGCGCGTACACAGGCTTGCCAAGGCGGCAGGCTGCTCGCAGTCCTTCCAAACCCACGGCATCGCCCTTTCCTGGCGTTTCGAACACTGGGCCAAACGTGATGAAATCCGCTTTGCTTCGCTTCACCTCTTCCAACGTGTGACAGGAGCGAAACACCACGAGCCCAGGCAAGGTCTGCCCCGGCGCGTTGGCCGGGAGGTGAACGCCATCTGCCCCCGTCGCAAGCGCCACGTCAGCGCGGGAGTTCACCAGAATCTTAATGGGGAGGCGTTTTCGGAGTTCGTTGTCGCGCACTTCCAGCACCGCGAGCGTAAACTCGAACAATTCGCGCGCGGTAATATCCTTTTCCCGAATCTGAATAAAATCGACCCCGAGGTGCATCTGATCGCGAATGATTTCAAGTAGCGGACGAAAACCCCCGACCGCCTTTCGATCCGTGATGTAGTACCGCTTCATTTACGCGCCGCCCGCACGCGCGCCTCAGCCGTTCCCGATGAAGTATACAGCAGACCTCGGAACCTCGATTCGCAGAGTATCAGCGCCGCGAAGCTTGTCGTATTCTCTTTCGCTGATTATGGCAACCACGTCGTGTTCGAAAGTAAGGCGAACACCGTGTGAAGAAGGGCTGCTCCCCAAGACCCGCAGTGTGAGTTGATTCTGAACCCCACTCGCGTAGGGCGAGAGAACTTTCATTTCCGCTTGGCGCACGCAAAGAAAGCCGCGGTCACCAATCAGGTGCCCTGGCAAATAAGGTCCGTCAATATCCTGATTCAGAACGCGAAGGTGGCTCGTATTTCGCGCCGGATCAAGAGCGGAAATCTCCGCTTCAATTACGTTATATACACCGAGCGACCGGGCGAGATCTGTTGTGGCGGGGCGCGCGAGAACTGCCTCTCTGGGACCGGACTGCAAGAAATGTCCGCGAGCCATGAGAAACACGGTATCCGCCAGCTCGAAGCATTCTTCAAGATCATGCGTGACCAGCAGAAGCGGAGCGTTCAAGCGCTCCCGCGTTTTTCGAATCACTTCGTAAAACGCCCGGCGCAGACGTGCCTCCAACCCACGCGTCGGCTCATCCAGTAAGAGCACTCGTGGCTCACCGGCCAACACACGAGCCAAAGCCGCACGTTGTTTCTGCCCGCCCGACAACTGCGCAGGCTTACGTGCTGCAAGATCGGAAAGCTCAAATGTCTCCAGAAGCTCATTGATGCGCCGGTGTCGGTTCAATCGTCCAGCCTTGTCCAAAGGAGCAACAGCCGCGGCGAACCGCAAATTTTCCCGGATGGTCATATGTGGAAACAACGCATGATCCTGGAAAATATATCCGCATCGCCGTCGTTGAGGAGGCAAGTAAACGTTCGTACCCGCATCGAAATATAGTTCATTGTTCACCAGAATCCGTCCGTCATCCGGGCGCGCGAACCCCGCGAGGCAATTAAGTGTTAGCGTTTTTCCGGCGCCGCTTGGGCCGAGAAGAACCGTGATTCCAGGACCGGCTTGAAAGCGAACATTCAGCTCAAACGGCTCGGATTCGCGATCGCCAGGGAAACGCTTGATCAGCCGGGCTTCGATGCTCATTGAAGGTTTTTTATCGCTCTGGCCGCAAACTCTTCCATCACTTCCCTGCCACCGTGCTCGTGACGCATCAAGTATGTGATCTTCCGGTGCGCAGGACATGAGCCGCTGGCCAAAGCAGCGCGAGCGCAACACCCGACACAATCAACACCAACACGCGCGCCAGCCGTCCGTTGCCCGACTCCACTGCATCATAAATTGCCACGGAAAGCGTTTGCGTTCGCCCCGGAATGTTACCGGCCACCATGATTGTCACGCCGAAATCGCCCAGTGACCGTGCAAACGTGAGAGCCGCAAGCGATCCCAAGCCTTGGCGCGAGAGCGGCAGCGTTATTCGCCAAAAGGTACTCCATTCGGAAGCTCCCAGGCTGCGTGCAGCCCATTCATACCGGTAATCGACCGCTTCGAGAACCGGCCTGGCCGCCTTAATGAAGAGGGGCGCAGAGTGCAACATCGCTGCAATCACGGCAGCCTGCCATGTAAATACAAGCGGTTGGCCGAAGAGGATCTCGTACAAACGCCCCAGCGGAGACGCGCGGCCAATTAGCACGAGTAAGTAATACCCGAGAACGGTTGGCGGCAGAACCAGTGGCAGCGTGATCAGAGAGTCGATTAGATTTTTTCCGCGAAACGTCTTGTGCGAGAGCAGATACGCGGCGAATGTGCCTGCGATCACGACCAGCAGAGTCGCAATTGATGCCACTCGCAAACTCAGCCAAAGCGGGAACCAGTCGAGTGGGTCGGAAGTGGCCATAGTGGATTGGGAAAAACGATTATAGCCGTGCTGTGGCTCGCCGCCACCTTCCAACGCGCCGAAGAGTTCGATAAGCTATACAGACAGTTAGCGTGGCTCGCTGTACGCGAAGCTGTCAAACCTAAAGGAGCCGTTGTCTCGTATGAATTGGACGCTTCATTTAATCCTGTGGGGAGTGATTGTGGCGATTATCGTAGCCTTCTTCCTTTATCAAAGATGGCTCGAAAATCATAGTGACCGGTACATCCACTTGCATGGCGATACGCGCGATGCCAAATTCCTCGAAGCGCAAAGTGCGCAAGCCAAACGCATGGATACGGTGGCGAAAGTAAAAAACGCGCTCATTATCGTGCTCATTGTCTATGTACTGGCCGTTGCGGGAATCGGCGTGTACATGGCTTGGAACAACACTGGCGGATAGAGCACACCTTAACTCGTAGCGCCGCTCAGGCGTTATCCGATTAGTTACAGACTCAACTACTTAGTTAATTTCTGTCCTCCTGAAGGCGCGCTCAGGCCAATGTAAGTACGTATCGCGCGCTGTGGCCCGAAAGCTGCGAGTGCTGTTGTGACTACTCAGGAGGTAGTTATGAAAGAAAATACTGACTATTCGTATTTCCGTTGTGTCAACGGAAACACTCTCAATTCTGTTTGGCCGTCGCCTTTGTGGCGTTTCCGATCAATCGGAGTACTCGTAACCTTACCTTTGTTCGCGCTAGGAGCGCTAGCGCAAGAGGGCAGCACCGGGGCAGTCTCATCTCTAGAGATGTCGCCGCGCTCGGCGCAAATTGGGCAGGTCTATGTCCCTCCGAGCAGCACGGAACAAAAGCCGGGATTTGTTCACACGAATTACGTGCTGCGCAGCATGGACGGGAAGAAGCCGGCTCCGTTGTCAATTGCAACGGATGCAGGGCTGCCCGGCCCCAACTCAACGACGACGTTTGCCGAAACGCCTGCTTCGCTTGGTTGTCTTTACATAGGAAGCCCCTACTCGTCGGGATGTGTGCCGAAAGGCTTGAACGGTCGCGGGGGTGGCCCAAGCGCTGCCGGTTATGGAGCAATCGCCATCGTAGATGCATTCGATAACCCGAACGCAGCGAACGATGTAGCCACTTTCAACGCTCAATGGCCTCTGCTAGCCACCAACTTCACGAAAATCTACGCCAATGGCAACGGTAGCTGCAGCGTCCCTCCATTTGACTCGGGTTGGGCCCTTGAGGAATCGCTTGACATCGAGTGGGCGCACGTATTTGCTCCCAAGGCAGCCATTATTCTCGTTGAGGCGTGCTCCAATTCATGGTCGGATCTTCTCTATGCGGAGCAGGTCGCGTTCAACTACATCGTCAACAACTATCCCGCAGGAGGTCAAGTTTCGAATAGCTGGGCAGGCGGAGAGTTCTCCGGGCAAATCGCCGATGACCCGTTCTTTGCTGATTGGAACTATGTCGGTGTTACGGGCTGGAAGACGCATATTCTAGCCTTCGCTTCTGCCGGCGACAGCGGTTTGGGAGCGGCATACCCGAGTACTAATCCTTGGTTGATTTCCGCGGGTGGCACAACTGTGCTGCGCGACGCTTCTAGCGATAAATTTGTCTCTGAAAGTTGCTGGAGCGGATCGGGCGGCGGAACAAGCTCACAGGAAACCTACGCAACGAGTTTCACGGGCGGCAATATGGGACCTTGGGCTGATTTCCAGTACCCCATTTTTGGACAAGGCAGCCGTAGCACGCCTGACCTGTCCTCCGATGCCGACCCTGCTAGCGGAGTTTATGTTTACTCGGGCGCTAACGGCGGCTGGTTCATCGTCGGCGGCACCAGCGTATCATCTCCCTCGCTCGCCAGCATGATAAACCGTGCGGGGAATCAGCTCGGGTCGGTTTTCCTGACGCCTGTCACGAGTGGTGGCGACTGGTTCAACACCGAGGAAAACAATCTTCTTTATGCCCAACTCGCGACAACCCACGCCTACAGGGGGAATTTCTACGACATTACAACTGGCTCGAACGGCGCGTCCGCCGTTGCGTCATATGACCAGTGCACTGGCGTAGGAAGCCCACGCGGAGTGCTCGGGAAGTAGCCCTCCTCCTTCTTCGACGGACTTCGGTCCGTTTCTCCGCGTGTCTTGCACAGAGGCTCTGCTCAGGCAGAGCCTCCTTCATTTGTTCTCTTGGTGCTCTGCCACTTGCCCCATCTTCTCCAAGGGCGTGCACTTTTCGGGGGGACTAAACAACGCCTTATCTGGAGTGCCGAGCACGATATCCCGATAGATGGCGGTCAGCTTCGTCTCAGGCAATTGCGATTCAATCTTTACGGGAGCTCCCTTCAGATCCTCTGCTTCCCAAACCTTCGATCGGATAGTTTTCCCATCGGGTCTCGTCACATCTGCAATCTCGACCTTGCACGTGTGACCCTCCACCACTTCAGTTCCTGCCGGGGTTCGCTTCACCTTGCTTCCGTACAACAGCTCCAAAGGACTCTCTAGCATCTTGGCCTGATCGGTCCTCATCACCACACACTGATGAGTGCCGTCCGGGTAAGTGGTCAGGCTGTAGACTTTACCGCTCGCTGGCGCATATAGCGTGGTGATTGCAGGGCTTCTCTCCACCCGTACGCTCGATCCCGATCGATACACCTTCATTGTCATGTCGTATTTCGCCATATGAAAGACCTGGGTCGCGGTAAGATCCGGAAACTCCCAAGCGTTATCAGAGGTCTGCGCGCGCAAATGGGTGGCGAGCGCAAGGACCGGCAAAAACGTTAATGCAGCTTTTCCAAACTTCCGAATCTCACCATTCATGAGTGCCAACGTGCAAGTCCCGATTTCCGATACTTCCCCACTCTAAAGACAATGCAACTCCTCGTCAAGATTAGACTAAAAAGAATGTTCTGGAAACCGCTGCTTTCCGCTTTTTCCGGACTCGTTGTCTCAATTTGCACTGCGCAACAACCCACATGGCACTTCGCTGTCTCGGGTGATTCCAGAAATTGTGGCGATGTTGTCATGCCCGCCATCGCTAAGGGAGCAGCAGCGAATCAGGCTGCCTTTTATTGGCACCTGGGCGACTACCGCGCGATTTACATCTTCGATCAGGATTACCAAGCCGAGTACAAGCCCAATGATCCTGCGACCCCGCCGATGATCACCAGTTATCTAGCCGGCTCATGGCAGGATTTCATTCAGAATCAGCTTGCACCGTTTGGAAACACGCCAGTTTTCTTAGCTCTCGGAAATCACGAGCTGATTCCACCCAAGACCAGAGATCAGGCGCTGCTCCAATTTGCCGACTGGTTCAACGCACTTCCGGTTCAGGAGCAGCGCATACGCGATAATCCTCAGGACCACACGGTTAAGGCTTACTATCACTGGTTCAAAGATGGCATCGATTTCATCACGCTCGACAACGCATCTGCTGACCAATTCGATGACCAACAGATGAAATGGATCCAGGCCGTCCTCAATCGCGATGAGGCGAGCGATTCGGTGCGCGCGCTAGTTGTCGGGATGCACGAAGCACTCCCGGAAAGCATCTCGAAAGATCACAGTATGAACCAGTCCCTGATCGGAGTCCAGAGCGGGCGCCAAGTCTATAGCTGGCTCCTCGACTTCAAACAGCACTCGCGAAAACCCGTTTACGTCCTGGCAAGCCATTCCCATTACTTCATGGACGGCATTTTCAATACCGACTACTGGCGGACGCATGGCGGTGTGCTTCCTGGCTGGATCGTTGGCACCGCTGGAGCGGAACGGTATGCGCTACCTGCGAATGCGAGTCAAGCCAAAACAGCAAAAACGCGCGTTTACGGCTATCTTTTAGCCACCGTGAGCTCGTCGAAAGATGATCCGGTCACTTTCGATTTCGAGGAGCTGAAGGAAACCGACGTCCCGCTGGACGTCGTGGCCCGCTTTACACCTGATGCCGTACACGCATGCTGGATTGCGAATCCGCCTGTGCAGTAAGGCGCAAGTCTTCTCAAGCCCGCACGAATTTTCTCCGTCCGTAGACCACCCTCAAGCGTGTATAAATTGTCTTAAGAATCGCCATCGCAGGTATGGAAAAAAACATTCCAGGCACGCCTGCAATGCTATTGCCTGCCAGAACCGCGAAGAGCACAAGCAATGGATGCAGCTCCACCCCAGCGCTCATTAGGTACGGATTGAGCACGTAATCCTGAAACACGCGATAGCAGCTCCAGAACACAATGATCCACAGCAGCCCGCCCGAACCGCTCACCGCGCAAACGATCAGCATAATCACGAGCGCCGCCGCGGGTCCGAAGACCGGAATGAATTCAAGCATTCCGGCCAAGCCTGCGAGCAAAAGCTCGTAGGGATAACGCATTAAGCTCAGGAAAATCAACCAAGCTATGAAAGACGCAAGCGCAAGCAGCACGAGCGCCCGCATGTAGCTCTTAAGCACGATGTGCACATCTTCCAGAATGAGTTCCACCATCGTCCGATCGTGCCCGGCTTCGACGGCGCCAATGAGATTCACCCGAATGAGCTCGCCATCTTTCAGAAAAAAGAACGCAAGTATCGGAACCAGGATGATGGGCAGTATGTAACTAAGGCCCGATAGCAGACGCGCGCCCGTCTGCTGAATGAAGGGAACGATACTCGCTTCCAGGTTCACCGCTTCGCGATTCAGCGCTGAAACGAGCTGAGCGCGAATCGGCTCGAGCCAAGAGGGCAGCGGAATTTTCGTCATCTTTGCCGTCGCCAGTAGCGAAGGGAAGCGAGTCGCCAGGCTGCTGGCCTCCTCAGCGATCGTCGGAATCACCTGAAACCCGATTGCGACAAGAATGCCGATCAGCAGTACATAAACCAATCCGAGCGCGAGGTTGCGGCGTTTGGGCATAACTCGCTCGACCAATCCAACAAGCGGAGACAACATGTAGGCAAAAAATATTGCCACCGCGAAGAGAAGTATGGTCTCGCGAATGAAATACACCACTGCGAGCAGCAATCCAAACAGGAAAACGGTCCAGATCACGCGAAGCGCGCGGTCGTCGATTTCCAGCATGATTGCTAGACTAACAGGTGCTCACGTGCTTGCTGTTTTGCTGCTGGCGCAATGAGCCCTATGCAGAGTTCCGCCCGTGACATGCGGCGTCTGGCCGGAGATTTACACGAGCTCGAGCGCAAGCTTCGCTCCGGCGGCGGCCCGAAAAAGATTGAAAAACAGCATAACGAAGGCAAGCTGACAGCCCGCGAGCGAATCGATCATTTGATCGATAGAGGAACAATGTTCCTCGAAATCGGTTTGCTCATTGCATACGACAAGTACGACGGGCAAGCGCCGGGCGCGGGCGTTGTTACAGGTCTCGCCAAGATTGAAGGCCGGCCCGCTGTCATCGTGGCGAACGATGCCACCGTCAAAGCAGGCGCCTGGTGGCCTGAGACCATCACGAAAATTCTCCGCGCGCAGGAGATCGCCATGCGCAATCGCGTGCCGATCGTCTATTTGGTCGATTCAGCCGGCGTGAATTTGCCGTTACAAGACGGTATCTTCCCGGGACAATATGGAGCCGCGCGCATCTTCTATTACAACTCGCTCATGCGCCGCCGTCTGCACATCCCGCAGATCGCGGCGGTAATGGGTCCATGCATCGCGGGCGGCGCGTACCTTCCAGCGCTTAGCGACGTGATCATTATGGTCGAAAAAGCAAGCTTCATGGGTTTGGGCGGACCCAATCTGGTCAAGGGCGCCGTGGGTCAAGTGACAAATGCGGAGACACTGGGTGGAGCAGCTATGCACACCAGCATCAGCGGTGTTGCGCATTATCGTGCAGAGAACGATACGGCTTGTCTCGAGATTATACGGCAGCAGTTTCGCCAAATGCCCAATACCATCACGCCGCCAAAAGGCAATCCGCCGCGTCTCGACCCCGCCGGACTCTACGACGCTCTCCCAGCCGATCACCGGCTCCCTTACCAAATGGAAGATGTGCTCGGTCGCATTCTCGATACCGGCGATTTTCTCGAGTTTCAACCCGATTACGCTCCTGAGTTTTTGTGCGCCGCCGCCCAGCTCAATGGCAGAAGGATCGGCGTCATCGCGAATCGCCGCGGTTTTATGAAAACACCTGCCGGGCCGCGTGTGGGCGGAATCGTTTACACAGAATCCGCTCGCAAAGTGGCTTATTTCGTCGAAAACGCCGAACGCCATCGCTTACCGCTGCTCTATGTTCAGGATGTTTCGGGGTTTATGGTCGGCGTGGAAGCGGAAACGGCAGGCATTATTCGCGCAGGTGCGGAAATGGTCGAGGCGATGGCCTGCGCAACCGTGCCGAAAATAGTCCTCACAGTTAATCACGCGAGCGGCGCCGGTTACTATGCGATGGCGGGCCAAGGCTTCGATCCGAACTTCACCTTCTCCTGGCCCACAGCTCGAATCGGCGTGATGGAAGGCGATTCGGCTGTGCAGGCGATCTTCGGCCCCGATCTCGACAAACTGAAAAACTCCGGCCAGCCTGTGCCAAAGGAGCTGGATACAAAGATCGCGAAAACGCGCGGCGATTACGAGCGCTGGTTAGATGCCAAGTATGCAGCGGCTCGCGGTCATTGCGACGCCGTAATCGATCCTATTGAAACGCGGCCTGTTTTGGATTTCGCGTTCGAAGTAGCTTGTGCGAATGCGAGAACAGAGCACCTGCCGCTTGAGGTGATGGGTCTGGAAAATGCTTGGGAGAAGTCCTCGGCCTCGCACGATAGCGTGACGCGCTGAGCGATGATCAGGATCGCTAACGGGCAAGGCTTTTGGGGAGATTGGCTCGAAGCTCCCGTGCGGCTCATCGAGGGCGGCCCGCTCGATTACCTCACACTTGACTACCTCGCGGAGGTCACTATGTCGATCTTGCAGAAGCAGCGCAAGGCCGACCCGACTCTCGGCTATGCGAGAGACTTTCCGCCTCTCATGGCTCGTATTGCCCGTCGCGTCCTGGATCAAAACATTCGCGTCCTCGCAAACGCCGGAGGTGTGAATCCGATCGCCTGCGCGCGCGAGGTCAGGCGGCTCGCTCCCCATCTTCAGGTCTCCGTGGTGCTCGGCGATGAGATACTCGCTCGCATGGATGAACTGATTGCAGGCGGCAATGAATTCCGCAACATGGATACAGGTGAGTCAATTAGCTGCATTCGCGATCGCGTCCAAAGTGCAAACGTCTACATTGGAGCCTTTCCGCTGGCTGAGGCGCTCGCAACGGGCGCCAATGTGGTGATCACCGGCCGGTGCGCGGATGCCGCTCTCGCGCTCGCTCCCATGCTTCACGAATTTCAGTGGAAGCCCGACGATTGGAATAGGCTTGCCAGTGGTATCGTGGCTGGCCATATCATCGAGTGCGGCACGCAAGCCACTGGAGGAAACTGTACCTTCGACTGGCAGTCTACTCCGGATTTCGCTCACATCGGATATCCGATTATTGAGGCTAACCCGAGTGGCGAAACCGTGATTACGAAACATCCCGGCACAGGGGGCCGTGTTACACAAGCAACTGTCAAGGAACAACTTCTCTATGAAATCGGCGACCCGCGATCGTACGTGACACCCGATGTTGTCGCCGATTTCACCACCATCGAACTATCTGATAATGGGCCCGACCACGTCCGCATCTCGAATGTCGTTGGCCGCCCCCGGCCAGAGAAACTCAAGGCGTCCATCTCGTATCACTATGGTTGGAAAACCGTGGGAACATTGGTTTACTCCGCCCCCGATGCGCTCGCGAAAGCGCAGGCCGCAGACAAGATGGTTCGTCAGCGATTGCATGACTTGAATCTGAATTTCGACAAGATTCACACCGAATTCTTTGGGATCAATGCTTGTCACGCTCATCTCGCTCCGCAAGTTCCCGAACCGGCTGAGGTCCAGGTGCGCATCGGTGTCCGCAGCACAGAGAAAGCGTCGCTCGAAAGATTCACACGCGAAGTGATTCCTCTAGTCCTGAACGGGCCTCCGACGGCAACCGGCTATGGTGAAGGACGGCCGCAAGTCCGGGAGATCGTCGCCTATTGGCCCGCGCTCGTCTCGCGCGATGTAGTTTCGACTCGCGTCGAGGTTGTCCAATGAAAATCCCGCTCACTCGCATCGCCCACGCGCGCTCGGGCGACAAAGGAGATATTTCGAATGTCGGGCTCATCGCAAGCAAGCCGGAGTACTATCCGATTCTGCTTCGCGAGGTAACTGCCGAGCGTGTCAAGCGCCACTTCGGCCGGCTCGTTGAAGGGAGCGTCACGTGCTACGAGCTCTCCAATTTGGCTGCTCTGAACTTTGTCATGGAAAAGGCGCTCGACGGTGGCGGCACAATTTCACTCCGCACTGATGCGCAGGGGAAAACCCACGGAGCAGCTCTGCTGACCATGGAAATCGAGGTAGCCTCCGGTGAGCTTACAGATTGATCAGAGTCATCGTGTTCTGCACATTACCCTGAACCGGCCCGAGAAGCGCAATGCGCTCACTTCCGAGATGTGCTCGAAGATGGTGGCTGCAATCGAGTCGGCACAAGATGATCCCCAAATCGGCTCGATCCTAATCAGCGCTGTCGGTCAAGTCTTTTGCGCTGGCATGGATCTGGATGAAGCTGTCTCGCCCGGCAATGAGCACCTGGCTCCGGTTCACGAAAAACTCTTCACTGCAGGCGCGCACTCGCTTAAGCCAATTGTGCTTTGCGTGAATGGTCCTGCGCTAGGCGGCGGACTCGGCCTCGTCGCGCAAGCCCACGCGGCCGTCGCTGCAGAGGGCGCTGTCTTCGGCCTAACCGAAATGCGAATCGGGCTCTGGCCCTTCCTGGTCTATCGCGCCGTCGAATCGGCTTTAGGCGCGCGCCGCACACTCGAGCTCAGTCTCACCGCGCGTCTCTTTCAGGCGCAAGAAGCTTTGAGCTGGGGATTGGTGCAGTACATCTGTCCACCAGCCGAGGCATGCCATCGAGCCGCCGCGATAGCCCGCGACTTGGCGAAAGCGAGTCCACTCGCGATTCAGGCTGGTCTTGAATACGTTCGCGACGCACGCGATAGGTCGTGGCGCGAAGCGGGCGAGCTCGCGACAGTGCTGCGAAGGAAGATTATGGAAAGCGCTGACTTCAAGGAGGGATACGCAGCGTTCAAAGAGAAGCGCGACCCCCATTGGCCCAGCATGCCGCAATCGAAACCGAAAACGAAGACCTGAGAAGTACGTTGCGGCGCCTGATCCTCGGTTTTATCGCTCTTTCAGTTTTCGCCGCTGATAATCCACTAACCTTCTACAAAGACGTTCTTCCGATCCTCCAATCCAGGTGCCAGAGCTGCCATCGCCAGGGCGAAATGGCGCCCCTGCCGCTCGAGACTTATGAACAGGTCCGGCCTCTTGCTTCCGCAATTCGCCGTGTTACTGAGAACAAAACCATGCCTCCCTGGTTTGCAGATTCGCGCTTCGGCCGCTTCTCAAATGATCCTTCTTTGACCAGCGATCAAATCACAACCCTTTCCGCCTGGGCGAACGCCCACGCTCCCAAAGGCAACCCTCGCGATGCTCCTCCGCTTGTGAATTGGACTCGAGGCTGGAACATCGAAAAGCCGGATGTGGTCCTCGAAATGCCGCGCCCAAAGCGGCTTCCCGCCGAAGGCGATGTGCCGTATCAATACATTATTCTTCCTACGCATTTCAACGAAGACCGCTGGGTGCGCATGTCCGAAATTCGTCCGGGCAATCGCATGGTCGTGCATCACGCCGTGGCATACATTCGCGATCCGAACTCTTCCTGGTTACGTGGCGCTCCCATCGGCATTCCTTTCAGCGCAGACGACCTCCCGACAGAAGCACAACGGCGTGACGCGATGTCGACAACTAGCGATATCCTGCTCGTCTACGCCCCCGGTAGCCTGCCCGACCAATGGCCGGAAGGTTTCGCAAAACTGATTCCAGCGGGTTCGGATATCGTGCTACAGATGCACTACACCACTCACGGACACGCAATGGAGGACCGCACCAGCATCGGGCTTGTCTTCTCGAAACAAACACCGCAAAAGCGCGTCTTAACTCTGCAACTGACGAACGATCGCTTCCTGATCCCGCCCGGCGATCCCGACCATCGCGTCGAAATCCACGGCACTTTGCCCAACGATGCCCTCTTGCTTAGTTTTTTTCCGCACATGCATCTACGCGGAAAGACGTTCGAGTACAACATCATCAAGCCCGGCGGCAAAATCGAAACGCTTTTGCGAATCCCGCACTACGATTTCTATTGGCAGCTCAGCTATCGTCTTGCCGATCCGATTCCGCTGACCGCCGGCACGACGCTCCAAGCCGTCGCGACCTTCGATAACTCCAAAAACAACCCGCACAATCCCGATTCCGAGTCCGCCGTCACCTGGGGCGAACAAACCTGGGCCGAAATGATGGTCGGCTTCTTTGATGTCGGGGTCGATCCATCTATCGACAAGCAGAAATTCTTTATCCGAACCGCAACGCCTCGCGCTCGCAGTGGAAGTGACTAGAAGTGGCCGGCTACGTCACGCCTCCCCCTGCTTCCCGCGAAAATACATCTGCATCTATCGAGCGGCTGGCCGGCGCCGTCTCAGCGCATTACAGACCCATTCTGTTCGCGCTGACTGTATCACTGATCGTTTTTAAGGCACCGAGATTACTCGTGCATCCACGGTTTTGGGCTGACGAGTCCTTCTATGTCGTCTACGCCCTGAAGCACAGCGTCATCCAAAGTCTCTTGTGGTCGCGTCAATCGATCGGGTACTACTTGCTCACCGCGAACCTACCAGCCGTACTCTCCGCGCTCGTCGCCAAGAAAGTCGGTCTCGAATATGCGCCCTTTGTGACCACCTACTTTTCATTTCTGATTCAAATCATCCCCTTCGCCATTCTCATTTGGGGCAAGTCGCATCTCTTTCGCAACCGCTTTCTCGTCGCGATGGCATGCCTGCTCATGCTCGTCCCACCCACAAACTTCGGCGAGATCTGGTTTACCTCAATCCATACCAAGAATTGGACGGGCTTGGCAGCACTGATCATCCTGTTCGAAGACATGTCGGGGTGGTCAAACAGAAAAAGGTGGTCTTTCCGATGTGTCGTCCTCTTCTGCGGCATGTCCGGTCCCTATGCCGCAGTCCTCGCGCCCATTTTCGTTCTTTCTTATTTCGTTCATCGAGAACGAGAGAGATTGATCCAAGCCGGAATCCTAGCCGTTTGCTGTCTAATCGACGTCGCATTATTCATCTTCGAACTGCACGCAGGCGGCGCAGGACCTAGAACGAAAGTATTCACCTGGGATACCGCAGTTGTGAACGTCTTCTATTATCAAGTGATCTGGGCATTCTTGGGCGAGCACTCTTTGGGGTTGTGCAAACGCCTCGGTCTACTTAGCGCGCTCCAGAAATCGCTGGATGTTCCAAGAAGCGGTTCGGTTGTAATGCCAGCGCTGTTTTGCCTCTATGTCGTGAGTGTCTTTTTTGGCACATTCTGGACGAAGAAGAAAAGACTCTCGGACCAGACACTCCTCGTAGCAACGTTTCTCCTGCTCGCAGCGTTCACCGCTCGAACAGCGTTGAACGGCATCCCGCATAACAGGTACGCGTCTTTACCAGGTTTATCGATATTACTGTTCCTGCTAAGCGCTTCTTACCAACACCCGCGCATCTGGGTGCGCGCCTTGGCCGGTCTTCTGATTACATGTGCACTTTGCTTTGGAGTCGTCGATTACCGCAAGTTCTTTGAAAGGCTAAAGCCCTTCGAACCGGTCTGGAGCGGTGAGGTGCAAAAGTGGCGTACTAATGCCGCCTACGCTCCCGCTATCACGCCGCCAGGATGGCCTCCGCTCGATTGGAAGCCCGACCTTGACAAGCGAAAGTGATCAACCCCATTCATGTTTTCGGCACAAATTCGTCTAAATGGAATGACCGCCTCGCAATCTCTCTCATGTCTTTCAGCGAGCCGATCTCTCCTGCCCCAAGCGCCTGTACCAGGGCATTGCCCGCCGCCGTCGCCTCCGTGGGTCCCGCAACAACGTGGCGTCCCGTTGCATCTGCTGTGAGCTGGTTCAGCAATTTGTTCCGCGACCCGCCTCCAACGATGTGGATTACCTCAATTTTCCTGCGCGTGATGCTTTCGAGAGCATCCAAAACGTCCCTGTACCTCGCCGCCAAGCTCTCGAGGATCGCCCGGCACATCGCCCCTGTATCCGCCGGTACTTCTTGCTCCGTCTTGCGGCAATAATCGCAAATCCGTTCCGGGAGATTTCCCGGGGTCGTAAATTGCTCCACGTCAATTCTTGTCTCAGTGGTGCTCGCAGCCGCAGCCCGCTCCATCAAGTCAGCGTACGAGTAGTCCCGGCCCTCCCTAGCCCACGCTCTCTTACATTCCTGAATCAGCCACATTCCGGGAATGTTCTTTAGGAAGCGTATCGTGCCGCCAATCCCGGCTTCATTTGTGAAATTCGCGCGAAGTGAGGCCTCATTGATGATCGGCTTATCTGCTTCTACTCCCATCAGTGACCAGGTCCCGGAGCTTATATAACACCACTCCTCAGTCATCCGCGCCGGCACCGCGGCAACTGCCGACGCTGTATCATGAGATGCCGTCGTATTAACCTTTATCCCCTGTTTCAATCCGCACCCCTCGGTGATCTTCGGCAGTACCGGCCCGAGTTCTGTCCCCGTTTCGCGCAGCTCGGGCAAGATCCTTGCATCTACGTCCAGCCCGTGAAGTATCTCAGCCGAAAAACACCGATTCACCGGGTCATAGAACTGCGAAGTGCTCGCGATCGTGGCTTCCGATGCGAGTTTTCCGGTCAGAAAATAATTGAACAAATCCGGCATAAACAGTAGTCGAGATGCCAGACCAACCAACTGGGGAGAATCTCTGCGCAACGCACAAAGCTGATATAGCGAATTGATCTCCATAAACTGCACTCCCGTGCGCCGGAAAATTTCATCTCGCGAAATGATCCTGAATACTTCTTCCGGCACGCCGCGTGTCCGCCTGTCTCGATAGTGCCGGGGATTCCCAAGCAGCCCGCCATCCTCAGCAATCAATCCGAAATCAACT
The DNA here is from genome assembly GCA_019240405.1 of Acidobacteriaceae bacterium. Lineage (GTDB taxonomy): Bacteria > Acidobacteriota > Terriglobia > Bryobacterales > Bryobacteraceae > Bog-105. The sequence goes on from JAFAYL010000040.1 coordinate 59,410, forward strand.
CCCCACGTATCGATTCCAATTCCATGCAAATTGCCCGCCGCGCGAATTCCTTCGCAGATCTCGTGGAATAATCGCAGGGCATCCCAATACAGGCCGTCTGGCAATTGCACAGGCGTATTGGCGAACCTATGCACTTCATTCAGCTCGATTCTGCCGCGATCGATACGCGCCAACACGGCGCGTCCACTCTCTGCGCCCAAGTCAAGTGCTAGATAATTGCGACTCATCCCCGCATCACGCGCGCTTCCAGCATGACCAACAACGTCAAAGCGAAGACCACTACAGACCCAAGCGCCGGCACAAGCATCGCATACTGCATCCCAAACCAAGAATCCACATAACCCACCAGCCATGCCGCGCTCATCCCACCAGTGATCGCCAGTGAAATCATTCCGTTGTAGAAGCGTGGATCATATGAGAATCGCTCGTCCAAGTTCCTCGCCAACAGCGGATAAATCGGGGAAAATCCGGCGCCGATCAAAACGATTGCCAGGCAAGCCCCACCCAAAGAATCCGCCAAGCTCAGGAGCAGATATCCAAAAATCGTGAGCGCCAGACTCGCTACTAGCAATCTTCGACGCTTTACTTTGGATAGCAATGGACGACCGCTCACTCGGCCAGCAATTAGAACGAGAAAATATACTGCCATGGCAAGAATGGCCCGCTCCGGACTTGTGCCTAACCGGTGAATCAAGAACAACGGCAACCATCCCACAATTGACCATTCACTCCCGAATTGAAAGAAAAGTAGCAATGCACACAAAACCCCCGCAGTACTGCGCAAATCGATCACTTTCTCACGAATCGCGGAATAGGGCCCGACAGCCCAAGCGATCGCTATCGGATTCCGGTTGATAGCGTAGATAACAAAGTACACGAGCGGGATTGCTGAAAGCGCCATCGTTTCTAAATGCACCGGCCCAACGAAATACATGACATCGACGATGACGGTCGCTAGCAAACACCCGCAGTTGAACAGAAGAACGCATAGATTCATTGCGGCGGGTGCTCCGTCCGCGAAAAACGGCTCCAACACGTACAACAGCACGGTTACCAGTGCTCCTGCGGCAGTAGCTACAAAACCAAGCCCGATCAATCTCCACAAGGCTGGTACCGGAGGCGCAAGAAACGACAACGTGACCAGACTCGCAAAGCCGATCCCACACGCAAAGAACGCAACTGAACGAACTGAGGCGCGTGTGAGAACCCGCTGCGCCGTGCCGGCCGCCAACACGTAGCCCGTATTCAGCGCCAGAAAATGCAGCCCTGCAGTTTCAGGATCAGTGTGGATGTGATACTGCCAAGCAATCAGAAGCGCGCCGAGCGGCCCAAGCAGGACGCCGGGCAGAAGAAATCCCGCCACCCAGCCGCGCATTCGCACGCCTGCTCCCGCAAGGGGGGGTGTCTCAATGCGGTTTGTTGACACATCCAAAACGCAGCTTATAAGATGGAAGTATCACTGAGGAAGGAGGTGGTCCAGTCGAAATGAATTCTGGTAGTGACTGTAGCATACAATCCACGCGCGAGGTGGCCGACTCTTAAAGTCGCCGTTCGTACGTTCAGGTTTCGTTCAGTGACGAGCCGAAGTTCCTGTGGACCGGTCGCCCGTCGCGCGTAACGTAGCTAGAGTATAGCCTTAAGGCTCCAACAGAAACCCCGGATGATGCGCTTCTAGGCGCTCCTCTGGGGTTTCTGCTTTTGCGCGAAAAGTGCTAAAATATGTTTTACCCACCTAATTTTTCCATTCGAAAGGAATTCATAAGCAATGAAAGCAGGGATTCATCCCGCCTATGAGGAAGTGAATGTCGTTTGCGCGTGCGGATCAACCTTTCAGACTCGCTCGACTCATAAAGGCGACCTGCGCGTCGAAATTTGCGCGAGCTGCCACCCATTCTTCACGGGCCGTCAGAAGCTGGTCGATACCGAAGGCCGTGTGGACCGCTTCCAGAAAAAGTTCGCCAAAGCCCGTGAACTGCAGGCGCAGAAAAAGACGGCGGCAGACGCCAAGGCCGCCAAAAAAGTTCAGTAGTTTTCAACAAGCGGAGCTCCGCTTATTGCGGAGCGACCAAACCTTTACGGATAGCAAACAAGACGAGTTCAGCCGTCCGGTGAATGTTCATCTTCTCCATCAAGTTGGCGCGATGCACCGAAACGGTATTTACGCTTAGCTCCAGTAAGCTGGCAATTTCTTTATTCGATTTGCCCTGCGCAATCAGTTGCAGC
>JAFAYL010000057.1 GCA_019240405.1 Acidobacteriaceae bacterium
ATCGGTTCCGAATTTCTCCCGCATTTGGACGAGGGCGCGCTGTGGGTGCGCGGCTCTCTCGCGCAAAGCGCTGGACCCTCGGAAGGCATCAGGGTGGCGAACCAGGCGAGAATAGTGCTTTGCTCTTTTCCGGAAGCGACGGATTGCACCAGTCAAGCCGGCCGGGCTGATGACGGCACAGATCATACGAGCTTTTTCAACACCGAGTATTTCGTGGGCCTGAAGCAGAAAGAAGAGTGGCGGCCCGCGTTTCATCAGAACAAAGACGAGCTGATTGCCGCTATGAACCGCGAGCTAGAGAAAATCCCTGGCGTGGTCTGGGGTTTTTCGCAGCCGATCGAAGACAACATGGAGGAAGCGGTCAGCGGGGTGAAGGGCGAGCTTGCCGCTAAGGTCTATGGCGACGATTTGCACGTTCTTGAAGACAAAGCCGATCAAGTCGCCTCGGTCATGAGCCGCGTCAACGGTATTGCCGATCTCGGAGTCTTTCAGGTCACCGGGCAGCCCGACCTCAACTTCGTGGTGGATCGGAAGAAAACCGCGCGATATCAAATTAACGTCGCGGATGTTCAGGACGCGATTCAGACTGCCGTGGGAGGCAACGCCCTCACTCAGGTTCTGCAGGGCGAGGCGCGCTACGATCTCGTGGCTCGCTATCTGCGCCCGTATCGCGACACCGGCGAAGCGATCCGGAATATTCGCTTACTATCGCCATCAGGCGAACGCGTTTCATTGGCGCAGCTATGCAAAGTGCATGAAGCGGACGAAGGCTCTGAAATCTATCGCGAAGGAAACGAGCGGTACGTCGCTATCAAGTACAGCGTGCGCGGCCGTGCCCTCGGTGATGCCGTGCGAGAGGCCATCCAGAAAGTAGGAGCGCAGGTAAAGCTTCCCCGTGGTTATCACATTAATTGGGAGGGCGAATACCAGAGTGAATTGCGGGCGGAAGCACGGCTGCTGATTATCGTGCCGCTCACGGTCCTGCTGATCTTCATCATTCTCTACACGATGTTCCGCTCCTTCAAATGGGCGCTGCTAATTCTCGTTAACGTCATGCTCGCTCGTATTGGCGGTTTGCTGGCGCTCCTCATCACCGGCACAAATTTCAGTGTCTCCTCGGGTGTGGGCTTTCTTGCCCTCTTCGGCGTATCCGTGCAGACTGGCGTCATCATGCTGGAATACATCAACCAATTGCGCGCGCGCGGAAATTCCGTAGAGGAATCGGCAATCGAGGGCGCAGTCTTGAGACTGCGTCCCATCATGATGACCATGCTCGTGGCCACCCTGGGCTTACTTCCCGCTGCGCTCTCTCACGGCATCGGATCCGATTCCCAGCGACCATTCGCAATTGTGATCGTAGGCGGTTTAATCTCGGATCTGCTCATGAGCATTTTTCTGTTGCCGACGCTCTACGTGTGGATGGCGGGGAAGCATGACACTTTGCCGGCAATAGAAACGGCACAAGAGGTGTGACCCGGCCATGCCGGTGAGCTCAGCACCGTAACGGGCGAAAGTGGACACGCCAGAGGCGATGTGATTCAATGCACAGGAATCATGCACGTTTTGGATTTTGCTATTCGCTTGGGCTCAGCTTTGCTTCTCGGGACGGTCGTGGGCTTGGAGCGGCAGTGGCGCCAGCGCATGGCAGGCACAAGAACGAATGCACTGGTTGCTGCCGGCGCTTGTGCGTTCGTAATGTGTGCCTTTTTGGTCCGTGACAATTCACGCGGCGAGGCGCAGATTGTTTCCTACGTAGTCTCGGGTGTCGGTTTCCTGGGGGCGGGGGTAATTTTCAAGGACGCCGGAAGTGTTCGCGGCTTGAACACGGCTGCAACAATATGGTGTTCCGCCGCCATCGGGGCGATTTGCGGGTTGGGGCACATGGAACTTGCCGCTGTTTTGGGAGGTGCAGTTCTCCTTGCGAACGTTGCGCTCAGGCCGCTTGCATATAGACTTCATCCAATTCAGCAGGTCAGTGGCGACCAAGAGGTCACATACGCATTCGAACTGGTTTGCCGCGTCGAAGACGAGGCGCATATCCGAGCTCTACTTCTGCAAGCCCTGGCCCAGACCTCGCTGACCCTTACATCTCTTCGTAGCGAGGACATCGAGGGAACTCCCAAAATGAAAGTGTCCGCTCAGATCCGAGGGTTGGGCCGGCAAGACGAGCCCCTGGAAAGAATGGTCGGTCGCTTATCACTTGAAGCCGGAGTTACGGCCGTTAGCTGGGCCGTCAGCGCTCAGTCAATCGAGTAGTATTCGGCGTTGATGAGGTCGGAAGCGGTGCATTATTTCAAAAGCGTGACAGGCACTCGTTGAATTCACAGGCTCCTGGCGCGAAACGCCTCCTGCATGATGTGTGTCATTGGCTTATAAGGGGATCACATGCCAGGTCAACAAGGAACCAGCCAAGATCAAACTGTCAATCCCGGAATCGATTACAAGCTGCAAACTCGTACGATTGCCGAGACCCTCGCCGACATCGAAGAATGTTCTTGGTTTTGGAGACTGATTGAAAACGCAGATCTCACCTACCTGTTACGGCGGAGCGGGTTGCATACTCTTCTCGCGCCTCGCAATCAAGCCCTTGATCCGAGTTCGGCCGATCAGGTATCGGGAAACGCCGAAGACTTTTTGAAACGGCACCTGCTGGCGGGTGGCGTGGAGTCCTTCGATTTGCGCCGATGCCAAACGGTGAAAACACTCGCGCAGCGAATACTCGCTGTCACTATTCACGATGGAAATGTGCGAATTGGAAGTGCACAAATCGTGAGGTCCGATATCGCTTGCACGAACGGCGTCATTCATGTGATTGATCGCCTACTCGCCGGCTGAACGCACCACCACACACGTCATATCGTTTTGCTGGCTCGCGCCAGCCGCGAAGCGATCAGCGGTGTCCATAGCGCTCGATCATACGGCTTGCTGTCAATCCCAATGATTCTCGGATCGTCTGAATCAGGTTCTCTTCGTCCCATTCCTCGTTCGCAGCCGCCTTGCCAATCTCCGGGATATGTACACTGGAACCAAAACCATGCTACGAAACTGCTGTTTCGCCGTACTGGCGGCCATCATCGGGGCCACTCGCGTATACTGTCAATCCTCTGCCCCAGCCCCGAAGATGGACAAGCAGAAAGTTGAAACTTACGTGCGTTATGCCGAAGCGTTTACGCCAGAAGTGAAAATTGCGATCGATGACCCCACACCGAGTCCCTTTAAGGGCTATTTCCGGGTCTTGGTCCATCTCAGCGCGGGCACCCACAAGCTGGACCGCCTCTACTACGTCACCGCGGACGGCCAGCAGTTTCTTACGGGCAACATTTGGAACCTGAACGCTAGCCCGTTTATTGATACCCTCCAACATCTGCCCACAGCCGGTCCTTCGTTCGGTCCATCGAACGCGCAAATCACATTGGTAATTTTCAGCGATTTCGAATGTCCCTACTGTCGTGAACTCGCCAAGACCATCCGGGACAATATCCCTCAAAAATATCCAAATGAAGTGCGGGTTATATTTGAAGATTTTCCGATCGATTCCATTCACAAGTGGGCGCGAGCAGCCTCTGAAGCCGCTCACTGCGTAGAGAGCCAAAAAACAGGCGCTTTCTGGACCTTTCACGATTGGATTTTCGAGCACCAGCAGGAAGTAAACGAAACCAACCTGCGCGATCAAGTGCTCGCTTTTGCTAAACAACAAAATCTGGACAGCCTGCGGGTTTCCGCGTGCATGGAAACCCATGCCACGGCCCAAGAAGTGAAGCAGAATGAGATTGCAGGCGCCGCGCTACAAATCTCGAAGACTCCCACTCTCTTCATCAACGGCCGGATGGTGGACGGCGCGGTTCCATGGACCACGCTCGACAGGATTATCAAAATCGAATTGAACCGCCCGAAGGAGATCGCGGCTCCTGTCATCGAGAAATGCTGCGAAGTGACTATTCCCGCAGCCGTTCAGAAGTAAGGCGCCTACGCGGTACCGTTACGTATGAGTCTGCCTGCCCGTAAATTCTCGCTCTCACAACGGTTTGGCCGCCGATACGATACATTGGGTGCATCGTGATCGCCGCGCCCGCAGAGAAACGATTAAAGTAGGTGAAGCGACGTGCGAACAACGATGGGAAACCTGATGGAACCTTGTGGCGTAAATGCTTTTCGGCTGCCGCCATTGATTCTGCACCCCTTTTCTAGCCCCGAAGATAGTTCTGTCCTGATGGAGAGCTCGCGCGCGAGCCTTGCGCTCCAAGGGTTTCTGCCGCGAGAAGACGTGCCTTCCGAAGAGCTTGATCAGCGTCTCGTCCGTGGCCGGTATGCCGAAATTCGCATGCTTTATTACATCGGCAAAGACTTAGTTCGTTGGATGGAGCAATGCGCTGAAACCGCCATTGCGTCCGGCGCTTTTGATGGCCGCCGCCTCAGGCCGGAAACTTTCGCAATAGTCGTGGTGAAAGAGATTCCTGCGCACGTACGTACGAAACTCGAAGCTTGGGGAGTGCTGGACTACTGTTCTTTATTCCGCCGCGCCATTGGATTGCACGCTGTCTTTCATGAAATTCCCGAAACCGAAGGCTTTAATGCGGATTTCTTGCGCCGATATCACCGGTACGTAGATCAATGGTATGAGCAGCGCCTTAAAGATTCTGGCTGCGATGCGCCTCAACCAGGCGAGTTTACGTTTGACCTCTACGCATCGGGTGAGTACACGCTCATGCTCGAACAGACTTGGGGCACGGACGCGCACGGCGAGCCTCGCATGCTTGAGTAGGCGCAAACTCGAGGGGCCGTCAAATTCGACTGAAAATCGTTCAAGTTGGAGATGCCGTACTAAGAGAGCGCGCCCGGCCGCTAGCCGAAGCCGAGATCCGCAAGCCAGAAACTCAAGAGCTCATTGATTGGATGCGCGAAACTATGCATGACGCGCCTGGCGTCGGCTTAGCCGCCCCGCAAATCGGTCTCTCCTTGCAGCTTGCCGTCATCGAAGATAAGCCGGAGAATATCCGCGATTCCGCGCCAGAGGCGATCAGGGAACGAGAGAGAGAAGCAGTTCCGTTTCATGTCATCGTGAATCCTAGGATTTCGTTGCACGCCGGCTCGCCCGTCGAGTTCTTTGAAGGTTGTTTGAGCGTGGCCGGATTCACGGCCCTGGTTTCCAGAGCGCGCGAGGTTACAGTCGAGTGTCTCGATCATCGCGGAGAGTCGAAGGTAATCAGAGCGTCCGGCTGGTATGCTCGGATCCTGCAACACGAGATCGATCATCTGAATGGCGCGCTATACATCGATCGCATGCATCCGCGCACATTCATGACCAACGACAACTACAATCGCCATTGGAAAGATAAATCGATCCAACAAGTGCGCGAACTAACTGGTCTCAAGCGATAATCAGGAGGGTTCGAGGCAGAGGCGGTGAAAGCAAAGCACCAATAGAGTCCAGGGCTGGCCAAGCAGGAAAATAGCTCGGATCGGAAATGAAAGGACCGAAGCATTCCTGTCAGTAATGTTTCTGAGAAAGGTCAATTCTCGCACAGCTTGATAGCCTGCCGGAGTTTGTCTGGTACTAACGGTTCGATGTCATACTGAAAGATGCCTGCGCGGTCAGGCAATCGCTGGACGAGCTCGGCGACGAGTGAGTCGAGAGGAAAGTCCGGTCTTCACAGGGCAGCATGCCGGCTAACGGCCGGGGGTTCACGTTTTTCTTGAGTCTTCACGGACTCATCGAAGCGCGCGCTACGGAAAGTGCCACAGAAAAGATACCGCTTGCCGGCGACGGCGAGTAAGGGTGAAAAGGTGCGGTAAGAGCGCACCGCGGTTTGAGTAATCAGACTGGCAGGGCAAACCCCATGCGAAGCAAGACCAAATAGGGGAGCAGGAGTGGCCCGCTCCGTTACGACTTCCGGGTAGGTCGCTCGAGCCTTTCAGTAATGAAGGGCCTAGACGAATGGTTGCCGCCCGCCGTTTACATGACAGCGGGTACAGAAACCGGCTTATCGACCGCGCGGGCAACCGGTTCGCCGACAGGGAGGGATTCCGCAACCGTCCTCAGCACGAGGCAGGTGATGTCATCATGCTGACGCGCCGATCCCACGAATGTGTCCACAGATGCCATTAGTATGTTGAGAACGTCTGCCGCGTTTTGAGCGAGAGGATCGCGCATAATCCCGAGCAGGCGTGCTTCGCCATATTCCTCCTCTTTGTCGTTTTCTGCTTCGATCACGCCGTCGGTAAAGATGAGCAACAAATCACCTGTGCCGATGATCGCCTCGCCGCATTCGTATTGAGCGCCCGGACGAATGCCGAGGGGCAATCCTCCTACCTGCAATCGCTCGATGACGCCGGAGGCGCGCCTCAGCGCAGGCCAGTTATGACCGGCATTTATATAGTTGAGGCGTCCAGTGGCTGGCTGTAGCTCGGCGAGAAATGCAGTGATGAATCGTCTGCCGCCCAAGTTCTGCCCACATACGTACTGATTGAGGCGTTCCACAAGCTGTAATAAGGAGGCTGGAAAGGTGGCTAGAGTCCGCAGACTTGCCTGTAGCGTTGCCATCAACAGCGCCGCGGGGACACTCTTACCGGCAACATCGGCGACAACAAAAAGAAGCGGGCCATCGCCGTTTGCACCATGCGGGTCTTTATCTGTGGCGGTTGCGCGCAAGAATGCATCGTAGTAATCTCCGGCCACAGTATTCGCGGGTCGAGTTGCGAACACGATTTCCACGCCAGGAATGCGCGGAGGAGCCTCGGGCATGAGCCAGCTTTGAATCTCGCGCGCAATCTCGAGATCGCGTTTCATGGTGACGCGATCGGCTAGCTCAAGAGTGAGTAACACGAGCAGCCCAAGACAACCGAAGAAGGCTAGATTGGGCGTGTCAATCGCGAAGTCTCGATAGCGCATGGTGAATCCCGGGAACGCAATCAGAATCAGGGCGATGAGAAGTATCGCGCGACGCTGCGGGGATAACTTCAGCATCATCGCCCAGAACAGGCCTTGAGCCACTCGCGCGGCTCGTCTCATCCGGGATTCTCCTTGTCCCCGCGTCCAATCGACTTCTTTCGAATAGAGTTCGTACCCTGTACGGGCTTCCGCGCGAAATTGCGCCCAGAGCTGCTGAACGGCCATTCCTTCGCTGATACGCTGCCAGAACGCCTTTAGGGAGCGAATCATATTTTGCAAGGGTCAAGTATACGAATAGGCCGACTTCCCGGCGTTCTCGATAGTAACGTTGATGAACCCGAGCGCTGCCTTGGATAGCGACTTATCCTTTCTATAAATTAAGCCGATTTGGCGGATCATGGGTTCCGGGCCGAGGGAGACAGCAGCCAATTTTTTTGCCCCGACTTCTTCGAGACAGTGAGAGGCAGCGAGAAACGATAAGCCAAGATCGGCCATGACGAAGCGCTTGATCATCTCTGTGGAATCGAGTTCCATTGAGATAGTCAGCTCGTCGTGGACGGAATCGAGCCATGCGTTCAGACGCGCTCGAGTGGTTCCGGTTTTTGGCAGCAGTAATTGCTCTCCGATAAGATCTTGCGGAGTGATCTGGTTTTTAGCGGCAAACTGATGGCCGGGAGGAACAAGAAGTTTGATCTCGTCAGTGTGAATTTTTGCGACCTCGAGCTTGCGCTCTTCTAGCGGGAGTTGAGTAATACCGAAATCGGCGAGGTTATCCAACACGGCTTGGACGACACGGCTTCCGTAGGATCGATCGACGAGAAGCTCGACTTTCGGGAACTGCTTTTTGAATTCGGCGAAGACGCGCGGTAGGACGTAAATGCACGTTGCTTCGTTCGCCGCGATCAGCAACTCGCCGCGAGGAACTTTTTCCAGCTCATTGAGGGCGTCCTGGGCGCGGCGGCGTAAGGCGAGGATTTGCTCTGCATATTCGGCAAAGATTCTTCCTGCGATGGTCAGCGAAATCTTGCTTCCGAAGCGCTCAAAGAGCGTTGTATTCAACTCCTGCTCTAACTGGCGGACTTGGGCGCTAATCGCGGGCTGTGTGCGGAAGCAGGTTTGCGCGGCCTTGGAGAAGCTCTTGAGGCGAACGATCTCGAGAAATGTATGAAGCTGGTCAAGATCCATGGCGGGTCACTGGGTGGTTTGGAAAGCTCGAAGATCGTGTAAAGAGAGCCTGCCCGTGTAGAGCGCCATACCTATGGCGCAGTGAACATCGATGCGCGACAGAACGCGCACTTCATCGAGAGAGGTAATGCCACCTGCAGCGATCAGCTCATGTTGCGTGCCAGCGCGCAATGTTTTGAACCAGTCGAGATCGGTGCCTTCCATGAGACCCTCCTTGTCGACATAAGTGCAGAGAAAGCCGGAGCAATAAGGCTCAAGCTCTGAGATCACATCAGTAGCCCGCAAAGCGGTGGACGCTTGCCAGCCTTTGACAACGACGCGATCGTCTTTGCTGTCGAGAGCAATGGTGATGTGGTCGGGACCGATCGCTTCAGTAAGGGCGGCGAGGAACGGAAAATTAATTCCGTCTGAAGAGAAGGCGGACGTTCCGACGATGACTCGAAAGGCTCCCTGGCCGATGAGCTGGCGAGCTCGTTCGACTGTACGCACCCCGCCGCCCACGCGAATGGTTGCGCGGCCGGCAAGGTACCGAACGATTCGATCGTTTGAGCCATTGCCTAATGCGGCATCAAGATCGATTACCTGAATCTGAGGAAAGTCTGCAAAGAAGGCGAGCATTTCTTTAGGGGACTTTCCTTCGAGAATTTTGGTGCGACCTTGGGCGAGCTGGACCACCTTACCATCCATCAGATCAATACAGGGGATGATCATACGCAGGTCCTTACGGGGATGCCGGCGATTTGGAGGGCGCGCTTCAGATCGGTGACTGTGTATTTGCCGTAGTGGAAGATGGAGGCGGCGAGCGCGGCATCCGCGGCTCCTTCCTTAAAGATGGTGACGAAATCCTGAGGCGTTCCCGCGCCTCCGGAAGCGATCACGGGGAGCGTAGTTGCGCAAACAATGGCGCGAGTCAACGCGCAATCGAAGCCGCGCTGGACGCCGTCGGTATCCATCGAGGTAATGAGGATCTCGCCGGCTCCGAGGGATTCGCCGCGTTGCGCCCATTCAACGGCGTCGATGCCTTCGTCGCGACGACCGCCGTTTGTGTACACGTGCCATTTCGCGCCATTAGGAGAGCGCTTCGCGTCGATGGCCAGAACGACGGCTTGTGATCCGAATTCCTGGCTCAACTCATGAATCAGCTCCGGGCGCCGGACGGCGGCTGTATTAACGCTCACTTTGTCGGCGCCGGATAAGATGACCCCTCCCGCATCGGCAACGCTACGAATGCCACCTCCTACGGTGAGCGGGATGAAAACTTTGCGGGCGGTTCGGGCGACGACGGACGCCATAATATCCCGCGCGTCGCTTGATGCAGTGATGTCGAGAAAAACGAGCTCGTCCGCACCTTGGGCGTTGTAGCGCTCGGCTAATTCGACGGGATCACCCGCATCGCGAAGACCGAGGAAGTTTACGCCTTTGACAACACGACCGCCGGTAACATCGAGGCATGGCACAATTCGCTTCGTCAACATCGAAGTTCTGTTTCAGAGATCGAGAAAGTTCTTCATCACGCGCAGACCCGCAGATCCCGACTTTTCAGGATGAAATTGAACAGCGTAAATATTGCGGTCGTGAAGAATCGCGGAATAGGGATGAATGTAAGTGCAGATTGCTGCCGTGGCGGTTGTAACTGGAGCGTAATAACTATGAGCAAAATACATGAACGTATCGCCGGGGAGGCCTTCCGTTAACTCACAGGGCTGGACCGGAGAGAGCGAGTTCCAGCCCATGTGGGGGATACGCGCGTTGCCCGCGAAACGTTTCACAAGGCCAGGAAAAATGGCGAGGCCGGTGCTTTCGGGTGACTCTTCGCTTCCTTCGAAAAGGCACTGCAGGCCGACACAGATACCAAGAAAGGGAACACCAGCGTAAATTCGTTGAGTAAGAATCTCTCGCAATCCGAGTTTGTCGAGTGCGCTCATCATCTGACCGAAACATCCGACGCCCGGAAGAATTAGTTTATTGGCTCGGCTTACGGTGCGAGAACCGGATGTTACAAGATAGCTGGCACCTAACTCTTCGAGAGCGTTCTGCACGGACCGGAGGTTGCCTGCACCGTAGTCGACGATTACGGTCATAGCAAACCCTTAGTTGAAGGCAGTAAGTCTTTCATGCGCTCATCGGTTGAGCATGCGTAGCGCATAGCTCGACCGAAACATTTGAAGATGGCTTCGATTTTGTGATGATTCGAGCGGCCGTATAAAAGCTTGGCGTGGAGGTTCGCGCCCGCGTGCTGGGTGAAACCGGAAAAGAAATCTTCGAGCAGCTCGGTTTGCAAATCGCCGACGTGGACGACGGTAACTTGATGATCGAAAACCAGAGCGGGGCGGCCACCGAGGTCAACTGCGACGACCCCGAGGGACTCGTCCATGGGCTGCACGAAGTAGCCGCAACGGTTGATGCCCCGGCGATCGCCTAACGCTTTTGCAAAAAGCTCGCCCAAGACGATGCCGGTGTCTTCTACGGTGTGGTGCTGATCCACATCGAGGTCTCCGTGCGCTGTGAGATCCAGGTCAAACGCGCCATGTTTCGTAAAGAGCTCGAGCATATGGTCGAGAAACCGGATGCCGGTCGAGATCTGATAGCGGCCCGTTCCGTCGATTGACAAAGATCCCCGGATTTGGGTTTCTTTGGTGTTGCGCTCGATGACGGCGTGTCGCATTTAGTCAGGTAATTGGCATTGAGCCGGGCATGGCCGGCCTCTTACCAGATCTGTTGTAACTCTTCGAGAAAATATTTGACGTGATCGCGGGTGCCGATGGTTACTCGAACACAGCCAGGGATTTCGTAGCTGCGATCTCGAACAAGGAGCCCGCGCGTTCGTAGCTTTTCACAGACCTCGCGGGCGCGAGAACCAGCTTGGAATAAGACGAAATTCGCTTGACTGTCAAAATGCGGAATCGCTAACCGCTTCAGGCCTGCATACAGTAACTCGCGAGCAGCGAGAACCTCCTTAACATAATTGTCAGTGAATTCCCGGTCGGTTATTGCGACCCGGGCCGCCATAACTGCGAGAGAATTCACGCTGCTTGGCGGTTGTGCCTTTTTGATCTGAGTGATGTTAAATGAATGCGAAAAGAGACACCCGCAACGGAGGGCCGCCATGCCGAAGGCTTTCGAGAAGGTGCGGCTGACAAAGAGATTCGGATACTCGGTGATTAAGGGGAGCACCGTTATGCCGCTGAACTCGTAGTAGGCTTCGTCTACGAGTACCGCGGCGTTAACGGCGCGGGCGAGAATGCGCTCGATCGCCTGGACAGTTGTTCCAGTTCCAGTTGGATTATTGGGATTGCTGATCAGAATGGCGCGTGTGGAGTTTGTGATCTGATCGAGCAATTCTTCGAGAGGAAATGCGAGAGTTTCCGGGCGGTACGGAATTTCGGCGATGGCTGCGCCAGCGAGCTGGCTATAAAACCGGTACATGGCGTAAGAGGGCTTGAGAACGATTACTTCATCGCCCTGATTGACGTAGGTATTTATGAGCAGGTGGATCGCCTCATCAGTTCCGTTCGTCAGGGTAAGTTGCTGGGTAGCTACAGAGAAGTAGGTGGCTAACTCTTCGAGAGCATGGTCGTACTCGGGATAAATAGCCAAGTCGGCCGCAGTTACATATCGTTGGAGTAAGTCGAGCACACGAGGCGAGGATCCGACCAGATTTTCATTGAAATCAAGGCGAAGTTTGTTGCGGCGGCCTCCGGTCGGCGGGTGGTATGGGTCCATGCGCAACACAGCGGCACGTGGAATCAGCGAACTAGCAGCCATGACGTGATTCCATTCGGAATTCGACCGAGCGAGCATGCGCTTCGAGACCTTCGGCGCGAGCGAGCGCCGTGATTACAGGAGCGAGGTCTGCCAGTGCAGATGGCGAAAGCTCTTGAACGGCGATGAGCTTGACGAAATCGGCGGTCGAGAGGCCGCCACGAAGGCGCGCAATACCTCCGGTTGGCAAGACGTGACTGGGACCCGCGGCATAGTCGCCGGCAGATTCGGGCGAGGTTTGCCCGAGGAAAATGGTTCCGGCATTTCTGATTTGCGGCAAAAGATGGGCATCGTAAAGAGCGAGGTGCTCGGGAGCGATGCGGTTCGCAAGCTCGACGGCGATGTCCAGATCAGGCGTGATAAAGATGGCGCTTCCGTTATCGATTGCTTGTGCGGCGGTGGGGGCGGTGGGGAGAGTGCGAAGCTGGGCTTCTAGTTCAGATGATACGGCGTCAGCGAGCGATTGAGATGTGGTGATGAGAATGGCGGAAGCACTCGGATCGTGCTCTGCCTGGGCGAGCATATCGGCGGCAATGATGCGCGGATTGCCATCACTCGCGACGATTACGATTTCGGTGGGACCCGCGATAAAATCGATTCCTACCTCGCCCGCAAGGAGCTTCTTCGCAGCGGAAACGTAGAGGTTGCCGGGACCGACGATGCGATCGACGCGAACGATAGTTTCCGTGCCGAAGGTCATGGCGGCGATTGCGTGAGCGCCGCCGATTCGGTAAATCTCGCGCAAGCCTAAGAGATGCGCACAACCTAAAATTTCGATGGAAGGCTTGGGCGAAGCAACGCAGATTCTCGAGACGCCGGCGGTTTGAGCGAGCACGGCAGTCATGAGCAACGTGGATGTTAGAGGATAGCGTCCGGAAGGGACATAGCAACCGACCGCTTCGAGAGGCTTAACGATCCAGCCTAATTTGCGTCCGGGCGAGAACTCCTCGAAATATTCGCGCGGCAGTTGCGCTTCGGCGAATTGGCGGATATTGCGAATTGCCAACTCCGAGGCTTTGCGCACTTCGGGACACATGCGTTCGGCCGCTTCCCGAAGCTCATCGCCGGTGACACGCAAGGGCAGATCGCCGAGCGCATCGAATTGGCGGGCGTATCTAAGCAGCGCCGAATCGCCTTGCTTCCGGATCGCGTCGAGAATTGAGCGAACGGCCTTCTCATATTCGGCGAGATCAGCGCGGCGGTTGAATTTGGCTTGCTCGGCGCTGTTGATGGAGTGAATTTTGATCATTGCCGGGCTTAGATGATGATCTTGTTCAACGGGTATTCGACAATCCCCTGCGCCCCGGCTTCTTTGAGCCGCGGAATGATGCTCCGGACGGTGACTTCTTCGAGGATGGTGTTAACCGCGACCCAAGCGTCATCACTGAGCTGCGAAATGGTGGGATTCTTGAGCGCCGGGAGAACCGAGATGACGCTGGCGAGATCGTCTTTTCGGACGTTGAGCATGAGGCCCACTTTTCCGAGAGCGTTCATGGCGCCTTCAAGGAGCATTTTGATGTCGGCGAGCTTGCGGCGCTTCGTGTCGTCGGCCCACGCGTTTCGGTTTGCGATGAGCTGGGTGTTCGATTCGAGAACGGTATCGATGATGCGGAGTTTGTTCGCTCGCAGCGATGAGCCGGTTTCTGTTACTTCGACGATGGCATCGGCGAGCTCCGGCGGTTTGACTTCTGTTGCGCCCCAGCTAAATTCAACGTTCGCGGTGACCCCTTGGGAGGCGAGGTAGCGTTTGGTGGTACAGACAAGCTCGGTAGCGATAATTTTTCCTTGGAGATCTTTGACGCTGCGGTAAGGTGATGCTTCGGGAGCGGCGAGCACCCAGCGTACTTTTCCGAAGCTCTGTTTGGCATAGATCAGCTCGGCGACAGTTTCGACTTGCGCTTCGTTTTCTTGGACCCAGTCGCGACCGGTGAGCCCTGCATCGAGAACACCGTCTTCCACGTAGCGCGGCATTTCTTGAGCACGGATCAACATGCACTCAATTTCGGGATCGTCGATGGCGGGGAAATAACTCCGGCTGCTTGTGGCGATGTTGAAGCCGGCGCGGCGGAACAGATCGATGGTCGCATTTTCCAAGCTGCCTTTCGGGATTCCGAGCTTGAGGATCACGGCTTGGCTCCATAGACTGCATCTGGATCGTAGGCTTTGGCTTCCGTTTCGACCCAGACGCCGTTTTTCCAGGAGCGGTAAAAACAGCTTTCGTATCCTTTGTGGCAGACGCCGGGGCCGATTTGCTCTGCTTCGACGAGCAGCGCGTCTCCGTCGCAATCGATCGCGACGGATTTCACCATGAGGTAATGACCCGAGCTTTCGCCCTTCGTCCAGAGCTTTTTGCGCGAGCGGCTGAAGAAGGTGACACGGCCGGTGGAGATGGTTTTTTCGAGAGCCTCACGATTCATGTAGCCGAGCATCAGCACACGATGAGTTCGGGCGTCCTGCACAACGGCGGGAATGAGAGCACCCGGTTTGTCGAACTGTAAAGATGCAGCCATCGAGCCAGCGGAAACAAAAAACCCGCCTTTTTGTGGCGGGTCCTACGATACAGAAACTAGATGATTTCGAACGCAGGCGCCGTCATTACACCATTGGGTGATGGTGATGATGAAGATGCGCGTATCGAATCATTAGTGGCAGTATACAACAGGCCGGCGGCGGGCTGGATATCCGGGCAAGGCTGCCTCGCCCTACAGTTAGAACGGGCAGGTCCGGCCTCTACATCAGGCGGCGCGTTTTTTGTCGTAATACGTGTGGTTATAGATGGCCATCTTCTTGCTCACCTCGGCGGCGTGACGCGCGACTTCTTCAGTTGAAAATTCGAACCCAAATTCGGCGGCATCGAATACCGCGCCGGCTTTTTGGGCCTGATGATAAAGCTGCCAAGCTTGCGTCATCTGATTCTCGCGGCGCTGTTTACGTTCGTGTTGCAGCTTCTGTAGCTCGGCTTGATCCTTTTCGCGCTGCTTGCGCAGGCGGGCTTCCTGAATGCTCAGGTTGTTGAGGTCTTTTCGATAGGTGAGAAAGACTTGCGCTTCGATTAATGAGGCGCGGACTTGCGGATCTTCCTCGTGCTCGAATTGTTTGGCGAGCGCGAGACGGCCGATGGCGTAGATGCCCATTTCAAGTGACGGGATGCGGAGCAAGCGCCATTCGGTGTCGGCGAGAGATTGCGTAAGAGCGGATTCTTCATCTCCAGTGGGCTTGTATTGATCGAAGAAGCGTTGGACGTGCTTCTGGTAAGCGGCGGCATCGTCGCTTGGCAGCAGGACGGTGCGTCCGGTGAGCCCGGTTTTGACCGCATTTAATGAGGATTTGGCTTTACCTTCCGGCGTTTTCGGACCGGTAGAGAGGTGACTGTTGGCACGGTTAGCCTCGATTTGTGCGTGGGATGACATGGTTTGGGAAAAGATCATCGAGAGCACAGTAGCATGGCGGAACAAGCGTTTCGGGTTAAGTTGTTGAAGGGATTAAGTGAGATTGTTGTGAATGTACGTTTGAGGGGGACTAATGGCAGATGCTCTGAAATCGTGGCTCTGGTGTGTGATGTTGGCGGGGGCGTGGGGCGACCTTTCGGGCGGCACCCACCGGTCCACAGATCCGGTCGCCAGCATTCTTCGACTGCATGCAATCGAGCGCGAGGGACATCTGAAGGGCGATGCAAATCTGGTGAGCTCGGTGCTCGCGGATTCGGTGGTTAGCATTCAAAACGGCGATGTCGAGGTGCGAAGCCGGGATCAGATGCGGCGCGGTTTTGCGGAATACTTTTCCGCCGTGGCTTACGCGTCGTGGGAGGACATTATCAAGCCACTTGTCCATATATCGCGCGACGGAGGCATGGCGTGGTCGGTGATCCGAATCCGAGCGCAGTTTCGCGAAAAGAGCGACCCATCAGGAAAGGTTCAGGAATTCACGAGCTCCTGGATCGCGACTTACGAAAAGAACAAGTCCGGCTGGCACATGTCTGGAATTTCATCGGGATGTGATCCGCCCTGCGGTCCGCCTCCTGAATCAAGCAGTAGGGAGTAACTGAAATGCCTGCCGATTATACGCGGATTAACCGTAACTTATCGACTTGATAGCAATTTGTAGCTTGACACCTCGGTAGGGCAGAGCCATACTATCCGAAATTAGTTGTTTGCGGAGAGGGGAAGCTATGAGACCTATATTCAGTATCTTGGCGACGTTAGCGGTTGCCGCAGGAGCTTACGGGCAGACGTTCCGGGGCGCAATTGACGGCACGGTGACAGACGCGACAGGCGCTGTGGTCCAAGGCGCGCAAGTAACCGCCACGAATACAGCAACGAGTGTAAGTCAAACAACGGTCAGTACGACCAGCGGCGAATTTTCGTTTCAAGATATGCCGCTCGGAACGTACACCGTGACAGTTACGGCGTCGGGTTTCGAGCAGACGACGGTTTCGAATGTTGTGGTGACTGCGGGAAACGTGTATACCGTGCCGATTAAGCTGCAGGTCGGGCAAATGACAACCAAGGTGGAAGTATCGGCTGCTGCGATTGAAGTAGACACGACGAGCGCGACGCAGAGCGACACAATTCCGAGCAAGGCATTGCAGGACCTTCCACTAAACGGCCGCGATTTTTCGCAGCTTATTGCGGTGGCGCCCGGTTATGGAGGGTACGCGGTGAGCGGTTTCGGGTCGCTGAACGGAACGCGCGCCAACCAGATGAACTGGCAGATTGACGGGACGGATAACAATGACTTCTGGCATAACATTCCGGCGGTGAATCAGGGGGGTGTATCGGGAATCGCGGGCGTGGTGATGCCGATCGATGCGATCGATGAGTTCTCGGCGCAAACGCAATCGAACGCAGAAGCGGGACGCAATGCAGGCGGCACAGTAAATCTCGTGATCAAATCGGGCACGAACCAGTTACACGGCAGCGCCTATTACTACAACCGGAATGAATTTTACGCGGCGCAATCTCCGTTCTTCGTGCCTACGCCACAGTTTCCGAAAGCGCCGGAGCTTAGGAACTATAACACCGGATTAACGGTGGGCGGGCCGATTATCCGGGACAAGACATTTTTCTTTTTGGGCTTTGAAAAGCAGCAGTACATTTTCGGTCTGACCGGCTTGTCGACGGAGCCGTCGGCGGCATGGGTCAGCCAGGCGCTCAGTTTACTTAGCAATCCGGGTGGCAAATATGGGCCTTATGCGCCGGTAACGCCAAGCCCGCTTTCGGCGACTTTACTTTCAAGTTTGTGGCCGAGCTCGATTGTGAGTCTTCCCGGAACGATCAATAACTATTTCGCGACGGTTCCGGGCACGGGTTACAGCTACAACGGAGTGGCGAAGATCGATCACAATTTCAACGATAAGGAACATCTATCCGTTCACTGGTTTGCGGGACAGGGAAGCCAGTCACAACCACCGGGTGCGAGTCTTGCGCTGGCGACGGCTAGCTCGAATTTGGGTTATTACTTTGAGGTCGCGCCCATTCATGTGCAGAATTACTCCGTTGTTTTGAATTCGCTGTTATCAAGTAAGTTGAACAATCAGTTACTTGCGGGAGTGAGTTACTTCAACCAGGTTTTTCATGATGCGAACAACAGCTTCAACATGGCGGCATTGGGCCTGAACCTTAGCCCGGACGCGACAATCGCGGGGAAGCCGATTTTAGGCGCATCGAACATTGCGATCACGGGGTTCGATCAGGTTGGAATCACGCCGCCTGAAGGCCGCAACGATGTTACGGGTCACTTGACGGATATTGTTTCCTATACGACCGGCAAACATGAGTTTCGATTCGGCGGAGAGTTCCGGCAGGGGCGAGTAAACGAGTTTTATTTCCGGCGCTCGACCGGGGCGTTTACGTTTGACGGGACGCAGGGACCCTGGGCGACGCCTTACTGTGCTCCGAATTCTTCAAATTCTGTGATAGCGGCCACGTGCGGTCTTGCCGACTTTCTGGCGGGCGATGTGAGTACGTCGTCGATCGCGGTGGGAGACGCGGAACGGTTTGTGATCGTTAATGGCTACGATTTGTTCGTCCAGGATGCGTGGCGGCTCACGCCGAAGCTGACACTGAATTTCGGGCTGCGCAATGATTATTTCGGGCCGATTTCAAGCAATGGGCCGAAGGACCTGGGCGTGTTTGTGCCCGGACGCGGGTTGGTGATTCAGGGCAACGGAATCGGGTCCATCTTCCCGCCGGATCACCATAATTTCGCGCCTCGTTTTGGCTTCGCGTACCAGCCGTGGGGCGGATTTGTGGTGCGCGGGGGAATCGGCGTGTTCTTCGATCAGATCAACATTAATCCGTTTTTGGATTATCGCCCGCCGATCAGCGCAGCGGATGGGCTTGAAGACAATCCCGTGGGTCAGCATCCGGTGGATAACTACGCGAGAAATGGATATAACTGGCAAACGGCACAGGCGGGCGGGGCTTCCATTTTTCCGGGAGTAACTACATGCTCTGGAAATTTTGCCACGGATCCGGGATGTCTTAGTTCGACACAGATCTTCAATGTTTTTTCCGTGAACCAGAATTTCCGGACGCCATACTTTTATAACTACAACGTAAATGTCGAGAAGAGCCTGGGTAACTCTGCTGTCTGGCAGATAGGTTATGTGGGCAGTGACGGGCACAAGCTTTCGGTGATGGAGAACATTAATCAGAATGGCACGTTCACGGCGCAGTATCCGAACTTCGGGTCGATCATTCAGCTCAACAGTGTTGGAACATCGAATTACAACTCGCTGCAAACAACGTTGAAGATCCGGTCGTGGCGCGGGTTCAACGCGCAATTCGCTTACACATGGGCGCACGCGCTGGACGAAATGACGGAGTATCGAGGGGCGATGCCACTGGACAGTTTCAATCTGCAGCAGGAATACGGAAGCAGCGATTTCGATACGCGACATAACTTCACTGCATTCTTGAGCTGGGACGTGCCGGGCTCCTCGCATTTTCGACTGCTGACTAGTGGATGGCAAGTTACCAGCGCATGGTCATTCCACAGTGGACAGCCTTTCTGCTTGGGTCTTGCCAATTCCTGGTGCTCTGTTTCTGGAACCCAGCGGCCGGGGCTGAATCTGATCGGCGATCCGTTCGCGAGTGTAAATCACAATTTTGTCGCAGGGGTGGGCGAGCAATGGGTGAGTCCGGCAGCGTTCTGTGTTTCCGGCACGACCGGCTGTCCGGGAAGCCCGAACGGCGATGTTAGCCGCAATCTGTTTGCCGGCCCAGGATTTGCGGACGTCGATTTATCGGTGTTCAAGAACATTCCGATTCGAGAGCGATTGCGAATCCAGCTCCGGGCAGAGATGTTCAATATCTTTAACCGGAAGAACCTCGCGACGGGAGCCGGCTCTGTGGGCTCCAATGGCGTGGTCGGCGATACGATCGGCGACTTCAACGGAGCTCCGGGGTTGGGACCGGGCGAGCCGTTCAATATGCAGTTAGCGGCGAAGATTATTTTTTAGGCGCAGCGAGCGGTGGAACAGCAGGAAGCGGTTTGGTTGCGCGGATGAAGGCGCTCATGAATTGGCCACTCACTGCCGGGCCAAACGCGTTGCTGTCGTAAACGCGGGTGGGTTCGATTTCGATAGAAGAGAATCCGGCTGCCGAGAGTTTTCCGGTATATTCGGAATCGCGGAGCGCGCCAGCGACGCAGCCGATCCATTGCTCGATATTGTTGCGAAGGTCAGCCGGGACCTCGCCGCGGACGACAATATCGGAAACGGCGAAGCGGCCGCCCGGCTTCAGCACGCGAAAGGCCTCACGGAGCACGCGATCTTTATCGCACGAGAGATTGATAACGCAGTTGCTGATGATCACATCGACTGAATTATCAGGAAGCGGAATGTTCTCGATCTCGCCTTTCAGAAATTCGACATTCTCGATACCAGCTTTGCGCTGATTTTCGCGAGCGAGGGCGAGCATGTCGTCAGTCATGTCGAGTCCATAGGCCTTGCCTTTTGGCCCGACGCGCCTCGCGGAGAGCAATACGTCAATTCCACCGCCGGAACCGAGATCGAGGACGGTTTCGCCCGGCTTGAGTTCTGCGAGCGCAGTTGGATTGCCGCAGCCGAGCGATGCTTTCAGCGCTTCGCCGGGGATCTGATCTGCTTGGGTGTCGTCGTAGAGATTGGAGGTGATCGGATCGCACGACGGCGCGGCAGAACCAGCGCAGCAAGAAGTTGCAGTACAGCAATCCGCAGGAAGACCTTCGCCTGTTGAGACGCGGCGGGCAGCTTCACCGTATTTTTCTTGGATGGCTTCTTTGAGTTCCATAGATGTGTCTTATTTCAGGTTCTCACGCGAAGCGCATGGCCCAGGAGGGGATTGGGGCCGGCCGGCAAGCCGCGGCTTTTACGAGAGAGGAACCGAACCTGTAGCGGAGTCAGGGCGCAGGCGATTAGGTGTGCCGAAGCCGGATTCTGTACGGGAGCCTGCTGACGCAAGGGCAGGTATGAGGTCTCTCAGCGCACGATTTTTGAGGACGTATCCGTCGGCTCCGCGGCGGAACGCTTCCTCAACGTAAGGCTTGCTCGAAATTGTCGTGAGTATGACGATGCCTGCAGAGGGCAGCTCCGCGCGGAGTTCCGGTAACGCCATTAAACCGCTCAAACCAGGTATGGAGACATCGAGGGTAACTAAATCAGGGCGGAGATTGCGCGCGATAGTCACGATTTCATCCCCATGTTCAACGTAACCGATGACCTCAAAATCGATTTCAAGAATGCGAGTAATCGCGTCGCGCCACTCAGCATTGTCTTCGACAACGAGAACGGTTCGCCTTTCTATGCGCCTAGTGAGGGTGGCAATCTCGGTCACAGCTTTGACTTGGGACAATTTCAGTAAAACAAAGGAAGCCTGACTCAACAAACTGGAGACATTTCTAGGAGGAGCGGCGGTGGTTCGAGGTGCCCGAATGGAGTGGGACCGTAGTAATACGAGGGCGGGCCGTACGGGCGAATGTAGGGTCTGGGCTAGTCAGGGAATGAGCTCGCGATAGTAATAGACCAGGTCGAGGATGGGCGGCGTGTGGCCGAGGCTGCGAAGGAATCCGGAAACCTGACCGCGATGGTGAGAGCCATGATTGACGACGTGCAATACGAGCTGCCAGAGCGGCTGCGTCCACTCATTTCCCTTCAGATCTTTGTAGGTGAGCGCGGAGCTGACGCTGTCATTTCTGAGTGAGCGCGCCCACTCTTTCCAGTTGTTGTGGAGCTGGGGCCAAGCGTCCTGTAGAAACGTGAGCGAGCGGTCAGAATCGGTCACGAAGACGCTCTGAGGAGCTCCGGTCAAGCGGGCTAGCCAGATGCGGTCGGCCGCGAAGATGTGAACGAGCGTTTCGAGGATATCGCGGTGCGCGGTTCCGAAGTCGTGATGGAGATGCTCAGGCGAGAGTTGAGCCGCTGCGGCTATGAGTCTTTGACTCGCCCAGGCAGTGTAATCGAGATGAGTTCGCAGAACCTCGGCGGAAACGAGCATACAGCGATTATGGCAGCGCGGGGTCACTGGCGAGGCATGCCTCGCTCGTACGGCTCCGGTGACGTAGCTAAGCTCCTTTGTAATCGGCTAAATGTAAAGTGATGGGTGAATCGACTCTTTCTACGAAGAATCAGATTGTGGTGCCGAAGGAGGCGCGGCAGGCGCTTGGGTTAAAACCCGGCGACAAGCTCTTAGTCGTGGCGCGAGGAACCAGAGTGATTGTTCTTCAAAAGCCGGAGCGTTATCACACCGCCCTCCGACGTTTAAGTAAACGATCTTACTCAGCCAAATATCTCGCTAAGGAGCGCAACAGTTGGGAGTGACTTGGCTCGAAGGCTTTTTGCGCCGTCACCGGCGGATTGCGCTCGACACGAGTATTTTCATTTACCAGTTGGAGGCGAATCCTCGTTACGCGGATTTGGAACCGACTAGCCTCTAGCGTCCTCGAACGCGCGATGCCCGACCGAAGCGTCAATCTCCCTCACCAACTGCTCAGGGATAACATGCCCAATCAGTATCGGGTACCGCGCTCTTCGAATAGCTTCACCAGTGCTGCATAGCTAGCGGCTACCGGTTCAGGTGAGGCGCTCAAAGGCTCAACTGCGACCGGTTCGGCGAAGGATCTCAAAAGAGATCTTACTGGAGCGAACCACAGAGCGCGTCGCCGATTGTAAACTAGTCTTGCCGTCGGCCCGTCAAAGAAGTTCACCGTGGCTTGAGCAACAGCATCTCGGGCGGGAACGTCCGCAAGTGGCACTGCTCTCTGCAAAGACTGCCATTCCCCCTGAGTTAAGTGCGTCGTCGAAACTTGCAGTTTTTGTGTTGATAATATACTGCGCATGAGCGCCGATTTCTCGACGTAGTATCGTGCTCGTTCAGATTCACTCAGTTGACCGTCGCTCCATTGCAACACGTCCTCGACGAATTTGTTCATGTCGCTCTGCCATGTTGCAGATCTTTGAGCCTCCGGAGTAGCTAAGATCTCATACGTATTCTCTAGCTCCAAATAGCGGTGAGAATGTCGTTCGCTGTCAGGGGTCGTAGCAGTTGGGCTGTTTTCAATTCCGGTTGAGCGAATGATGAGCGCGCCATTAGCCGAGGAGGCAAAGCGCTGATTGAAGAAATCGACCGGGCTTAATGGCTCGAGGTGAGCTTGACTGCCGTCAAGTCTAGCAACGGTTCCGCCTTGGATCGTACAAAAACCGGCTTTCATCTCCTTCAGCAGCCATTTCCGCGATTGTTGGGCTACATAGTCAGTATCAATAACTGAGAGAGCATCAATGTCCGACATCGCCGAGAGTACGTTCACGGCATCAAAGGAAAAGATGCGCGGGTCGTGATCAAGGTTTGGTAGCTGGGTAACGACTGTTTTCAAAACGTCGTTTAAGTCGCTATGAGCTTGCCGAAGGTTCAGCACGATACGAACGGTCGGTGCAATTTGTGCGATGGAGCGGAGTTGGCTTGCCTGGTGCTGCAAGAAGTGTTCAAGCATTTGCCGGTCAGGAAGGGTATTCGCGATGTCCAACATCGCGGCATAGTAAATCGAAAGATCGTAGTACAGCGGGTCCGTGCACGTGAATGTCGTGCCGAGCGGTAGGCTCATGTGCTCAAATAGTTCCCGGGCACGCGCCGGATCAGAGCGAGCGAACAAGCGAATTGTTCGTGATTCAAGCGATACTTCGTCCAGACCTTCCTTGAAAACGTCGTTCAATGCATTCGAGACAGGCCCGGGCTGCTCGGCGCGTTGAAGAGCGACCGGCTCCTGGGCGGATGCTGCGAGTGAGAACGCCTTTTCCAAGAGGATATTCCGAGAGGCATGGTCAGGAACAAAGCCATACTCAATAAGTAGCAATATGATGTCGGCCGCAAATTCGGGTGGTAATTGGTCAGCCTCGCGGATTAATGACTCCGCTTGAGGATGCTTGGGAACCTCTATCTCGTGGGGTTCTCCCGAAAGCATGACCGCCGCTGTAACGACCAGCAAAGCTGACTTGTAGTTCATGTCTTACACCCACCCGCCGCGAACGCGCGAACACTGCCCTAGTGGCAAAAAAACCACTCGGTTACATAAATTCAGATGCATCTCGCAACCCACTGAAAGAGGGCACAGAATTCAGTCGGGAAGATAGCACTCCCCGGCACATGGCTTCTGTCCACAATTCTGTGTTGTCGTACATTTTGGAATATTGGGAGGATTGGTACAGATCCAGTTGCTTGTCCTGCTGATACGACAGTAATCATCCCTGCCGAGTCTAGCGTACAGACGCACTTGTCTGCTGCCGTTCCCTGTGTCTGACCACCTTGACTGCCATACGGCAATTGCTGCCACAAAACTGGGCCACGTACTCCGGGACGTTCTGGGCGACACAACTAATCGTTGAAGTACCGGGAGACATTCCGGTGACGCCACCGCCCGAGGCGACGCTCATTACAGCGGTAACCGAGGAGTTCCAGCTGGCCGAGGAAATATAGCCGGGCCACTGATGCTGAAGTTTTGACTTGACTAATGTCCGCGTTTCGCCTAATACTGAAGTATAGACTTCACTATTGGAAAGGCAACGATGCAAGAACCGTCAGTTATTCACAACACATTTGTAATTGAGCGCAGCTATCCGGTGCGGCCGGAGCGCGTCTTCTCTGCGTTTGCGGACCCCGCTAAGAAGCGCCGCTGGTTTGGGGTGGAAGGCAAAGAAGCAGCAATGGAGCAGTTTGACATGGAATTTCGAGTCGGCGGCGCAGAGCGAGCGCGGTATCGGTTCAAGGAAGGGTCGCCATTTCCGGGGGTTGCGCTTGCGAGTGAGGGAAGTTATCAGGATATTGTCGCGAACCGGCGGATTGTGATCGCTAGCACGATGGCCCTCGGCGACAAACGAATCTCGGCCTCGCTGGTGACAATTGAGTTGTTGCCGACGGACCAAGGAACCGATCTCATCTGCACACATCAGGGAGCATTTTTTGAAGGCGCGGATGGTCCTCAAATGCGCGAGGCGGGATGGCGCGGATTGCTCGATCAACTGGGGACCGAGCTGACGCGGGACTAGCGAGCGCCGGGAAAGGGCGCGGGGATGCCCCGTTCAAGAGTAAGCGCCGAGACGGTACTTCATGCGCTGGGCGATCCTACCCGGCGGGCGATGGTGGAGAGGCTCAGCCGAGGACCGCTGACAGTCTCGCGATTAGCGGCGCCGCTTAACATTACTCTGACCGCTGTTGTTCAGCACCTTCAAATATTGGAAGCGAGCGGGCTCGTGCACACCGAGAAGCTCGGAAGGGTGCGCACGTGCCGGCTCGAAACGTCGGGGCTTACGGTGCTGGAGCAATGGATTCACGACCGGCGATCACTGTGGGAGCGGCGGTTGGATCGGTTGGGCGATTTGCTGGCCGAGGAACAGGAATAGGCGCGAAAAAGCAAATGGCTGCGTTCAGTAAGACTGACTAGTCTTGCAAGCGGCGGCCCTACCTCTGATCCTTTAGGAAATCCAGGATCACCGCAATGGTGGCCTTAGGGCTTTCCTCCATGAGCCAATGGCCGGCGCCGGGAATCACTGCTTCACTCACGTTGACCGCGACGTTACGCGTGACGGCAGCCTCTGTCGCGCCGAAGGATTTCTCGCCGCCAATGGCGAGTACGGGCATTGTCAACTTGGTTTTTTGAAAAACTTTGTTGTCTTCCGCATCCTGAGCGAAGGCGGTGAATTGCGCAAAGCCAGCACGCATCGCGCCAGGCTGAGCGTATTGCGAGGCGTAGAACGCGCGTGTGGCCTCGTCAGGCTTCGTGGGATCGCCAGTGAAGTCGTTCCAGATGCGATCCAGATAGATTCGCTCGCGGCCTTCGACCAGGCGCTCGGCATCGGGACCATGGAAAGAGAAATGCCACAGCGCGGGATTTCGCAGGATTTCATCCCAAGGCGCGATACCCGGGAGCGGAGCGTCCATCACGACGAGGCGATTGACTTTATCTGGATGACGTGCGGCATACGCATAAGCAACCATGATGCCGATGTCATGGGAGACTACCGATGTCCGATCTTGCCCAAGCGCCGTCACTACTGCTCTGATATCCAGGGCCTGCGTTTTCTTGTCGTAACCTCCAGAAGGCCGAGACGAGCGGCCTATGCCACGCAGGTCCGGGACAATCACGGTGTAGCTTTTGACAAGCTCGGCGGCGAGCGGAGCCCAGGAATCGCTGGTTTCGGCGTACCCATGGAGAAGCACGACTGCGGGTCCAGAACCGCTTGAGCGAACAAAGACTTCGGCGCCTTCGGGGCTGGCAACTGTTTGCGCTTTAAACGTCGCGGGCAGCGAAGGTCGCATATGCGAATGCTACTACGCGGCACCTCGCGAACACGGGACGTGAAGCGCCGTTCGGAAGTATGGCAGTTTGCTGCTAGTATTCCGTCAGTGAATCTTAAACAAGCCCTTGCGCAGTACCACAATCCGCTTTCGAGCCCGCACTGGCAAGAGGTCCCGCTCAGCCGATTACGCAATCTTGCGCTGGGCATTATGCTTACAACATCATCCGGCGGATTCGTAATGGACATCATCGCTATGGCGCTTGTGCGGCGCGGTGTTTTCCCGATCGGCATCTGGAGCGGCATTCCTGCGGGGCTACTCTTTGGAGTTGGAGTAACCGCACAAGTTCTTTCCAAAGTTCGTAAGCAGAACCGGAAACTGCTTTCGCTGGCAGGTTGGCCGATAGCGGCAGGCGTTTCCGTTTGCTATGTGATAGCAGTTACCCGGGGCGCATGGCCAGAGTTGTCGATTAAGGGCTCAAATCTAGCGATCGCGATTGACTGCATGTCGCTCGTTGTTTGCACGGTGACTGGCTACAACTGCTTACTGAGGTTCATCAATCACGAAGGGATGAGTTATGCGCGTGCAGCAACGGAACTGCAGCATGCTTATCGCATTCAGAGCACGCTCGTGCCGCCGGTCAGCGCGCGATCGCATTTGGCGGAAGTTTTCGGCAGGACCAGCCCGAGTGAACAAGTCGGCGGCGACTTAGTGGATGTTGTCCCTTTGAGCGACTCTTCGGTGTTTGCTTATGTCGCCGACATTTCGGGCCACGGCTTGAATGCCGGCATTCTGATGGGGATGTATAAGACCGCCGTTCGCGTGGGATTGGAGGCGCATCAGGATGCCGGTTCACTATTGAATCTGCTTAACGATGTGATGCGGGTGATGAAGGACCCATCAATGTATGCCACCTTCGGTTGCCTGCGCTTCACTGACAAGGGTATGGAGTATGCACTGGCGGGGCATCCCGCAATGCTTCATTACAACGCTGCGGATGACTAGGTCCACCGGCTTGCGATGGAGCAGCTTCCGGTGGGTCTTTTGCCTTCGATCCGGTTTGAGAGCGCGGCGATTGAGTGCAGATCCGGCGATCTTTTTGTGCTTGCGAGCGACGGTATTCTTGAGGTGATAAACGGCAACGGAGACGAGTTCGGGCTGGTTCGCTTAGGTGAAGTGATCCGGCGAACGGCCGCAAAGCCGCTTCCAGAAATCTATGAAGCCGTGACGGAAGCCGTTCGTCAACACGGGAGCCAAAATGACGATCAGACGCTCCTCCTGGCGCGAGTGCCGTAGATCATGAACAGGCCGGCAGTTTCGACATTTTTTCTGGCTACTCTGGCGACGCTACTTGCGGCCGCCACAGCTCTTTATGCGGCGCTGTGGCTATATAACAACCGGTCTCAACCGCAAGTGGAATTGGGCTTCGATAACCAGCATCTTGGGGATGCGCGCTGCGAGCTAGTCAGGAGCGTCCAACCAGGAAGCCCTGCAGCTCGGGCCGGATTACGCCCGGGAGATCGAATTATCGCGATCAACGGCCGGCCGATTGAGAACGCCTTCACGATCACGGATATCTGGGCGAAGCACCGTCCCGGCGATGTTGTCAAGCTAACGATCGAGCGGGCTCATTCCGCTTCGCCCTTAACGGTCAGGGGTGTGTTTCGCGCCACTCAGTCCAGCTCGAATGAAGCAGGAGTCGCGGTGAATCTCGGCCGAGACATCGCGAACACCTATTCTCTTGGGTTTTTGGTGGTCGGCATGACAGTTTTGTTTCTGCGCTTGAAAGACCCGAACGCCTGGCTGCTGGCTTTGATGTTTGCTGGATTCGTCGCGATACCGGGTCCGTGGAACTCATTCGCAGGCCTGAATCCACCCCTGCGATTGTTTGCGACGGTCTATCGGGGACTCTTCAACAACATGGTTACGCCGCTGTTCTATTTTTTCTTCGCGGTGTTCCCGACACGATCGCCGCTCGACCGGCGCCTTCCCTGGTTGAAGTGGGTCTTTCTTTCGATAGGAGCGTTGTTAGCGCTCCCCGCGATTTTTGGGACTTTGGGGCGGCTACTTGGGGTACCGCGCCTATTCGTGCTGTATTTTATATATGCGCTGATCCCGTTGGGCCTTGTGTCGCTCATAGGAAATGCCGTCAGCGCCAAGACGCCAGAAGCGCGGCGCAAGATTCGAGTGATTCTATGGGGGACACTCGCGGGCGTCGTGCCGGCCACGATAACGCTTGGGGTGGGTGATTTCTTTGGTCTTCGCGAGCCGCTTTTTCTCGATGCCGTGATCGTCATTTTGTTATGGCTCTTCCCGCTCTCATTTGCTTATGCCGTGGTCAAGCACCGGGTGCTCGAGATTCCGGTTCTGCTCAGGAGAAGCGCGCGTTATTTGCTGGTGCAACGCGGTTTCACGATTCTCCTATCTTTGTTCAGCATCGGCGTGACATTGATTTTTGCTCTCTCTTTCTCTCGTTATCTTGAAACGCTGACCGGGGCTGCAATACCTGGCGGGATCGCGTTGGGAACGGTCTTTGGCTCGGGTCTGCTTTGGACGGGCACGCGGGTGCACAGGCGTGTCGGCGCGCGGATCGATCAAGCTTTCTTCCGGAGTGCATACGACGCGCGCACGATTCTGGAGGACTTGGCGGAAAAGACTCGCACAGCGACTGACCGGGGCGGGTTGGCCACTCTGCTCAACCGTCATCTCAATGAAGCGCTTCAACCGAGTTCTCTCGCGGTCTATCTTGAATCGCATGAAAATCAACTCTCCGCGGCAGCGGGAAACGTGCCGGTTGAGCTCGAGATCATTTCTGCAGGAACAATGCTGGGCGAGCTGCGGCGGCTCGGCCGTATGGATCGACACGCGCGGATTGCGCCGGTGTGGGATGTTTCTACCGAGAGCTCGAACGGTATGCCGCGGGCCGTTCTACTAGCGCCACTCCGGCCCGATTGCCTGGTGCCGATATTGGGACGCGATAGCCGCCTGGCGGGTTTATTAGTGTTGGGCGCGCGCCTGTCCGAAGAGCCTTATTCGCGCGACGACCGGCAGTTACTAACTTCCGTAGCGAACCAAGCGGGCATCGCGCTGGAGAGTATCCGCCTGGGCGAGAAGATTGCGGAGCAAATTGAGGCCGAGCGGCGCATTGCGCAGGAAATGGAGTACGCGAAACAAGTCCAGCTCCGGTTATTTCCCCAAAAAACTCCGCCCATGGAAACGCTCGAATACACGGGCGGGTGCATTCAAGCTCGTCAGGTTGGCGGGGATTATTACGATTTTCTCGAGTTGCGCCCGGGCCGGCTGGCGCTGGTGCTGGCGGATGTCGCAGGCAAGGGAATATCGGGCGCTCTTCTCATGGCTAACCTGCAGGCTAACTTGCGGAGCCAGTACGCCGCAGCCTTGGAGGACCTGCCGGGTCTGCTGCAATCGGTGAATCGATTGTTCTTTGAAAACAGCAATGAGAGCAGTTACGCGACGTTGTTTTTCGCCGACTACGATGATTCGAGACGCCGGCTGCGATATGTGAATTGCGGGCACCTGCCGCCGCTTGTGCTGCGCACGGATGGATGCGTTGAGCGATTGACCTCTACTGCCACCGTGCTGGGATTGTTCGAGCGGTGGGAGTGTTCGGTTGCGGAGCTGATGCTTGCTGCGGGCGACGTACTCGTGCTTTACACGGACGGCGTGACGGAGGCGGAGAATGCCGCAGGCGAGCAGTTTGGCGAGTCGCGTCTGATTGAAACGATTCGTTCACAAGGGCGACGGTCTGTCTCTTGCTTGCTCAAGGAGGTCGTCAATACAGTGCAAAAGTTCGGTGATGGGGAGCAGGCGGATGACATCACGATGGTGGTTGCGCGATGTAGTTGATGGGATAGAGACGTTACGGGCAAGGCAAATGCCTCCGCGCTACACAGTTTTCTCACGCGCGGCGATCTCTTTCGCGCGGAACTTTGCGATGCGTTCGATCAGCTTAATAGGCACGGGCTTCGAGAGAGGAAAGCGGATTGTGCTCTTGACGACCCGGTATGGTGCAAGCTCGTTTTTGAATGATGCGACGAGGCGCTCGCCGGCGGGGTAGAGCGAATAGTGCTGCTTCCATCCAGCGACATAGAGCACCGCGCCGCCAGGCAATTTGTACGTTGGCATCTTGTATGAAATCACTTCTTCGGCTTCGGGCACGGCTTTTCGAATCGCGCTTCGCACCCGGCTGAGTGCTTCCTGTGCGGGTGGTGGCTGTGAGGCGATGTATTCGTCGACGGTCTTGAAGTCGGTCTTGGCCATTGTCAGTCCATTGTTACAGCCGCAAGATCACGTTTCCAGCGCGGGCGCGTGAGGCGGTCCGATTTGAGCTGCGTCATCCGAAATTTGGCGTTAGAACTCGCCCCGGAAAACTGGATGACTCAGGTAAGCTAACGTTGGTCAGAAGGCTCATGCGGGAGGGCTTGGTTGTCGTTCTGTCGGCCTGACTTTCGCTGATTGACCAAGGAGGGGGAGATGACCGCAATTTCGAGAAGAGAATTTTCAAAGATGGCAACGAATATCGCGGCAATTGGTGTACTTTCCGGTGGGCGGGAAGCGGGCGCGAATCCGCTGGGCTTGCCGATCGGATGCCAGACTTATCCCGTAAGAAAGAGCATTGCGCGGGACTTCCCCGGCGCGCTCAAGCAGCTCGCTGATGCTGGTTTTCAAGCCGTTGAGCTGTGCTCGCCTGTGGGATACGCGGAGTTTAGCGGCCTGGCGAAATACAAACCACCCGAGCTACGAAAGCTTTTGAGTGACATGAATCTGCAATGCGTGAGTTCTCATTTCGGCATTGACGAACTCCGTAAGGATCTACCGGGCAGAATTGAATGGGCAAAGGAACTAGGGCTAACGCAAATGCTGGTGCCGAGCCTTGACGGACCGCGAAATCCGACTATGGACGACGTGAAGCGTGCGGCTGACGAATATAACAAAATGGCCGAGCAGTCGGCAAATGCGGGCATTCAGCAGGGTCTTCATAACGAGGATTTCGAGCTCTCGATGGTAAACGGCAGACGGACGTACGACGTACTGTTTGAGCTTCTAGATCCGAAGCTGGTTAAGTTTCAGTTCCAAGTCTCGACGATTAGTCGCGGCTACGATGCTGCTGAATACTTCACGAAATATCCGGGCCGCTTCATTTCTATGCACGCGCAAGGATGGTCGGACAAGACTAAAAAAATCGTCCCAATAGGGCAGGGCACACTCGATTGGAATAGAATCTTTGGGGCAGCGAAAACGGGCGGGATCAAGAATTACTTCGTCGAGATGGATCTGGACAAGATGAGAGCCAGCGTTCCCTACTTGCGTAGTCTGCAGGTGTGATCTGGTCTCGCCGGCATGGGCGGAATCCGCCAGGATTCAGACCGTGTATTTGGAGCGGAGGACTGGATCCACTAAAGCGTTCGCCTTGTCCGAGCTTGTGATTCGCATCGCATCCGTGTCCCACGCGAGAAATTCACCCGGTAACCTCTGCGCAATGCAGCCGAGGAGAAACGCTTCCGTAACAGGGCTTTGACTTTCGAAGTTTGCGACCGCTGCGGGGCCGCCTCTGCAAGCTGCGATCCACTGTTCGATGGCGATATCGGTGTGATGATTTGTTCGCTCAGGAGGGGCTGGCGTTTGATATTTGGGGGACTCGGGATAGACCCGTGGATGATCGCCGTTGAACTCAGCCAGCAGGATTCCCTTATCGCCGACATACATGATGCCCTCTCCGTCTTCCCCACCTTCGAACAGCCGTTGATCCTCAGAACGCAAACCTGCGGGACGAGGCGGTCGAAGGCCTCCGTCGTACCAGGACATGCGTAGCGCCGGCCGGCTGCCGTTCGCTGGAAAATTCAAATGCACCAGCGACGCTTTGGGAAACGTCTCGGCGTACGCTTCACTGGTGCTCGATTCGACGGATACGGGCGGTGTGAGATTCAGAATTTTGAAAACGCCTGCAAAACTGTAGCAGCCCATATCGCCAAAGGAGCCTGCGCCGAAGTCGTCCCATCCGCGCCAGACAAACGGGAGATAGGCTGGGTTGAACGGACGCTCCGGGGCTGGCCCGAGCCAAAGATCCCAGTCAAGACCCGTAGGCACCGGCTCGACCTCTTTGGGACGCTCAATACCTTGCGGCCAGAACGGGCGACTAGACCAGTTATGGACTTCGCGCACCGGTCCGATCGCGCCGTCGCTGATCCAAGAAGCAATCAAATGCGTGATCTCCGTGGAAGGATTATTTACGGTGATTGATGTGGCGACTTTTGTTTCCCGGGCAACCCGTGCCACGCGCCGCGCTTCGGCAACGGTGTGTGTCATAGGCTTTTGACACAACACGTGTTTGTGTTGGCGCATTGCCGCTATAGAGATTGTTGCGTGCCAATGATCAGGCGTCGCGATGTAAACCGCATCCAAATCCTTTTCCTTAGCGAGCAGCTCTCGATAGTCGCTATACGCGTTGCATCCCTTGTAATCGCCTGAGGCCGAGCCTCTGCGCGACCCATAATATGCCTCAACCAGGCGGCGGGCCGGTTCACGCCCTCCCATGCCCAAACTGGTTCGGAATTCGTGTGTGAGTTGTACCTCGCCCGGCGAGGCCAGGTCCTCGCCCCACTGCTCATATCCAGGGCCAAGCAACTCACGGGCGGCTTTGAGCAGATCGTTGTCGCCATACTCGACGTAGTTCTTGCCGCTAGCATTGCAGTCGCAGACTGCCACCATCTGAACATCGGGGAGGGCCAATAACTCCATTGAGATGACAAGGCCTTGCCTCCCCAGTCCGATCGACGCAATGGTCACCTTGTCGCTCGGGGGCACGTACCCTGCGCCACCCAGGACATGACGCGGAACGATCAGGAAAGAAGCAGCCGATGTCGCGGTGCCTCGAATCAGATCGCGGCGGGAGATCATTTTTGTTTTATTCAAAGCTGTTTCGTCAATCATAATCACCTTTTGAAAACAGCAGCCGTGCGTTCGTCCTATTTCACTTCACCAATATAGACACCGAAGGGCGGTAATTGAATTTTGTCGAGAGATGCGGGGTCGCGCGCGCCGGGTGATTTTAGCAACGTAGACGGGTGTTTGCCGGTCACTCCGTCTTGCGCGAGATTGAACGAGACAGTCTGCGGGTTTGCAGTGAAGTTGCAAGCAATGAGCACGGGCGGGTGGCCCTCTGTTTGGCGGAGCCAGGAGAGGACGTGATTGTCGTTTGTGTTCAACATCATCTCTTTGCCGGAGTGCAGCGCCGGAACTTCGCGGCGCAACGCGATTAGCCGCTTGTACCAGCTCAATAGTGAGTCGGACTTGGGTTTTTCGACGGCCACATTGATCGTCTTGTAATCGGGCGGGACGGGCAGCCAGGGATGATCACTCGTTGTGAAGCCGGCGTTCTTTGAGGTATCCCATTGCATGGGCGTGCGCTCGCCATCGCGACCCTTTTCTTTAGGCCAGCCGGTTTTTCCGATCGGGTCCTTGACATCTTCGACGCGAGTGGGAATTGTCGTTGTCATACCGATCTCGTCGCCGTAGTACATGAGTGCCGTAGCGCGCGACCCGAATAGGATTGCCGCCAGCATACGTTCGATTTCGGTGTTGTGCTTGCCGTCGCCGTAGCGATAATCGAGGCGCGGGTTGTCGTGGTTGTCGAAGACAAAGAGCGGTTGGTTATCGCCGATTTTCGTTTCCGCGTCGGTGATTTTTTTTCGGAACTCCGCGACATCGAGTTTATTGATGAAGCCGACCTGCATGTCCATAGGCAGTTGCAGCTCGTCGTGCCGGTCATCTCCGTACCACTTGTAAAGTTCCTGCACATTGGGGAGGTACGTTTCGCCAATCAAGACGCGGTTGCCCGGATAGGAATCGATGAGCTTGCGGAGATCGCGCATCACATTGTGCACTTCGGGGAGGTTTTCTTGAAGTGAGGTGGATTCGTTTGGATCTCCGAACTTGTTGGTTCCGGGCTGCACCTCTTCATCTTTGAGGGACGGATCTTCGAAAAGCGTGGGAACGGCATCGAGGCGAAATCCGGCGACTCCTTTATCGAGCCAAAAACGTACTGCGCCGAACATCGCCTTCTGAACTTCGGGATTGCGCCAATTGAGGTCAGGCTGCTGAATGTAGAAGTAGTGGTAATAATACTGCTTCGTCTTGGGATCGTATTGCCATGCGGAGTGACCGAAGGTGGAGAGCCAGTTATTCGGCGGCTGTCCGGGGCTTTTGCCGTCACGCCAGATATACCAATCGCGTTTCGGATTGGTGCGCGAGCTCGCAGATTCGATAAACCAGCGATGCTTGTCTGAGGTATGGTTCATTACCATGTCCATGCAGATACGAATGTTGCGCTTCTTAGCTTCGTCGAGAAGACGATCGAAATCCGCCATAGTGCCGTACTGAGGATCAATGGCCTCGTAATCGGAGATGTCGTAACCGAAATCGACTTGCGGGGATGGATAGATGGGTGAGAGCCAAATCATATCGACGCCGAGATCTTTGAGGTGGTCGAGACGGCTGGTAATTCCGTTGAGGTCGCCGATGCCATCGCCATTCGAGTCTTGAAAGCTGCGGGGGTAGATTTCATAGATCACCGCGTGCTTCCACCAAACGTCTGACTGGTCCTGCGCAGATGGACTCTGCGATAACGCGGCGCTTCCGTGACGCGGCCCGCCCATAGCCGCAACGGTCAGTGTGAATGCGAGGAAGGCGGAACTGCGGAATCGTAGTGTGCGCATGAAGGCTCCTGCGGTGCCTAGTTTATCGCCTCCCTCTTAGGTAGGAATTGAAATCGGGCGACTTTCTGTTCATGCGATTTCTAGAACCGAGTTGAGGAAGTTCACGACATACTTCCAGATGAGATAGTAGATGGCGATTCCGATAGGGAGAATGATGGCGATGTAAAGATAAGGAACCTCGACCGTATTGAAATACAGAAGTCCGCGGGGAGCGGCGTTCGCAAAACCGAGTAATTCAGCGAGGAGGAAGCCGCCCGGCGCGAGAAGAAACGGAAGCAGCGCGCCGTGAAGTCCGATGTTCCAGCGATGCTGCTCGCGAATCGCGACATACAGCATGTTCCACGCGCCAAATATGTTGGGAGCGAGCGCCATAGGGAAGACGATGAGCCGCTCAATGGGAACTGGAACCTGGTAGGCGAATCGGGCTATACAAAACACAGTCAGGGCAATCAGAAGAAACGCGGCGGGCAGAGTGATTCCTGCCATGTAGGCGCGTAGATAACGGTGAGTTTGCATGTGACCTCCTAGAGATGGAAAACAAACAACAGAATGAATTTGGGGAAGAGGGCGAGCACGCTCGCCGAACTGGCGATGAGAGCCCAGTCATACCAAGGGAGACGGCGCAAGGGCACTGCGGAGCGCGGCGCTTTAAGCTTGCGGACCATATCAGGCCATAGGTCGCGGGGGAGAGCGGGATCGACAGGCGGAATGGCGTTCTTCAGCAATGACCGCAGTTCTCGATTATTTTGTTCAGTCATGGGGTCACCCCGAGACGCGCGAGTTGTTTGCGTAAGATGCGTGTAGCGCGAAACACGCGGGTGCGTATTGTGCCGGCGGCTGTGCCGAGCGCGGCGGCGATTTCGGAATACGATTTTTCCTCGATGAGGGCGAGAGTTGCTGCGGCTCGGAGCTTGGGCGGCAAGCGGAGGAATGCTCGTTTGATTTGATCGCGCGTTTCGTTCTCCAGCACCGGATCGTGACGATCAGTTTGAGCAGCGTTTTCAAAAAGTTCTTGATCGGAGCGCCGGTTTCGGAGGTGATCGATAGCAAGATTGGTTGCGATCCGCCGGGCCCAAGCGCCGAAGGGTTTCTCAGGATTGAAGCGTGATCGCGCCTGATAAATACGCCAGAACGTTTCCACTGTTAATTCCTCCGCGATTCCGGTGTCGCGTACGATTCGGATGATCCAGGCATAGATGTCGTTTTGGAATTGCCGAAAAAGCGTCTCGAAGGCATCGATATCGCCTTGTACGAAGCGCTCCGGCAGCTCCATTTTTTCCTTCTACTCCCTGTTACGGGTATGGGCGGCGGTTCATTACATTTCAGTGTTGCCGCGGTTTGAACCAGTACCGTACTGTCAGCAGTACCCGAAGGTTTATTTCAAGCGGAACATTTTTAATGGGAGGCGAAATGCGGAACTTGATCACCGTTGGGGCGCTGTTAGGTACGGGCCTTTTGTCGATTGCAATTTTGTGCCGTACTGTATCGGCGCAAGGCGGAAGAGGAGCGAACGCGACCGATGACGAGAATCCTTGCGTGGGATATCCGTATCCGCCAGGGGTGGTCCCTTGTGATCTGGTTCCGAAGATACAGAAAGTCAGGGAAGAGATTGACCGGACGGAGGAGGAAACCCTTCGCTATGCGGAGCATTTGCCGGTCAACAATGGGACGCGATTGAAGCGGATTCGGGTCTTGGGTAAGTTGTTGCTGTATGACGAGAACCTCTCGGTACGGAAAAATACGGCGTGCGTGTTCTGTCACACCACAGAAACGGGATTCACCGGGCCGATCTCGGAGATCAATGAAAAGACCGTGGCGTATCCCGGGTCTGTACGATACCGGTTTGCGAACCGGAGGCCGATGAGTTATGCGTACGGGCCATATTCGCCTGTTTTTCATTTCGACGAGAGCCAGCAGGCGTTTTTCGGCGGAAATTTTTGGAGTAGCATGGCGACTGGCTGGAAATTACAGAATCCGAATTCAGAACAGGTGCAGTTTCCGTTCGTCGATTTCGATGAACAGGGCTTTCCCGATTCGGCTTGCGTGGTGCGGCGAGTTTCACAGGCAGCGTACGAGCCGATGTTCGAGGCGATCTGGTCAACCAAGTTGAAACTGATCCACTGGCCGTCGGACGTGGATCAAGTTTGCGGAACGCCGAGCATGCCTCCGATGATCCCGACGGACCCAGGTCCATTGAAGCTGGCCGAAGAGGATCGGATGCTTTCGAACATCGCGTACGATCAGATCGCGCAGTCGATCGCAGCGAACGAAGCGGGACCCGACGTGAGCCCGTTCACGTCTAAATTCGACTACGCAATCGCGCATTCAAATCAGCCGGTGCTGACAGCCGAGGAGCAGTTGGGTTGGGAACTGTTCCGAGGCAAGGGCAAGTGCAACCTGTGTCACGTGGACAGCACATCGGCGATTCAGATGGACACGCCCGAGACGTCGTTTAACGAAGTGCCGGATGCAGAGCCACTGTTCAGCGATTTCGAGGCGTTCAATCTCGGATTGCCGAGAAACACGCATATTCCGTATTACTACGAGTCGAAGCCCGACAAATTCGACGTGACGCCTAACCCGATGGGCCTCGCATACATTGATCGAGGTTTGGGTGATTTTCTGCGCTCGGTGGTCAATCCCAATTCGAGGTGGACGAAATACGCCGAGCAATCGGATGGCAAGTTCCAGACTGCGACGACAAGAGATGTCGATAAGCGTCCGTATCCGACGTTCATCAAGGCATACTTTCACAATGGAATTTTGAAGAGCTTGAAAGAGGTGGTTCACTTTTATAACACCAGAGACGTCTTGCCGAAATGCAAAAAAGGAATCGACGATCCGGGATTCGCGAAGACGTGCTGGGTAGCGCCGGAAGTGCGAGAAAACGTCGATCAGAGGATCGGTAATCTTGCGTTGTCCGATGCGGAAGAAGATGCAATTGTCGCGTTCATGAAGACGCTCACGGATGGATATACCAAATAAGCTGCGGAGCTTACTACGGATTAGCGGCGCTGCGCGTCGATGAAATTGTGGAGGCGGTCGAGACCGCGCTCGAGCTCCGACATCGAAGTTGCGTAGGAGATGCGGATGTGGTCGTTTGTGCCGAAAGCCTCGCCGGGAACAACTGCGACGCGCGCCTCTTTCAGGAGCTCAGCCGCAAATTCGAGAGAGTTTCTGATCTCGCCATTTTTGTAAGCAATGCTGATGTTCGGATAAGCGTAGAATGCGCCCTTCGGCATGGTGATTGTCACGCCGGGGATCTGACAAAGACGATTCACGACGAAATCACGGCGGCGACGGTATTCGGCCAGCATTTCGGGGACAGAATGTTGCGGACCACGCATGGCTTCAATAGCTGCTTTTTGGGCGATAGAAGTGGGGTTTGATGTCGAGTGGCTTTGCAGCTTGGTCATGGCGTTGATGATGGGAGCGGGAGCAAGCGCAAAACCGATCCGCCATCCGGTCATCGCGTACGTTTTCGAGAGCGACCCTGCAACCGCGACGGTTTCTTTTGCTCTGGGAGCGGCCGTGATAGAGAACGGCTTTCCGTCGTAGAGGAAATGGCAGTAGCACTCGTCGGTTAGCAGAAAAATGCCTCGTTTCGATGTGAGATCGAAAATGCGGCGGAATTCTTCGGGAGACAGCACGGCGCCGCTGGGATTTGAAGGCGAGTTCATGATCAGCAGTTTGGTGCGAGGCGTGATGTGGCGCTCGATCATCTCGGCGGTTACTTCAAAACCCGCCGCTTCATCGGTTTCGACAAAAACGCAGACTCCGCCTGCGTAATTCACGACATCTTTATAAGTGACCCAGTACGGGACCGGGATGATGACCTCGTCGCCGGGATTGACTAGCGCCTGAGTCAGATTGAAGATAGCGTGCTTGCCGCCCACCGTGACCATGCATTCAGGAGCGGAGTAGTTGGTGCCGAAATCGAGGTGGTGACGCTCGCAAATGGCCTCGCGAAGCTCCTGAACTCCTGCAGTGTTCGTGTACTTCGTGAAATTTGAAGCGAGCGCGTCAATAGCGGCTTGTTTGATATTGGCGGGCGTTGGGAAATCAGGCTCGCCGGCACCGAAATCAACGATGTCGAGCCCTTCACGCCGGAGGCGGTCGGCATCGGCGGCGACCTTCATGGTGGAAGAAACGCTGATGGTGGAGATGCGCTCGGCGATCTCTGCAGTCGCAGTAGCTTGCATTTTAGGTGTCAGAATTCAATCCTTTTCATATTCTCGGTGAAGCTGAGTCGCGCAGCAAGGATGCCAGGCTGAAAACAAATCGGGGTGGAGAAGGCCCCGTAGCGATTACAGCGGATTTTGGGGTTTCTCGCCAGGTCGGTAAAGGGAGGGAACTTTCTTCTTCTGCTCGTCTTCCGATTGCGCGGCCTTTTTCCGCTCGGCGACTTCTTTGGAAGGCATCATGGCCTCGCGCTCTTTTTTCTCTTTCGCATCGGCAGCGCTTAGCTCAGCACCACGTTTTTTCGTATCTTCGAGGGCCAGCTCGCGGCTGTCCGTAGTGGCATCGATTGCCGCTTGAAGGACGAATTTGTAACGATCGAAATCTCTCGGCTCGCTTTGCTGAATTTTATTGAGCTTATCGAGAAACTCTTTTTCCGCCTCGGTTACGCCCAACAGCCCTTTACCCAGATCGACATTGTGACGCAAGGCATCATCCGAAACCGAGTCAATGGCTTCGATAATTTTGCTATAGTCTTCGAGCGTATTGTGGATAAAAATGCTCCGGCCGGGCTTGTCTTTGGCCAGGTATTGGTCCAACAAATCCATACGCAGCCTCGCGAATCGGACATAGAGGAGCAATCGCTCATTCGGCTCCTGCGCTTCGCGAACCTGGTCCACTTCGCTCGGCGTCAAAAAATCCCTATCCTGAGCGAACGCGGGCGAAACGGCGCAAATGGCCACGCAGAGCGCAATTCCCAACCTCATTTGCGCATGACTCCGTCCATGAGCTTGTCTTGAATTTCGTCCAATTTCCGCTGCGTGTACTCGGCCCATCCACGCTCCTGAACGCTCAATTCGTCAAGCAAGCCTTTCATGCGCCTTTGCAGGAATGCGACCCTCAGCTCAGCCTTTTTATAGAATCTCGCTTTGCGCGCCACTTCCAGAGATCCGACACATTCCTTCAGGGCATTGGTCATCTTTTCGAGCTCCGCGTCGCCCTTCTTGACTTCGCCTTTGGTGTAGAACTGGCGCGCATTATCAAAGGCCGCATCCGCAAATCCCAATGCCTTATCCGAGCGCCTGGCGGGATCGTGCTCGGCCTCAAGCTCGACCATGAACGATTGTTGAGCGTATACGAAAGATGCGAATCCAAAGAAGAGCACGCTGGACCAGATCAGCTTTGGCAGTTTCACGGAAACAGTCATCGATTGGCCTCTCTTTCGAGAATCCTGCTGCGCTGGCGGGCGATGAACTCCTGGTCGGGATGCTGCCCTTGACTTAAGGCGAGAAATCGCTGATAGCTAGCCAGCGCGGGCTTCACCTGATGTAACTTGTCCAGCACGATCGCTCGTAAATAGAAGTTACCAGCTTTTTCGGCGTTCAGGTTATGGACCTGGTCCAAGGCGGCCAGGGCCTGCGGGTACAGATCTGCTAGTACGTAGGAAGTTGCCGCCTCATTCCAAGCCTCGATGGAATCGGGCTTGAGCTTCGCCGCGGCTACAAATTCGCTAGCAGCAGCTGCATAATCGTGTTTATCCCGGTGAATGCGCCCGACCGCCATTCGCACGTCAAAATCGTTAGGATTGCTTTTGAGCGCGTCTTCCAGAATCGGCGCGGCCAAATCATTCTGATTGTTCTTGAGGTAAGCGGTCGCGAGGGCCAATTTATTTGCTGGAGTGGGAGATAGCTCCGCAGCCGCCTGAAACTCCGGGACTGCGTCGGCGGGCCGGTTCGCAGTGAGGTAAAGGCGTCCGAGCTCCTCACGCGCGCCCGCATCGTTCGGAAACTGTTCGAGGAGAGAAATCGCGTCTTCTGGCCGATTTGCGGCGGAAAACGCAATGGCTATTTCTAATAAATACGACTTCAGATTCGGATCGAGGTTCGCCGCGGCTAGGTACTGCGTCCGAGCATCGTCCAATTTGCCCTGGCGCGCGAGACTTTGGCCCAGCCCCAGCTCCGCCGGGGCCAGCTTGGGATCGAGCGTCAGCGCATCCCGGTAGGCGGTCGCCGCTTGTTCGAAATCTCCCGTCGCGAAGAGAGCATCACCTAGATAGCGCTTGGGCCGCGTTTCATTCGGCTTTTGCTTCGTTGCTTCTTCAAGCAGTGGAAGCGCATCAGCCGGCCGCTTCTCGCGCAAATAGAGAATGCCGAGGTTGAGATCCGCTTCATACAAGCCCGGCTTTAGCGCAAGGGTTTGTTTGTAGTGATCGATCGCGCGATCGTTCTCGTTCAGCCCAGTCTCAGCAAGCGCCAGATTGAAAAGCGCGGAGTAATCTTTTGGGTCGCGGGCCGCGAGCTGCGAAAAAACCTGTTCAGCGGTTTTATAGTCGCGATGATCGAGGGCCTGCAAGCCTTGGGCTTGCGGATTTGTTTGTCCACTGGCGAGCGAGAACGCGGCAAAGAACAGCAGCGCGAACACGGAAAGGAGCTCTTTTCAACTATTGTATCGAGTCGACTGCGGCTTCTCCTCTGCGCTTCTTAGCGGCTGCGGTGGCGTCGCGGTGCAGGTGAGTCAAATTTACTCCGGTTATTGCCAGCAGCACGAATCCAACCACGACTAACGGAAGAGTGACGACGGCCCATAACACAATCGAGAAGCGCCTCGCGTGCGCGGTAGGCAAGCCGAATAGCGTAAGCGTTCGGGCCGTCACCCAATTAAACAAGCCGAGATTGCCGGGCGCCTGTGGAACGATGCTGCTTAAGCGCAGCAGCACCATCATTACGAATGATGCGGTCCATGAGGCAACTGCAAGTTTATTGGCTCTTACCAGTGTATAAATCGGCAAGATCTGGCACAACATGAACGCGCCGCTCACAAAAAAAGAGAAATAGAGATAGCGCGAGTGGCCGATCATGTGCAGATCCTCTATTAGCGTGTTGAACCAGCGCGGCCAAGCTAGCCCAAAAAATAGCTCCCACGATTGCTTCTTCGCATACATCGCGTAGCCGAGAATGGCCGCTAAGATCACAATCATGACTCCGAGTAGATAGCCGCCTTTCAGCAGAACGGAGGGGAATCGATGAAGGTGCAGGCAAAAGAGGAAACAGGCCATCAGCCAGGCACCGTCAAAAATGCGCTCGATCAGCGCGGACGCAAACGCAACAGAAAGCGGGATATCGGTGGCGCTTCGCGAGAGCATGAAACAGCGGATCAGCTCTCCCGCGCGAAGAGGAAGCACCTCATTCGCAAAAAGCCCTACGTATATTGCGCGCGTGGCCTGCCAGAAAGAAACGCGGCCGATGGGTTTCAGAAGTAGCGCCCAGCGCCAGCCTTGAAGCAGAAAAACGAAGACATTGGAGAGAGCCGCAACCAGAACCCAGGTCCAATTCATGTGGCGGATCTCGCCCCAGATATGGGAAAGCCCGGCGCCGTTGAGAACCCACATCAGGCAGGCGACCGAGAGCAAATTCGTCAGAATGAAGAGGGCCCACGCCTTGATTCGGCGCGGGCGCTCGACGAGCCGCGGGGGCACGATC
The DNA here is from genome assembly GCA_019240405.1 of Acidobacteriaceae bacterium. Taxonomy (GTDB): domain Bacteria; phylum Acidobacteriota; class Terriglobia; order Bryobacterales; family Bryobacteraceae; genus Bog-105. The sequence continues at coordinate 41,996 of JAFAYL010000057.1, forward strand.
TGCGTGCTCAAGCCTTCATAATATCGCCGAATGTAGGATGTGAAGATGCGCACCAGCTTGCTTCTTGGAGTTGTGCTTGTGTCACTTTTTTCGTTCCGCACCAGCGCACAAACGAAGAGGGTGAATGAAACGCGGGGTCGTAATTACGGCCGTTCGATGGTCGTGAGCGGGTTAGGAATTGTCGCCACGAGTCAGACGCTGGCTTCTGCGGCAGGCGCGGACATCTTGCGCGACGGCGGGTCCGCAGTAGACGCAGCAATTGCGGCGAACGCTGTGCTGGGCGTAACGGAGCCCATGATGAACGGAATCGGCGGCGATCTCTTCGCGATTGTGTACGAAGCCGGGAGCAAGAAACTCTACGGGTTGAATTCGAGCGGCTGGGCGCCTCAAGGGCTCACCATCGAGTTTCTGAAATCGAGAGGCATCACAAAATCGCTTCCTGGCGGAAGTATTCAATCGACAACCGTGCCAGGAGCGGTGGCCGGCTGGGATGCATTGCATCAACGCTTCGGTAAATTGCCGCTTGCGCGCGTGCTGGCGCCTGCTATTTATTACGCGAAGGAAGGTGTTCCCATCGCGGAGATGGTCTCGCGGGTCTGGGCGGCTGCCGGCCGCCAGCTTGAAAATCAACCAGGATTCCGGCAGGTCTTTCTTCCTGGAGGTCACGCTCCCAGAACAGGAGAAATTTTTCGCGATGCCGATTTAGCGCAATCGCTCGAGCTCATTGCCCTGCACGGCCGGGATGGCTTTTATCGCGGCCCGCTCGCGCAAAAACTTCTGCGGTTCTCACGCGAGCAGGGTGGAACTATGTCCGAACAGGATCTCGCCGATTTCCAACCCGAATGGGTTACTCCGATCTCGACTGCCTATCGTGGCTGGACCGTCTCCGAGCTACCACCGAACGGGCAAGGTATCGCCGCGCTCTCGATGCTCAACATTATGGAGCAGTTTCCGCTGCCGGAATACGGACACAACAGCGTCAAAGCGCTGCACATCATGATCGAAGCGAAGAAGCTGGCGTACGCGGATTTGATGGAATACACCGGAGACCCGCGTTTCTCGCGCATTCCGGTTGATCAACTTTTGTCCAAAGATCTCGCGCGGAGACGAGCCGATTCGATTGATCCATCGCACGCCCATTGTACGGTTTTGCCTTCCGATTTTACGGCCAAACTCAACGCTATGGGGAGCGAGACGACATATCTCACGGCGATCGATCAAAACGGCAACATCGTCTCACTCATTCAGAGCAATTTCGCTTCGTTTGGCACGGGTCTTGTCGCGCCGGGAACGGGATTCGCTCTCCAGAATCGAGGCGAACTGTTTACGCTCGAGCCCGGCAAGCCCAATTCGCTCGCGCCGCATAAGCGGCCGCTCCACACCATCATTCCCGGGTTTATGCAGAAAGGCGAGGAGGTAATCGGCTTCGGCATCATGGGCGGTTTTAACCAGGCTCAGGCGCATGCTCAGTTCGTCTCGAACATCGCCGATTTCGGTATGAACATCCAGGCGGCGCTCAGCGCGCCACGGTTCACAAAGCCGACGTTTGCCGGTTGCGATCTCATCATTGAATCGCGCATTCCCGAAGCCGTGCGCGATCAGCTCGCGGGCATGGGCCACCAGTTGGATCTGGTTCCTGAGTACTCGCCGGAGATGGGGCGAGGAAATGCGGTTATGACGGATGTGCGTGGCGTGAAGTACGGCGCTTCCGATCCCCGCGGGGACGGCGAAGCGATCCCGCAAACTCCGCGCGCTTACGCGCAATAATTCGCTACAGTAAACCTGAATATGCACTGTCCAAATTGTGGGCTGGCCAATCCAGACAACGCGAGGTTCTGCTCGAATTGCGGCACGCAGTTTTCTCCCGTTACAGGCGCGCAGCAACCCCCATATCAGCCTCAATACCCACAGGCGCCTCCGCAATCGGTTCCCGGAGGGAGCCCCGTTATGAGGAACATCGCGCTTGGATGTTTAATCGTGCTGCTCATCTTTTTGCTTTTCGGGCTTTCCTGCACACGTGCCTGTTTTCGCGGCCGCCGCTATTACCGGCGGTACGGCGCGATTGTTCGGTCGATGGATTCGCAGTTCGCTGAGTCAATGCGTACCGTCACACGTGATAAGCTGCGGGCCATAGGAGGAATGGAATGGATCACACCTCCCGACGCGATTTCTTAAAGGCTGGGTTCGCCGCGGCCGCGCTCGCAGGGGCGGGAACGGTACCCATAAAAGCAGCTCGCGAAACGGCAACGGATTGGGTCACGCTCGGCAAATCGGGCGTGAAAGTAACACGCCTCGCACTGGGAACGGGGAGTATCAGCGGGGAGGTCCAGCGCGATCTTGGACAGGACGGATTCACGCGCCTGGTGCGCCATGCATACGATCGCGGTATTCGCTTCTTCGAGACCGCTGAATCGTACGGCGAGATGCATAAGATGCTTGGGGTCGCACTGAAGGGTATTCCGCGCGATAGTTACCGCCTGATGTCGAAAGTGACGACGCGTGAAGGCGTGAATCCGCAAGAGAAGATCGATCAGTTGCGCAAGCTCGCGAATACCGATTATTTCGACATTATGCTTCTTCACTGGCAGCACGTTGCATCATGGCCGACCGATACGGTGAGATGGCAGGACGGCATCCTCGAAGCTGAATCGAGGAAAGCCGTGGTAGCTCACGGCGCATCCGTGCATGGGCTTCCCGCATTGCGGCGCTTCCCAGGCAACAAGTGGCTCGAGGTAGCGATGATACGGATGAACCACAACGGCACGAAGATGGACGCCGAGGATTATGCGACAAGCGGGCCGGGAAACGTCGCCGAGGTGGTCCAGCATGTCAAGCAAGTCCGAAGCGACGGCATGGGCGTGATCAGCATGAAGCTGGTGGGAGAAGGCGCGTTCACGACTCGCGAGAACCGCCAAGCGGCGATGCGGTTCGCTTTTCGGAATGCGGGTGTCGATGCTGTGACAGTCGGCTACAAGAACACCGCAGAGATTGACGAAGCGATCGAGAATATCAATCTCGCCCTTGTGTAGCCGAAAGAAGCGCATGGCAACGTACGCGCCGCTGGGCTCGAAACGCTATCTGAGATAGCCATCTTCACTCCCGATTACCGGTTCCAGCCGTGTCTCGTCCAGCGTTGACAATAAGTCCAAGCTTATATAAACTGATACTTATTAAGACTCTGGATGCCGGACCTCAATGCCGCCTTCTCAGCTTTGGCCGATCCGACGCGACGGGCAATTCTTGCTCGACTCGCACGAGGCGAAGCTACAGTCATGGAACTGGCGGAGCCGTTCAAGATGACGCAACCGGCCATATCTCAACACTTGAAGTTGCTGGAAATGGCCGGGCTGATTGATCGCCGAGTCGAGGGTACGAAACGTCCTCGCCGCCTCGCGAAGGACGGCTTAGAAAGCATCGATCAGTGGCTTGCAATGCTGCGAACAGGTTTAGAGAAAAACTATGACCGGCTGGATAGGGTTCTGGCCGCAATGGAACGAAAGCAAGGAAAACAATGCAAAGGAAAAAAGCACAATGAGCAAGTTGACGCTAAAGACTGAGGGTGACACGCAGGTTATTGTGACAAGGCACTTCGATGCGCCGCCGAAAGCTGTGTACCGCGCGCACACGGAGCCTGAACTGATCCAACAATGGTTGCTCGGGCCCGAGGGCTGGACCATGCCCGTTTGCATCAACGATGCACGGCCTGGGGGCAAGATTCGCTACGAGTGGTCCGACGGCAAAGGCCACGGATTCCATCTTACGGGTGAATATTTGGAACTGGAGCCCTATAACAGGACCGTGCACGTCCAGCGAATGCACCTGCCCGACCCCACGCCCGACAATCACATCGAAACAAGGTTTGATCCGGACGGTACGGGCACGCTGATGACAATGCGAATGACCCTGCCTGACGCTCAAACTCGAGCCGCTATGCTCGCCAGCAATATGGAAAGCGGCATGGAAGCGAGCTATGCCCGGTTGGAAAAGATGATCTAAGTGCTACCTATTCGGCTGGGGTTGGATTAAATATGCCTGGAACTAAAATCAGATTCTGAGCTTTTGTGGCAGACCACGAACCTCGATGGTCTGCCCCACTGGCTAATGTCAAGCTGGACCCATTGTGAGCTTTTATGGCAGACCACGAACCCCGATGGCCCCCACTGGCTAATGTCAAGCTGAATCACATTCTGAGCTTTTATGGCAGACCACGAACCTCGATGGTCTGCCCCACGGGCTAATATCAAGCTGAATCAGATTCTGAGCTTTTGTGGCAGACCACGAACCCCGATGGTCTGAGCTTTTGTGGCAGACCACAAACGCCGATGGTCTGCCCCACGGCTTCTAGGACCAATGAGGTAGTTTAAAGAGTTGGACCCGCGACCTTTGCGGAGCGGCAGATGCCTTTACGAGCACAGGAGGACAAAAGAATGGCCGTAGCAGAAAAGGTAAAGCAGATTATCGTTGAACAACTTGGAGTGGATGAGAGCCAGGTTGATCCAAATGCGTCCTTCGTCGATGATCTGGGAGCTGACTCGCTCGATATCGTTGAGCTCGTAATGGCATTTGAAGAGGCTTTCGACATCGACATTCCGGACGAGGACGCGGAGAAGATCACGACTGTAAAGCAAGCGATCGATTACATCGAAGCCAAGAAGAAATAGCTCCAAGCGCCGTATGTTTCTTCTTTCGCTATGAAAGATGGAGCGAGCCGAAAGGATTCGTGCCAAGAAGAGTAGTTGTCACTGGAATTGGGTTGCTGAGCTCCGTTGGGTCCGGCACTGAGGAGTGCTGGTCGGCGATTCGAAATGGGAACAACGGGATTGAGCTCATAACGCAGTTCGACGCTTCAGAGTTCAGTTGCCGCATTGCCGGCGAAGTGAAAAACTTTGATCCCTTGTTATATGTCGACAAGAAAGATGTCAAAAAGATGGGCCGGTTCATTCAGTTCGCCATGGCTGCGACGGAATTCGCGGTGAACTCGGCCAGCTTGAAAGTTACTCCTGCGGAGTCAGAGCGAGTTGGCGTGTATATCGGCAGCGGTATCGGCGGATTCGAAGTAATTGAGCGAGAGCATAAAACACTTCTTGAGCGCGGACCGAGCCGCATCTCTCCTTTTTTTATTCCCTCATGCATCGTGAATTTAGCGAGCGGTTACGTATCGATTCGCTACGAAGCTAAGGGCCCGAATTCGGCGACTGCAACGGCATGCACCACTAGCGCCCATTCCATCGGTGATTCATTCCGGCTGATTCAGCACAATTATGCGGACGTAATGATTTGCGGCGGGAGTGAAGCTTGTGTGACGCCGATGGGCATCGGTGGGTTCGCTGCCATGCGCGCGCTCTCGACGCGAAACGATGAGCCTCGCAAAGCATCCAGGCCGTGGGACAAGAAACGCGACGGCTTCGTTGTTGGGGAAGGTTCGGGCATTCTCATTTTGGAAGAGTTGGGTCATGCGAAGCGCCGCGATGCTCCGATTCTGACCGAAATCGTCGGATATGGGATGAGCGCGGACGCTTTTCACATCACATCGCCGCCAGATGACGGCGAAGGCGGCTATCGCGTTATGCGCAACGCCTTATGCGACGCCCGCCTTGATCCGTCTCAGGTGCAGTATGTGAATGCGCATGGCACGTCTACGGGTCTCGGCGACCGGGCTGAGACGATCGCTGTGAAACGCGCATTTGGAGTTCACGCAGGTAAAGTCGCGGTCAGCTCGACCAAATCCATGACAGGGCATTTGCTGGGAGGCGCCGGCGGCTTGGAGGCCGGAATCACGGTTCTTGCGATTCGCGACCAGATCGCGCCTCCTACCATCAACTACGAGTTTCCCGATCCGGAGTGCGATCTCGATTACGTTCCGAACCACGCGCGCGCTATGCAGATTGAGTATGCGCTCTCGAACAGTTTTGGATTCGGGGGCACGAACGGCTGCCTGATATTCAAACGCTTCGAGGAATAGGAGACCGGAAGCCTCTGCGCGTCCTGCATTGTTTGTGCAGGTTACGATATAGATGCTCAGGCCTCCCAAGCCGGTGGCCCAAGTAATCAATGAAAATTATTGTTTCCGTCAAGCAGGTACCAGCCCGCGATTCTACGCTCCGAGTGAACCAAAGCGGTAAGTGGCTGGAAACATCGGACCTCAGGTACGAGATGAATGAGCCGGACGCGTATGCACTTGAAGAAGCCCTGCAATTGAAAGAAAAATCGAGCGGCGAGGTGATCGTGATATGCGCCGGTCCGCAACGCGCGCTGCAGACCGTTCGCGAGGCGCTTGCGAAAGGCGCGGATCGCGCGATTCACGTTGAGACTGACGAGATTGCTTTCGATGCATTAGCGACGGCGCGCTTATTAGCGAAAGCTATTACTCCCGAGTCGCCGGATCTCATTTTGACCGGCCTTCAATCCGATGATCTCGGCTACGGACAAACGGGCGTGATCTTGGCCGAACTACTTGGATTTGCGCACGCAACGATTGTCATGGAGGTGGAAGCGAAGGGCCAGACGATACGCGTGAAGCGTGAGCTAGAGGATGGATGGTTCCAGAACGTCTCTCTCCCGCTTCCGGCAGTTTTGACGATTCAATCCGGTATCAAGAAGCTCCGATACGCAACGTTGATGGGAATTAAAAAGGCCAAGACAAAAGAGGTAAAGACGATTCCGGCAACGCAGCTAGACGCCGATTCAACTGCCTCGATGCTGATTGAATGTGTGTACTTACCACAACGTCACAAGCAAACCCAGATCTTCTCGGGTGAAGCAAAGCAGGTTGCGAAACAGCTTGTCGAGAAGCTGAAATTCGAGGCTCGGGTCTTATGAGCGTCCTAGTAGTTCTCGAGCAACGAAGCGGCAACTGGAACCGTATGTCCTTCGAGGCCCTTACGGCGGGGCAGAGAATTGGTGAAGCGCTCGGTATTCCTGTTGAGGGCGTGGTTATTGGCGCGGATATCGCGGAGCTTGCGAAAGAGGCTGCAAGCTATGGATTCTCTAAGCTTTTTGCGGCAACTCATCCGCTGCTCGCGCAGTACACGCCTGAGGCCTATACAGCGGCCTTAGAACAACTGATCAAGGCGCAAAACGGGAAAGCTATCGTATTTCCCCACACCTATCAAGTGCGGGATTACGCACCGAAGCTGGCGGCGCGATTCGGTCAGAGTCTCATCTGTGACGTGGTCGATCTGAAGCCGGATGGCGCGCAGCTCATGTATGTCCGGCAATTGTTCCAAGGCAAGCTGAACGCCGATGTCCGGGCGAGCAGCGATCCCCAATTCGTTTCTATCCAGGCAGGAGCGTTTCGGGCCGCCGAGCCGGGAACTGCGACCGCACCAATCGAGGATTTCGATGTTCAACTTGATTCGTCTCAAATCCGGAGTAAGCCGGAAGAGCCATTCCGGGAGGCGCAGCGTTCAGTCGATTTGAACGCGGCAGACGTGATTGTATCCGTGGGGCGCGGCATCAAGGAAAAGGATAATTTGCCTGTTGTTGAGGCGCTTGCGCGCGCGCTGGGAGCTGAGCTGGCTGCATCGCGTCCCATCTGTGACAACGGCTGGCTACCTATGGAACGTCAAGTCGGAAGCTCGGGTCAAACCGTTTCGCCGAAAGCGTATTTCGCTGTGGGGATTTCCGGGGCGATTCAGCATCTGGTCGGCATGAAAGGCTCGAAAACGGTCGTGGCGATCAACAAAGACGAGAACGCGCCCATTTTCGAAACGGCTGATTACGGAGTAGTTGGAGATCTGTTCGAAGTTGTTCCTGCGCTCGTTGAAGAGATTGAAAAGGCAAAAAAATAGCTCCAAGATGAGGCCAGCGATTAGCCGCGTGCGGCCCCATATCGTACTTTTCGCGCTGCTTTCGCTCGCAGCCTGCAGGAGTGCGGTTTCAACAAACGTTGCCGCGGCTGTGAACGGCCGGCCAGTGACCTACTCGGATTTGGATCGCGCAATCGCGGCTCAATTCCCGAACAGCAATCTCAAGCCGAACGACGATCAAACCATCCAGTTGCGGCTCGACACGCTTCGCGCTTTGATTGACAACGAAATCATGCTGCAGCGCGCGGAAAAAGAAGGCTTGCTTGCCGCTGACGGCGACGTGGAAGCTAAATTCAATGAGCTAAAGGCGGGCTACACCGAAGAACAGTTTCAAAAGCTGCTGAGCCAGCGCAAAATGAGTGTGGCGGATTTTAAGGCTCAAATCCGCCGAGATCTCAGCGTCCAGAAGCTGTTCAACAAAGAGATCGGGTCTCACATTTCTATTTCCGACGCCGATGTCGCCGCGTTTTATAACTCCAATAAAGCGACTTTCAATCTGTCCGAAAACCAGGTTCGGCTTGCGCAGATCCTGGTTACACCCACGCCCGATGCGAACGTGCACAATCTGAAGAACGACAAAGCGCAAAGCGATCAGCAGGCGCGCAACAAAATTCAGATGATTGAATTGCGACTGCGGCAAGGAGAAGATTTCGGCGCTCTCGCCCAGAACTATTCGGAAGACGCCTCAGCGGCAAATGGCGGCGATCTCGGTTTTGTCCCCGAGTCTACGCTCGATAAAGCCAATCCCGAGCTGCGCAAACTCATTCTGGACATGACGCCGGGGCAGGTCTCGCAAATGATTCACACCGCCGAAGGTTACCGTTTGATCAAGCTGATCTCTAGAGAACCGGCCGGACAGCGCGAATTAAGCGATCCGCGTGTTCAAGAAAATATCCGGCGCGAGCTGTTTCAGCGCAAGGACCAGCTACTCAGGTCGGCGTTTTACGAGGTCGCGCGGAGTGAAGCCAAAGTGTCGAATTATTACGCCGAATCAGTCTTAGCAAGCAGAGATAAGAAGTAAGTAATCACCGCGATAAGTCGAGACAGGTTTATTTCTTGGGCTGTTTATGCACTTGTTCCATGTATTCGCGAACGTATTGCTGATAAATCAACGGGATCTCGTCACGGTTGATTTCTCCGCCAAGATCGGAGTGGCGGCCCACTTGTTGTGAATATTGGGTTTTGAGCTGCTGTTTGCCTGAGCTCGTCTCCACCACGACCTCGCCCGTCAGGCTGGCTGACCGCTTCCCGATAATTTCGGCAAGCTTTCCCATAGCCCGAAGTTGCTCTGCCTCTTTCAATTGCTTGTCTCCATCCTGACTGCCAATCCCGGACTGGGCATCGGAACCGTGATTGGCCGATGAGCCGTTGGATCCACGGCCTCGGGAAGACTCGCTGGGCGCCGCAGCTTGAGGACGCTCTGTTGTTTCCGACGTTTGGTTCGGGGTAGTGCCATCGTTGTGATTTCCGCGCGCCGCTTGATTGTGGTCATTACTACTTGCCTTGTCTGTAGAAGCGTTTTGAAACGGCTCCCGATCTCGCCGTGATGGATCTGAATTCCGCGCGTATCCCATCTTGCCGAGCAAGCCGGAAACAGCATCTTCCATTCGGTTCAAGAGACTGGCGGGGGGCCTCATTGCGTTTGTAGAGGGGTCGAGCGCATTGGAGGCCGCTTGTTGCTGAGTCATACTCTGCGCGCTTATGCTTTTCGCCGTATTCGCGTCGAGAGGAGAGCGCCCGGAAGTGCCGGAATTCTCGCTCTGCCCAGTTTCAGTATTGCTGTTCTGCGCAGCAACCGTTCTTTGATCTGCCGGTTGATCTTTGGGCTGGGCACTCACTCCCGCTGCTGTGTTTTGCCGCAGTGAGGCTTCATCAGCGGGATGTTGGTCTTCTTGCGCCACATCTAAGGCGTTGTGTCGTTGACCGGGAGCAGGCGAATTACCGGGCTGAGTCCTAGCTGAGAGTGACTCTTCCAGCCGCTCGATCGCAGCGCTCAGTTGAAACGGAATCAGGCTCTGCTCGAAATTGAGCCTATGCTGAACCACATACCGCGTGATGAACAGGCTGACAAAAACTGCGCTCAAACCTATCGCTAGCACCCATCCGCGCTCGCGTCTAAGCGGAAATGCAATCGTTGGGTTTATCGAGTCTGCCAGTTGCTCAGCTTGCTTGATCTGAAGGCGGTTCATGCCGCGCTCGAGGTCGCAGCGCTCGGTCAATAAAAACCATGCCGTCGAAAGCGAGTCGTCGAGGCGCAGCCGTTCGTCGAGGACTTGGGCAATTTGATACCGGCTCAACATTCGGTGGCGGATTCGTGTCACCGCGATCGCAATGCCAGCCACAACCGGCAGTTCCAGCCAGGGCCAATCGAGAATCTGCGTGCCCAAAAGCAAGATCACAATGCCGCCGCCGACAACGACAGCGACAGCGAAAGCGAGTTGCTCAATGGTGAGCACCCAAAGCCGCCGCCAACTAGCCGAAACAATGACAGCCTTAACTCGGCTCGGATCTGAGCCGTGAAGTCCCATCAAATAATCTCCGCTTACACGAGTATTAGCACTTCTGAATCCGGCCGCCATTACAAGGCCGGGGAGGGCGCCGCCTCAAAGGCTCAGCTTCAATGGTTCCGCTAACATAAGCATTTACCGATGCTGCGCTTTGAGACGGCGGGCGAGTCGCACGGAGAGTGCCTCGTGGCTACGTTGACCGGTCTTCCCGCTGGGATCCCCATATCGATTGAGTATCTCGATCGCCAGCTTTGGCGGAGGCAGCAGGGTTACGGCCGGGGTGGCCGAATGAAGATCGAGGCGGATCGCGTTCACATCATTTCAGGAATCAGGCATTCGCAAACCATCGGATCCCCCGTTGCCATTCTTATCGAGAACAAAGATTGGAAGAATTGGACGGCCAGCCTTCCCGTTGAGTCTAAAGACGCCGAGCCTGGAAAGGACAAGCCGATTCACCGCCCAAGACCCGGTCACGCCGATCTTGCAGGGGCGATTAAATACAACCTGGCCGAAGCGCGCTACATTCTCGAGCGGGCAAGCGCGCGAGAGAGCGCTGCGCGTGTTGCTGTCGGCGCGCTTGCGAGGGTTTTCCTGAAGCAATTCGGCATCGAAGTTCTGAGTCACGTGATCGCGGTTGGACCTGTCCGCCTGGAACGCGCTGTCACGTGGGAAGAAATTGTAGCCGTGACCGAACGCGAAGAAATTTTGCTCGGGTGCGCCGATCGAGACACAGAGCAGCGCATGAAGGAAGCCGTCGATCATGCATATCGGACAGGAGACACTGTAGGCGGCATTTTTGAAGTAGTCGCGCGCGGTGTTCCGCCAGGATTGGGCTCGCATATCGCCTGGGACACGCGGCTCGACGGGAGATTGGCACAGGCTATTGTCTCGATTCAAGCTGTCAAGGGCGTGGAAATCGGATATGCGGAACAAGGCGCACTCTCGTATGGGTCGACCGTGCAGGATACGATTCATTACGATAAACCCCGGCAGGAGTTCTACCGTGGCTCAAATCGCGCTGGAGGCTTGGAAGGCGGCATCAGCAATGGACAGGATATTTTTGTGCGCGGCTTACTGAAGCCGATATCTACTTTGCGCCGCCCTCTGGAGTCAGTCGATCTGCCAACTCGCGAACCAGCCCTTGCCGCATATGAGCGCAGCGATGTAGCTGTTGTTCCCGCTGCGGGCGTCATTGGCGAGGCCATGGTCGCCCTAGTGCTTGCGCAAGCCTTCCTGGATAAATTCGGGGGCGACTCCCTCCACGAGACGAGGCGAAACTTCGACGGGTACGTCACCCAAGTGAGGAATTTCTAGCCTAGGCGCGCTTGCCATTCCGGGAATGATTCGAAAAATTCTAAAGTATGGCGCACCCGTGCTTGAGCAAGTAGCCGAGCCAATCACCGATTTCGAAACTGCTGAGGTCAGCGAGATCGTCGTTGATATGTGGGAAAGCATGTATGCGGCAAAGGGCGTCGGCCTTGCTGCGCCTCAAATTGGAATTCCGAAGCGCATTTCTGTAATCGACGTCAGCGCCGGTGAAGACGAAACGAAAAAGCTCGTGATTGTCAATCCTGAGATCGTCGAGAAAAGCGGATCGCAAACCGGAGAGGAAGGCTGCCTAAGCGTGCCTGGGTTTCGGGAACCTGTGACCCGCGCCAATCATGTGGTTGTCCGGGCGAAAAATGAAAAAGGCGAGCCCATCGAGCTCAGCGGCGAGGAATTACTTGCCCGCGCCTTTCAGCACGAAATCGATCATCTGAACGGCATCTTGTTTATCAATCACCTCAGCCCGCTGAAGCGCGATATCATTCGCCGGAAAATCAAGAAATTGCAGAAAGCCGGCGAGTGGGAGTAGAGAGCGGGCGGCTCGCATGCGGGTTGTTTTTCTGGGTACCCCTGAATTTGCCGTTCCATCGCTCGAGACTCTCATTTCTTCTGGTCACGAGGTGGTCGCAGTTTTCACCCAGCCGGATCGCCCGAAAGGCCGCGGCAAGGAGTTGACTGAATCGCCTGTGAAAATCGCAGTGCGTTCCGCAGGATTGACAATTTATCAACCCGAACGGATCCGCCGTCCAGAAAATCTCGAGTTACTAAAGAGTCTCGCCCCTGAGCTGATGATAGTCGTCGGTTATGGGCAAATCATTCCGCAAAGCATCATTGATACCGCGGCCCGCGGCATTCTGAATGTGCATGCGTCGCTGTTACCGAAATACCGGGGAGCAGCGCCCATTCAATGGGCTATAGCGAATGGTGAGACCGAGACCGGCGTAACCATCATGCAGATCGATGCAGGCCTTGATACAGGAGACATGTTGCTGAAGGCCGCCGTTCCGATTGAGCCTGATGAAACTGCGCCGGAGCTGAGCGTACGCCTGGCTCGCCTTGGGGCGCAGCTCCTAATTAGGACCGTCGAACAAATGATCGCCGGAACTGTTCGGCGGGAACGTCAGGACGATACCGAGGCGACGTACGCGCCAATTCTAAAAAAGCAGGATGGCTTGGTCGATTGGTCCCTCAATGCGCGCCAAATCTATAACCGGCTGCGCGGATTCACACCCTGGCCAGGAGCGTACACGATGTTTCGCGGTCAACAACTGCTGATATTGAAAGCGCGGATCGCCGAAGATTTGTGGATTCCATCCGCCACTCTGAAGCCTGAAAAGCGAAGACTCTTTGCGGGTTGCGGCGGGAATAGTACGTTGGAGCTTCTCGAATTACAACTGAGTGGAAACAAGCGAATGCCGGCGCAGGCATTTTTGAACGGCTACAAACCAGCGGAACATGAGAGATTAGGAGACTAGCTTGAATCTCCCCCGCGGCTACAGATACGCTGCCACGTATGCGGGCATCCGCAGTGAGCAGCGTGATGATATTGCGCTTATAGTGCCAGACTCGCCCGCCGCGATCGCCGCTGTTTTCACGCGTAACCTGGTACAAGCTGCGCCCATTCGCATTTCGAGGAAACATCTTAAAGCTTCGAAGGGGAGAGTTGCTGCCGTATTAATCAATGCCGGCAACGCAAACTGCGCGACCCGAACGGGCGAGCGTGTGGCTCTCGCGTCCTGCAAAGCTGTCGCAAAGGAGCTCAGAACCAAACCCAAGTACGTGATTCCGGCATCGACCGGCGTCATAGGAGTCGAACTAGATCCAACGCTGTTGATCAACGCGATTCCCGATCTTGTAGCTCGCCTTTCGCCTGATGCCTTTGAAGCTGTAGCTCAGGCCATGTTGACGACCGATACGCGTCTGAAAACGAGTTATGACGAGCTTCAATTCCGTGGCCACACTGTTCGAATCGCTGGAATGACAAAAGGAGCGGGGATGATTCACCCGAAAATGGCTACGACGCTGGGATTCGTAATGACTGACGCAGATATCGCTCCGAAACTTCTGCGCGAAATTCTTTTGTCCGCAGTGGATCGCTCGTACAATGCCTTGACCGTGGACGGCGACACGTCCACGAATGACATGGTTGCTTTAATCGCAAACGGCGCATCGGGCTTTGATCCGGGCCGCAAGCATCGCAGCGTACTTCAGGATTCGATCACGCGGGTGATGGAGAGTTTAGCCCGACAGATTGCCGCGGACGCTGAGGGCGCGCGGAAATTAATTATTGTGCGTGCGGCGGGTTTTAAATCTTATGAAGATGCATCCCGCGTTGCGAGATCAGTAGCTAACTCGTTGTTGGTGAAGACAGCTATCGCGGGCAGCGATCCAAACTGGGGCCGCGTGCTCGCTGCGGCTGGATACGCGGGCGTTGATTTTGATCCCTCGAAGGTAGACATTTACCTGCAAGACGTTCAAGTCTGTCGGGCTGGATTGGCTGCGAGTTTCGATGACGCAGAGCTCAAACAAAAACTCGATCAGTCCGAGGTGGATGTTCGCATTGTTCTAGAAGGGCGAAGCAGGCCCGAGGCTCGCTTTTTCACCTGCGACTTGACGGAAGGCTACATCCAAATCAATGCCAGCTATCGCACGTAACCTTGCGCGATGGCGCTGTTGTCTTGTCGCGTGCCTCGCGTTATTTATGCTCGCCTTACCTCTCACGGCAGATCGCGCCGATGATATCCTCGCGAGCCTGAACTATGTTGCAACCGCACTTGCCGACGAGAACCCGGATGACGCTATGGCGCGCTTCGACAAATCCTTCGTGAATTACTCCAAGCTGCGCGATTACTTTGCCGCGCTTACGATTAGCTCGCAGGTTGTCAGCGAAATCGACATAGCAGATGAGCAGGATTCCGGCTCGGAGTCGAAGGCGACCGTCGAGTGGACTCTTAGCCTGACCAATAAGACTACTCTCGAAACCGAGCGCCGTACGGGCGAAATTCAGGTCCGGCTCGTAAGCGAGAAGGGTAAATGGAAGATTGTCGATTTCTCTCCCATCGAACTATTCAATCCGCGAGCAGGGAAGAAACCGAAATAATTCGCTCCTGTGCAACACTTCTAGTTGTGCGGATAAATCGTTGGGTTTACGCTGTTATTCTTTGGGTCGGCGTCATTTTTTTCTCGTCGACATCGCTTGCCGCCGAGTGGTGCGAAAGGGCCTTTCACTTTTTGGCCGCAATTCTCTTTCGGGGTCTCCGCCCTGAGGACCCGCCGTTTGGATTTCTTCATCTGTTGGCGGACAAGGGATTCCATATCGCTTTGTTCTTAGTTCTCGCTGTCCTGCTTTGGAATGCCGTTCCAAACACACCGAGGAAGATTGCCGTGATCCTTGTCTGCGGAGCGGTAGTCGGCTCCGCGAGCGAGTTCCTTCAGCGCTTTTTTCCCGGACGCGATCCCGCAATTCGGGATGTGTTGATCAACATCGTGGGTACTGCTATTGGCGTTGCGCTCTCTGTCTCTTCGTTAAAAGACAAGATCGTGAGACACAAGACGCGCGGCGAGGCGCTCGCCTTAAAGTAGCTTCCGAAGTTCCTCGTAGTTCCGTCTCGTCACTAGCTGAAACTCAACCGGCAATCGTGTGAAATTCTTTAGCTCTTCGAAGAGATTCAGAGGCGGCACTCGCGATCCAGCAACAAAAAGCCGCCCGTCCTGGAGCTCGAACGGCACGATACCAAAACGTCTCTCGACGTGAGCGGGCAAGCTTCGGACCACTCCCTTCCTGACATGTCGCGGTTCTATCCGGGCCGCCGGCACTCCCGATTGCAAGCTGATTGCTTTACACAAATCGTCATCGGAAATGATGTTGTTTGCCAGGAGAAAGTCACCCAGATCGTCGCCAGGCCGCATCTCCGCTTGAACTTGAAGGCGTAATTGCTCAGTGAGATAACCCGAGCTTACGAGCACATCGGCCAATTCGCGCCGGTGCATCAGAAGGGCGTCCCTGCTGGGATAGCTGTGCTCGGTTTTTATCCACACTAGAGGCCGCCCATGCAAGCGCGCGGAAGCATACCGGCACATGGCGGCGAACGAGGCCGCGCAATTGATCATGTTGCCGTGAAACATGCGCGCCGGAACGGCAAGCGCGAAAACGTAATCGAATATTCTCCCGACGCAAATCATGCGGATGGCAATTCGTAGAGATTGCAGCGCAAGCGTTGCGGCGCATAGAGCCACAATTCTTGGATTTGCGATCGCGAACTGCCAGGGCCGCTGCTCTGTGATGCTGGCGACCCAATCCGTTGCGCCGATTATGAAGACCAGGTTTGTAACAAACGTAAGCGGGTTGGAAAGCAAGCCCTTACGGTCCCGCCAGAACCAATATCGGGTCCGCCACGAGCCTCGCCAGCCGCTCCGTTCCCAGCACTGCAAAGCAATGCCTGTCACCCATCGCGTACGCTGGCGTATCGCCGATCGAATTTTGCGGGGAAAGTATTCGCGCGTTGCAATCCATCCTTTGTCACTGCATTTCAGAGGAGAGAACAATTGGCGGTATCCGCATTGATGCACGTGCAGGCCGATTTCGTAGTCCTCTGTCAGGCTCGCGGGATCGAAGACGCGATTTCCGCGCTCGCGGGCCAGCTCTTCGAGAATCTCTCTAGCAAAACCGGTTCCCACTCCGTTCGAGGGAATAAATGAACCGCTGAATTGTCTGGCTGCCATGTCAATGATTTGAAACTCGGCGAATTCATCGCAGTAGATTCCGTGTGTAAAGTCCTTGAGTGAAGTCGCTAGCGGCAGTACGGGCATTTGCACCATCGCATACCTGCTCCGTTCCCGGTTGATTACCGCGAGCGCTTCCGGATGGATCAAATCTTCCGCATCATGCAAAACGATCGTGTCGAAATAGACGCCGTGTTCCTCCTCATAGAGCAACATCCGCTGATAAATCCAGTTCAGGCAGTCCGCTTTCGAGGTAGGGCCGGGATGTGGACAGCCCGCGACATGCACATTGCGAAACGATTCGGCCAACCGGTCGGCGGCTCTGAGCGTCGGCTCATCGTTTGGATAGGCGCCGAGAAAAAAATCGAAATTGCTGTAGCAAATGGCCGCCATGTTATGGCGAACCATGTTGCCGATCACTTCCGATTCCTTCCAGCAAGGCACGAATATCGCGATTCGCCGTTCCGCCTTGAGGAGTTCCTGCAGGATCGCGCTTCCGGACGGTTTTCGCGTTTTTAGCCAGTGCTTTACACAGATGATTACCGGTATCAGGTCATCGATACCGCTAAGGAGTAGGAGCAGGGCTAAAACGGCCAGGATCGACGGCCAAATAAAGGAAAACTGGGGAAGAGACACCAATCCTCGCTAGAAAAAGTGCCCTTCTCATCCGCCCATTCGCAAAAAATTTCGTAGACTTTTGTGTTCTGCAACACACTTCTTTAATTGACTCGCGCAGGATCAGAGCGGCCCAACTTCGTCTCTTTCAGCCAACTGGTTCAAGAGTTAATTAGCGGGACTGTCGACCGCCATGTCTTCACTCAATGGGAGTTAGAGTTACTGCTTGATCTTCAGACATGCGCTGTTCGAAAGTCTGCCAGACCGGATGTCCTACGGCGCTATTTGAAAGCTGTGCAGCAGAATTTCTCGCAAGATGCTTCCGCGCCATTGCGCCTTTCGGCATTTCTCGAACAGGAAATGCAACAGCGTGCCGGATCAGATGCTGTCGCTCAGCCGCGCCTTGCCGTCGGCGCCCGTGGATCGAGCTGAGTCCAATTAGTGATGCGCGTCCTGGAGACTCGCAACGCGCCGGACTTTACAAGAAATTCATATTTCCGGGAGCGACTCCGTGCTGGGCTATTCTCAAGATAACGAGCAAGGAGATTTCGCTATGGCAACCACAACCGGTTCGAGCCCCGCAACCGAGCGCAAGGTTTTTTGCGTGAAGCTGCACAAAGAACTCCCCGGCTTGGATGAAGTCCCGTTTGACGGCCACCCGCTTGGACAACGGATCTACGAGAACGTCTCGAAAGAGGCTTGGAGGATGTGGGTAGAGCAGATGAAGATGATCATGAACGAGTACCGGCTCAATTTGGGAACGCCGGAGGCCCAGGAGTTTCTGCTCAAGCAAATGGAAGAATATTTCTTTGGCGAGGGCGCGGCTCATCCGCCCGGTTACGTCGCTCCAGGACACTAAGTACTTTCTCTTTGGTGCGCACTGCACGCTTTTCGTTAAATATTCGTCTTCAAAAGTTGAACCTTCGTTTACTGGTAGTAAATTTCTGCGCCTTAGCGTGCTTTGCGGCGAGTGACCCTGTTGCAGCCCGGCTGGCGCGAGAAGCCCGAGAAGCCCAAAATTCCGGCCAGTTGGTCCGAGCTTATCTGCTTTTCGCAGAAGCTGCGGCGCGCGAACCTGGTAATTCCACCTACCGTGCCAACCGTGACGCTCTGGCTCCAGTTGCGCAGCTACTCGCGAAAGCGAATATCGAGAACGCCGAGATTTCTAGCGATATCAAAGCTGCAGGAGCTACTAATCCATCTCCTCCGGCCACAGCCAAAGCCTCATCGGAGTCGCCGCCTGCGGGAGAGCCTGGCCTTGGTACCGAGACCTCAGCCGATTCTATATCCGCGAAGCAGATCCGGCGAATCGAAGCTCTGGCTCCGCTCCCAAAGCTCATACCGGATTCGTCTCTTCATGACTTCGATTTGCGAGCGGATGAAAAGTCTTTGTTTCATACGGTCGCGTCCACGTACGGCATTCGCGTGATTGTAGACCCCGAGATGCAGCCTGAGCACCCGATTCACTTCCAAATCGATCAGGCCGACTTCCGTACTGCTATGGACGCGCTTACTGCTGCCACGAACACATTCGTTTTCCCTGTCAGTGCCGACACTGTTTTCTTTGCCCGCAACACCGCGTCCAAACGCTCCCAGCTCGAGCCGATGATTCTGCTTACCGTGCCTGTGCCCGATGCGCTCGATCAGAAAGAGCTCGCTGAGGCTGCGAATGCGGTTCGTGGCGCGCTGAACCTACGGTCCATGGCCTTTGATTCTGAGACTCGTGAAATCGTCGTGCGCGACCGAGTTTCGAAAGCGCGCGTCGCACGATCTCTTTTGCAAGCTCTCGTTTTACCGCGCGCGCAGGTTTCGATTGAGGTGCAATTACTGACTGTGGACTCCGATCGCATTTACCACTATGGCCTCTCTCTACCAACCACTTTTCAGCTTCTTGATTTCGGGCATATCGGAGGGTTTCAAAACATTCTTGCGAGTGTAAGTACTCCTATGAATTTCTTGGCATTCGGTGGCGGCGCGACTCTCTTCGGTGTCGGCTTAGCGGACGCAACCATTTTTGCCATGTACTCGAAGTCATTTGCGACAAATCTTTACGATGCAGCTGTGGTTGTCGATAATGGCCAAGCTGCGAATTTTCACGTTGGAGATAAGTATCCGATTCCGCAGTCCCTCTACACCGGTTTCCAGCAAACAGGTTCGTCAGCTCTCTATAACCCGATTGGGGAAGTAACCATGGAGGACCTAGGCTTGGTACTGAAGTTGACACCTCGCGTGAATGGGGATTCCGAGGTTTCGCTAGACGTTGAAGCTCAATTCAAGGCTTTAGGTTCGCAAAAGCTTAATACCGTGCCGACCATCAATCAACGCGAATTCAAAGGCGGCGTGGTCTTGCGGGAAGGAGAATGGGCGGTTCTCGCAGGCATTGATGAGGACACGCACACGGTCACCCGAAACGGCCTGCCGGGTATCAGTCAGATACCCGGACTCAATCAGCTTCTGAGCGAGAATACGCGCGAAGATAAGACCGAGAAAACACTACTCGTCATCAAGCCGACCATTACGCGCCTCCCCATGTCGGCGGGAATCAGTCCGCAATACTTGCTTGGGCCATCAGCAGGCCCGTCCGTTGTGTTCTAGCCGGCTTCCGTCTAATTTCGCTCTGTTATCGTCTCTAGCATGTCCACCATGCGGGAGGAAATTCGCCAGCAGCCCTCTGCTGTTGAGCGTACTCTCAAAGCCGAGTGGAGAGCTGCCGAGAACTTGCGCAGCCATTTTGAACGGAATCCCGTCCGGCTAGTGATCCTGGTCGCGCGAGGCACATCGGATAACGCTGCTCAATTCGGCCGCTACTTGCTTGAAATCTCAACCGGAATTCCGGTGTCCTTAGCGGCCCCTTCTGTCTGCACTCTTTACCATTCCCAGCTCAAGCTCGACCATGTCGCTGTTATCGCTATCTCGCAATCGGGCGAATCTACTGACACCAACCTCGTCCTGGAGCAAGCCAAAAAAGCAGGCGCCTTCACCATTGGCATAACAAATGAAAGTAACAGCACCCTAGCGCGTATTGCGGAACATATACTGCTGGTGCGCGCGGGTAAAGAAAAGAGCGTGGCCGCGACAAAAACCTACACCGGCCAGTTGGCCTGCCTTTATCTTCTCGCCCATGCGCTGGGTGCGTCAATTCGGCAGCAGGATCTCGCGCGTATTCCCGATTGGTGCTCAGAAGCGCTAAAGCTAGAGGACGAAATCCGCGGACGCGCGGAGCGTTATTGTTTCATGCGCCACGCCGTGTGTGTGGGACGCGGGCTCAACTATTCGAACTCCTTCGAATTCGCTTTGAAACTGATGGAGACGTGCTATGTGGTAGCGGAACGTTTCTCTTCCGCCGATCTGCTGCACGGTCCTATCGCGATGCTTGAGACTTCGTTCCCCACGTTTCTGTTTTGCCCGCCTGGAGTGACATGGAAGCCGATGTGCGAGCTTCTGGAGAAGCTGAAAAACATTGGGGCCGAAACGCTTCTCATCACCGACCGGAGCAACCGAGCAATCTCGTCCTCGAGTGAGCTCGTCCAGGGGATTTTGACCATCCCGGCCACGCTTCCCATTAAGAATCAAGCGCCCGAGGATCTCTATACTCCGATTCCCTACATCATTCCCGCACAGCTCTTTACCGCGAGTTTGGCTGAAGTGAAGCATCTCGATCCAGATCGACCACGCACTATTAGCAAGGTGACGCGGACGATTTGAGATGGCGAGAGAACCGCAGCCGACGCAAACCCGGGGTACTTTACTTTCGTGCGCCCCGCGTAGTTCCCTTGACAGCAGATTGCCGTCGCTTCTTCTCCGTGCGTTTGGGTTTTACGATACGAAATGTGCCGCTTCCCAAGTACTCGGCTTCGTAGATGTTTTCTTTCTGCTGGATTTTGGGCGAAGCCGCATGCGCGACCTTGCCCGTCGAAGTTTGCTTATTATTTGCCATACCTGTTCTCAATTAAGTCTGACGTATTCATCAGTTCGCGTTCACCGGCAACACGGCGCGATAGCTTCGATGTCCGCCTCGCGAGCCGTCGCCTCCGCTCGAGTCAATTACGGTTAGAAAGTCATACTCAGAGATCACAGATTCCAACGCTGGATGGGTGTAGATCATGTAGATCTCGCGCGGATTTTCTTGTAGCGATTGCCTCAGATTCTCGAGGACCAACCGCATGATTGGCTCCGGAAAGGAGTTGAAGCAGTAAATCACGAGTGGGGTTGAGGGAAACTCGTATGCTGTCGCGTCCGCCTCCACGACGTCAATGTCCTTGCATTTCAAATTGAAATTGCGCTGGGTCTGAATATTTTTTCGAGCAATCGTCACTAGCTTATGCGAAAGCTCCACGCCGATAACCTTAATGAACGGCAATTGCGCCGCCAAAAAAAGCGTTTTCCCTTTGCCGGCGCCCAGATCGACGTACGTGTAAAGCCTCCAGTCCAAATTCAACCGTTTTAGGCGCTCGGGGAATTTCCAGCTTGCGCTACTGCTGTAATCTCCATTCCAGCCCGGCGTGACGTACTGTTCAGGTGGTTGCGAATAGGACGAACCATCGAGGCCCAACTGCTTCAGGGCGACTTGGTGCCGCGTTTCGACTCCGTGCCAGACGTCCCAAGCCCAGTGCCTCACACTGTTCGTCAAAGACTGCCATATTGCCACAAGCACTCCCTTCCAGCCCAATCGGTCCAGGCTGGATGGAATCCTTGTGATTCTTCGCGCTATGTCCTTCATTGCGCTAAACTAGTATCGCTAGCTCTTGGCGAGTTACACGCTGCAAACAATAATCCTCTCATAAGCTTAGCCCGCCGAAGCACGTGAAAGAGACTATCGGACCAACTCCAGGACGCATTCCGCAGCTCGATGGCTTGCGTGCTATGGCGATGTTGCTTGTCTTCGTTCACCAGGCCCTCGATGTTCCTCTCTTGTGGATGGGCGTCGATGTTTTTTTTGTACTTAGCGGATTTCTGATCACCGGAATCCTCATGCAGCGCAAGGAAAGTGGAGGTTCGTATTTCGGCCATTTTTATAGCCGGCGAGCCAAACGCATTTTGCCGCCATATTATTTGCTGATGATTGTGGCCTCGCTGCTCTTTGGCACCGCATGGATGAAGGAGTGGTATTGGTATGTTTTCTTCTCAACCAATATTCCCGAAGCTTTCAATCATGTGAGCCATGAAAGCCTCAGTGTCCTGTGGTCTCTAGCAGTCGAAGAGCAGTTTTATCTAGTCTGGCCCATTATCGTTCTTCTTGTTCCGGAGGCCTTTTTGCCTTGGACAGCCGGAGGATTATTTCTGCTCGCCCCAATGTTGCGGATTATCGCAACGCCGATAGTTGGGAACTTCGCTCCTATTTACCATTTGACTCCGTTCCGGATGGATCTCCTTTCGGCCGGCGCGCTCATTGCGATTGCGTGGCGGAAGAACCCGGACATTATCCGAAAATATTCCGGGGCGGGGAAGATTACGCTGCTGGTTTCTTTAGGCCTGTTGTTAGTTCTCTCCCAGTTCGTCTGGTTTCGGACTAATCAAAACACAACCTTTACAAACGTATTTATCTATCTGCTCACCTTACTGTTCGCAGCGGGTTCTTTGACCTGGGCGCTAAACGGTCGCACGGTGTTCGCGTCAATTCTATCTTTGCCTGTTTTGCGCTACTTAGGGCGAATTAGCTATTCGATGTATCTTATTCACTTCAGCGCCATTCTGTTCGTTAAGAAGTGGTTTCACAATCCTGTGGCCGTAGTGTTGCTTTCCTTCGCCGCAGCGTTCCTGTACAGCGCTGCTTCCTGGCATTTCTTAGAAAAACCGATTTTGGGTTCTTCTAACAACAAAGTAGGCGCTGAAAAGCTTGTGCCCGCCGGAGCTCGCCCAGCTAATTAGAGACAAATCTTTTGATTATCCTCAAATTTGCTGGCTTGATGCTGATGTAACCATGTCTTATACTGAGGATGCTTCTATGAGTAACTCTTTCCAGTTTCTATCCCGCGCGTTGGCGAGATATACGAAATTTATTGGTTCGGTAGTCCTGCCGTTAACCAGCCTTGTGATGCTTTTTGTCTATCCAGCAATGGGTCAGAGCAATTTTGGAGCCACCGGCGACATTCGCGTGGTGGGTGATTTCGACGGTGATGGCGAAATCGATTATGCGGTGTGGCGGCCGTCAAACGGAACCTGGTATGTGTATCTGTTTGCCAATCCCACAACGCCGATAATCCAGCAGTGGGGCGCGCCCGGTGATATTCCGGTTGCGGCCAGTTACTTTGGTCATTCAGGAGTTAAGGGATTCCCAATCACGGATTTCGCAGTGTGGCGTCCGTCTACTGGGACGTGGTACATCCTTCCGAGCACCGGAACGAATAGCAATCCCGGGCCGCCGATTACTCAGCAATGGGGTGCTCCCGGCGATATTCCTGTGGTAGGAGACTTTAATGGTGACGGCAAGGCCGACCTGACGGTCTGGCGGTCCTCAAACGGTTTTTGGTATCAACAACTGAGCACCTCAACGGCAGGAGTCTACACGCAGAAATCCACGCAATGGGGCAATCCCGGCGATGTTCCTGTTACCGGAGATTGGGACGGAGACGGAACCCAAGACCTCGCGGTCTGGCGGCCAGCAGTGGGCACGTGGTACATCATTCCGAGTGCCACGCCGAACTCTCCAATCAGCTACCAATTTGGAGCTCCAGGTGACATTCCAGTCCCGGCAAACTATGATTTGAATACGCTTGGCGTTAACGGAGCGGGGGAGACGAGCTATGCTGTGCAGCGGCCATACCAAGGAAACATGTACTTCAAGCTCGCTGCCAATCCGAACGTTATCGTTCAGGAATGGGGTCCTCCGACTGGCGGTCCTGCGGTCGATCTAATCACCAATGCCCTGAAACTCTGCGAAGTCGGGAAATCCATCTATGTCCGGGTCCCTGGCGACTTCGATGGTGACGGACAACCGGATGATGCGTTCTGGCGTCCCAGGGATGGCACGTGGTTTATTCGCTACAGTAGCGGAAAAAGTGATCTTATTACGCAGTTTGGCGCCCCTGGTGATGTTCCAGTACCTGGCAATTACTTGGGAAACGCTGTGGGAACTCATCCGGTTAGCGATCTAGCCGTCTGGCGTCCGGGGAACGGGACATATTACATCACTCCAGCGGCCAATCCGAGCAACACCAGTCCTACTGTGCAGCAATGGGGCGCACTGGGTGACATCCCGGTAACCGGCGATTTTGACGGTGACGGAAAGATCGACTTTGCCGTTTGGCGGCCGGGGAATGGCACATGGTACATCTTGCCGACTTCAGGAGGCAGTCAGATCACTCAGCAATGGGGTGCGCCAGGCGATATTCCAGTCACGGGCGATTATGATGGCGACAAGAAATCGGATTAT
This sequence comes from Acidobacteriaceae bacterium, assembly GCA_019240405.1. Classification (GTDB taxonomy): domain Bacteria; phylum Acidobacteriota; class Terriglobia; order Bryobacterales; family Bryobacteraceae; genus Bog-105. Next base: position 66,346 of record JAFAYL010000057.1, read on the forward strand.
GCGGTTTGGCGGCCGGCAAGTGGCACTTGGTATGTGATCCAGAGCTCCAACGGAAATCAAACGGCAACGCAGTTCGGAACTCAAGGTGACCTACCTCTCGCGGGTGATTTCAATAACGACGGAAAGACCGATTATGCAGTATTGCGGCCATCCGCTCAGAGCTTATTCATTCAGCTCAATGGGACTACAACGACGACTCAAACGCAACTAGGTGTGGACACGAACCAAGTGATCTATAACCTGCCGCCTCTGTCGACCTATCTTGGACCGGCTGAGCGGGAAAAGTGGGGTGGTGAGGCCGCGCCCCAGTTCCAATGGGGATCCGGTTCCTGCCCGGCAGACTAAGCGCCCATCGGGCAAAGTATAAATCCAGTGAAGGCCGGACCTCAAGCGTCCGGCCTTTTCCGTTCTAATTTGTCCTCGATCTCTTCTGCTTCGTTCAGTCGGTCCCCCAGTATCCGGGAGGCGTCCATCATTTTTTTCGGCACGCTTCTGCTTCTGTCCGCCGGTCTGATCATCTATTCTCAAACTCGGGCGTTCTCACTCGATGAAGGCTTCCATCTACTCGCAGCTCAGCTAATCAATGCTGGGAAGAAACCGTATCTCGATTTCTGTTTTCCCCAGCCCCCGTTGAGCACCTATTGGAATGCCGCCTGGATGAGAGCTTTCGGAGATAGCTGGCGTTTGCCGCACTTTCTCGCAGCCCTTATGACCTCGGGCTCTCTGATCCTAACAGCCGAGTTCGTATTTTCGCGTTTTCCGGTCAGCGAGTGGCGTTTTCCGGCGGCTATCGCCTCAGCGTTCATGCTCGCCTGTAGTGTTCCTGTCGTTCAGTTCGGCACCGTGCAGGCGTACGGAATCTGTCTGTTCCTCATCACGGCTTCTTTCCGCGTCGCACTTTTGATGCTGGACCGCAAAAGCCTGTCTTGGCCGCTCGCAGCAGGTGTTCTCGCGGGTGCCGCCGCAGCTTCTTCTCTCTTGAGTTGCCCAGTCATTCTAGTTCTTCTGCTTTGGCTTCTCCGGTACAACCGCACGGGAAACCGATGGATTAAGTCTGCGGTGCTGATCCTCGGAGCGGTTGCTCCATTTCTGCCGGTGCTCTGGCTTTACTGTAAAGCGCCTGGCCCTGTATTCTTCAATCTCGTGCAATACCAGCTTTTCTATCGGCGGTATAACTGGGGAGAAGCGTCGGCGCATGATTTCGATGTGCTTACCGCATGGGTAGACTCTTCGCCCGCAATGATGACGGGACTACTCGCGATTGTGGGCGTTCTCTTCCTACGCATCAAATGCAACTGCGGCGACCGCCTTCGCGCCGAGTTCTATCTCGCCGCATGGCTTGCCGCGGCGATCACTGCTTTTCTTTCTCTGGCTCACCCAACTTTTGAAAGATATTTTCTTCTAGCGGTCCCTTTTTACGCGATTCTCGCTTCACTCGGAATGTATACTCTCGCTTTCCGTCTAGGCCGGCGCGAGCGTTCCTTTTGGCCGGCAACCTTGGTGATTCTGTTACTCTGCTTAGGGCTCGCTAAAAGGTTGTTCGACGACCGTGATTCCTACACCTGGAATGATTATCAGAAGATTGCGGATAAGGTGGACCAAGTCACCTCGCGCGGCGCACCGCTCTGGGCCGATGAAGTGGTCTACTTCCTGACGCGCCGCCCCCCTCCGCCCGGCATGGAGTTTTCCTATTCTCATAAGCTTGAAATGCCCCCGAAGCTTGCAGCTTCCCTCCACATTGTGTCCCAAAGCGAGCTAGATCGCCGCGTGAAGGCAGGTGCTTTTCAAACGGTCGCAACTTGCGCGGATGAAGATGAAATCGACCGGCTCGGTTTGCGGCGAATCTATTCTCAACACGCCGAGGTTTCCGATTGCGAGGTCTTTTGGGATAAAAGATAATGTTTATCCTGTGACACCGATTATTTCTTTATCTCGTTCGACTCTGGCTTTAGCGGCCCTCGCAACGGCGCTTCACGCGCAAACCAAACGCGCACCGCTGACGATTGACGATCTTTTTAGTTATGTCGAAATCCGTTCCGCCAAGCTGGCGCCCGGTGGCAAGGCTGCCGTAATCGCGACTACCCGCGCCGATTGGAAGCATGACCGTTTTTGTGACGATCTGTGGCTTTGGCAAGAAGGCCGCGATTCGCTCGTCCCGCTTGCCCAGTCTGGTCACGACGAGAATCCGGAATGGTCGCCTGACGGCAAGTACATCGCTTTCATCTCCAGCCGTCCGATACCGTTTGAAGATGCTTCAGAGAGTGGAGAAAAACAAGGCGAGGAAAGCAAATCGAGCGAAAAGGAGATCGGCCGCGTCTGGGTCATTTCACTCAACGGCGGCGATGCTTTTCCGCTCTACTCCGAGCCATTAAAGACCCACACGTTTGCATGGAGTGCCGATAGCACGGCAATCCTCTCCAGCGTCCCGGAGCCCCTTTCGAAGGAGGCCAAAGAAACTGAGCGCCGCAGTTGGAAGGATGTGGCTCGTTGGCGCGAGCAGGAACGTGGTGACCTCCTTCTGGAGATTGCGCTACGGGATGCCATCCCTGCGGCTAAGCCATTCTCTATCGCTGAAACCCGAAAAGCCGAGGCGGAAGACGAACCCAAGAAAGAGAATCGCGCTGACGCCGCGGAAACTCTTCCTAAATGCGCGCGAATCGTAACCCGCAGCAAATACGCGATCGGCGAAATCGCAGTCCCTCCCGTCGGCAGCCAGATTGCTTTTCTTACAAACTCGATTTCCGGAAGATTGGAACACCTCGACGCCTATGAAATCTATGTTGTCCGGACGGATTCGAATCGGGAATCATCAGCCATTCAACTTACCCACAACGAGGCCCTTGAGCGTGAGCTTCGTTGGACCAAAGATGGGAAGCAACTTTATTTCGGCGTCTTTGCAGCGAGCGGCAGTCTCGAAGGCAAATATACGGACGTGCAAGGAAGACTTTACGCCTTGGACGTGGACTCCCGAAAACTCCAGCGGCTTGGCGCGGCTTTCCCGGGCTCCTGGACCGACTACACGCTTGCTGATGACGGTAAGCTATTCGGCTTGGGCCAGCTCGGTACCGAAGTCCAGGCATACTCCATTGACGAATCGCGATCCAGAAGGCTTGACGGAGCCTCCGGCACGTATGAAGGCTTTACGGCGGCCGAACACAGCCAGCGCGTATTGTTTCGCCATTCGCGTATCAACGAGCCGACCGAGCTATATCTAGCCGAAGACGTTTCCCATCTCGCTTCAGCGAAGCTCATCACGCATCTGAACACGCGCTTCACCGAGCGCGATCTCCCACATTGGAATCCGTATCGGTGGACCGCCGATGACGGCAAATCCATCGAAGGTGTTTTGCTGTATCCCCCGGGGAAATTCAACGCGAAGCATCTTCGCATGCTCACGCTGATTCATGGCGGTCCGGCGGATGCCGATGGCGACCACTTCGGAGCAGATTGGTATAGCTGGGCTTCGCTCGCTGCTGCCAACGGCTGGCTCGTGTTTGAGCCGAATTATCGTGGGTCATCCGGCTATGGAGACGACTTCATGACTGAGATCTCGCCGCATATTGTTTCGCGCCCGGGCAAAGACATTTTGGAAGGCGTTGATGCTTTGGTGAAGGCTGGTATTGCTGATCCGGATCATCTCGCGATTGGAGGGTATAGCTACGGCGGATACATGACCAACTGGCTGATCACACAAACAACCCGCTTCCGTTCGGCCGTATCGGGCGCCGGAGCCGTGGAGCATGCTTCGAATTGGGGAAACGATGACGAGACCTTCGATGATGCTTGGTATCTCGGCGGGACTCCGTGGGAAAAGGCAGACGTCTATCAAAGTGAAGCGGCGCTATTTCAATTCGATAGAGTCAGAACGCCAGTCCACGACGTAATCGGTTCCGACGATGTTCGCGTGAGCGCATCGCAAGGCTATCTGCTCGAGCGGGCGCTCGATGCGCTCGGAATTCCTCACAGGCTTCTCGTGTTTCCTGGCGAAGGTCACGGCCTCGGGAAAAATCCGTGGCACGGCTACATCAAAGTTCGAGAAGAGCTGAAGTGGCTGGAAAAGTACGACAAAGTTGAAGTTAGCCAAAAAGCTCCGCTGAGCTAACCTGAGACTTTGAGCTCCCCTGCGCACTCCTACTCCACATGTCTGCAACCCTAGTTAGCGTTCGCGAAAGCCGTCCCGCGCGCTTCTGGGATTCGACAAACGGTCAAAAAATCGTAATGGGGATCACCGGCGCGATTCTATTTGTCTTTGTCATCGCCCATCTGCTGGGAAATCTTCAAGTCTTCTTAGGCCCTGAAGCACTGAATGCGTACGGCCGTTTTCTGCGAGGCGTCCCAGAAATACTTTGGATCGTGCGAATCGTCCTCTTGGCCGCTGTTATTCTTCATATCTGGTCTTCCATCAAGCTTGGGCGCCGTAAGCTGCGAGCCCGTCCGATCGGCTACTCGCGTAAAGAGAATATCGCTTCTACCTACGCCTCGCGAACCATGTATTGGAGTGGGCCTATCATTCTTGCGTTTGTCATCTATCACCTGCTTCACTTAACTGCAGGTATCGTGCATCCCGGGTTCGATTTCGTAGAGGGCGACGTCTATCACAACGTCGTTGCCAGTTTCCAGGTCTGGTATGTATCCGCCTGGTATATCTTCTCGATGGTTCTTCTCGGTTTCCACGTCAGGCACGGCGCCTGGAGCATGTTTCAGTCGGTCGGCATCAATCACGCTCGCCATACTTCGATCCTCAAGAATGCCGCTGCCGTCGTGGCTGTATTGCTTGTGCTAGGTTACGTCTCAATTCCTCTCGGCATCCTTCTCGGTCTGGTGAAGTGATGCAGCTCGACGCAAGAATTCCCTCGGGTCCGATCGAGGCTGCATGGGACAAAGCGCGCTTCAACATGAAGCTGGTGAACCCGGCCAATAAGCGCAAGCACTCGATTATTGTCGTCGGCTCCGGGCTTGCCGGCGCTTCCGCGGCAGCTACGCTTGGCGAGCTCGGCTATCGAGTCAGTTGCTTCTGTTTTCAGGATTCACCGCGGCGCGCGCACTCTATTGCAGCTCAAGGCGGAATCAATGCCGCAAAAAATTATCAGAACGATGGCGATAGCATTTATCGCCTCTTCTATGACACGGTAAAGGGCGGAGATTTCCGTTCGCGTGAAGCCAACGTATACCGGCTGGCCCAAATTAGCGTGAACATCATCGATCAGTGTGTCGCGCAAGGCGTGCCCTTTGCCCGCGAATACGGCGGCACCCTAACGAATCGTTCTTTCGGTGGTGCTCAGGTCTCGCGGACGTTCTATGCACGTGGGCAAACCGGCCAGCAGCTTCTGCTTGGCGCCTATCAAGCCCTTGAAAGGCAAGTGCAAGCCGGTACCGTGACCATGTACCCCCGCACCGAAATGCTCGACCTGATCGTTATCGATGATCACGCGCGCGGCATAGTGACTCGCAATCTCGTTACCGGCGAAATTGATACTCATCTGGCCGATGCCGTTATTCTTGGGACCGGCGGTTACGGAAACGTTTATTATCTATCGACGAATGCAAAGGGCTCGAATGTAACCGCGATCTGGCGCGCTCACAAGAAGGGCGCGCTTTTCGCAAACCCTTGCTTCACGCAGATTCACCCTACGTGCATCCCCGTTTCAGGCGACTACCAGTCGAAACTCACTCTGATGAGCGAATCGCTGCGAAACGACGGGCGTATCTGGGTCCCGAGAAAAAAGGGCGACAAACGCGCTCCCGACGAGATTCCTGAAGAGGATCGCGATTACTATCTCGAGCGCCGATACCCAAGTTTCGGCAATCTCGTACCTCGGGACGTCGCATCGCGCAACGCGAAATATGTTTGCGACGAGGGCCGCGGTGTAGGTGAAACGGGCTTGGGTGTCTATCTCGATTTCGCCGATGCCATCCAGCGTCTTGGCCGCAAAGCGATTGAAGACCGCTACGGCAATCTATTCGAGATGTATCAGCGCATCACTGATGAGGATCCCTACAAAGTTCCGATGCGCATCTATCCGGCGATTCACTACACCATGGGTGGATTGTGGGTGGATTACTACCTGATGAGCACGATTCCGGGTCTCTTTGTTGTCGGCGAAGCGAACTTTTCTGATCACGGAGCCAACCGCCTAGGCGCCAGCGCCCTGATGCAAGGCCTGTCAGACGGCTATTTCATCGTTCCTTACACGGTAGGAGACTATCTTGCCACCAATAAACTCGAGAGAGTTGACGAGTCGCATTTCGAGATTCGAAATGCCGTGGCGTGCGTCGAACAAACCGTTCAGAAATTACTTTCAATTAAAGGCAGGCGCACGGTCGATTCGTTCCATCGCGAGCTCGGCAAAATTGTCTGGGAGTACTGCGGTATGTCGCGCACCGCGCAGGGCCTCGAAAACGCGATCCAGCAAATCCGCCAGTTGCGCGATGAATATTGGCAAAACGTAAACGTTCCAGGAAGCGGAGAGGACTTCAACCAGAGTCTTGAAAAGGCCGGCCGCGTGGCAGATTTCTTTGAGCTCGCCGAGCTGATGTGCATTGATGCGCTCGAACGCAACGAATCTTGCGGCGGGCACTTCCGCGAGGAATACCAAACGGCTGAAGGCGAGGCACAACGCGATGACGACAACTATTCGTATGTTGCCGCGTGGGGGTATCGCGGATACGGAAACCCGCCTGATCTCGTGAAGGAGCCGCTCGATTTCGAGTACGTTCATCCAGCCCAAAGAAGTTACAAATGATGTCGACTTAAAACCGATGCGGCTCACTCTGAAAATCTGGCGTCAACAGACACGGAGCGCATCAGGAAAGTTTGTGACTTATTCGGTCGACAACGTAAATTCCGATATGTCGATGCTGGAATGTCTCGATGTTCTTAATGAACAGTTAATCGAGAATGGCGACGATCCGGTTGCCTTCGAGCATGACTGCCGTGAAGGAATTTGCGGTTCATGTGGCTTTATGATTAACGGAATCGCGCATGGACCGCTTCCTGCCACCACGGTTTGCCAACTCACGATGCGCCACTTCAGAGATGGGCAAGAGTTAGTCCTCGAGCCATGGCGAGCCAAAGCATTTCCGCTGATTAAAGATTTGGTCGTCGATCGCCGTTCATTTGATCGCATCATCGCAGCCGGAGGTTATATCTCCGTGTCCACCGGAAGTGCACCGGACGGGAATGCGATTTTAGTTCCGAAAGAATCCGCCGACAGAGCCATGGATGCCGCCGCTTGCATCGGCTGCGGAGCATGCGTTGCTGCTTGCCCCAACGCGTCGGCGGCGCTATTCACGGGAGCGAAAATCGCTCACCTGGGTATCTTGCCGCAGGGAAAGCCCGAGCGCGATATCCGTGCGATTCGAATGGTCACGCAGATGAATGCTGAAGGGTTCGGCGGATGCACCAACATCGGCGAGTGCATCGGCGTGTGCCCCAAGGAAATTCCACTTGAGGTAATCGCAGCGATGAATCGCGATTACTTCCGTGGGAGCTGGCGCGAGCGCGACAATGTCGTCACAACGCTCCGGCCGTTTACCGAATGGAGCACAGGCTCAAAGCTCAAAGTCGACCCTCATTCCGGTAACTAAGGCAAGTTTATCCGCTTTACTCTGCGATCGTCATTGTCGGCCGCTGCTTCTGCTTACTCTGTTCAGCGCGCTCGATGATTTGTCGAGCCAGTTTCTCAAACAGCGCCGTTTGCGTATTCGATTCTTTCGAAGTGACGATGGGCCGTCCGGAATCGCCGCCTTCCCGCGTTTTTGGGTCGAGCGGCACTTCCGCTAATAGCGGCACTTTCATCAGCTCCGCAGTCTTTGCCCCGCCACCTTTGCCGAACACGTAAATCCTCTCTCCGTTGTGTTCGAGATAGCTCATGTTCTCAACGATTCCCAAGACCGGCTCTCGCACTTGTTCGAACATGTGCACAGCTTTGCGCGCATCCTCCAGTGAAACGTCGGACGGTGTCGTTACAACAACCGCGCCCGTTAAAGGCGTCGTCTGAATCAGCGTTAGTTGAACGTCGCCCGTACCGGGTGGCAGATCGATAATCAAGTAATCGAGATTGCCCCATTCAACATTTCGCAAAAACTGTTGAATAACGCTATTGAGCATGGGACCCCGCCACACAAGCGGCTTGTCGCCGGGATTCAAAAATCCCATTGACATCACCGTAATGCCATACGCTTTTAAAGGCTGAATCCGCTGTCCAATCGCATGCGGCGTGTCTCGAATGCCGAGCATCAGCGGCACGTTGGGACCGTACACATCGGCATCCATCAGGCCGACTGCATGACCTAGCTTGGCCAAACTGATCGCCAGGTTCACCGCAATTGTAGTCTTGCCAACTCCACCTTTCCCTGACCCAATCGCAATGATATTCTGAACACCCGCAATCGGCAGCTTCGCGTGTTCAGTGGGAGCGCCTGGACCCATACCTCACGCTAGCATCAGGCCGGCATGTGCCTTCAGATCGAATCCGGCAAATTCATGCCGTTCAAATTTCGGAAATGCGGCCGCCGCGATCATCGCAGCATTATCAGTCGCCAGCCCTGGGGAAGGGAAGTAGAACGTCAATCCGGTCTCCCGAGTGGCGCGCTCTCGCAGGCCAGCATTTGAGGCTACGCCTCCGGCGACAATGATTGACTCTGCGCAAATCTGGTCGGCCGCAATAACCAATCGGCGCAGCAGCTCTTCAATAACGGTGTGCTGAAAACTCGCGATCAGATCAAGCGTCGCATTCGAGCTAGCCGTACGGAGCGCATCGATTGTGGGCCGCTCGAGGCCGCGGCGCTTCTCGATCTCATCCTTAATGTCGTGCTGTTCTGTCCACCGTAAAACCCCAGTCTTCAATCCACTGAAACTGAAATCAAGCTCATTGCCTTTCATCCTGGACAGCGTGAATTTCACCGCATGAGGATTCCCGTATCTCGCCAATTGATCGAGAATCGGTCCTCCCGGATAACCAAACCCGAGCAGTTTTGCAACTTTGTCGTAAGCCTCGCCGGCGGCGTCATCGCGTGTTTTGCCGAGCAAGCGATAGCTTCCAACTTCGTGGAGTTGAAACAAGTGCGTATGGCCGCCGCTTACGACGAGCGCCAGGGCAGGGAATCGAATTTCTGGATTCTCCATTAGAACTGAATGGATATGGCCCTCCACGTGATGTACCGAAATGAGCGGAATGCCCCGCGCGAAACAGAGCGCCTTCGCGTATGTCACGCCCACGAGCAGCGAACCGACTAGTCCGGGTCCCGCAGTCACTGCGATTGCGGCGAGCTGCTGCAGATCCACGGCGGCTTCGTCCATCGCTTGCCTCACGACCGGAACGATCGCCCTGAGATGTTCTCGCGATGCAAGCTCCGGTACAACGCCACCATACTTCGCGTGGGTATCGAGCTGTGCAGCGACAACGTTTGACCGCACTCGGCGGCCATTTTCTACAACCGCCGCCGCCGTTTCATCGCACGAGCTTTCGATCCCTAAAATGAAGGTTTGCAAGCGTCTGATTTTTATTATGAATTGCCTGAAAATCTGATCGCGCAAGAGCCCCTATCGGATCGGAGCGCGTCTCGAATGCTGGTTATTTCGCGCGAGACAAATTCCTTCCACGACGATGTATTTCGGAATTTTTACAAGTACATCCGGTGCGGCGATTGCCTTGTGCTCAACAACACGCGCGTGGTCCCCGCGCGATTGTACGGCCACCGTCACACACGAGAGGGAGCAAAAATTGAAGTTTTCCTATTGCGGCCGCTTAACGACGAAGAGACCGTCTGGAACGCCCTAGTCAGACCTGCGAAGCGCGTGCGCTCAGGTGATGGAATTATTTTCAGCGAAGAGCTCCGAGCCGAAGTGCTGTTGGAAGGCGAATCCGGCGAACGTACTCTGCGATTCGTTGCCGGTCAGCCGGTTCGTGAGCTGTTGGAAAAGTCAGGGACTGTTCCTCTCCCACCCTACATTCACCGGACGCCGAATGCCGCAGACCGCGACCGGTATCAAACTGTTTTTGCCGAAAAACGGGGATCCATTGCAGCACCCACCGCGGGTTTGCACTTCACCACCGAAGTGCTGGATTCATGCCGCGCGGCGGGAGCAGAGGTCGCTCAGATCACACTGCATATCGGGCTGGGGACCTTCGCACCTGTACGCAATGAAAATCTTTCAGATGTTCGGCTGCATGAAGAACGTTTCGAGATTTCGGAGACGAGCGCGCTCACAATGCAACGGGCGAAGCGCCTCGTTTGCGTAGGAACAACGACGTTCCGGACCTTGGAAACAGCTATGCTCGCCGGCGGATTAAGCCCGCTCTGCGGAGAAACAAATCTGTTCATCTATCCCGGTTTTCGCTTTCTCGCCGCCGGAGCTATGCTGACGAATTTCCACCTGCCAAAATCGAGCCTGCTTATGCTCGTCTGCGCGTTCGCCGGAACGGAGCTTGCACTCGCCGCTTATAGGCACGCCGTAGAGGAAAAGTATCGATTCTATTCGTATGGCGACTGCATGCTGATCGAATAACGCAGCTCATTATGCGCAGCGATCAAAATGTTCGCGGTATGCGCGAAGACCATCTGAGACATACTGTTTCAGAGCATGAAAACCGTCGCGCGCGGCTCGCGGATCCAAAAGCAAACGTCTTCCGACACGCGCAATATCAAGCACGTCATCAACCCTTGCTTTCCAGTGCTCGGGCGCCCAATCAATCGCGTTGGAGACGACAGACGCGACGCCTTCAGCCACTCCATCCGCCGTCACCATATTGAAAGATTCCGTGTAACTTGGCTGCATGAGAAGCTGCATGTGGCCCACAACTCTTCTGAATTTGGGCCAGGGTTGCCAGCCATTCATGACCAGCTTGACGTGAGGCAAGCCGCGAATCATCTCCTGGACAGCGCCCAAAATTGTGTCTCCGCTCCCTTCACTGCGCCCGCAAGAAAGCCAGAGCTCGAGGCCAACACCGAGACTTCTTGAAATTTCGAGCGCCGCTCCAGCCGCGCTCATCAGGTTCTTCAGCGGTCGAGTTGCACCGAAGATGCCGATTCGCACGGTTCCGTCCGTGAGGACTCGGCATCGCCAAATCGGATCGGGATCAATCGAATAAAGATTAGGCAGATATGCGCAAGGCGCGCCGAATGCGGAGTAAATCCAATCACAGAAGCGCCGGCTGTTCCCTCCCAGATGGATGTTGTGAGTTCCAAGTTCCAACTCCATGGCTTCGCGAACGAGTTTTACGCCATGCCGGTCGGCTTGGAGAAAGCCGACATTGGAGTGGCAATTCACTGCGAAATGAGTATCCGGAAAATCGTTCGCTAGCGATTGCAGTTCAACGCTCGGAATCCAGGGAGCGGAGATGATGACTTGCTCAACCGGTGAGACAGTTAGGCGTCTGCGAAGATCCGTACCGCTGAGTATCGGCCAAACCTCTGCTCTAATTCCCGAGCGGCGAAGTACTTTGGCTGTATTCAGGGCCGAAACGCCAAGACCGATGTGGCTGATATTTCTGTGAGCGGCAAAATTCTTGTAGGCTAGCGCGACGTTCATGCGGGCTTCACTCCAGGAAAGCGTGAATGTTCGCCTTCAGCATCTATTCGCGCCGCGCGCCCCGGGCCAAAACCTACAACCTAAGCGGCTGATTCGCTGAGAGAAACAATTTTTTTGGAAATTGTGACAGTGGCGCTAAGCACCCGTCTGAACGATGCGCGAACCGAATTCGCCGCTATACAGCACCGTCAACGTCGTGCTTCGACCAGATCTTCGGCGACGAGAGGCATACCCGGTTCCATTGGAGCATGTGAGTCGACGTTATACCTCGTCCGCGCGGCAAACAGCTTCTCTACTTCTTCCCGTGGCAAGGGACGCGCGCCCCCAAGCATCTCGGCTACGAAGGTGATTCGGGCGCAGTGCTCCACGATCTCCATTCGGAAGAACGCCTGCCAAACATCTTGTCCATAACACGTGCAGCCATGGTTTTCGAGAAGCAGCGCGTCGTAGTGCGGAATCAGCGGCACCATTCCTTCGGTTAGCGCGGGCGTGCCAGGCAATCCGTAAGAAGCCAATGGCACTGCGCCAAGCGCAATGATTACTTCCGGCAATAATGCCTTGTCCAGCGCGCGCCCTGCCGTCGCGAAGCCCGTCGCCACCGGCGGATGAGCATGCACCACCGATCGCACATCCGGACGCATTGAATAGATCGTGCTGTGCATCGCAATTTCAGTCGTGCATTCCCGGTGCCCGTTCACTTTATTACCTGCTAAATCGCAAGTAATCAGGTCCTCCGGAGTCACCATTCCCTTGCTGATCGCAGTCGGTGTGCACAGAATCCGGTCTTCATCGAGCCGGATACTTACGTTGCCGTCGTTTGCCGCCACCCATCCCTTCTCGTAAATGAGCCGGCAAACGCGACTGATGTCTTCGCGATATTCCCGTTCGGATTTGCTCATGCGAATCATCGATTTCAACAGGCTAAGTATCTCACGACGGCTACAATTAAGACCGTGGAAACGCGCCGCATGTGCCCGAATTGCCGGGCCTTCATCACCACTAAGGATCGCGTCTGCCCTTACTGCGGTGTTCAGCTTGGTCCGCGGGCCATTGATGTGCGCGCTGCTCAGCTCGCGAGTTCGCTCGTTCCTCAAGCCAACCTGACGAGCATGATTGTTTTAATCGTCAATGCTGCGTTTTTTCTCGCCGAGCTCATAGCGAATTACCGCCTGGCTGGGGCATCACCCGCAAGCGGACTCACCAATCAAGTCTTGGTCCTATTCGGCGCGAAAGTTGCCCCTTTCATTTATTCCGGACAGTGGTGGCGCTTAATTACTGCGGGATTCCTTCATGGTGGCTTCGTTCACATCGCCATGAATTCCTGGGCACTGTTTGTTCTCGTTGGAGAGGTTGAACAGTTCTACGGAACCAGCCGCCTCATCGTCGCTTATATTTTTTCAACCTTCACCGGTTTCTTGCTGAGTCTGCTCTGGTCGCCGCGTAGCTTGTCTCTCGGCGCGTCTGCAGCCTGTTACGGCTTGATAGGCATCATGCTCGCGATGGGGCTGCGCCGCAACGATCCGCTAGCACAAGCCGTGCGTGCATACTATCGCCAGTGGGTCATTTTCGGTCTAGTGCTCAGTCTTCTGCCTGGGATCGATATAGCCGCGCATATCGGCGGACTGGCAGGAGGCTTTCTTGTCGGCCTGGTCGGCGGTCTTCCCGGCCTTCCAAACAGCCCTCGCGAGTTTGTTTGGAAAGTCCTGGCTGGCGTATCAATCGCTGTCACTCTGTATGCATTCTGGCAAGATTATCTTTCTTACAATTTCTTGCTCAAGCAGGTTTTTAACCACGCTTGATATAGTTAAATCGTTCTTTGTACATCGAGTAAGTCTTGGCACAAGCCATCCTGCTGCGCGGGGCCAAGCAACTGTTAACCTTGCGAGGGCCAAGTGGAGCTCGCCGCGGTCCGGCGCTCCGCGAACTTGGACTCATTGAAGACGGGTCGGTACTCATTAGAGACGGCATGATCATTGCCGTCGGAACGAGTCGTCGCGTCGAAAATCTGAAAGAGGCGCGAGCCGCGTTCGAGATACCGGTCAATGGGAAAGTGGTTATGCCGGGCTTCGTTGATCCGGCCATCAACCTGGACTTGGAAGAGCATCTGACTGGCGCGGCAGAACCAGCGAAGCGCCAAAAGCTAGCCGAATTCCTCGATCGTATGATTCCGCTGCTGCGGTCCTGTTCGAGGCATGGAACGCTCACCGCGGAGCTAAAGATCGAAGCCGGCATTCAAGATATTCCCGCGAATCTCGCCGTTTTCCGCCAACTTGCCAGAAGGAGTAGTTCAATCCGCACGGTCCGCACATGCCGTATCGGCCAGCCAACCGAGCCTAATAAAGACACTTCAAACGACACTGCCGAGTCTCTCAGCGAGCTGGCCCGACGGAAGCTGGTCCGTTACGTTGAATTTGAAGCTCCGCAGGAGCTAACTGAAAGGGATAGGTCTTTTTTGGGGGCTGTTGAGCGAAGTCAACTTGAGGTGAAACTGTTGTGGCCCGGCGGAGCGCCGGACAAGCTGGCGCCTGCGTTGGCTCGCTTGAACCCCGTCGCCGTTTCGTGCCCGCTGAATGTCACCTCGGATGAATGCACCGCGCTTGCCCAGACCAGCGCAATTGCGGTCTTTTCCACTGCAAAGGAATTTTTCGAACTGCCAAATGCTGTGTGTGCTCGAGGCGCCATCGACTTGGGCGTGGCAATTGCGCTCTCAACGGGCTACGATTTCAGGCATGCGCTCACTCTTAATATGCAAACAACCGTAGCTTTCGGCGTACTACGACTGCGCCTCACGCCGGAAGAAGCAATCACCGCAGCTACCATCAACGCTGCGTGCGCTACTGGATCGGACGACTCGACTGGCAGCCTCGAAGCTGGAAAGCAAGCCGACCTCCTCGTGCTCGATCTCCCCGATTATCGGGAGATTTCTCGTCAATTCGGAGTCAATCACGTAGAAATAGCCATGTGCGGAGAAAGTATTGTTTTCAATCGCACATCATTGCCATTAGAGTCCGAACTGCGTCCGCGGCGGCGTGTCGCTTCGGAAGGTACGTGACTGAGTTGTCCTTAATCGAGTGTGTTCCGAACGTTTCGGAAGGTCGGGACGCCTCCCGCATAGACGCACTCGTTCATGCCGTGTCGGCTGTTCCGGGAACGCTCATCTTACACCGGACCTCCGATCCCGATCACAACCGCACTGTAATTACGTTTGCCGGCAGTCCAGCGGCGCTTCTGGAAGCGGCGGTTTGCCTCGCCGCAAAGGCCGCCGAGCTAATCGATATGAACCACCAACAAGGCGTTCATCCTCGTCTCGGCGCTCTCGACGTATTGCCGTTCGTCCCCCTCGAAGGCGCCTCCCTCGATCAGTGCCTTGATCTCGCTCATCGCGCAGGAGAGCGCATCTGGCGCGAGATCGGCGTCCCCGTCTATTTCTACGAAGCGGCAGCGCTCCGGCGGGACCGCGCGAGGCTTGAAAACGTTCGTCGGGGCGGTTTCGAAGGGCTTCGGGCAGCAGTTCTGAGGGACGAATCAAAGCGTCCCGATGTCGGCGGTCCCGCTCTGCATCCTACTGCTGGCGCCGTGATCGTTGGCGCTCGCAAAATTTTGATCGCTTATAACATCAACCTGCGATCGAAAGATCTCGATGTGGCCAAATCGATTGCCAAGCGAATTCGCGCCAGCGGCGGAGGCTTTCCTTCGGTAAAGGCACTCGGCTTGCCCCTTCCATC
This sequence comes from Acidobacteriaceae bacterium, assembly GCA_019240405.1. Classification (GTDB taxonomy): domain Bacteria; phylum Acidobacteriota; class Terriglobia; order Bryobacterales; family Bryobacteraceae; genus Bog-105. The sequence goes on from JAFAYL010000057.1 coordinate 81,604, forward strand.
TCGCGGGTTGGTTCAGGTTTCCATCAACGTCACCGATTTTGAACAAACGCCTCTGCACGTCGTGTGCTTGGAGGTGTGGCGTCTAGCCGCTGAGCAAGGTGTAGAGATCGAAGAAGGTGAATTGATCGGCCTCATGCCGCGAAAAGCGTTAGAGATGGCCGCTGCGGGATTACTAAAGCTATCCGATTTCGACTCGCAGCGAATCATTGAAAATCGTCTCGAAACACTCGTTAACCTCTGAAAGAAATCTGCTAGGATAGTCACCCAAGTAACAAAATGTACGTTTCCTGGCCTACATTCTTTTTCTGCCTGATGTATTTGATACCGGGCCTTCACGTTGAGAAAACAGATGATGCGCTGACGGTCTACAAGACCGGAAATTACGAAGCCGCGATCCCGCTCCTCGAAGCGGCTGCTACAAAAGCTCCTAAGGATCCGATTCTTCATGCGGCATTGTTGTCGGCGCTCGTGTATGAAGGCAAGGTGGACGAGGCCTCTGATGCTGCCGACGCCGATGCCGCCGAATTTCCCGACTCACCCGAAGTGATTGCCGCTTGCGGTGAATTTGCCTTTTATATGGGCGATATGCCCGAAGCGGAAAAATTGTTCAAGAGTGCCTACAAGCTGAAGGAGCAAACGGCGCGCGCATATTACGGCCTCTATCGCTTGTTCAAGGCGGCGTCACTGTATCGCACAGCAAGGCTAGCAATCCTGCGGGCTCACGAGATTGATCCGGATGATGCCCTGATCACGCGCTCCTGGCTCCCATATCTCGTGCCTGAGAAGCGTAAGGAGCTCGAACCTCCGTTCGCCGCCGCTCATCCCTGGCTTTACAAACACTTCGAACAAGAACGCGATAACGAGGTTGAAGTTGTACATGAGCTGAACAACCGGAAACTGTTCGAGCTGGACGGCCCTCGCGCGGAATCCACTTTGCATCTCGTGCCTATCCTTTACGGTCCAGGACGAATCCGCGGTGTCGGACTCCAATTTAAAATCAATGGTGGCCGGCCTCTGAGAATGCTCTTGGACACTGGCGCAAGCGGCATTCTCGTTAAAGAGAGCGCAGTTGACAAGGCCGAGTTGAATCATCTCGGCTCTAGTGAAGCTTGGGGCATCGGGGATGGAGGCACGAGAAAAGTCTTCGGCTCAATCGCGGATATCTGCGAAATCGGTTCCTTGAAATACAAAGCCTGCTTGATTCGGGCCACCGAGGGCAAGCGCGGCGTCTCCGGCGATGAAGATGGCCTTTTGGGCGCCGACGTGTTCTCCGATTACGTCATCCAAATCGATTTTCAAAATTTTCTCCTTCATTTGACTCCTCTACCTCCCCGTCCGCCGACTCCTCAGGGGTATGATCGTTCAATTGGTCCCGACGAAAAAGACTTCACGCCTGCATTTCGCTTTGGTCACGCACTGTTTGTGACGACAGTTTTGAACAGCAAAAGCCGTGGTCTATTTTTGATCGACACCGGTGGAGGACTGCCGACCGTGGATACAACATTTGCCCGGTTGTCCACCAAAGTCCGCGGCAATCAATTTATGCACGTACGAGGTGTATCGGGCGAAGTCAAGGAAGTGTTCGAGGCTGATAAAGCGGTGATCGAATTCGCCGGCTTCCGGCAACGAAATATAGGTTTGACTTCGTTCAACCTCAATAACTCACCGGAGCACCAAGAAGTCCGCATGGCGGGCATTCTCGGGATGCCTGTGCTCGCGCTGTTTCGCCTGACGCTCGATTACCGTAATGGCCTCGTAAAGTTCGACTATACTCTGAAGCACTGATCACCGGAGGCAGCGATCAGATCCGTATCATGAGGTATGGCCACTACGATTGTGCCTACCGAAGCGCACGTAACATCTCGATTCCAGCAAATCCAGGATCTCGAGCGAGCTTACCTGCTACAAAACTATGCTCGATATCCGTTGGCACTCCATCGCGGAAAAGGCTGCTATGTGTACGATACCGACGGCAAGCGCTATCTCGATCTGATCAGCGGCATCGGAGTCAATTCACTAGGACACGCGCATCCGCGCATAATGAAGGTAATCCGCGAGCAGGCCGGTCTGCTGCTGCACACCTCGAATCTCTACTATCACGAGTATCAAGGACGTTTAGCCGAACGTCTCGCCAAAGTCAGTGGCCTGACCCGCACTTTCTTCTGCAACTCCGGAACCGAGGCAATGGAAGGAGCGCTCAAGATGATTCGCGCGCACGGCAATTCCATTCGTACTGGCAAGCACGAGATCATCTCTCTTGAAAATTCCTTTCACGGCCGCACCTTCGGGGCGCTTTCCATAACCGGTCAATCGAAATATCGCAATGACTTCGAGCCGTTGCTAACCGGAATACGTTTTGTTCCTCGGAACGATATTGAAGCTCTTGAGGCCGCGGTCAGCGAAAACACCGCAGGCATTGTGCTCGAGTTCATTCAAGGAGAAGGCGGGATCTATTCGATCTCTGAGCCGTTCGCCAGAAAAGCCCGCGAGTTGGCGGATCGATTCAACAGTTTATTCGTGTTCGATGAGATTCAGTGCGGCGTCGGCCGGCCAGGCACCTATTTCGCCTATCAGCTTCTCGACCCTGTCGTGATGCCGGACATCGCGCTTATCGCGAAACCGATGGCCTGCGGCATTCCTTTGGGCGCGATCATCGCGAACGACAAAGCGGCTTCCGCTATCAAGCCAGGCATGCATGGTTCTACGTATGGCGGTGGTCCGCTGGCAGGCCGCGTGGCGCTTGAGTTCTTCGATATTCTCGACGAATTATTGCCCTCTATTAACGCGGTCGGCAGCTATTTCCGTATGCGGCTCACGGAGCTAATGCGTAAATTCGCCTTCATCAAAGAGATCAGGGGTCAGGGCCTTATGATCGGGGTGGAATTGACGTTCCCTTGCAAGCAGCTCGTTTTGGACGGCATTGCGCAAGGCATCCTCTTCAACTGCACGCACGATACCGTGCTTCGTTTTCTGCCGCCATACATCCTCACTGAGCATGACGTCGATCGCGCGATAGCCCTCCTCACAAAGATTCTCAAGAAGATCAAGACGACCCAGGTCTGATGCACGCGAGCCGCCTCACTGTGACTATCGACCCGATGATGGACGAGGATTGGCCCTCCGTCCGCGAGATTTACCTCGAGGGAATCGCAACTGGCAATGCGACATTTGAGACGACTGCGCCTGAATGGGAAGCCTGGGACCGTGGTCATCTTCGCTCCTGCCGTCTGGTTGCTCGCTTGGACTCGAAAATTGCGGGTTGGGCAGCGCTCAGCCCCGTTTCCACCCGGCATGTTTATTGCGGCGTTGCAGAGGTAAGCGTCTATGTCGCGCTTCGGGCGCAGCGCCGCAAAGTCGGATCGCAGCTTTTGAACGCGCTGGTGGAAGTGTCGGAACACAATGGCATCTGGACCCTACAGGCAGGAATCTTTCCAGAAAACGTTGCCAGCATCGAACTTCATAAACGACGCGGCTTTCGCGTTGTCGGCACGAGAGAGAAACTCGGATGCATGAACGGTCGCTGGCGAGACGTCATCCTCATGGAACGTCGGAGCTCCGTGGTCGGCGTGGAGCTATTATAGTAGCTCTTCCCGCCCTTGCCTTTCCAGAACCTTGACCAACTTACTCACTTCCTGAGCCTTGTTTCGTTTCGCAATGAGCAGCGCATCCGGCGTGTCCACAACAATCAAATTCTCTACTCCCAGAAGTGCTACTGTTTTTGCGGCATCGACATAATTCCCGCGGCTAGCTTCAGCGAGCAACTCGCCGCGAGCCGCGTTCCCGTCGCCGTCTTTTTCGGCCAATTCGTAAACAGCTTCCCAACTCCCCACATCGTTCCAGCCAATATCGTCGACGGCTATACCGGAGATTTTTTCTGCGTGCTCGAAAATCGCATAGTCCACCGAGATGTCCTCACACAACGGATAACCGGTGCGCAATTTGGCCATGAATGTTTTGGTTCGAAAAGGCGGCAATCCTGCGAGCAGCATGGCCGTTTTCGGCTGATGATGCCGCATGAGTTCCAGCACCGTTCCGGCTCGCCAAAAAAACATTCCGGCGTTCCAAAAGAAATTCCCGCTTTTGACGAAAGTCTTGGCCGTCCGCTCATCAGGTTTCTCGCGAAACCGCATCACCGGCACCGGATTCTTTCCGCCGGCCTCTACATTCTCCGGAAACTCAATGTAACCGTACCCCGTTTCCGCCCATCGAGGTTGGATGCCCAGAATCACAACTTCACCTTGTTCCGCCGCCCGGAATGCCGATTTGACGAATTCGCGAAAGCGCGCCTCTTTCAAGATCAAATGATCGGCGGGAAACACCCCCATAACTGCTTTGCCGTCTATATCGGCCAAAATCTTCGCGGCAAGTGCGATGCATGGGGCGGTGTTGCGCTGCGATGGCTCGGCGATCACTTGCTGCTTCGGCACTTCCGGCAACTGCCTCCGTATCTCCGCCTCCAGAAGCTCATTCGTAAAAATCCAAATCTTGTCGGGGCGCACAATGGGTTTCAAACGGTCAACTGTCTGTTGAACCAGACTGCGCTCGCCGAAGAAACGTAGTACTTGCTTCGCATTTCTCTTCCGGCTTCGCGGCCAGAATCGCGTGCCGCGCCCGCCGGCCATGATGACGGCGTACAAGTGATCCGCCATAGATGTACCTAGTTTAGGGCTGCGAAACTTATCAGAGCGGGAAAGGGAGTGCTATTGGGTCGCCGGGGATCCAGCGTTCGCTGGAATGGGCCGTTGAGGCAATTGAGAATCCGGAAAGCCGCGAATGATCCGCAAGGTGCGGCTCCAACGCGTGCGCGTGAAAAAATGCTCGCCTAAGTCGATAAAGTGACTTACGAGTGAATTTACGTCAGACCCGGCCAGATCGCTTGTGGACGCATCGTACGACCAATAGATCAGAAGCGGCTTGCCAATAATGTTGTCACGCGGAACAAAGCCCCAGTAGCGGCTGTCAAGCGAGTTGTCGCGATTGTCGCCCATCGCGAAGTAGCTATTGGGAGGCACCACGACCTCGCCATTCACGACGTGATTCTCGAGCATGTCCCTCTGCAACTGATCTTGCAGCCGTTCGCCGAACTGCGTCGGCTCGCCGGGAAAATTGTCGCGGTACGCGTCGTATTGAAACTTGTGATAGACGTACGGCTCATTCAGCAGAACGCCATTTCTGTAAATGTTCCGGTTCACCATTTTCAGCCGGTCGCCAGGCACGCCGATCACGCGTTTCACAAACGTTTGCGAAATGTCTGCCGGATATCGAAACACAATAATGTCGCCATGTTTCGGCTCTTCGTACGGCAGAACATATTTGCTGATTGAACCTTGAGGAGCGTATGCCAGCTTATCGACCAATAGATGATCGCCAATCAGTAGCGTGTCTTCCATCGATCCCGTCGGAATCACAAACGCCTGCACGAGCGTTGTCGTACCGAACAAAAGCAGCAAGATCGTCACCGTCCACTCGGCTATGCCGTTTCGGGCTTGCTCGTGCTTTTTGCGGGTCTTCTGCTCCGGTTTCGCTGGCTTAACGGCTGTTTCTTGTGGCATCTACTCGTGTTTCGTGAACCGAAATTTCATTGTATCTTTCGGCCAAGTGCAGCGATTTGCGCTTGCGACTTGAAAAGCGGAATCGAGAACAGCGGGCCTGAACATAATAGGTCCGGCCGGTCCCTTTAAACTTTTGCATCTTAAAATAAGACACTGTGACGCGTCGTCAACTGCTGGTCTCCGCTTCTGCTTGCATTGCGAACGGAATAGTGGCCCGCGCACTTTCAACAGCCAGCGACGATCTCGATTTCGCCTCAGCGCTCGACGCTGCTGCCGCAATCAAGGCGAAGCAGGTCTCATCGGTGGAACTTACGCGCCGAATTTTCGCGCGCATCGACAAATACAATCCTAAACTCAACGCGTTCACGTACGAGATGCGAGATCAAGCGCTCGTTCAAGCTCGCCAGGCCGACGCGGCTTTGATGAAAAGCGGTCAGGTCGGGCCATTCCATGGAGTACCAATATGCGTGAAAGAGTCGTTCGGGGTCAAAGGCGAGCCGGACACCTGGGGCATTGTCGCCTTTAAAGAATCGAAGGCCCCGCAAAATTCCAATGCTGTCCAGCGTCTGCTGAATGCAGGAGCCGTCCTGGTCGGCGGCACCAACGTGCCTTTAAATCTGATGGATTGGCAAAGCTTCAATGACATTTACGGCACAACGAATAATCCTTGGGATCTAACGCGCACGCCGGGAGGATCGTCCGGCGGAAGTGCTGCAGCGCTAGCTGCCGGCCTCTCGTATCTGAGCGTTGGCAGCGACATCGGCGGTTCGCTCCGCGTACCCGCAAGCTTCTGTGGGATCTATTCACATAAGCCAAGCCTTGATTTGATTAACCTAAGTGGCCTTCAACCTGGCGGCGAGGCTGGTTTGCCTGGCTTCTCAACTGGACTCGCAGTTGCAGGGCCGATGGCACGTAGCGCGCCGGATCTGTTCGTTGCCCTCAAAGTGCTCGCCGGTCCGGAAGGATACGATCGCAAGGCGTGGTCCTGGACTCTTCCGCCACCCCGCCAGCACACCCTGAAGGACTTCCGTGTTGGTTACATACTAGATAGCCCGCTCGCTAGCCCGACTTCAGAAGTGCGCTCCGTACTCGATCGCGCTGTATCCGCCCTGAAGCGTACAGGAGCACAACTGCGGCCTGGCTGGCCGCCAAACTATAGTCTGAACGAAGCCTTCGACAATTACATGTTTCTCCTGGGCGCCTTCAGCTTCAGCACCGAGGACAACGAGGCGCAAGAGCGCGACCGCAAACGATATCAACAGACCCAAGATCCGTTTGCCAAAGGTGCGCTCAGCTCGTATGCTGAGTGGCAACGACGGCATTTCAGACAGCTAACATTCCGCGAACTTTGGCAGCAGTACTTCGAGCAGATCGATGTATTCCTCATGCCTTGCAGCTTCACTGTCGCGTTTGCTCACAATCACGAGGGAGATATGACCACAAGAAGCCTTGACACTCCCGATGGAAAACGGCCTTACATGCAGCTTATGCCGTGGATGGTCACCGCGACACTGACCGGTTGCCCGGCCACGGTTGCGCCAATTGGGCAGACTTCAGCCGGCCTGCCCGTTGGACTTCAGATCATGGGACCGTTCTGGGAGGACGCAACGCTCATCGAGTTCGCGACTCTCCTATATGACGAGATCGGCGGTTTCAAACCGCCTCCAGGGTATAGCGCCGAAGCTTAAGCGCTAGTCTGAAGTCGTGAACACGAGATTCTGGCCGCGTACTACCTTCCTCGCAATCCTCACGCTCATGTGCTTGATTGTTGCCTGTACAACCACGCCCAGCGATGATGCGCTCGCAACTAAGATCAAGGCGAGCCTCTTCTCAGATCCAACAACAAAGGCGGCAAATTTGAACATCGCTGTTAAAGATGGCGTCGTCACGCTCTCTGGTGACGTTCCAAGCTCGGATGTGGAGCTGAAGGCCATGAAAGTCGCGAATAGCACACCGGGAGTAAAGCGTGTGAATGATCAGATGAAAGTGAACACTGCTCTCGCCGCGAATGAATCGCCATCGAACCAAGCGGCGACGCAACCTCCACCTAACCAAACACCGGCTCCAACTCCGCCGGCCCAAGCCCCGACCGCGGCACCTGCTCCGAACCCCAAGCCTGCGCCGGCGCTTCAGCCGGGTCCCCCAATTACAGGCACGCCCGTGCAATCAACCACTCCTGCGAAACCGCGCCCACAACCCGTGCGCTTCACCATTCCGGCCGGGGAGGCCGTTACCGTCCGCATGATCGATTCCATCGACTCCTCCCGTAATGTCGAGGGCCAAGTCTTCAGAGCCTCTCTTGCTTCTCCGCTCACCTCTCGCGGCCATGTAGTCGTAACAACCGGAGCGAACGTCAGTGTCGTGCTTGCAGACGTACGAGAGGCTGGGCGCATTAAGGGTCGCAGCGAGCTAGAAGTGCGGCTTTCCCGATTGGAATACCAAGGCCGCAGCTATCGCTTGGTGAGTACGTCTTATTCAGAGCAGGGTAATGCGCGCGGAGAGCAGACCGCCAAAAGAACCGGTATCGGTGCGGTTGCAGGTGCGGTGATCGGCGCGATTGCGGGCGGCGGAAAAGGTGCGGCTATAGGCTCTGCAGCAGGCGCCGGAGCTGGTGTCGGTTCACAGGTCTTTACGCACGGTCAGCGAGTCAGAATCCCATCGGAAACCATCATCACGTTCCGCTTGCAAGCCCCACTCAGCATCGAAAAGTAGCGGCCCTGGCTTACCCGGCCCGCAGCGCTAGCTCATCACGCCGGCTGCGGACTCTCTCCTCCCACGAGCCCGGGTAGCGCGTTCCCACCCGGATGCGGAGCGATCACGATGCCTCCCTCGGGCGGCGTGGTCGGCTTGGTTTCAGTCGTGAGTTGTGGGAGCGTCTTGCCATTGATCAGGTCCATCACTTCGGAACCTTCCAAAACTTCGCGCTCCAGAAGGGCAGCCGCTATACGCACCAGGGCATCGGAACGCTCCACGATAATCTGCCGCGCGCGGGTATACGCGTCCTCGACCAGCTTGCGAACCTGTTCATCAATCTTGATCGCCGTCGCTTCGCTGTAATCGCGGTGTTGAGCGATCTCGCGCCCAAGAAAGATCTGTTCGTCCTTTTTCCCGAAACTCAACGGGCCCAGTTCGCTCATGCCCCATTCGCAGACCATCTTGTGCGCCATTTCTGTCGCGCGCTCAATATCGTTCCCTGCGCCCGTCGTCATCTGGTTCAGGAAAATCTCTTCCGCAATACGTCCGCCCATCAGAATCGCAAGCCGGGTTTGCAAGTAGTTCTTGTCGTGCGACAGCTTGTCATCCAGCGGCAACTGCATGGTCAAGCCTAGCGCCATCCCGCGCGGAATAATCGTGACCTTGTGCAACGGATCGGAATCTTCCAGCAGCGCCGCAACCAGAGCGTGCCCGGCCTCGTGATACGCCGTCATCTTCTTCTCTTTGTCGCTGATGATCATGCTCTTGCGTTCCACGCCCATCAGCACCTTGTCTTTCGCCAGCTCGAAATCGAACTGAGTGACAACCTTCCTGTTCTGACGCGCGGCGACAAGTGCCGCCTCATTCACAAGGTTCGCCAAGTCAGCGCCTGCAAAGCCAGGTGTTCCGCGCGCGATCACAGAGAGATCGACATCATCTCCCAGCGGCGTCTTTTTCGTGTGCACTTTCAGAATGCTTTCGCGCCCGCGAACGTCCGGACGGTCAACCACAACGCGGCGATCGAATCGTCCCGGTCGCAGCAGCGCCGGATCCAGCACATCGGGCCGGTTCGTCGCCGCAACAAGAATCACACCTTCGTTCGATTCGAATCCATCCATTTCGACGAGCAACTGATTCAGCGTCTGCTCACGCTCATCGTGGCCGCCGCCGAGACCCGCGCCTCGATGCCGCCCCACCGCGTCAATTTCGTCGATAAAAATGATGCAGGGCGCGTTCTTTTTTCCTTGTTCGAACAAATCGCGGACGCGGCTAGCACCCACGCCCACAAACATCTCGACGAAATCGGAGCCCGAAATAGAGAAAAACGGCACATTGGCTTCGCCCGCAATGGCCCGCGCCAACAATGTCTTGCCTGTCCCCGGCGGTCCGATTAAAAGCACGCCTTTGGGAATCCGGCCGCCAAGCTTCTGAAATTTCTGCGGCTCTCGGAGGAACTCAATTATTTCCTGCAACTCCTCTTTTGCCTCTTCAACTCCGGCAACATCCTTGAACGTGACCTTCTTCTGTTGGGACGAATGAAGCCGGGCGCGGCTCTTGCCAAAGCTGAGCGCCTTGTTTCCGCCACTCTGCATCTGCCGCATCATGAAAATCCATAGCCCTAGCAGAATCAATACTGGAACGGCGTTAAACAAAATACCGATCCACCCGTTTCCAGTCGAATCCTTCCAGGTGTACTTGACTCCCTTCTCCTGGAGCATTTTCCAAATCTCGGGATAATTCGGCGGAATCACCGTATGAAAAGGCTTGGTCACGCCGTTGTCCGACAGGGTGCCTTGCACATCCGTGCCGGTAACGTTCGCTTCTTTTACCTTGCCATCCTGCACGTAGCTGACAAATTCCGAGACCGATAAGTTGGTCGGCGTCGGACCTCTCCCCGTTTTCACGGCCATGTACACGAGAACAATGGCGCAGATGATAACTACCCAAAATACAGCGGTTTTTACATTTGAACTCATGAAATCACCTTGTGCCGACCAAGCTTCTACGCACCTGGGAACGATCGCTTCGACCCAAACGCCACAATTCCCAACTCAGCGCCATACTATACAGACGTTCACACAGTCTCTTTCGGTTCAAAACGCCCGCTTTTCGGGCGTACCTGGGCGGTAGATCAGCCGGATCACGCGATCGCTCCCCATCGAACTCCCGAATTTGGCTGCGCTCCCGAATTGGCGAACCCAAACAATTTCCTCGCCGGAAATGACGACCGGCCAATGACGGCGTTCCCACAGCAACACTCGATGTTCCTGAAAAAGGGATTTTACCTTTTCCAGTCCCGCGTGTCCGGAACGCTGGAGCGCATCGCCGGGCGCCCAATTCCGTACGTATATTGAACGTGGCGTTCCTTGCCCCGTCAGGGTGTCGGCATTTAAATCTATAGTTTCGACGCCAAAATTCTGTTCTCCCTTGAAACTAGCACAAAATGAGGACTCTCGTTCGGCCCAATTCAGCGAAATCGACCCGGCCTCAAACGGAAGCTCCGCAACTCTGCCGATTTCGAGATCAATTCGATAGCCGCGCTCCGGATTTCCAGCATTCGGGATGGCCAGACGCAACTTGTCGAAGGAGCGCAACGCATCCAGTCGCGGCAAAATTGTCCGATCGTGTCCGGCTGTACTGCGGCACAATTCGAGAATCGCATCGACATGCCTCATCTCAATCCCACGCAGATCCCCCCTGGCCTCGTTCATCGCCCGCCGCAAAATCCTTCGCCGTACTGCGCTATCGAACCCCGCCAGCGCACTCACATCGAGAATTAATCCCGCTCGAGTTCGTGTTGCAATTCGCTCGAATGCGGGCTCAATCTCTCGCGCCCAATAGTCTTCTTCTGCCTGCGCGAGCTCGGCAGTCCGCGCCAAAATCTCTTCGATATTAGAATTGAAGTCTCGCGCCAGAATTGGCACGATTTCATGCCGCAAGCGGTTCCTGCTGAATTGGAGATTCGCATTCGATGAGTCCTCCCTCCAGCCGATTCCTTCCCCCTCCGCCCAGCGACGCACTTCTTCGCGGCTAGTCGTAAGCAAAGGCCGGATCAACCCCTCTTGCGTTACCATTCGCATTCCTGCCAAACCCGCAGTTCCCGAGCCACGCAGTAGACGCAGCAACACCGTCTCTGCCTGATCGCTCCTCGTATGCCCTAATGCGACTCGTTGCAGCGAATGCTCATTCATCGACCGCCGGTAGAAATTCCGCCTCGCCTCTCGCCACGCCTGTTCCAGATTGCCGCTACTCACGGCTTTGCTGCAATCAATCCGGCACGGTAGTCCGAGCGTCTCAGCCAACGATTTCACCCACTCCGCATCGGCTTCCGATTCCGCTCCTCTGAACCCATGATTCAGATGCAGCACAAGTAACTCAATTCCGAGCTTTTCAGAGAGGCGGTGAAGAAGATGCAAAAGGACCACGGAATCTGCGCCGCCCGATACCGCCACGCCCACGCGGTCACCGCGCGCCAGCATGTTATAACGAGTGATGATTTCGGCCACCCGATCGAGCAACGTGTCAGCCAACATCGACATTCTAAGTCCCGCTTAACGCTTCAGGCCGATCCATGCAAATCAATCCGCCGCTTACGGAAGAAGCGCTACACAAGCTTGCTTCCGGAATCCAGCTATTACTAATGGATGTCGATGGCGTGATGACGGACGGCCGTTTGTACCTTGTGCCCGACACGAGCGGCAACATGGTCGAAACGAAAGGCTTCGATTCTCAGGACGGTATCGCCTTGCGATGGCTCCAATGGCACAACATCAAAACCGGTGTGATCAGCGGCCGACAATCTCCCGCCACTGTCGAACGGGCCCGGCAGGTCGACATTACGTACGTCTTTCAGGGCCACATCGAGAAGATCCCGATTTACGAACAGATCGTTGCCGATGCTAAAGTGCAGCCGGAAGAAATCGCCTATATCGGGGACGATCTCACCGATGTCGTCATCATGCGCCGGGTGGGCCTTTCTTTCGCTACTGCTAACGCGCGAGAGGAAGTGAAACGTTCTGCAAACGCTGTCACCTCTGCCGTGGGCGGCGCAGGCGCCGTTCGAGAAGTAATTGAACTACTTTTGAAGGCGAGAGGCGCCTGGGAAAACCTGCTCAGGAAATACGAAGTGAAGTAGTGAGCTTTCGCCTCGGGGCCGCCAGCTACTTCACCTCAAACGCAAATTCTCGAAGCAGCTCGTTTTCAGGATTTCCCTGCGTCGAAGCGTAGAGTTGCAACAAATACGACCCGGGCTGTTTGATAGACGGGACCAACAAATCCACTTCTTCGTGACGAATTTGACTCGCCGTTTCCCATATTCCACTGCCGCGGGCATCTACCAACTTCGCTGTCACAGGGCCCTGGGCCAGATCGTGCGCATTCAGATGCACATGAAGACGGTGATTTGCGGGTAAAACAGAACTCTCTGCGCCTCGATATGCCGAAAGGCTGGTTTCCGTGACAGGAGCGCCGTGCTGCATCATATTGGGAACTACTGCTACGCCAATCGCCAGCGCCGCAACAGCTCCTACCATCGACAACTTCGGAACAGTCAGCCAATCTCTCCAACTGCGTTCCCGCGCTGCGGCCTTCGCGGTCTGCTCCTGTTGCAGCTCGCGCAGAGCCACCCTAGTTGCCGCAATCTGTACTTCAAGATCTTCGAGGCGGCCTACGCACGCATTGCAGGCCAGAATATGCGTCTCCAAGCTCTCAAGTTCTTCTTCTGGAGTTTGATCCAAAAGAAATCGCTCGAGCTCGTCTTCGGTGGGGTGACTTTCCATAGCCACTTAGTGTTATCTCCCAGCTTGCGCTCTCACGAATACTGAGAAAATTCCGTTACTCGCCAGTTTTTTCCGGCCTAACTCTCCGAATTTCGCTTTGGCTCGCGATTTCAACAGCCGGAATTGAGTCTCCGTCAACGCCATCTCGCGGCAGATCTGCTCTTGTGTCTGCTCTTTTAAGTAGAACCGCACTAGAATGTCGCGATCCCGCTCGGAAAGCGAGCTCAACACGCTCTTCATCAGATCCGCTTTCTGCCGGATCATCGCTTCCTGCTCTGGATTCTCCTTGCGATCCGCAACTGTAACGCCGCTTTCCAAATCGGTCTGTTCGCGCCGGCTGTGTACTGCCTGCTCGATATACGCTGCAACCTGCCGCCGCACCACGGTCCGCACAAACCCCATCAGGCGCTCCGGCTCTCGCAAATCGCCGCGCCGGATCGCGTTCACAACAATCAAAAATGTGTCGTGAACTTTGTCTTCGAGTTCCTGTGGCCCCAGTTGGCGGCACAAGTAATAACGGATGCCTCTGCTGAACAGCTTGTAAAGCTGCTCCATTCCGGCGTCTTCGCCCGCTTTTACTTGGGCGACTAAGACGCTCCATTCAACGGGAGCATGAGCGGTTCGAGATACCGTTTCCTGATTCGGCTGGCTGCTCTCGGAAGCCGGCACTGGACAAAGCTTGGCTTGGCTGGCGGGCATGGACACGTTACTCCTTGGAAATTACTGAGTATGCCGCCCAAAACGAGGGCGAGCTCCGGTAGCCGCTGCTACGCTGCATATCCTCTTGGGCCTGTTGTAGCGCGATAGCGGCTCGACTCGCAAACGATCTGGATGGCGACAATGGTCGAAAATGGCTGTAGAACGAAGAAAAGAATTGGCCTGAGTCGTCTGGAGTAGGCCACGCGCTTACGATTACCGCGGTAGCGCCAGCTAAGAGCCAAGCCCGGCTCAGGCCGATTACGCCGGCGCTGGGTACCCTTTGCCCTTGCTCAGACGAACAACCACTCATAACTACAAGACTTCCCAGCACGCGATAGGCCGCGATAGCTTCTGGGGTTAGTAGCTCTGGAACGTTTTCTGGAGTAAGACTTAATGCCAGAGCTGCCTGCTCTGGCTGCCCGTTTGGACTCACTACATGAACAGCGAAATGAAGCACGTCGGGCTTGTTGAGCAAAGCCCTGTGTAAACCCGTTTGAGAAGCGTCTTTCCCAATAAGAAACTGGATTTCCGGCATGCCGGTGGCTTGCGCTGCCCTCCGGATCTCCCGGGCGCTCCCCACCAGCCGCGCCAGTCGGCCGTTTGTCGTTTTTGCGTTAACTAGAGCGACATTCTGCAGTCGTCTTGAATCTGCAAGATTGTAAATCGGATCGGCGATTCCGACGAAGCGGCGTCCTGAATTCGTTCCCGTGGGCCGTAATAATAACAGCTCGCTCGGAAGGAAACGCAGGGTATGGCCGGTCGCAAGTGTCGTGTTAGCCTGCCGCAGATCTGGAAGCGCCGCAAAAGGAACTCCGTTCAGCAGGGCGCCGTCGGGGGATACCAACCAATCCCCCCGGCTCCATGCCTGTTGATCAAGCTGTCCAAAAAGGCTCTGGCTCAGAAAACGGCCCGCAGCCGAGCCGTCTTGCGACGTGCGCAAGTGATCGGAGAACGCTACCGCCTGCTCTGCGATCTCCGTTTCAGGCGCCAATCGATACAGCTTCATGCGTTCCCTCGTAACCGTCCACAGAAACGACTTACTCTTTCCAAGGCAGAAACTGAGAAGGACTTCTCTCGCAGATAGCTTCTCCTGGATACTTCTAAGTGATTTCTTACGGAAAATTTTCTCTTGCTCTGTCGGTAAATTTTTCGGGGATATTCCAATTTCGTTACTGAGGGTGTTTAATTGGGCCTTTATTTCTTTTATTTTCCCGTCATTGCGATCACTCCCCAAGGTAAATCGTGCCTCAGCATCTTGTAATATTGACAATAATTCGAAATATTTCGGGGGAAGTCGACCCGCGCGATCCAGATACAGATTCATCTGCTCCCGCAGCGTGGCCGCCCGGTTCTCTGCCAATACGGCCCAGGCTTCTCTGGCCAAAGACTCGTCGCGCCGGTCGAGCGAAAGCTGCGCCGCGAGCTCTACATAATCCTCATATATCGGGTGAAGATGTGAGCTCGTTCGAATGCTTGTCGCATCGCCGGGTAGCGCGCCTTCGCGCCACTCGTTCGCTAACCCGACGGCCCTGTCGAACTCAGCTAAAGCTTCCGATTTGCGGCCCAGCCCAAGTAATAATTCGCCGCGAATGTGAACCGGATAATATTGCGGACTCGTCTTGAAAATTTTGCTTGGTAAGGAAATAGCCTCGTCGATTAGCTTTAAACCTGCCGCATAATGCTGTTTAGCTAGCTCCAGTTCAGCTAAATGCTCGATTGTAAAAGGAAGGTTTTCGTCGTGTTTTTCGGAACGGATTCTTCGCGCTTTACCTAGCGGGGCTTCGGCTTCAGAGAGTCGTCCCGCCAGAACCAGCGAGATTCCAAGCTGGTCTAAGGCGAGCGACTCCGCTTCCGGCATCCGGTCGCGAGTCGCAACTGCGATTGCTTCATTGTAGGTTTGAATGGCGCGGTCGGGGTTCCCATCATCAGATTGCACGTTGGCGAGATTTAGGAGCGCTTTGACCAGGTAATCATCGCGTCCTGCGTGGCGGAGGAGTGCTACACCCTGCTCGGCATCCCTGATTGCCAGAGAAAAATCTCCGAGCAATTCATAAACGGTCGAGAGAGTGAAAGCGGCTCCGCCTTCGACAGCCTTATCATTCTCCTGGCTGGCTAATTGGCGTGCTCTGTTTAGAGAAATTAGAGCCGGGCGATACTGAAACAAGTAAACCTGGCAGACGCCAGCGAACATCAGCGCTTTCGCTTGGTCGCGCCAGTCGCCATCGCTTCCGGCGCTCTCAGCTGCTCTTTGAAATGTCTCCAGGGCCTCGGCAAAGTGGCCGTCGGCCCGTTGCTTTTGACCCTGGGTGATCGCCGCCTCCACAGAACCCGACGTGGAGCGGCGAATCGCGGCGCTCGGAACGCCTGGCAGCGTCGCAACCGCAAAACCTATCGCTAGTACAAACCGAGCAGCATAGGGGCACAGGGCGTTCACCCGCTGCATCCCAAACGCATGATCCAGATGTTCTCCGTGAACCGGAAAATTCCTGTTCACGGAGATAACTTATCACCTCTTGAGCCTATTTCCTAATTCTTTACGAGGGGATCAGGAATTTATCGGTTAAATGCGTATCAGAATTCGTCTGTAATTCTCCGTTTCGCGAGACTAAAATCCGAAGATGGTTCCGAGGATCCAAACTATAGCATCAGGTACGATTGGCTGCCGCATATGTCGCTGAACTCCTTTCGCACCCGAAGCTCCCACGGGCGGGCGCGCGTCAGCGCAAAAATGTGCAGTTAAATGCCTGATTATATTGGGCAAATTTTTTGTGGGATTTTTGTGATTTAAATTTGAGCTTGTTCCAATTTGAAAAAACTCAGAATCGGAACCCAAACCGAAATCGAGCTGCATTTGCGGATCGCGAACTGTCGCTATTCCGCCGCTGTTTGAGTCGGCTATACTCGTCCTGTAATCGCTGTTTTCAATCCGGAGGCGTAATGCGACTTCGGGTTTCCGTCCAGCAGCAGCTTCCGCTTACCAAGGCCCTCCAGGGTCCTGTGCGTCAGAGATATGTTCGATAACCTGTCCGACAAACTGCAGCGCATCTTCAAGAACCTGCGCGGCGAAGGAAAATTAACGGCCGCCAACATGGAGGAGGCCCTGCGAGAGATCCGTGTCGCGCTGCTCGAGGCCGACGTGCACTTCAGAGTCGTCAAGCAGTTCATCGAGCAGGTCAAACAGAAGGCCATGGGGGAGGAGGTACTTACTGCGCTGTCGCCCGGCCAGCAAGTCGTCAAAATCGTTCGCGATGAACTGATTAAGATGCTGGGCACGCATCCGTCGCGCCTCCGCTTCTCCAACGAGCCCCCGACGGTGATCCTGATCGTTGGCCTCCAGGGCTCAGGAAAAACGACGAGCGCCGCGAAGCTGGCTCGGCTTCTGGCCAAAGAAAACAATCGACCGCAACTTGTGTCTGTCGACATTTACAGGCCCGCCGCCCGCCAGCAGCTCACGATTCTCGCCAAAAACGTGGGTGTACCTATATATGAAGGCTCCGCGGACGAGACCAAGCCGCTTGATCTGGCCCGCTCAGCGCGCCGCGAAGCTGTTCATTCCGGTCGCGATGTCTTGCTGGTAGATACCGCCGGCCGCCAGCATATCGACGATCAGCTCATGCAAGAATTGCACGAGCTCAAAGAAGCGCTTGCTCCCACCGAGATCCTTTTCGTCGCCGACGCGATGACAGGCCAGGACGCGGTGCGATCGGCCGACGAATTTCATAAACGCCTGGGCATCACCGGGATCATTCTCACCAAAATGGACGGCGATGCTCGCGGCGGCGCCGCTCTCTCCATTCGCTCCGTTACCGGCCAGCCGCTGAAATTTGTCGGCGTAGGCGAAAAGCCGGATGCTCTCGAAGCCTTCTATCCCGATCGCGTCGCTTCCCGCATTCTCGGTATGGGTGACGTGCTCTCGTTAATTGACAAGGTCGAGCAGGCCATCGATCAAAAAACCGCCGAAAAGATGCAGGAAAAACTGCTCGGCGACGACTTCACGCTCGAGGACTTCCGCGATCAGATCAAGCAGCTCCGGAAGCTTGGCCCGCTCGGAGGTCTGCTCGAAATGATGCCCCAAATCGGCCCGCTCAAAGATCTCAAGAACGCCAAAATCGACGAAAACGAGATCGGACGCGTCGTTGCCATCATCGATTCCATGACTCCCAAAGAGCGCCGCAATCACATGATCATCAACGGTTCCCGCCGCCGCCGTATCGCGAAAGGCAGCGGTACCAGCGTTCAGGATGTCAACAATCTGCTAAAACAATACGCCCAGGCGCGTAAAATGATGAAGAGCTTTACGGGTCAGGCCGGTCTGCTCGGAAAGAAACTGGGTAAGATGAAGCTTCCCATGATTCCCGGGCTATAGGCGGCCGGCATCTCAGCCGTTCGCCCGCAACACAAATTTGTAACAATGAGGAAAAGAAAAGGTTAAGCGATGCTAGCGATTCGCCTCGCGCGTTTTGGCGCCAAGAAAAAGCCCACCTATCGCGTGGTCATTATTGAAAAGGAGCGTGCCCGCAACAGCCGCTCCATTGAAGTCGTCGGCTATTACAGTCCGATTGCCAAGCCGGCTCAGGTCGACCTAAATCACGACCGCATTAACTACTGGATCAAGAATGGCGCGCAGCCATCCGACACCGTCCGCCGGCTGTTAAGAACGAATCCCGCTCCGGCGCCTGCGGCAGCGTAGCGAGCAAAGTAAATCTCTTTTTCAATTGGGCGCCGAAGCAAAGCGCCCACGCGAAAAGGGGCAAGAAGGTCAAGATGAACGAGAAGAATGGCGTGAAAACGCTCGTAGAAGAGATCGCCAAAGCTCTTGTAGACGCTCCAGCCGAAGTGGTTGTCAATGAGGTCGCTGGCGAACAGGCAACTGTTTTTGAACTGCGGGTCGCCGAAGGCGATCTAGGAAAGGTCATCGGGAAGCAAGGACGAACTGCCCGTTCCATCCGCACCCTTCTCGGTGCAGTCGGTACTAAGTTAAACCGGCGCTTCTCTTTGGAAATCCTGGAGTAGCTTCCGTCCCACGCATTCGCCATGGAGCCGAACAGAGTTATCATCGCCGAGGTTCTGCGCCCTCGCGGAAACCGCGGCGAACTGCTGGCCAAATCACAGACCGATGTTCCCGGCAGGCTTGAGACTTTACGACGCGCCCATGCTCGCTTGACAGACGGCTCCGAGGCGTCCGTTGAGATCATCAAAGCCTGGACTCACAAAGGCCAATGGGTACTCAGGCTTGCCGGCGTCGATTCCATCAACTCAGCCGAACGATTCCGCGGCGCTGAGATCTGGGTCCCGTTATCCGGTCGGGCTCCGCTGCCCGAAGGTGAATTCTTTGAATCGGACTTGATCGGCTGCCAAGTCACCGATGGCGCGAGCGGAAAACTGTTAGGCCCGATCGAAGCCTTTGAGAATTACGGTGGGCCGCCGTTGATGGAAATCCGCGTCGACGGCCGCGAAGTGCTCATTCCGTTCGTTCCCTCCATCTGCCGGAACATCGATTTGGCTGCTCGGAGCATCATCGTTGATCTACCCGGGGGAATCCTAGACCTGTAATGAAACCGCGTGATCCCTCATGACATTCCATATCGTCACGATTTTTCCGGAATTCTTCACTGGGCCATTCAACCACGGTGTGATCGCAAAAGCCCAAGCCGCCGGAAAATTGGAAATTCGGATTCATGATCTGCGGCACTGGACACGAGATCGTCATCGCACCGTCGACGACCGGCCGTTCGGCGGAGGCGAAGGCATGCTGCTGAAGCCGCAGCCATTGTTCAAGGCGGTTGAAGCGATCTTACCCGAGAGAACGTCCAAACAGAAAGTGATCTTGCTCTCCGCTCAGGGGATGCCGTTCCGACAGCGGATGGCCCGGCAATTTTCGGAGCTCGAGGATCTGCTTTTGATCTGTGGCCGCTATGAAGGTGTTGATGAGCGAGTAGCCCAGCATCTTGTGGATGATGAAGTATCGATTGGTGATTTCGTGCTGAGCGGCGGCGAGTTGGCGGCGGCGCTGATTATTGACAGCGTGGCGCGCTTATTGCCCGACGTCCTCGGGAACGAAGATTCCTCGCGAAACGAAAGCTTCACCGAGGACAATGAAGGTTTGTTGGATTGCCCGCAGTACACCAGACCGGCTGAGTTCCGGGGCTGGAAGGTGCCCGGCGTACTGCTGGGCGGAAATCACGAAGAAATCAAGCGCTGGCGCCAGGCTGCGTCACGCGAAAAAACCGAGCGGCTTCGTCCCGATCTCCTCGGCGGCCGCCAGATAAGGAAGGCTTAACACATGCAGAACGCTCTCGTTAGCAAATTCATTAGCAAGCATACTCGCGCCAAGCCGCACCCCGAGTTCCGTCCTGGCGACACAATCCGGGTGCACGTGCGAATCAAGGAAGGCGACAAGGAGCGTTTGCAGGCCTTTGAAGGCACTGTCATCGCTCGCAAGAACACCGGCATGGGAGAGACGATCACGGTGCGGAAGGTCAGCTTCGGCCAGGGTGTCGAGCGTATCTTCCCGTTAAACGCCCCGGTCATTGATCACATCGATCTCATCCGAACCGGCCGCGTCCGCCGCGCCAAGCTCTACTATCTCCGGAATCTGAAGGGCAAAGCGGCGCGTCTGCGCGAGCGCGAATAACCGGACACCCGCGGCTCTGCCCATGAGCATCCGGTGCCTCAGTTCATTTGAGCGGATCGCTCGAGAACGCGGGTTCCAACGAATCGCCGGAGTCGATGAAGTCGGACGTGGCTGCCTCTTCGGCCCAGTCTTCGCCGCGGCCGTCGTTCTCGATCCCCTGAAGCCCATTCGCGGCTTGCACGACAGCAAGATACTCGAGGCCGGCGAACGCGCCGAGCTTGCTACTCGAATCAAAGCGCGTTGTGTCTGCTGGGCCATTGGAGGCGCCGGCGTGTTCGAGATCGATCAAATCAATATTCTGCAGGCATCTCGTCTAGCCATGCGCCGGGCCATTGAAGCTCTTCCGATTCAGCCCGATTACTTATTGATTGACGCCGTTCGATTGGACCTACCCATCGAGCAACTCGCCTTGATCGATGGTGACGCGCGCTGCCGCGCCATTGCTGCAGCGTCGATCATCGCCAAAGTGCATCGTGATGAATGTCTCGTTCGATGGCACGAAATTTATCCGCAGTACAATCTCGCCTCGAACAAGGGCTACTCGACGCCCGACCATAAGCGCGCGTTGCGCGAACACGGTCCCACGCTGCTGCATCGTTTCAGCTTCGAGCCTGTTCGCATGAACATCCAACAAATCCATTGGACCGGCTATATCACCGATCCCGCAAAGCAGCGGGAACTCTTCGACGATGAGACTGCGGCACTTGATCTTACACGATTGACCGCCGCAGTGGAAGAATGAGCACGCGCACATCCTCCTCGACGACCACTTCCGAATCGCCGGATACGACGCAACCCGCTCGCTTCATGCGCTGGCACCGTCGCGTGCTTGGATTCGGCCTTGTGATCTTCGCTTTCGAGTTAGGGCTCTTTCTGCTCGTGTTTCCGTGGCTCCGCTCCTGGGAATTGAGCTGGGTAGCCTTGCGTTCTCCCACGTACGCCGCAATTTGGACCAGCCCCTACTTCCGCGGCGCTCTCAGCGGTCTCGGTCTTCTCAACATCTACATCGCTTTCGCCGAGCTCGTCCGGCAATTAAAGTCCCTCTTCAGCGCAGACGGAAAATCGTAGCTATCATTGTTTAGTGCCGTCGCGATGAGCTGCAAGACGAAGCTCCTGCTTCTCTGTTTCCTCATCTCCGGGTCTACCTGGGCGGCTGAAATCGATAAAGCCGCTGTTTCGGTAATCACGCCAAATGGTCAACACCTGCGTGCATTCGTGACCACGCCGCGAGGGACAGCAAGCCCCGTAGGCGGCATTTTTCTCGTGGGCTGGCTGAGCTGCGATAGCGTCGAATACAAAGACGGCGAAACGGATGGATTCGGTGCGCTGCTGCTCCGTTTAGTAGCGCGATCTGGACGGCTGATGTTCCGGATGGAGAAGCCGGGCATCAATGGAAGCGAAGGCGTCTGCAAAGATACTGATTTCAACACCGAGCTCGCCGATTATCGCGCCGCTTTCACGACTTTCCTCGCCAATCCGCGTTTAGACAAACAGCGAGTCTTTGTACTCGGTCTGTCCAACGGCGCTGCCATCGCGCCTCTCGTTGCGCAAGCTACACCGATTCGCGGTTATGTCGTCTCTGGCGGCTGGACAAAAACCTGGTTCGAGCATATGCTCGAAACCGAAAGGAAATCGATGACCTGGCGTCACGTCCCGCCGGCCGCTGTCACGTGGCGCATAAAACTGGTCTCGCAGTTCTACAGCGAATACCTTCTAAAACGTAAGCTGCCGGGAGATGTCATCCGCGAGAATCCCGCGCTCGCCGAGATCTGGAAAGATGAGCCTGCCCACCAATACGGCCGCCCCGCCGCTTTCTATCATCAGCTTCAAGCATTGAATATTGCCGAAGTTTGGCAATCGGCTTCCGCGCCAGTGCTTGCAATTCACGGCGAATACGACGTCTTAATGAGCGCCGAAGATCATGCCTCGCTTGCCTCCTGGGCGAATCAAAAGAAGGCAGGAAACGGGACTTTCCTCGAGATTCCACATATGTCACATTTGCTCGAGATCTACAACACGCGCGATGACATGCTCAAAGACGCGAACGGCCACTTCGATGACTCGCTCGTAACGAAAATCCTTGGCTGGATGTCAAGGGTCGAAGCGCGCTGAGCTGGCCCGCTCACTCGACCTCAAACTGCACGCCCTGCGCCAGCGGCAACTCTTTCCCATAATTGATCGTGTTCGTTGCCCGTCGCATATACAGCTTCCACACATCCGATCCCGACTCGCGACCACCGCCCGTCTCCTTCTCCCCGCCGAACGCTCCGCCAATCTCTGCGCCCGAAGGCCCAATGTTCACGTTCGCTATTCCGCAATCCGATCCCTCGGTTGACGTGAATCGCTCTGCCTCGCGCAAGTCCGTCGTGAAAATCGATGACGAGAGTCCCTGCGGAACGCTGTTGTGGATTGCAATCGCGTCTTCGAAATTCCTGTACTTCATGACGTAAAGAATCGGCGCAAACGTCTCGCATGTCACAGGCCCGGTCTGCCGCGGCATCTCCACCAGCGCCGGTCGCACATAGAACGCGTCGGAATGCGGCGCCACCTCCACGCGCTCGCCTCCCCACACCTTCCCGCCCGCTGCTTCCGCATCCGCCAGACTACTTCGCATCGCTTCAAAAGCGTGTCCATCGATCAGTGGCCCCACTAGTGTTCCCGGCTCGCGCGGATCGCCAATCGACACCGAACCATACACCTGCTTCAATCGCGGCACCAGCCGGTCATACACACTCTCGTGTACAATCAGCCGCCGCAGTGTGGTGCAGCGCTGCCCCGCTGTTCCTATCGCTGCGAATGCAATTCCGCGAAGCGCCAGATCCAAATCCGCCGAAGGGCAAACAATCGCAGCGTTATTTCCGCCCAGCTCCAGAATCGCTCGCGCGAACCTCTCGGCAAGCCGCGGACCCACCTGCCGGCCCATCCCCATCGATCCCGTTGCCGAGACAAGCGGTACTCGCGGATCATCCACCAACTGCTCGCCCGCTTCCTGTCTTCCGATCAAAACTGTCGAAAGCCCGGCTGGCACTCCGCCGAAACGCACTGCCGCTCTCTCGAACAACGCCTGTGTCGCGAGTGCGCACAAAGGTGTTTTCTCCGATGGCTTCCAAACCACGCTGTTCCCGCACACGAAAGCGAGCGCTGCATTCCACGACCACACTGCAACGGGAAAATTAAATGCCGAGATGACGCCCGTAACCCCCAGTGGATGCCACGTCTCCATCATGCGATGATTTGGCCGTTCCGACGCAATCGTCAGCCCGCACAGTTGCCGCGAGAGGCCGACCGCGTACCCGCAGATATCGATCATCTCCTGAACTTCACCCAGCCCCTCGGAGACAATCTTGCCGGCCTCAATCGTGACCAGCCGCCCTAACGCCCCCTTCTCCTTCCGTAATTCCTCGCCCAACAAACGAATCAGCTCTCCCCGTTGCGGCGCCGGAACCTTTCGCCAGTGAAGAAAAGCCTCGTGCGCACGACCAATCGCTTGATCCGCTGTGGCCCTGTTGCTCACCGGGACGCGGCCAATCACTTCCCCGCTAATCGGACTGACCACTTCGAGAGCGCCTTCAACCGCATACAGCTCTCGCTCAACTCCGATTTCAGAAAGCAATCCGGCAACTTCTTCGGCGATTCCCAACGTCTGAACATTCGTCATCGTAAGATCCTAATCCCTCAATAATCGATCCTAGCGACTCACGCCTTCCGATCCGAAGCACAAGCTTGCGGACCATAAGTATCGAACTCCGCGGCTAACCTAAAGACACTACTCTGTTTATGCTGTCCAACGCAGCCTCGTCAAGAAAGGCCCGCCGGGAATTCTTGAACGCAGCGGTCCTGAACCGCCGCAAACCGGTCAATTTGCCCGCATGTTTACGTCCATGTTTTTGCGCGGATGCAGGCCGAAAAGGGTTGACAGTGGAGTTCGGCTGAGGTAGTCTGACAAAAAATCGGACGGTTTCTTGCACCATGAGAAACCGCCCGGACTGAAGAGAAGCAAGGCCCGGAAGGAACGTTCTGGGCCTTAACTAAAGAGCACTTTAGCTGATTGTTCTATATTCCTTCCCTGTAGTCAATACGACTGACAGTAACAGTACTCTGATCAATCATATCTCCCGCGCGCAATCAGCCCAAAAAGTCCGGCGCTCGTGAGATCTGCCGTTACCATTTCCGCTTCCACTCGCGCCACCAGTCGGTGTTCCCAAGTTCCAACGCGTTCCACGCAGCGTCCAGTGCCTCCGGGTCTCCCCGCAGGACCTTTTCCAGCGTCACCTCGGGCGGAATTCTCACCAGCTCTGAAAACCGAGCAAACACCTTCCCGCGCTCCTCGCCTTCCGTTCGGGAAAGCAAATGCCACAGGGTGAGCCCATCGCGTTGCCTCGCTCCTCGAATCACAACATCAAGCGCCCGAACGTCGCCATTCTCATCGAAGCGATCGAGAGCGACCGCGAATTCCGGCTCGGCATCCAAAAAATACGGCGTCCCCGGTCCTTTGCCCGCCCGCGTCTTGCACGTCGCGCCTTCCGGTATAAACGATTCCAGCTTTCCCCACTGAAACGCAACCCAGCCCATCTCTACATCCAGCGATCCCCTGCCATCCGCCCCAACGTGAAGCGTATATCTGCAGCCTAGGTCAATCGTGGTCGCTGAGGGCGTCTCCACAACGAATTGCCGCGGTGGCGCCCAAATGAAAGCGTGAATTGTCCCCCGTTGGAGCGCCAGCCGTTGCTCCTCTTTCCTAGTCTCCAGAATTCTCAGCCGCGACTTCGGTTCCACACGCACTTCGCCGATGAAATCGGATTCCAATCGTGCGTTCGAATACTCCCCGGTTTCGATCGTCTGCCCGCTCCGGACGCTACGCGGTTTTGAGCCATTCGCGTAAACCTTCCAAGCCGGCATGTCGCTCTCCTGCATGGCGCCGCGCCGAGCGCTAAATACAATCCCGAGCCCGATTCCGCAAACCACCACGGCGGCCGCCGCAAGGCCAATCTGCCAGGAATATATTTTCCAAGCAAAGAGCCACCGATGAGATATCCGCGAGACCGGCTTCCCTACGCTCGCCAGAGGCAAATTCTCGGGGCTCGCTTCATATCGAAGCGGTCTCAACAACTCTTCGAGGTCGGCTATTTCGGGGTCCGGCTGCCCCGTACGATCCCACAAATACTTTTCATTCATGTCTTGATTCCCTTCCTAGCGCCTCGCGTATCAGCTTCATTCCGCGGCATAAATTTACTCGTACGGATTCGGGCGTCAATCCCGTCCTTGTCGCAATCTCAGGTCCTGTCATCCCCTCGACCAATCGCAGAATCAGCGTTTCGCGGTATGCCTTTGGTAACCTCTGCAAAATCGTGAGCACTTCCAACGCTTGCCCGTCAGGCCACACACCTCCCCCTCGGTCTCGCAATTCGAACATCGGCCGAAATTTGCGGCGCAAATCGGCTGCCGAGTGCCGCGCAATCTTGACCAGCCAGCCGCCGAAGGCGTTTGCATCGCGGAGCGAATGTAGCTGTTGCATCGCTCGCAAAAAGACTTCCTGCACCAGGTCTTCTGCCTCGCTGTACGACACACGTGCGAGCAAGATCCCGTGGACCATTCGCGCATACCGTTCGTACAGAATTCCAAAGGCCGCGCGGTCGCCGCGTTGTGCGGCGCGAACCAGCGCGGCGGGTTCTTCGGAATGCACTTCTACAGGAGTGGGCGCGACCACGTTGATTTTGAGCGTACTCCCATTTACAGCCGCGATGCCACTGCCGCCGCGTTCAAAGCGGCTTCGATTTCTTGCGCCGTGGGAGACTGCGAGAAGCGCGCGATATCAGCCCAATCGACCGTGTCGCCATCCACCTTCACGATCGCGCTTGGTTGCACATTAAACCGCGGATTCGTTTCCGTGAGTGTTACGACCCATTTGCCTTCACTTGGCCACTGCCGCGTCAGAGCGTATGTGCTTTCCCCCGATAACCGGATCAGCTTCAGCTCGAGACTTTCTCGCTTCCCATTCACCACGCCTTCGGCTTTAGCCGAGACCGTTGTTTTATCGGTGTCATGGCACGCCTAGCCGCGCACCACAAGCACCGCATTCTTGGACTGAGCCTCCCCGTTCGCCGACGCTTTCCCAATCTCGAGCGCGAACCCTCCCGCGATCAGCACCATCGCGCCGCCAAGTGCCATCGCAACACCAACCAACTTGCCTTTCATTCTGCAGTTCATGAGCACGTTTCCTCCAGAAATCGACTTTCTGAAGAAAAAGACGGCCATCACTCACGGACTGTTAACGCAGCGCGAATCGGAATCCGTATCCGTTGATACTCACCCCGAATCGGGAGTATGCTCCCCGATTCGCCAATTTCAGGAGCTACTCCCAAATCGTTCTTAGTTCTTCATACGAAAACAGTAGATTTTTCCCATGTAGACTGGCGTCTGCGTGAAACTCGGTGGAGGTAAAAAGCCATACTCGCCCCCGCCTTCGTAACGGTCGAAGCTGACGAGATATGCGTGCGGCGCAATCTTTGTGTGTTTGAACTCCATCTCGTCCCGATCGGCACCCCCGGACTGATGAAATACACCGCCCGTTATGAGGCGGAATTCTCGTGAATTGGAATGTTGGTGCAGTCTCAGCATTTGGAATTCGGTAATAGAGACGCCGTCCGGAACAACCACCAGGAACTCATCCTCAAAAGCCGCATCAAGAAATGCGCTTTTCTGCCGTATACGGGCATTGACGTCGGGCCTGACGATCCCTTCGCTGAAGATTGACTTAAGCACACCGCCGGTCTTCCAGTTAAGGATGTCGGGATCAATCTCTTGCCAAGTCCCATTAGGCGCTTTCGTGTACATGCCGATTTCGTCGGGTATCGTGAGGGATCCCGAGGTATCAGCAGCCCGAAGCAGAAAGGCTGTCAAAAGAGAAGCACAAACGCAGAGAGTTATTTTCATGCTTCTTCTATCGGCCTTAAAGCCACTCGGCTTTAGTGGCGCCAGTCCTTACAGTGCATACGCGGCTATGCGGCTCACAACCCTTCTGCTCTCCAGCAATCCGTCCTTGCGAACGAACCCGCTCGCGATCCCCGTCAATTCGGAGCACCTCACGACGTGTAACTCGCGTCATGCGCCCCGCCTAGGCGGTCCGTCGAAAACCATCGAGGCAATCATTGACTTAGGTAGCGAGCTGGAGTCGGGCATCCGCAAGGAGCTGCCAAATCAATAAACGATTTTGTTCGCGCTGCGCCTCCACTCCACAAACGGCTCTAAAGCATTTCGAGGCGCAATAAGTTGGCTTCGAATCTGGCGCTGCTCTGCAGACAAATTCAACTGGTGATAAATAAATGCATCATCGAATCCGGCCTCGGCGGCATCGGCACGTGTGCACGCGAAGTAGTATGCCGAAGCGCGGGCCCAATAGATTGCGCCCAGGCACATGGGGCAAGGTTCGCAACTCGAATAGATCTCGCAATCGCGCAGTTCAAAAGTATTCAGCGCGCGGCAGGCTGCACGAATTGCCATAATCTCCGCGTGCGCAGTAGGATCGTTCATCGCAGTTACGAGATTCGTCCCGCTCGCAACGATTTGATCCTCTTTAATGACCACTGCTCCGAACGGACCACCACGCCCCAACCGGACATTCTCAATCGCCAGAGCGATGGCCTCCGTCACCCAGTGTTCATGCCGCTGCGCCATTTACAATGCTGAACGCGTCAGCCCCACCCTCCGCCACCGGGAGTTTCAATCCGCAAAATCGCTCCAGCATTTACGTCGAGGTTGCACTTGTCTGGCAACTCTCGCTCGATGCCGTTTTCAACGAGAACATTGCGCCCCTTGCTCGCCGGTTGGCCGCCATATAACCCATACGGTGAGAACCTGCGGCGCTCAGTCAAAAGCGTCACCTGAGCCGGACCCAGCAATTCAATCTCACGAATCAATCCGTCACCGCCTCGGTGTTTTCCCGCCCCGCCGGAACCCGTTCGGAACGCATAGCGCCGGACGCGAAACGGATATGCGTATTCGAGCGCTTCAATCGGCGTATTGAGCGAATTCGTCATGTGCGTATGAACGCCCGATACGCCATCTCGGCTTGCGCACGCGCCCGAGCCGCCGGCAATTGTCTCGTAATAAGCGTACGGTTCGCTCGTTCGCGGATCGATACCGCCGATTGTCACGTTACTCATCGTCCCTGAGCTGGCCGCCGGAATCCGATCCGGCAGTATCTTTGAGAATGCTTGCAGCAGAACATCCACGATGCGTTGAGACGTTTCCACATTGCCGCCCGCCACCGCCGCCGGAGGCTGTGCATTCACCACTGTTCCTTCCGGAATGATTACTTCGACGGGACGCATCAGCCCCGCTGTAGGCGCAGCCTCTTCCGGGAGCAAGCAGCGAAAAACATAGAATGTGGCCGAATACGTGATGGCGAACACGGCATTTAAACTGCCTTTCACCTGAGGCGCAGATCCCGTAAAATCAACCACCGCGCGCTTCCCCGCCGGATCGGTCCTGATCGTCACGTGAATTTTGACCGGCGCGTCCGTGATCCCATCGGTATCCAGAAAATCTTCTCCGCTGAACTCGCCCTCGGGCAAGCGCTCCAGCTCGGCTCTCATGAATCGCTCCGAATGATCCAAAAGCGCCGCGACACTCGATCGCATGCGTTCCACGCCATACTTCTCCACCATTTCGGTCAAACGCTGAACCCCGATGCGGCAGGCGCCGATCTGAGCTGTCAGATCGCCTTCGCGTTCCCGCGGCGTCCGCACATTGGTCAGAATCATCGCTAAGACATCTCGGTTCACACTCCCGCGCGAAACGAGCTTTACAGGTGGGATGCGAATGCCTTCTTGCGAGATTTCCCGGCAGAGACCCATCGAGCCGGGAAATGTGCCGCCGACATCGGCGTGGTGCGCGCGGTTTGCAACATAAAAAACCGGCGCCTCGCTACCTTCAACGAACACTGGCATCACAAGCGTGATATCGGGAAGATGCGTTCCGCCCTGATACGGATCGTTGAGGATCGCGATATCGCTTTGTTCAAGTGTGAGGGCGTTCAGAGCCGCGCGAACCGACAGAGGCATGGACCCAAGATGGACCGGCATATCATCTCCCATCGCGATCACGTTACCGTTTTCATCGAATACCGCGCTTGAATAATCGCGCCGCTCCTTGATGTTCGGGGAAAATGCCGTTCGCCTCAAAGACGCTCCCATCTCGTCGGCAACCGAATGGAAACTGCTCTTGAAAATCGCCAGCTCAATCGGATCCATGAGAGTTCACGTCTATCACCAGATTTTCGTATTCATCCACGTAGGCATTGGATCCGGGCGGAAGAAAAGTCGTAGCGCTGTATTCAACAACAACTGCGGGCCCTTTGAATCGATCACCGGAATTCAATTGATCTCGGTCGTATACTCTAGCTGTTATTTGCCGGCCATCGTAGTAAATCGGCTTTTCTTTCGTTATCGCACCCCGCGCATTCCCGTCGCGAATTTCGTGCCGCTCCAGAGCAAGGTGTTCCGTCGCCGCGATCATCCGTACTCGCGCGTTGACAATTTCGACCAGCCGCCCGGGATCGGCATAGCCATAGCGCTGCTCGTGTAATCGATGAAACCGGGACACGAAATCATCCGACCACTCGACCGTAAGCTCATAACCCTGTCCTTGATACCGGAGATCGAGAGAGCGCTGGGCAACACCCTTCAATCCATCGGATCGCATATCGCGCCCGCCCTCCTGTTCCAGGGCTTCGAAATGTTTGGTTACCGAAGCATCCCCCGGGCGGAGCATCACAGTGCGGGAGTAATCCCTCACTACGTGCGAAACCAGAATCCCGTAAGCCGACAACGCGCCTGGAAATGCGGGTACGAGCACGCGCGGAATCCGCAGCGCGCGGGCGAGAGCACAGGCATGCAGCGGACCGGCCCCGCCGAAACTCACCAGCACGAAATCTCGCGGATCGTACCCCTGCTCGATTGAGATTCTTCGCAGCGCTTTCTCCATGTGCGAATTGACAAGCCTGATGATGCCGTCGGCGAAAGTTTCAGCATCTGTCAATGCACCCTTCGCTTCTTCGAAGCGATGCCTAGCCGCCGTTACGTCCAATTTCATTTCACCGCCGAGAAACCAGTCCGCATCCAACCGTCCGAGCAGCAAGTTTGCATCAGTTACAGTCGGATGTTTTCCGCGTCCGTAGCAAATCGGTCCGGGATCTGCGCCCGCCGATTTCGGCCCGACTTTCAAAGCGCCTCCTCGATCGAAGCTCGCAAGGGATCCTCCTCCCGCGCCGACCGTGTGAATATCCATCATCGGAACAGCCACGGGCATACCCATGATCCGGAATTCTTTGGTGGTGCGAAGCCCGGTTTCGCTATTGATTAGCGCGACGTCGGTTGACGTTCCGCCCATGTCAAACGTCAAGATTCGGGCAAATCCCGCAGCTCGCGCGAACGCGAGTGCACCGACAACGCCGCCTGCTGGTCCAGAAAGAATCGTGCGGACTGGCTCTCGCGCCGCAATCGCCGCCGGGAGGATGCCTCCCGAAGATTGCATCACATGAAGTCGCGAACCAGTCTCGCGCAGAGAACTATCAAGCTGCGCGAGATATCTCTCCATCAACGGCGCGAGATACGCGTTAATGACCACTGTCGATGCGCGCTCATATTCGCGAAATTCTTGTAGGATCTCGTGCGAAGCCGATACCGGAACATCTAACTCGCGCAAAGCCGAGACGACCGCTTGCTCGTTGGTGGGGTTCGCAAACGAAAAGAGAAATGAAACGGCAATCGACTCGGGTCGCTCAGGCCCGATTGCATCCTTCAGGCACGCAATTTCATCTTGATCGACAGGACAAAGAATAGAACCGTCACATGCAGTGCGCTCGCGCACGCCGAATCGCATACTCTCTGGCGTAAGCGGCGGTTCTTTTTCAATGCACCAGTCATATAACTTCGGGCGAGCCTGACGTCCAATCGCGATTGTGTCCTCGAATCCCGCTGTCGTAACGAATGCGACGCGTGCTCCCTTTTGCTCGAGCAGGGCATTCGTCCCAACGGTTGTCCCGTGGCGAATCTCGGAGGATTCCCCACGCGCAATCTGAGCGACCGCTTGCATAGTTGCCCGCGCGGGCTCTGCAGGCGTCGATGACACCTTTATCACCTTCAGCCTGTTCTCCGAGAAATAAACGCAATCGGTGAACGTTCCGCCCGTGTCGATTGCGATTCGCATCTCGCGCCGTAAACGCTTATCCTACTCTGAAGGGCTTTTATGGCCTCCACTGCATCCGAACGTCTTCAATTGCCGTTGCGCTGGAGCAATACGACAATTGCGCAACGTCGAACGCTGGTCGCTGCCGGGCTCGGCTGGATGCTCGATGCCTTCGATGTGATGCTCTATTCCATCGTGCTCGCAACATTGATGCGCGAGCTCAATATGGGGAAATCCACAGCGGGCCTGCTCAATACGCTGGAAGCGCCGCGTGGATTCCGGAAACCCGCGGCCGGGAATTAACTTAGACACATCGTGGTGGAATGTAGAGGCGAGCCATGCCTCAGCCGTCTATGACTCATTCGCCTCGCATCGTGGTCGTCGGCAGCATCAATATCGATCTCACAACATTCACAGATAATTTCCCGCAGCCCGGCGAAACGATATTCGCCCGCGAGTTCAATCTAGGTTTTGGCGGAAAGGGTGCGAACCAGGCCGTTGCAGCGAAACTATGTGGCGCAGAGGTTTCAATGCTTGCGCGCGTTGGAGATGACCTGTTCGGTCCCGCGAGCATTCAAAATCTCGCCTCCTACGGCATCGATACGAGCCGCGTACTTGTCACGCCAGACGTTTCGAGCGGCGTGGCCCCGATCTTCGTCGACAGCTCCGGTCAAAACCGCATTCTCGTAGTGAAGGGCGCGAACGACCGTCTTAGTTCCTCTGATGTAGAGGCCGCTTCCGACATCCTTCGCCGCGCTGATTTCATTGTTCTGCAGCTCGAAATTCCGCTTGAGACCGTTTACCACACGCTACGCTTTGCGCGCGCGCACGGGATTCGAACGATTCTCAACCCGGCGCCCGGCCGGCCGCTTGATTTTTCAGAACTGAGCTCTGCTGACTATCTGATTCCAAATGAAACTGAAGCCGAAATCGTAAGCGCCATGCCGGTCCGCAGCATCGATCAAGCGCGCGCTTGTGCTCAGCGATTATTGGATGCCGGTGTGCAGCGGGTAATCGTAACGCTCGGCGTTAATGGCGCGCTCTTTGCTGCGCCGGGTCGTGTTGAGCACGTGCCGGGCTTCAACGTAGAAGCTTTCGATACCACCGGTGCAGGCGATGCCTTCATCGGTAGCCTTGCACATTTCCTGGCCACAGGTCGCGAAGAAATTGAGGCTGTGTCCCGCGCCAACCTCTACGCCGCGCTCTCTACACTAGGGGTCGGCACCCAAAAATCCTTCGTGAAGATGGATCGCTTCGAAGCTGAGTGGTCTTCCCGGCATCGAACCGCGCCATGACCGCTCATTTTTCCGGCTTCACATATCTGTCGAACCAATCGAGCATACGCCGAAGGATATCGATCTGATGCTTTTCCTCGCGCACCCCGTGCGGTTCACGTGGATAGATGACTAGCTCGGTTTCGACACCATACCGCTTCAGCGCACGATACAATGCCGTCGATTGCCCGACTGGATCGATCGGATCGTTCTCTCCCTGCAAAATCAACGTGGGAGTCTTCGCATTGCGGACGTACATATACGGAGAGCTGTGTGCAAACTGGTCGGGATGTTCCCAAGGCGTCCCGAAGTACCACTCGTCTTCGGCGGGTACTTGCTCCGTGCCGAACTCAGCAGCAAGGTCAAACATTCCGGCGCCTGAAACTGCAGCTTTGAACCGATTCGTCTGCGTCACCGCCCACTCGGCCATGTAGCCGCCGTAGGACCAACCGCCGATCCCCAATCGATTTGGATCCGTATCGCCGCGCGCTAGCACGGCATCTATACCCGCCATCAGATCTTTAAAGTCTCCGCCGCCCCAATCCGCGCGGTTCGCTTTCAAGAACTCTTCCCCATTGCTCGATGAGCCTCGCGGATTCACCATCAAAACCTCGTAGCCACGAGCGGCGAGAAGCTGCGGCCAAGGCGAGTACGCAGCCGAGAAACTTCCGGCCGGCCCGCCGTGCACATATAAAATCAGAGGAAGCTTGCCATCCGATTTTTGCGGCGGCTTCATGAGCGCCGCTTCAATTTGGGTTCCGTCGAAACTCTTGAACCGGAACAGTTCCGCATCGGCAAGAGTGATGCCCGCCCAGCTCGGCTGAACATGGCTGACCTGCTTTGCAGAGCTGTTCGGCGGCTGAATAAAAAGCTCGCCGCGCCGGTTGAACGCGAATCCAACAAAAACGACGGTTCCATCCTTAGCAACGGCGAAGTCGCCATTGGAATAGGCGAGGTCGATAGGCGACGGGCTGCCGCTCAGGTTAAGTTTGTATAGCCGCAATCGAAATCCATCGTCAACAGAAACCACCGGTGTGAAATCGTTCTGCCACTTGACACCCAGCACCCTCCGATCAATTGCCGCAGTTGCATCGCGTGGCGGTCCGCCAGCAACATCCTGTAAGAAGAGATCGTGTGGGGCTGGACCCGCGTTATGCGTCGCGACATACGCGATGTGAGTTCGATCCGGCGAAATACTCAAGCCACCAAACGGCTGGCCGGGGCGAGAAAATGGAGTCATTTTTCCGTCCGCGGTAGACACATCGAAAATCGCTGTATTCCACGTTTCGCTTTTCGGTTGATCCGTCGCCACAGCTAGAATACGGCCAGCCGAGATCCAGTCGAAATCCTCGATTTTCCAAGCACCCCGCGTCAATTGCCGAACCGTTTTGGAAGCAGCGTTAACAATCCACAAACGCGCCAAGTCCTGTTCACGATCCGCGACCTTAGCATCGTCTTTATCCTTCTCCTTCTTCTCGTCAGCCTCGGACTTCGCCTCAGGAGCGAGAAATGCAATTTCGGTCCCATCCGGCGACCACCGAAACTCGCTGACGGCGTTTTTCCCAGAGGTAAGAGCGCTCGCTTCGCCGCCAACCATCTGCAGTAGATAAATCTGCATCCGCTCGTTGCGATCCGAAAGAAAGGCGAGCGCGCGTCCGTCGGGCGACCATCGCGGCGCACTCTCCGATTTTGCAGAGAATGTCAATTGCCGAAAATCGTTTCGTGCAATATCCAGAATCCAAATGTGCGATGCCGGCGGTCCATCCTTCGGCGGCTCAGAGACAACGCAAGCCAACTGAGAATCATCCGGCGAAAACGTGAGAGCCGAGATGTTCCGCGATTGGATCGCTTGTTCAGGAGTCAGAGACGCGGACTGACATGCAAAACCAATCGAAAAGGCGAGAAACGCGAGCCGGAACTGGCACATAGCGACCGAGCATAGCACCTGAACTTTATTTCAAGTACCAGGGAATGTTGAGGACGGAAATCCTATCGTTGCCCTGCATCAACAGTCGCGTTTTCAGCAATGCTGCTCGCTGCGAATGCAGGAAGTAATAATACCAACGCTTCTCCACTAGTTCCGGAATTACCGCCACGATTCGCCTGTTTGGATTCTCCTTGGCCAATTTGATCACGTAATCGACAATGGGTGAGACCACAAAACGATACGGAGATTTCAGCACTACTAATTCGGGGACTGGTAGCTGAGCTTTTCTTGCGGGGTCAATTGCGTATTCATCCCATTTGCCGCAGAATTCATCCGGCTTGTCTTCCTCAGCTACGTGGATTGCTCGAATATCTTTGGACATGATCATCGCCAAATGCAAAGCTTCTTTGGCAAATCTCGTCCAGCTCTGAATGGTGATGACGATGATTGGCGGCAAAAGAATGAAAGGCTCTAGAGGAGTGCGGGAAGCGATTTCGCGCAGCACTCTCGAATAGTGCCGCTTCACGCCGTACATGAAGACAAGAATGCCGGGAATCATGATTACAGTGATCCATGCGCCTTCGGTGAATTTCGCGACAATCACGACCAGAACGGTCAACCCCGTCGCTAATGCGCCAAGTCCATTGATAACCATGCTTCTAACAGCCCCTTCGCCGCGTTCCCGGCGCCAGTGTGCAACCATTCCGGCTTGAGACATCGTGAACGCGAGAAAAGCGCCGACAGCATACAAAGGAATGAGCCGGTCCGTGATTCCGCCAAAAATAATCAAGAGCGCGCCCGTGATAAGCGCAAGCACCAGGATGCCTTCGGAATACACCAAGCGCCGTCCGCGATTTGCGAACGAGATGGGCAGGTACCCGTCTTCCGAGATGAACCGGCAAACGCGTGGAAAGTCCGCGAAAGCGGTATTCGCAGAAAAAATCAACACGAGCAAAATGGACGCAATAGCCGCGTAATAAAACCAGCCACGCCCCGTTACCGCTTCAAGCATCATTGAGAGAATGCTCCGGTAGTCGTTTCCATTCGGATCGGTGGCGACGATTTTGTACGTCTTCACCAGATATGCAATTCCCGCGAGCATGATAATCAGCGCGGCAATGATGATGGCGAGCGTGCGGCGGGCATACTTTACGGCAGGGTCGCGGAACGCCTTCACGCCATTGCTAACGGCTTCCACGCCCGTCAGCGCCGTGCAGCCGCTGGCGAACGCCTTCAGCAGCAACCAAGCGCTCACCGCGGCAGTGGCGGCCTGCGGAGCCGGAGGCGGGACAATAGGGGAGGGCTGACCGCCGCTCGCGAGGCTCTTAACTGCTCCCATGCCGAGCGCAATGAACATGCAAGCGAGAAATGCATACGTTGGCAGCATGAAAATGGCGCCCGTCTCACGCACGCCTCGAAGATTCACGAGCGTGAGGAGCGCGAGCGCCACCAGACAGAGCGTGAGAGTTCGAGGGTGAAGGGAAGGAATCGCGGACGTGAGTGCGCCGATTCCTGCGGAGATGCCGACGGCTGCTGTCAAAACATAATCGATCAGCAGGGCTGCTGCAGCGAGCAAGCCGGGGAAAGTACCGAGATTCTCGCGCGCTACCGTATATGAGCCGCCTCCTTGCGGATAAGCCGCAATTGTCTGCCGGTAGGAGAAGAAGACAATTATCAGCAGCACAATGATGCTTAAGCTGAGCGGCAGGATATACGCGAGCCCGGCCGCCGCGAGCGGAATGAGCAGTGTCAGAGCTGCTTCGGGCCCGTAGGCGGCGGAACTCAGGGCATCCAGGCCAAAAATCGGAATGCCTTTCGCCACTCCAATCTGCTCTGCGCGTTCGCTCGAAGAGGCAATTGGCCTTCCGATTAGGAAATCGATGATCGACAAGAGGTTTCTCCGCTCTAGACAGTGTTACATCGAGATGTCTGTAAGAGGCCGGACAGCGCCCTGTGCCGTTTGCGTATCCAGGTTACGCTTTGCCGGGTATTGAATCCTTCTCAGCATTGGTGTCATCTATCTTGATGTAAAGGTATTTGAAGAAAACAGTATGTCGTTACGCCCAATCAAGCAAGTCATTCGAACGCAGCCCACCATCGAAGGAGCCGGCGTCAAGCTGCAGCGCGCGTTCGGTTTCGGCAAAACAAAAGATTTCGATCCATTCCTGTTGCTCGATGACTTTCGGAATGATAATCCAGAGGATTATCTGGCAGGATTTCCTTGGCATCCGCATCGCGGGATTGAGACGATCACCTATGTGCTCGCCGGCTCAGTCGAGCACGGCGATAGCTTGGGTAACAAGGGAAAAATGACGGCAGGCGACGTGCAATGGATGACTGCCGGCAGCGGCATCCTGCACCAGGAGATGCCCAAGGGCGACCCACTGGGCCGCATGCACGGCTTCCAGCTCTGGGCGAACCTTCCATCCTCTTTGAAGATGACCGCACCGCGATATCAAGACATACCGTCGAGCGCAATCCCTGAGACTACAGACGACGATGGAACCCATGTTCGCGTAATCTGCGGCGAGTTCTGGGGCAAAAAGGGTCCTGTCGAGGGCGTAGCAGCCGATCCAAATTATCTGGATATCTCGGTTCCACCCAGTCAGCGCAAGCGGCTCAAAATTGAAACGACCCGTAATGCCTTCGCGTACGTCTTTGCGGGTTCCGGCACCTTCCGCGACGCCTCGAGTCCCCGAGCAGTTTTAACTGATCAGGTCGCCCAACCCGAAGCGGCGCCCGTTTACGATGTCAAGAATCACTCGCTGGTTCTTTTTGATCGTGGCGATGAAATCACAGTGCAGGCCAGACCCGAAGGAATTCGATTCCTGCTAGTCTCGGGAAAACCGATTGAAGAGCCAGTGGCGTGGTACGGCCCAATCGTCATGAATACGCAACAGGAACTCAGGCAGGCCATTGCCGACCTACAGGACGGCACATTCATTAAACACGCCTGACTCGGCCAGGGCTGACGAATCCTTCAGAACATCTCAAGCAGGTCTAGCGAACCGGTTGAAGCTTTTCTCCATCGCTGTGAATAGAAACCGGTACGGATTTCGTTGTGTCTGGGGGTGTCAGTTTTGTGACGATCGTATGGATCGTGCGCCCGCCTTCGCTGAGTACAAACATCAACTCTATTTCGGCCCCGGAACTACCATGAGGCGGTGCGGGGAAGTGAATGACCGCGGAACCGGTGCAATCGGAATTGACCGTGTATGTCCCCCACTCGTCGATGTGAAACTTGGTAACGGGATCCGCCGGCCCGCGTTGCGCAAGACCATTCGCCATGACGAAATCGACCTGCTTTAGCTCGCCGTTGCCGTCAAAATGCGTCATTGCCACTCCTTCGCGGTTGACTACCGGAGCGCCCTCTGAGTTAAGAATGTTGCCTGAAATCCGGAAGGCGTAATCGCCTTTCAGTGTCTCGTTGCTGCAACCATCGTGGTCGTTGCCCTGGGCAAATGTGGTCGCCGGAATAAATAGAGCGCTCGCAGCTACTGCGATGCATGTCAAATGTAAGTGCTTGATCATTTCCTTGTCTTCTTTCTCGTGCAGAATTCTCTGCAACGGTAGAATCGTAGGAAATCGAACACCCGGAAGTCCTGAACCTGATCTGAAAAGTTCTGAATTTTGCCGGCGTATGCGGTTCAAGCGGTAAACTTACAGGGCCTCTCATCGACATCGAAGCAGCCAACCCGATGGCCCGCATCGCCAAATTCGGACCCTTCGAACTGGATCGCAACCAATTCGAGCTGCGTCGAAATGGCGAACCAGTAAAGATCGACCGAGCGCCGTTAGAGCTTCTCATCTTTCTCGTGGAGCGGGCCGGCAAGCTGGTGACCCGCAACGAGGCTGTCGATCACGTTTGGGGCAAAGACGTATTCGTCGAGCCTGACTCCTCGCTGTACACTGCCATCCGAAAGATTCGCAAGGCTCTTGATGACGATACCGGCGAGCCGCGCTTTATTCAGACCATTTCTCGCAAGGGATACCGTTTCATTGCGGCAGTCGAAGAAGTTCAGGTTCACCCAGCGGCAGTGACTGAACCGGATGCGCTCGCACCGCCGGCCGACGCAACCACTCTCCCTGTCACGCGCGTTGCGGCCAGCCGGCGAACGGGGCCGTGGCCCTTGCGGATTGCCGTTATTTTGGGCGCGCTGGCGATTGACGCTGTTCTAATCAGGCATTTCGCGGTGCACTCGCCGCCGCGCAAGGTCATGCTGGTTGTTCTTCCCTTGGAGAACCTGAGCGGCGACCCGCAACAAGAGTATCTGGCTGATGGAATCACGGAAGAAATTACAACGGAGTTGGGCAGTCTCGATCCTGAGCATTTGGGAGTGGTTGCACGCACTTCGGCTATGCATTATAAACACAGCCCGAAGATGATGGCACAAATCTCAGGCGAACTCGGCGTATCTTACCTGCTGGAGGGCAGCATTCGGCGCTCGGGCCAGAATGTCCGAATCAGCGCGCAGCTAATTCAGGCCCACGACCAAACTCACCTCTGGGCCCGGAGTTATGACCGCGAGCTCAGCGACGTGCTGAACGTTCAAAGGGAGATTGCGAGCCTGGTTGCGAGACAAGTACGGCTGACCCTGTCTCACAATGTGAATGAGCGCTTGGCAACAACTGCGCGCGTCAACCCAGACGCCTATGACGCTTACTTGCGGGGGTTGCAGGGTTGGAACCAGCGTACACGAGAAGGCTTCTTGGACGCGATCGCAAGCTTCAGGCGGGCGACCGAGCTTGATCCAAATTATGCACCGGCATTCGCCGGACTCGCGCGGGTGTACTCGCTCGCGCCGATTTTTGCTGACATACCGGCGAGCGAAGCGGGTCCGGCGTCATTGGCTGCGGCGAACCGTGCGCTCAGCCTGAATGCCCGATTGGCCGAAGCGCATAGCGCTATCGGTTTCGTTAACGGGCACTACCTTTACGATTGGCGGGTCGCAAAACGCGAATTGCAAACTGGGGTGGAAATGGGGCCGAATAGCCCATATACACACTTCTTCTATTCCAACAGCTATTTGTCACCTTTTGGGCGTCACGATGAGGCGATCGCCGAGATGAGAAAAGCAATGGAGTTGGATCCGCTCTCGCGCTCTATACAGTCCTTTGCGGGCAAAACGTTTTTGTGGGCGCGGCGGTACCAGGAAGCGATTGCGCAGTATCAACGAGTAAATCAGTTCGACGCGAATTTTCCCGTGAACCGCGAACGCCTTGCTTGCTTATACGCTCTGCTCGGGAAATTCGAGGACGCTATCGCGGAGGAGACGAAGGCGCGCGTGCTGAGCGGAGAGAAAGCCGAGGATGTAGTCGCAGGCATGAACCGCGTGCGTCAGGCGGTTGTCGCCCGTGGCGCGGTTGGATATTGGTCAGCCGAACTCGAGTTATCTGAAGGACCCCAGCAGCCGCCCGAAGGCTACTCGCTTCCATACGGCCGGGCCATGGTTTACGCACATTTGGGAAAGACGCACGAAGCACTCGCCGATCTCGAACGCGCTTACCTGGACCGCGAAGCGCAGATTACCGAACTCGCGGTGGAACCGAACTTCGATGCTCTACGAGGCGATCCGTGCTTCATCGAGCTGGAGCGGCGGATCGGGTTGGAAACCGTGTTCCCGCGAGATGAGTAGGGTTTCGGAGCGCACGGGTGTTCTCGGGGAGGGCGGCACGGGTGTTTTCGCGTTTTCATCTACAACCAGCGGCCCTGCCAATGCTAACGTCGGTGTGCCGAACACGACTACCGCCGGTTCCGCCGCCGTGCTTGGACTTGCCCAGGCGGACAGCGGCCTCACTGTTGGAGTGAAGGGATTCAACTTTAGCAACTCCGATTTTGCGGCTGGCGTTTCTGGTCTCGCCGATGGCGACCAGAACCTGACCTTCGGTGTGACCGGTCAGAGCGATAGCCTAATAGGCACCGGAGTGATCGGCTTCGGGACCGCACCGAGCAATACCGGCGCGTCTTTCCAGGGCTGCTGCGCGTTCGGCGTGTGGGGCGACACTGGCTCACAGAACCCCGACTCGGCGGCATTGATGGGGACGGCTGACGAGGCTCGCGCCATGTTTCTTCAGAACAACAGCGTCAGTACAACGGCAGTCATTAACAACCAGGTAAATCAGCACGGCGTCGCAATCTTAAGCGTTAATGGTGTTGCATTCGGCCAATTCTGCAACTTCAACACCGACGGGGTGGAGTTTTGCTCCGGTGGCCAGGCGCTCGTGGTCCCGGTCGGCAACAATGAACATCAGGTTGCTCTTCATGCGGTCGAATCACCAGAAAACTGGTTCGAGGATTTTGGCAGCGGGCGCCTGAAGAGCGGCGGTAGCAGGATCGCCTTGGAGCCCACTTTCGCTGAGACGGTGAACACAGGCTCGGACTACCACGTGTTTCTCACACCAGAAGGAGAATGCCGTGGTCTGTACGTCAGCAACAAATCGGCTAGCGGATTCGAGGTGCATGAATTCGGCGGGGGCCAATCGAGCGTGGCCTTCGCCTATCGCATAGTGGCTCTGCGACGCGGATACGAAAACGCGCGCCTGGAAGACAAGACCGCCATGGTAGCGGAGATGAAGAATAATATCGCCAAGCCGGCCACAACACCAGCTCGGGGTTGGCCCGTGCCCGTGCGTCCTAAACCCGTCCAGGCCCCTTCTGCTCCTGCGAACCAGACCATAGCAGCAGGGCAGTAGCATCTTCAGCTGTAAATTGATCGAGTCCGCCGACGTTCCAACCAAGCAGCTCCGCCGAACTACGGAGGAGAAACGAATTGTGCGCTCCCGAGCCCTTCTTAAAGGCAGGGCTCGGGATGCATACTCCGGAACGCCATTTCGCGCGTTGAAGTTAAGCCACACTTTGGCGATCCGTTGTGCAGATAGGTCAGCGGAAATAAATTCGGCAACTGCGGATAATGGATGCCTCAGAGCGCGTCAGACGGCCGACGCACAGAAGCGCTCCCAGGGGGCGCATTGCTTCGAAGCGCGGGGCGTCCGCGAAAGGATTCCTAACCCTCGGTCGTCACTCACGAGGGACGAATCCCCAGTTTCCGGTTTGCGCGATCGCTCAGAAGCATGGCACGCTGGTCTTTTTCGGGTCTTCGCTGCTCGGTACGATAGAGGAATGGGCGATTGGCAACAATTTCTTAGCCGTGATCCCCAGATCTGTGGAGGCGAACTCTGCGCGAA
>JAFAYL010000019.1 GCA_019240405.1 Acidobacteriaceae bacterium
GTTTCGTACATCGGCTTTCTCCTTTTGTTTTAATTCCTCAACAAGCTTGTCCAACTCGTTGAAGCGTGCGGCCCAGAGCTCGC
This sequence comes from Acidobacteriaceae bacterium, assembly GCA_019240405.1. GTDB lineage: Bacteria > Acidobacteriota > Terriglobia > Bryobacterales > Bryobacteraceae > Bog-105. Next base: position 84 of record JAFAYL010000019.1, read on the forward strand.
GTTGCCGCTCGATCCATGCCGCCTCGTTGGCCAGTCCGCGCCGGCCGAGCTTGCAGGTCCGCACGCGCCCGACCTTCTCGGTTGTGACGAGCCCCGCCTGCTCCAAGACGCCGACGTGCTTCTTCATGCCCGTTAGCGTCATATGAAACTTCTCGGCAAGGTTGGTGATCGACGCATCCGCGCGGCCCAGCTGTTCCAGAAGGCCGCGCCGGGTGGCATCGGAGAGCGCGGCGAACGAAGCATCGAGGGCGGTGCCCGCATACTGAACCATATGGTTCAGTATATAACGCGGATTGGCGACATGCAAGGGGTTTTTGAGAGCGCGCGCTGCGCTGCGGATTAGCAAACGCTTGGCCGTTATGGCGGATTTATCCGGAGTTGGCCAGTTTCCGAAAAGCCGGTTTCTGCTCGATTGCTCCCCAATTACCCTGCTTGTAGCGGGCGAGCTCGTCGATGCGCTATCGATGCGATTACGCTTATGAGCGAGGGAAAGCGCTGATTGAGCGATTGCGAAAGCTTATTCCGCGCCAGATGTTTGAGGTCGCGCTGCAAGCTGCTATTGGTACGAAAATTATCGCGCGAGAAACGATTTCGGCCATGCGCAAGAACGTGCTTGCAACGTGCTACGGCGGCGATATCACCCGGAAACGCAAGCTGCTCGAAAAACAGAAAGAAGGGAAGCGCCGCATGAAGCCCGTTGGGCGAATGGAAATCCCGCAACAGGCGTTTCTGGCAGTGCTCAAGGTCGGCAGCGAGTCCAGCGAGTAGTCTACTTGGCTGGAATCAAGTCAAACTTGCCTGAGCCCTCTTCATAGAACAGCGCGCCCTCTTTCTTGTCTCCACCGCTCCAGTGCTTGTGGCCGCCAGGAACGCGCAAAAAGTCGCCTGGGCCCACGCGCTTCTCACCGTCTTCGTCCTTGTACAAATATGCGCCCTTGATCACAGCGATCCAAACGTCGTTCGTGTGCGTGTGCATGCCCGCGTCGTATCCGGGCGCAAACTTCGTAAATGTGGCGTGCGCTCCAGCATTGGCGTCACCCCAAAGCGGAGCCATGGAGACGCGACCGTTTGCCTCCGGCACTTCACTGAACTTTGCATTTTTGGAGGAAACGAAGGTGACTTTATCGCTTTGCCCTTGTGCCTTCGCTCGCTCGATTGACCATGCCAAGATCAGCGCCAAAACCAGACCGAGCACCACCAGTGATCGCTTCATTCATTCCTCCTCCTTTGCATAGTTCCTCGTTATAAACCGCAAGCGATCTAGTATATCGGATCGCCTGGAGCATGGGAAGGACTTGCGTTGGCGTCGGTCGGAGCGAGCCCGAAGAGCAGTCGCCGCCAATTAAAGTGGAATATTGCCGTGCATTTTGCGCGGCATAGTGTCTGCCTTGTTCGCCAGCATTCGCAGCGCGCGAATCACTTTCGGACGTGTTTCGCGCGGCTCGATGACACCGTCGACATATCCCCGTTCGGCCCGCGCGCTCGGCGCCGTTCTACCGGCCAAGTGTTTACGCATGACTGGCTCAGTGGCTTTGAAGTCGGGTTATCGGAAACAGGCAGGTCGCGCCTGTTTCCGAATATGAACCGCGACTAGTCAGAAAGTGTAGAGCAAAGTCATCCACTTGGCGGTAAAACCCGCAAACCGTACATCATCGACTAAGATTCCAGCAAAGCGGCTGAAGAAGCGACTTCACTCGTATCGCAGCGCGACCATGGGATCGATCCGCGAAGCCCGACGCGCCGGAGCGTAAGCGGCGAGCACGGCGCAGATTATCAAAATTCCCGCAGCGATAACAAGAGTCGCCGGATCATGCGGCTTCAGTCCAAACAGAAACGACCGAAGAACGGTTGTGGTTTGCCATACGATAACAAGGCCAATCAGCACGCCGATGCCGCTGAGCATCAAGACCTCTCGAAGCACCATCCACAGCACTCGCCCACGCTCGGCGCCAAGTGCCATTCGTATCCCGATCTCGTTCGTGCGCCGCGCCACGGCATAGGCTTGGGTCGCGTAGAGTCCTACGCACGCCATGAGCAACGCCAAAGCGCCGAAACAACCACATAGGTCCGCGAACGTCCGCTCATGGGCGATCGTTCCATCGATGATCTTAGACTCGGTCGTGATATCTGCGATGGGAACCCTGGGTCCAAGATCATGCACGACCCGGCGCACAGTGTTTGCCAAGGCTAGCGGATTACCCGCGGTGCGCAACTCGAAATATGCTTCCTGAAGGGTTCTGTTCTGAACCGCTTGCAGGCAGGACGTGTAAACAAGCGGCGAAATGTCCCGCTTGAGCGAGCTATAGCGCGAGTTGCCTGCGATACCTATAATTTCGAGGTCGGTTGCTGTTTCTTTGCTACCGAGCGTGAAATGGCGGCCGATTGGCGATAATCCGGCGAGATAATCTTTCACGAAGATTTCGTTCACGACGGCCCTCTTGGGGGCACCTGCCGTGTCACGTTCATCGAACGCTCTTCCGGCCCGGATGGGAATCTGCAGGGTCTCGAAGAACGCCGGACCGACTCGTATTCTCGCCGTCGAGAGGGGCTTGTCCTCCGAGTTATGAGCTCCCGGAATGATGACGTCTGTCCGGCTGGTCCAGTCGGCTAAAAGCGGCATGCCGCTGAGAGTTGCATTTACTACGCCAGGCAGGAGCGCGAATCGACGGCGCAGTTCAGCGTAAAAATTGATTCGTGCCTGATCCGAGTAACCAGCCTTCCATGCATCCAAGCTGAAGACGAGCAACTTGTCGCGATTGAAACCGACATTTACGGAGTAAAGGTTCACGAGTGTGCGGACAAACAGCCCCGCAGCGGTCACCAGAACGAGGGAGATCGCGATCTGACCGATTACGAGAACGTGCATGGCGCCGATACGACGCCTCTTCGTGATTGCACTGCCGGCGCGCGCCTCCTTGAGGGAAGGCGTCAAGTCCAATTTTGTTGCTTGAATCGCGGGCGCAATCCCGAACAAGAATCCCGCGGCAAGTGTCACGGCGAGGGTAAATCCAAGAACGCGCCAGTCCAATTCTGCATGCAATGTGAAGTTCGGCTCGCCGTTTGCCAACAACAGAGTCAGCGAGCGAATCCCCGCCGCAGCGACAAGTATTCCCAAGACACCGCCGACGAGAGAGAGCAGACCGCTTTCGGTCAATAACTGGCGACTGATTCGCAGCCGTCCGGCGCCCAGGCTGAGGCGGACAGCCATTTCGCTTCGCCGCGCCGCGCCTCTCGCCAGCAGTAAATTGGCCAGGTTCGCGCAGGCGATCGCCAGAATCAGCACGACCATGATCATCAGCGTGTAGAGCGGTTTCGAATACTCGCGGCGTAGAGCATCCATCCCCGATCTGCCTTTTTGTAGCCAGAGTTTCGGCAAGGTCTTCCGTTCCTGTTCAGTGCTGCCAGTGCTGCTAACCCACTGTTGGAAACGCGCGGACAGTTCCGCCTGCGCTCGCGCCAGGGTCACGCCGGGCCGCAAACGGCCTGCCATTTCGATCCAGTAGGCGTGTTCGCTGGCAAATAACTTCTTCTCGTCCATGTAAGGATTGAGAACGACGCTTGCCGCAAATCGCACGGGCAGAAAAAATGCGGGCGCGCTTTGAGGCCGTAGGCCGAAGAATTCGGGAGGCGACACGCCGGCAATCGTGAAGGGTTTGCCGTTGATCAGGATTGTTTTGTCCAAGGCATTTAAGCGGCCTCCGAAGCGGCGCTGCCAGAAGCTATACGAGATGTCGACGATCGGAGCCGCGCCCGCGTTGTCATCTTCAGGCGATATGAATCGTCCCGCGGCAGGCGCAAGGCCTAGACCGCTGAAATAGTTTCCGGATACGTACTGCCCTTCCTTGAGCTCAGCCTGCCCATCGATAATGAGATTCAGTTGCCCAGCGTTTGCGTACGAGAAAAGGGAAGAGAAAACCTGGTTGTTCTCTCTCAAGAACTCATACGCCCGATACGGGTAATCGGGGCTGACCAGTACCCCGGTGTCGTCCAAGTGCGCTGAGCCGCTGTGATCATGGACAACTCCGGGCTCGTCTTTGGTGCCGCTGCGCCAGTAAAAGATCGCGAGTTGTTCCGGGTGTTTCACCGGGAGCGCGCGGAGGAGGATGGCATCGAGAAAGCTGTAAATCGCGGCGTTCGCTCCGATTCCAAGCGCTAGAGAAACGATTGCAAGCGCGGTAAAGAGCTTGTTCGCCGTCATGGTCCGAAAGGCGTAGCGGGCATCCTTCGCGAGCTGTTCCATAAACGTCCAGGTCCACATCCCGCGACTTTTCTCTTTCAGTAAGGTGATGTTGCCGAAGTCTCGGTGAGCTTTCTGCGCATCGCCTGTTTCTTCCGCTTTACGCTCGAGATGATCACGCATCTCATCTTCGAGCTCGCGATCGAATTCCGCGCGATGGAAGATCCACTGAATCCTACGCCAAAGTTCTTTCACGCCTCGACCACCCGCGTAATCGCCGCTGTGCCGCGCTGAAATTTGTGTAATTCGCGCGCCATTTGCTTCCGGCCTTTGGGCGTGAGGGTGTAGTAGCGGGCGCGCCGATTGTTCTCCGATTGCCGCCACTCCGCGATGACCCAACCTTTGATCAACATTCGCTGTAGCGCCGGATAGAGTGATCCTTCCTCCACTTGCAGCACGTCGCCTGAGGTCTGTTGGATGTACTGGGCGATCCCGTATCCATGCATGGCGCCCAATCGCGCCAAAGTCTTGAGGACGAGCAGATACAGAGTGCCAGGCGGTATATCAGACGCGGCTTCCATAGACAAGCTATAGTATAGGCCACCTATGGAAGCAAGCTGGGCGGCTATCCTTTCCAAGCACCCACGGGTTGCCGGACGGTAATGTTGAGCCGGTTCCAGACATTGATATTGGCCACCGCAATGATCAGGGCTGCAAGCGCCTTCTCGTCGTAGTAGCGAGTGGCTTCCTGCCAGAGCTCATCGGGCACTGAATCAGAACTATCACTGATGCGAGTGACCGCTTCGGTGAGGGCGAGTGCACTGCGTTCCTGGTCGCTGAAGCTGGGATTGTCGCGCCAGGCAGGCACGCCGAAGATGCGCTCGTCAGTTTCGCCTGCTTTTTTCAGATTGCGGGAATGCAGGTCAACGCAGACACTGCATCCATTGATTTGACTGGCACGCAGGTTCATCAGTTCCAGCGTCCGCTCGGGTACACCGCCCGTCTTCGTTGAGGCGCCGAGAGCTAAAAGAGCCTGCATGGCTTCAGGAATTATCATCGCGGGATTATTCATCCGTGCTTTCAAGCTTGCTTTCTCGATTCCTGCCATAATTTTCGTCTCCTGCGGGGCTATTGACATTGCCACGGTCCAGAATGTTTGAACATCCGGGAACTCGACCGTGACTTTGTCACATCTGCTTGATTTCGTCCGTCACTAGGTACGACGCACCGAAAAGCGAGAATGTGACCGATGAGCGATCAGGATTGGCTGGCCCAGCAATTCGAACGCAATCGAGGCAACTTGCGAGCGGTGGCGTACCGAATGCTTGGCTCACTGGGAGAAGCCGAAGATGCCGTTCAGGAGGCCTGGCTGCGCCTCGCTCGATCCGATGCTCAAGCTATCGAGAACCTAGGTGCGTGGCTGACGACAGTAATCAGTCGGGTTTGCTTGGACTTGTTGCGTTCTCGCAACTCGCGACGGGAGGAGTCGCTTGAGCAACATCTACCCGACATGATTCTCGGTCGCGAGGATCGCATGGATCCCGAACAGGAAACACTGATTGCCGACTCTGTCGGTCTTGCGCTTCTGATCGTACTCGACACCTTGGCGCCCAACGAGCGGCTCGCGTTCGTGTTGCATGACATGTTCGCCGTGCCATTTGAGGAAATCGCTTTCACAATTGGGTGCTCTCCGGTGGCCGCAAGACAGCTCGCGAGTCGCGCCCGGCGCCGGGTAAGGGGAGCTGCCCCGAGGCCGGATGCCGATCTCAGCCACCAGCGAAAAGTTGTCGACGCTTTTCTCGCGGCTGAAAGGGCTGGTGACTTCGATGGGCTTGTGGCCGTACTCGATCCGGAGGTTGTGCTGCGATCGGACTATATGCCGGGCGGGCTAAAGGAACTCCGCGGAGCCGGCGTTGTAGCCCAACAGGCAATCATGTTTTCGAAGCTCGCCGGGTTTGTCCAACCTGTGCTGGTGAACGGGACCGCTGGAATCGTTTCCTGGCGTCCTGATGGGCAACCGTTTTCCGTTATGGGCTTTACTGTGAGCGGAGGGAAGATTATTGAAATTGATGTGCTCCGTGATCCGGCTCGCCTGAGCCGACTCAACCTCAGGAGGCTGAAGCATTGACCTCAGCTTTTGGCCATTTGCCCATTGCGAGGCAGGTTCGGCTGAATTCCTAAATGCTTAGTCCCCCAACTACACATCGCTTCCATTAGCGGAACGAGTTCTTCGCCTGCAGCGCTGAGCATGTAGTCCACACGGGGCGGAACACCGTCTGCACGTATCCGCCGAATCACGCCATCCCGCTCAAGCCCGCGCAGTTGGGCCGTTAGTACTTTTTCGCTCACCCCGGGCAGTAAATCACGAAGCTCGGCGAACCGGCGCGCTCCAAAGGACAGGTGCCAGAGAATTAAGACCTTCCATTTGCCTGCCAGAACGTTTGAAGTGCCCTGCACAGGACATCCATAATGCTGTTTCATCAGCGTCCTTCACAACTGCCCACGCGGCTTACAAATTTGTGCGTACTTCCCCGGGGCGTCCTTTCCGTGTTATCTAAAACTGTAGCCGTTACCGTATGCTGCTGCTGGACTGCGAACTGTTTGCCGGCGCACTGCGGGTGATTTCCAGGAGAAAGTGTTGTCAACCACACTCACGTTGGACCAGATGAAACAGTTGGTCAGAGATCACTTCGAGGAGTTCGTCAACAAGCGCAATGCGGGCGTTATTTATAAGAACATGACTCCAGACTTTTGCGATCATGACGGCCCTGGCGGCAAACCGGCCGGGATAGACGTTGATGAACAGATGATGCGCAATATGTACCAGTCCATGCCCGATTTGCATCTGACGATTGAAGATATGATTGCCGAAGGCGACAAGGTAGCGTGCCGCAACGTCTGGCGTTGGACGGATCCTACTTCAGGTGAGAAGATGCAGTTTTCATGGTTTCGTGCTCTGGCGATTTGAGGGCGGCAAAATCGCGGAGCGTTGGGCGACGGTAACGCCTCCCGCGGAAGGAACCTCCTGGACAAGCGCGCCTGTGCCCGCCTCGCGCGTTGGACAACCATCATGATTCTGATCACTGGCGCAACCGGCAATGTCGGGAGGGAAGTTCTCAAACAAGTAGCTCAATCAGGTGTGCCCGTTCGCGCGGGCGTTCAGTCTTTGGGCAAAGCGTCTGTGCCTTCAGGTGTCGAAGTCGCGGTTGTCGATTACAATCAGCCGGAAACGCTGCGCTCGGCGTTGAACGGCGTTGACCGCGTGTTTCTTGTCGGCCCTCCTACGGCGCAACTGCCCGCGCTGGAGCGGAAGGCGGTTGACGTGATCGCATCCCCAGACGTTCGCCAGTTAGTGAAGCTATCGGCGATGGGTGGACGCGAGGCGATATTTCCCCGCCAGCATGCCGAGTCCGAGGACTACATTTTGTCTTCAGGCGCGCCATATACATTTCTGCGGCCCAACGGCTTCATGCAGAACGTTGTCAATTATTCGTCCTCAACGATCGTTCGCGAAAACGTGTTTTACGGGAGCGAAGGCAACGGTAAGGTAAGCCAGATCGATATCCGCGATATCGCCGCCGTCGCAACGCGAGTGCTGACTGAAGAAGGGCACATAGGCAAGACTTACACTCTAACCGGACCCGAGGCTCTTTCTAACACGCAGGTTGCCGCCGTACTCTCCGACGTTCTGGGCCGTCAGATTCGATTCGTGAATCTGGATCCGTCTCAGCTAAAACAAGCTCTGCTCTCGGCGGGTAGTCCGGAGTGGAGCGCCGATGCGCTGGTCGATCTGCAGCGCCTTTATCGGGAAGGCAAGGCCGCCACGGTGACTCCGGATGTCGAACAGATCCTCGGCCGTAAACCAACCAGCTTTGTCGAGTTTGTTCGAGACTACCGGGAGAGCTTCGAGCCGCGTGCGCAAGCTGCCGTTTGAACGTGTACTATCAAGGGCTCCTGGGGCGGCGCGAATCAAATTGACAGCGTTACGCGACTGGAAGGAGATCGGTGGGGGCGAGTTGTTCCGTATCGAGTGAAGAGATCGGTGGGCGAGAGCGAAGGGCAATCCCGCAGTGCTCTATTTCGCTTTCGAGTTCTTGGAGCCGGATGGGCTTGGTCACATAGCCGTCCATGCCCGCAGCGAGACAGCGCTCGCGGTCACCGTTCATGGCGTGAGCCGTCAAGGCGATGATTGGAATGTGCTCGCCGCTGCGCTCCTCACTGCGGCGAATCATCTGGGCAGTTTCAAAACCGTCCATTTCGGGCATCTGAATGTCCATCAGAATGAGGTCAAACTTTAATCGATCGCGGGCGTGAATGGCGAGAACTTCATTGCCATTCGAAGCAACAGTGACCTGATGACCTTCCCTTTCAAGCAGCCGGCTGGCGACTAACTGATTGACCCGGTTATCCTCCGCGAGAAGTATTTGGAGAGGAACGAGTGGGGGTTGCCCAGCCTCAACCGGAGGAGCGGCAACTTCGGGCTCCGACCCACTCTCGCCAAGCGCTTTGAGAATCGCGTCGAGCAACTCCGAATGACCAATGGGTTTGGTTAAGTAGGATGTTACGCCCAGCTTGCGGGCTCTTGACGCATTGGATAGCTGAAGAGAAGAGCTGAGCATGACTACGGCAAGTTGGCCCGGTTCTCCTTTGAGCCGGATCTGTTCAACTAGCTCGCAGCCATTTATTTCCGGCATTTGATAGTCGGTAATCATGAGTTCGAAGCGGTTGCCCTGAGCTGCTGCCTGCTCAAATCTAAGTAGCGCTTCTTCAGCCGCATCGACGGTTGTGCAGATCATGCCCCAGCGTTCCAAGGTTCGTTCCAGAATCCTGCGATTGGTGGGCTGATCATCGACAACTAACGTCCGGAGCCCATGGAGCCTTTGTTCAGACCAGCGTGAAGTTTTCCGGATTGCTTCTTCCACCTTGAATTCACCGCTGAAATGAAAGCGGCTGCCGACTCCTTCTTCGCTTTCCGCCCACAGCCGTCCACCCATCATGGAAGCGAGCTGGCGCGAGATAGCGAGTCCCAATCCGGTTCCGCCGTACTTGCGGGCGGTAGACGTATCGGCTTGGGCAAAAGGAGAGAAGATCGCAGCCAACTTATTTTCTGGGATACCTATACCGCTGTCGATAACCGAAAACTGCAGAGCGACCTTCTGCTCGATCGTGGAGAGCAATGCTACTTTGACCTGGATTTCACCACGTTCAGTAAACTTCAAGGCGTTCCCGACAAGATTGATCAGAATTTGCTTCAGCCTAATCTCGTCGGCGAATACACATTCGGGAACATTTTCGTCGAAATCGCAGCTCAGCTCGAGACCTTTAGACTCGGCCTGCATTGCCAGGGTCTTCACCGCGCTGACAACGATATCGCGAAGGTTGCAACACACTGGATCGAGCTCGAGCCGGCCGGCCTCGATCTTTGAGAAATCCAGAATATCGTTGAGCACGGTCAAGAGCGAACCCGCCGAAGCTTTCGCAGTTTCCAGATAGCAGCGCTGCTCGGCGCTCAGTTCAGTGCCGAGCGTAAGCTCTGTCATGCCGAGTACGCCATTCATGGGTGTTCGGATTTCATGGCTCATGTTGGCCAGGAACTCGCTCTTCGCTTGGTCCGCTGCCTCAGCAGCCTGTTTAGCGTGGAGAAGCTCCTTTGTTTGTTGATGTACGCGCTTCCGGAGCGACAGTGTCCAGGAGAGGCCGAGAAGTCCTGTGATTATTAGCGCGGCGATGAGCACGAGGGCGTGTTGGATGGTCCACCAGGGAGCGCGTTGCACGATACGCACGTCGCTGGCAGACCGCAGCAAAAGGCGAAAGGAGACGGGTTGTTTGCCGTCGTCTATCTCGACTGCGCAAATTCCCGTCAATCGCAAGACACTCGCTTGAGTGAGGTTCAGACCTGCGGCACTGGCCCGGCTGGGAAAGGTGGCGACAAAGTGCACTGCGCCAGATTTCAGTAGGAGGGTGGGTTTGTCGCGTTGCGATTCGTCTCCTTCGAGGAGGGCGGTTACGGCGATGAGCTGCCCTTCGTGGACTCCGGTGCTGGCCTGGTCTGCCGTGGAGAGGACCGGCGACGGCTGCCTTCGAACGCCAATCCTACGAATCGAGACATCTGTCAGAATCGGCGCATAAGATCCCACCGCGGGAAAACCGACTGCATCAACCAGATCGCCAGGGCGCAGCGGGGCTGTTCCGCTCCCCTGCATCGCGATACCGCCAGTGCCGTCCCATATATAGAGGGATGGGCCTTGGACATAAGTCACCACACCGCGCAAATGGACCCGCTGGCGCGAGTGGGTGCCCGCGCGTGACGGGAATAGCATCAGACTGTCGATTCGGATCGGAGCGGTTTGAAACGGATCGCCTACGGGCCACTGCTGCACGGTGAGGTTGGCTCGCGAGGGTGCGTAGAACTCTACTCCGTTGAGCTGATTTTTGCTATTGAAGAGATTGCTACAAACGGCTTCGATTTTTAAAGTCGAGCCGACTAGCTTCTCAAGCTCCTGGCGCGGGGTATCGGATACGAATACGTTTACAACGTCATCGCCCGTATCGAAACGAAGCGTCGGAGAACCGTCCAGAGTGGAGACAGCACGCACGAGGCCCGTCAGCGTAACAAAGAGCCCGTCGCTGGCGCCGGAAGCCAATACGCTGAAACTGAGGTGCAGTGGGCGAGGCAAATGCGATTTGCCCACGATGCGCACCACGGGATTAATTACGGCCGGCGCGTAGCCGCTCGAGAAAGTAGTAACACCGCGAACATCGACGAGATCGCCTGGCTTGCCGTCGAGCCGCTGGTTGGGAGCCTCGAGGAAAATGCCACCGGTCGAATTCTGAATGCTGTAAACATTGCCATCCCGTCCGCCTGTGTTGTAGGTGACAACAGCGCGGAGGTGGACCGGATGCTGTATAGATGCCTCGGCGGAGGATAGATGTTTAATGACGGAGATGCTGGTCAGAACTGTCGGTTGTGACGCGGCGAGGCATGCACATCCTGCGGCCATGGTCAGAAGCGGGGTAGGGATTGTGCGATGGAGGTATCTACGGAGTGATAGGGTTGCCAGTTTGCAGTTCTCGCGCAGCCCGCTCATCCATTGACATATCGTCTGAATCGGATTTCGAGTTCAGGGTGGAGGACCTGATATTTCGAAAGCAGCGAGTCGAAGTCCGGGTTAGCGGGTTGGCTTTGTATGGCTTATAAAGTTGTCCGCCCACTGAATGAAATACTTCAGATTGGGTAGATCTGTGTGGCCTCCGTCATGCTGCCGCCACGCCAACTGCCCATCTAGCAACCCGGAATTCACCGGAGGCATCTGTTCGGTCCGGTAATCGTTGGAGATGCCGAGATCTTTCGCGCCGAGGAGCCTGAAGGCAGCTCCCGCAGCAACTGCAGCCATATAACTGCCTTTTTGGTCCAGCCACTTCGCATCGCCTTGCTCCGGGACGCCATAGCTAATGAAGGTCAGGCGAGGCGAGCACAGCGCAATCAGCTCATGTGAGTCAACCGGCAGATCGTTCGCGTTTTTGCTTCCGAAAACCGCATCCGATGCGCCATACTTCATGAAATTGCCGGCCATCCAATAGTATTCGCCGCCAGTCAGGCTTTCGAGGGCTTCACCAAAGTTGCGGCGGTGCAGCTTTGCACCGCCTTCTCCTGAAGAGCCGATCAGGCCCATAGCGAAGCGAGTCTCAAAAGCGAGAGTAACGAGAGCAGCTTTTCCATAACGCGAAACGCCTTCGATGCCGACGTGCTCAGCATCGACCGCCGGATCTGTTTCGAGGTAATCGAGCCCGCGCGCGGCACCCCATGCCCAAGCGCGTAATGCGCCCCATTGATCGGGTTTGCGCGGCTGACCTTTATTACAAAGACCGATGATGCCTCGGGTGAGTCCGGAGCCATTGTCTGCCTGAATGCTTTGAGGATCGATCAGAGCGTAACCCCAACCATCGGCGATCAACTGTTGAGGGGCGGGAGGATCGCCAATGGGCGGACGCATGCCGAACGAGAATGGCGGCTGAGATGCGTTCACGCTGTATGCCGGATATTTGTCGAAAATTGCTTTAAGCGATGGATCTTGTTTCAAAAGCAGAGCCTTGAGCGCGGCGTTTACTTTATCGAGTTCTGCTTGGGGCGGCTGCGCTGGCGAAGGAAGAACGGCCGGGCCAAACATCATTAGCAGCGGCACCGGCCGTTGTGCATTCGCGGGAGTGACGACAACCATCGAGATGTTCACGTCAATCAAGGGATACGACGAGTTGTCGACATGCCCGATCAGTCTCTTTGCAATGACCGGCATGAATCCGACGAATTCCTTGTCAGTGACCGTTACTGTCCAGGTCACTTTCGGGATGTTTTGAGGCAAGCGGCCATAAACTTCGCGCTCCGTATCCTCCACAATTTCCGGGCGGCGCAGCTTCCACCACATTTCGGGTGTTGTCACTTTCTGACCGTTGTTGAGCGTCAGGATGTCCGGCAGATTCGGATAAGGATTCGCGAGTTGCTCGTCATAGTTGGCGTGATTGGGCGCTTTTTCATCGCCGCTCGGACCGGGGCGTAAGGCTTTTATGCCGAGCTGATCCATCATGTTCTGGTGATCCTGCTCGTCAGTAAAGGTGACGGGCGGGGGATAGGGTTCGCTCGACGTGTCTCGCTGAGCGAGCCCGAGGGATGCTGCCGTGCACGCCATTGCGAACACGAGTGCCGGATTAGGTGTACTCATCAGTAAGCGCTCTTCATGATATTTTCATTGGTGGCTCGAATAAAAGCCAGCTTCGAATGATGCGATCGGTTGTTACTGCCTGTTTTCTCCTCGTTACCGGATTTGTATCGCGCGCCGGATCACAATCAGGCGCGTTTTGGACCGGCTCGTGGGCTGCCTCGCAGCAGCTTCCTGAGCCACAAAACTCGCTCGCACCCGATGATCTTCGCGATGCAACGCTCAGGCAAATCGTTCACTTGTCGGCAGGAGGACAAAGCCTGCGGGTGCATCTGTCAAATGCTTTCGGCACAGCGCCGCTACACCTCGGCTCGGTACATATCGCGCATGCTGTTTCGAGCTCATCGGCTGCCATCGATACCGGCACTGACAGGCCGCTGACATTTCATGGCGCGCGCGATGTGACGCTGCCAGCCGGAGCCGAGTTTCTTTCCGATCCACTGGATTACCCGGTAAAGCCCGGGAGCGATCTTGCGATCAGCATCCAATTCGAGAATCCCCCTGAACGGGAAACGGGTCATCCAGGCTCTCATGCCACGTCGTACCTGGTTCATGGCAACGCCGTGTCTGCCGCCGATCTTCCGAACGCGAAAAAGATCGAGCATTGGTATCAACTTTCGGGCGTTGATGTGACTGCTCCTTCGGAATCGAGCGCCGTTGTCGCCCTTGGCGATTCGATTACGGACGGCCACGGTTCGACGACAAACGGAAATGACCGGTGGCCCGACGTGCTGGCGCGACGGCTGCAAGCTGACCGGGCGGGAAGAAATATTGGAGTGCTTAATCAAGGAATCGGCGGCAACCATCTTCTGACGGATGGCCTAGGACCCAATGCTCTGGCGCGTTTTGATCGGGACGTACTGGCGCAGCCGGGGGTTCGCTGTTTAATTCTTTTGGAGGGTGTCAACGATCTGGGTGGGCTTGCGAGGACAGGGGAAGTGAGTGCCGTCGAACATGCCGCACTCGTGCAGCGGGTGATCGCAGCGTATGAGCAGATTATTGCGCGAGCGCGCACCCACGGTATCCGAATTATCGGAGCCACCATTCTGCCGTATGTCGGGTCGGATTATTATCATCCGGGGCCAGCGAGCGAGGCCGACCGGCAAGCGGTCAATACGTGGATCCGAACCCCCGGTCACTTCGACGCGGTCATCGATTTCGACCAGGTGACCCGCGATCCCGCTCATCCGGATCGCTTGCGTCCGGCTTTCGATTGCGGTGATCATCTCCACCCTTCTCCCGCGGGCTATGCGGCCATGGCGAATGCGATTCCGTTGTCGCTGATCGTTTCAGGTTCGCGCTGAATCCTCCGAAGTCCGGGAGCTCTATTCGCGCCGGCGCGGAATACTGAGTCATTCGTGCCGCAACGAGCGCATGGGATCAAGATTTGCGGCTCGTTGCGCCGGTAAATATGACGCCAGCAACGCAACGCCTGTGAGGAGCACCGAGACAGCCCCAAATGTCAGCGGATCGGTCGGCCTCAAGCCGAACAGCAAACTCGATAAAGCCGTCATCAGCTTGAGACTGATTGTAATTCCAAGTGCAAGCCCAATAACAGCGGGTCGCAGTCCTTCGGCAAGAATCATCTTGAGAACGTCACTTCGCTGCGATCCTAACGCCATACGAACGCCGATTTCATGCGTGCGTTGAAGGGTAATAAAGGACACGACGCCATACACGCCGAGGCAGGCGAGGATCAAAGTCACCACAGCAAAACCGTTTAGAAGCAGAGTGACGAGACGCGGCACGAAGAGCGATTGTGCGAAATATTCATCCAGTGTCTCTATGTGATAGAGCGGCTCGTTTTTATCCAGGATGGCTATCTGGCGACGGGCAGCATCAATGATCCGCCGCGGGTCGTTTGCAGTGCGCACAACGATGAAAACAGGCGAGAACGGACTTTGCGCCAGAGGCGCATAAACCTCTGGTGCGGCTTCAGCATTTAAGCCACTTTGCTTCACATCTCCGATCACGCCCACGATCTCACGCATGGGCGGCTCACCCGGGCCATAGCCGTTGCCAATACCAGGGCGGATGTGCTTGCCAATAGGATTTTGGTTGGGGAAGAACCTTTGTGCTAGTGCTCGATTTACAACGACCACCGGAGTTGAATTCGAAGAATCGTGCAATGTGAAGTCCCGGCCGCGCATAATTGTTATGCCGAGCGCACGAAAATATCCAGGCTCCACTGCATTGAAATCGGCAGCAGGGCGCGATCCTAATGGCGTGGGCTGCCCTTCAATTTCTATGCTCGAGGCGATATTGTCTCCTGTAAGAGGTAGCGAAGCGGCTGCGCTGATTGAGGTCACTTCAGGAATCGTGCTGATTCGCGTAATAACGTCGTGAAAGAACCTCTCATGTCCGGCTCCTTCCTGTGCCGGAGGCGCATCGATCTCGAACGTGAGGACATGATGCGGATCGAATCCTGGATCGACTTGCGTGAGATGGAGAAAACTCTGAAGTAACAGGCCGGCGCCAAGCAGCAGCACTACTGCTATCGCGATTTCGCCGATAACTAGCGCTTGCCGGGACCGGGTGTGCCCCTTCCCTTCATTGCCTGAACTAGACCAACTCTCTCGTAGCGAATCTGTAAGGCTGACCCTCGAAGCTTGTAGAGCGGGAGTGAGGCCAAAAACGATGCCGGATGCTACTGAAATCAGAAAGGCGAAGCTAAAGAGGCGACCGTCGAGTCCGACGTCGTTCAGACGAGGAACTTGCGGCGGCATAACGCCTAGTAGCAACCTGATTAGCAATACTGCGAGCGCGAGCCCCAAACAGCCGCCTAGCAGCGAAAGAATTATATTTTCCGTCAATAACTGGCGCATTGCCCTGCCGCGGCTTGCGCCCAATGCAACCCGAACTGTCATTTCTTTCCGCCTCCGGCTGGCTCGGACCAATAGAAGATTCGCGACATTTGCACAGATGATCAGGAGAACGCATCCCACCGATGCCAACAGCACCAGCAACGGCGTACGGATAGGCCCCGCGAGGCTTTGAATTTCTGGGACGAGTAGCACGGTGCGCGGCTTGTTCTCGGGATGTTCCTTATTAAGGGCGCTGGCGATCGACGTGAGCTCGGCTTGCGCTTGCGGCAATCTGACGCCTGGCCGCAGAAGGCCGATGACATCCAGATAGTGTGCCCCACGCTGCGCAGTCATCGCGTTTGCGCCGCCGCGAGCGTCTACGGCGATTGTTGTCCAAAGCTGGACCGGTTCCGCCTGAATAGGAAACTGGAATTCGTGCGGCATAACGCCAATGACAGTGAACGGCTGACGGTTAAGCTCGATTGTGCGACCCAGCACGGAGGGGTCAGAACCGAATGCACGCCGCCACAGGCCGTAACTCAAGATGACGGGATCGGTGCCGCTCGTTGTCTGAGGGGTGTCATCTTGTGGGAGGAAACTACGACCCAGCGAGGGATTTACTCCGAGTAGAGAAAACAACCGCGCGGACACGACCGCACCTTCCAGACGCTCGGCCTGCCTTCCGCCAGCGAAGGTGAAATCATTCGTACGAAAAACCGCCATGCCCTCGAATGCGTGATTTCGGGCACGCCAGTCGAGGAAGTCCGGGTATGATGCGACCTCGCCGCGGCGGCTCTTGATAAGCATCGATTGAATTCGAATCAGGCGGTCCGCGGTAGGGAACGGCAGCGGCTTAAACATCACCGCATCTACGACGCTGAAGATCGCCGTCGTTGCGCCGATTCCGAGCCCAAGAATCGCGATCACGACCCCTGTAAAGCCCGGGTTTCTCCCGAGCATCCTGAATGCATAGCGAATGTCCTGCAGCAATCTGTCGATCGAAGCTCCGACTCGGACATCGCGAATGTTTTCCTTCACCTGTTCCAATCCGCCGATTTCTCGTTTCGTTTGGAGAAGGGCTTCCTCTCGACTCGCGCCACAGCGTACCTTATCTTCTGCAGTGAGCTCGATGTAACTGCGAATTTCTTCATCCGCATCCTGGTCAAGACGTTGCTTGTAGAGAGCATTCCGGCAGAAATTGTAAATGTGACGAAGACCCACGGTTCTTAAGGTGTCCGCAAAGCGGTTGCAATTGCGAGGGAGATACGCTCCCACTGTTTGGTTTCGGTACTTAGTTGACGGCGGCCAACCTTGGTGAGCTGGTAAAACTTTGCTCGCCGGTTGGTCTCCGATTCTCCCCAGAAGGAAGTTAACCAACCGGACTCCTGCATTCGGTGAAGCGCAGGGAAGAGGGACCCGGCCTTGACCTCGAATGTTCCGTTTGTCATTTGTGCTATGCGCCTAGAAATGCCCATTCCGTGAAGCTCTTTCAACGCCAGAGCTCTTAGAATCAGCAGATCTAGAGTTCCTTGGAGAAGATCTGTTGGAGAATCAGACACAGCGCCTCTATAGATGTTCTATAAGAAGTATTCCAAAATTCCCTATAGAATGTCAATAAGAGAGGAAGTTCCCGCCAAAACTAGGGTCAATTTGATATGTTGCGTTCCGCTGCGGTTTAATCTATATTACCCATAAGATCGTTATGGGACCGCGACTCGATTCGCGCGAGCTGGTCGACCACGCATTACGGGCGCTAGTGCGCGAATCCAGCCATGTACGGCCGCATCTCGTGTTTGAAGTTTTGGCTCTGCTGTTCGTGGGTACGGCCACGAGAGCAGGCGAGGACGGTCGATTGGTTTCTTCGCAATATTCACAAGTTACGAAAGACCGTGATGCGTGTATAAGCGCGAAACTGCCGGTTTCGTTCAGCGGCCGTATTGGTCTGGCGCACGTTTTTGTGAACGGCACGCCCGAGACGTTCGTAATTGATACTGCGAGTGACACGATTATAAATTCGGATCGATTGCAACTACTGGTACTTCGCGCGATGACCGCGAGTACCGCGACCACATCCGGCTCATTACCGTTGCAATGGGAGTTGGTCAACGTTCGGCAATTTGGACTGGGGAACACCAAGATCAGGAATATAGGCGCGCTTTCAAGAAGCCTCCGAGCAGTCGAGCAGGGACTAGGGCGCGAGATCGATGGCATTCTCGGCAATGACATCCTCAATCAGTGGGATTCCGTGACTCTCGACTACAAGAAACGGATGCTGGTACTGGGCTGCTCAAAGCAAGAAGCGCGACGAGACTCAGGCCGAAACGCGAATTGAATGGATGAAAGAGAAGAACAAAAATACCGGCGAACTGCTACGCGACACGCTGGACATGCTCATTTTGAAAGCGCTGAGCCGGGGCGCCATGCACGGGTATGGAATTGCAGAAGTCATTGGGCAGGCGTCTGAAGAGGTGCTGCGAGTGGACGAAGGCGCGCTCTATCCCGCTTTACACAGATTGGAGCTGCGGGGTCTTTTGACTGCCGAGTGGGGAGTTTCGGAAAACAACCGGCGAGCTAAATACTACCGTTTGACGGCGGCAGGGCGCCGGGCTTTGGGCGAGGAATCGGCGCGTTGGGGCCGTATGGCGGCTGCGATCTCACGAGTTATGGAAACTGCTTAACGACACAGTCGGGGTGTGAATATGTTCGAGCGGTCGACAAATGTATGGCTTCGCCTTAAGGCGCTGTTTAACCGCCGCCGGCTCGACCGCGATCTGGACGAGGAAATCCGTTTCCATCTCGCAATGCGTGAGCAGAAGCAGCGCGAGATGGGTTTGAGTACGGAAGCGGCGCGCTACGCGACCCAGCAACGCTTCGGGAATGTGACGTTGGTGAAAGAGAGAACACGAGAGATGCATACGTTTCTGACGGTCGAAAGTCTTTGGCAGGACGTTCGATGGGCAGCACGTGGATTGCGAAAAAGCCCCGGCTTTCTCGCAACCGTAGTTCTCTCGCTTGCTCTCGGCATTGGCGCAAACAGCACCATGTTCAGTGTGATCAACGCTTTGATGTATCGCCCATTGCCGTACTTCGATCCTGGAAGCCTCATGGTGATTTGGGAATTTGAGCAGGGGCATCCGGAGTCGGAAGAAGGACCACCCATCGCAGAACTTGTGGATTGGAACACGCAGAACCATGTTTTTGAAGACATCGCGCTGACCAGTGATACGGAAGGCGAGCCTATGGCTGGACTCGGCGAACCCGAAATGATTCATCAACAATTTGTCACGCCGAATTTTTTTAGCGTGCTGCGCGTCAAGCCAGTTCTGGGAAGGATTTTCTCGAAAGGCGAGATGCAGGATCGCTCACAAGCTGTTGTTATCAGCCATTCTTTCTGGGAGGAGCGGTTTAGCAAAGATCCGAAGGCCATCGGAAAGGCTTTTCAAATTGCGGGAGTGGAGTCCACCGTAGTAGGAATTATGCCGTCCGGCTTCGCGCCTTTTTACGGGCAGAAAATCGATCTTTGGGTGCCCATTAATCCGGAGAGCGCCAGGTATTCAGAGCGGAAGGACCGCGGCTGGCTAATGCCCATCGGAAGACTGAAGCCGGGCGTAACGCGCGGCCAAGCGCAGGTAGAGATGAACTTAATTGAGCGACGATTGGAACAGGAATATCCAAGAAGCAATACCGGTGTGCGCGCCAAGGTCTTGCCTTTGCAAGAAGCTGTTTTTGGCTGGGCGCGAGCGCTTTATCCGCTGCTTGGAGCAGTTGCTTTCGTTTTGTTGATCGCTTGTCTCAATGTTGCCAATCTGCTGCAATCCCGCACAGAGGCGCGGCGGAAGGAACAGGCGATTCGAGGCTCGCTGGGAGCGCCGCGGCGACGGTTGATTCAACAAGTCCTGATTGAAAGCGGGCTGCTGGCGCTGCTCGGCGGCACTCTCGGAGTCGGGTTTGCGCTTCTGGGAATTCAGCTTTTTCGCAATCTTGCGGAGAACTTTCCGAACACCGGCGCAATTAGTATCGATGGACGAGTGCTCTTGTTTACACTTTCCGTTTCACTGCTCACGGCAATGTTGTTCGGATTGGGTCCCGCTGTACAGGCCTCCCGCCCCGATTTGAACGCGACACTCCGAGAAGGCGGGCACAGGACAAGCGCGGGGGCGCGCGGACGGATGCGCAATGTACTGGCAGTATCGGAAGTAGCGTTCGCCATGGTCCTTTTAATCGGTGCGGGTCTGATGATCAACACCGTGCTTCATTTAACTCAAGTGAATCCAGGTTTCGACCCTACAAACGTGATGGTCGCTCGAATCTCTTTACCGGAAGGAGGGAAGTATCTCGAAAGGGTGCCCGGTGGAGACATGGAAAAGGTGACTCCGCTGGTGACGGCCTTCTACCGGCGACTTCTTGAAAAGCTCAGCGTTGTACCGGAGATTGAATCGGTTGGAATGATGAGCGGAATGGCTCGAGAAATTTCGTTCTCGGTTCTTGGGCATCCGGCTCCCCCACCGGAAAACAGGCCCTCAGCCGTATATCAGGAAGCCAGCGCCAGTTTACTTGAGACACTGCGAATCCCCTTGAAGAAGGGACGATTTTTGCGGGACTCCGATCGCGAAAACATGCCATGGGCGGCCGTGGTCAACGAGACCTTCGCCCGCCGTTACTTTCCTAATGAAAACCCGATCGGGCAGCGAGTATTATTGCGGCACGAATCTTACCACGTAGATGAAGAGCGGCCGCGCGAGATCGTCGGCGTGATTGGAGATGTACGGACATTCGGCCTGCGAGAAAATGTGCCGCCTATGGTGTATTCCTCGTATTTGCAGCAGTCCGCGATATATCCGGGAGGCTGCGTTTTATCTCACCTTTCGCAGGATGTCGTCGCGAGGCTGGGGCTCGGATCGAGTTCGCAAAACAACTTTGCGTCGATCATCAAAAAGGCTGCCCAGAAAATCGATCTGGATCAACCGGTAACCACCATCATGGCGATGAGTCGCCATCTCGCCGATTCGATTGATGATTTCCGCCTCATCATGCGATTGCTCGAGATCTTTGCGGGAATGGCGCTACTCTTGGCGATTGTGGGAATTTACGGCGTGATGTCTTACTTTGTGAGCGAACGTATTCACGAAATCGGTATTCGTATGGCGTTGGGGGCTGAGCGATGGAATGTGCTAGCGCTCGTTACGAAGCTGGGCCTGAAGCTTACTGTTATCGGAGTTGCTACGGGTGCGGTATTGGCGGTCTGGCTCGCGCGACTGATCACTCGGTTTTTGTACGGCGTGAGTCCTGCGGATCCAACCACGCTGGTGGTTGTTGGATTAGTATTGGCGACGATCGCTCTGCTGGCTTGCTATATCCCGGCCCACCGGGCGACAAAGGTTGATCCAGTGCTGGCTTTGCGCCACGAATAATGGAAATAACGGATTAGCTCCCTGCGGCCAATTCGTAGAGGTATTGAACTTGGGAGAAGGCGGCGCCGTCCATGCCCTTGATTTTTGGATTGCTCGATTCAATGACGTAGTATTCGTCGGGGGCGTGCGCGCCGTTACCGTGTCCGAGGCCGAAATGACCTGCGGGCAGTTGCAGCGGATCACCGGTGAAGACATATCCCGGCCATGAGCCGGCGAGCCGTGGCCAGAGGATCGGATCATAGCCATCCCGACGATAAACGGCTTCCTGAGCCCGGATGAGAGCACTATCGGCGGGCGTGGTATTAGGATCGTAGCCTCCTGTCATATTTACCTCAATGTCGGCAAACCCGTATTTCGCGAGGTGCGCCTTGAGAGCTGCCAATGCACCCGCAGCCGTCATGTTCGGGACGAGCCGCATGTCTATTTTCGCGACGGCTCTGTGCGGAAGAATGGTCTTTCCGCCCGGCCCGGTGTATCCCGCGACCAAGCCTTCGATATTGACCGTCGGTTTCGAAGCGAGCAGTTCCAACGATTCCAAATAACCCACATCGTGCACCCAATGTTGGACACCGAGCTGCTGCTTTACGGTGGCCTCGCTCTGGCGTTGCGCGGCTTTTCGAATTAACTCTTTATCCCGCGACGCGAGGGGCAGCGCTTTATCGGCAAAACCTTCGATGGCAGGTGTATGGCCGTCCGGACCTACCAACGTCGCGAGAGCCTCGACAAGATGCCAGGCCGGGCTATCGACGCGCGCTTCATTACTCGAGTGCAGATCCTGCTTCGGGCCGCGCCCCCAGCGTTCTGAGCTCGAAACCAGTTCGAGCTCGACCACACCTTTTGCTCCAAGATTGATGGTCACGGACCCGTCGCGCCCTTGCGCCGCCATGGGCATGAAGACACCTGTGCATTTGCGCAGCGCAGCTAAACTTTCTGCACGGTGGACGATCTGCGGGAAATGCGGTGAACCGATCTCTTCTTCGCCTTCGGCAACTAGAACCAGATTGACGGGTAGCTTCCGCCCCGACCTGCGGAAAGCGTGCAGCGCAGCGAGAAACGTTGCTTCGGGACCCTTCTGGTTGACAGCCCCGCGACCCATAATCACCTTCCCAAGTCCGGGTTTATCAACGAGCGCGGCATCCCAGGGTGGCGAAGACCACTCGGAGGGATCGGCTTGCTTCACGTCATACATGAAGTAAAGACCGATAGTGCGCGAGGCGCCTGCGTCCAGGGTCGCGAAAATTCCCGGTTGCCCTTTGCTGGGAACTTTTGTCACCTGATCGAACCCTGCATCGCGCAAGAAACTCATGGTGAGTTCACAGCCCTCGGTCATGCCGCGGTTCTCCGCTGCAATTGACGGCTGCCGGATCCACTGCTGAAGCCGCTGGACGGATTCATCGTGGCGTTTTTCAATTTCAGCTTGGAGTGATTTGAGATCGGCTGCTTCCGCCGCGTACAGGCCTCTTAGAGAAGACGCCAGCGCTGAGCGATAGCCTAATTGTTGGAGGAAAGTACGCCGGTTTGTCACTCGCGCGTGCCTCCCTTCGCAATCAGGACGGCTTGCTTGATTTCACAGAATTGCTGAATGACTCGTGGCATCATCTGAAATTATCACCTGAGAAATAATCTTGAGATAAGCAGCAAATTCAAGTACCTATGGTGAATACGTCAATTGAGGACAAAACGATTGAATGGCTCCTCAAGGGAGATCCTGCGATTCGATGGCAGGTGTTGCGCGATCTGGCCGGAGGCACAGAACATGCGGCGGATCGAGAGCGCCGAAGAATCTCTCGGGAGGGTTGGGGAGCTCGCCTCCTTCGCTTTCAAAATCGGGATGGTAGGTGGGCCGCGGGAAAGTCTGCGGATGATTCTGGAGGGCTTTATTCGCCGAAGTGGATTTCGGCGACCTACACAATGCTCACGCTCCGCGATTTCGGTTTGCCGCCCGCGAACCGGCAAGCTCGAAAAGCTTGCAAGCTCCTTCTAGACGGAGGACTTCAACCGGACGGCGGTATTAATTACGGTACCTGGGCAACATACGTCCGTCGCGGCGAGACATGCGTTACAGGTATGATCCTTTCTCTTCTTTCGTATTTCGAGTACGACGACGCGCGCCTCGATACCATTGCCGATCATCTCCTCGATCAACAAATGCCCGATGGCGGATGGAATTGCCGGCGGCCTTACGGTGCAACGCATTCTTCGGTACACACGACCATCAGCGCGCTCGAGGGGTTGCGGCACTATGAACTGCATCGCCGGCGTAAGCTCCGGGGGGTTCGGGCGGCGCAGAGCCGCGGACGTGAATTCCTTCTTGTACACCGGCTTTTCCGCTCTCACCGCACAGGTGAAATCATCAAACCTATACTCATTCGGTTCTCTTTTCCGCCTCGGTGGCACTATGATGTTCTTCGCGCGCTCGATTACTTTCAAGCCGTCGATGCGGCGCGCGATCCACGCCTTTCGGATGCAATTGAGATCGTGCGGAATAAGCGGCGCTCAGATGGGCGCTGGGTACTAGAAAACCGCTACCGCGGCAAGACGTATTTCGAAATGGAGCCACTGGATGCACCTAGCCGTTGGAATACCCTGCGCGCAATGCGCGTACTGAAATGGTGGGGAAACGGCACGCCGCGAGGGTGAAAATTGCGTCGGTCTAGCCTCATCATATGTTCGTTTTCAATTCTGTTCGGGCTTGGCGCGATTTTCGAGCACGCCTCTGGCGAGGAAGAAGAACGTACGCTTGCCGAACACTTCGTGTATACAAGCCTTGCGCTGAATCCCCCGTCGGCTACGGCGCAGGGTTATCACGAACATGAGGGTGTCTTGCTCGATGAGCTACTGGACGACTACTCTCAGGCAGGTGTTGACCGGGTTCGGGCCTTTTACTCGAAGTCTCTTGCGGATGCGAATCGCATGTCGAGTGAAAGGCTGGATCCTGAGTCCAGAGCCGATCTCGATTTAATCCGGCAGCAATGCGAATGGAACGTTTTCGAATTGGAGAAGATTCAGACGCGGCGTCATAACCCGACGCTCTATGTCGAGTCCATCGGAAACGCGATCTATAGTCCTTTCATTCTCAACTACGCTCCGGAAGCGAAGCGTCTCCTGCATATCACGGCTCGGATCGAGAAAATTCCCGATTTTCTTGAGATGGCTAAACGGAACTTGACCGACTCTCCGGAGATTTGGAACCAGGTCGCGCGAGAGGAGAACCAGGGGAATGTTGAGCTAATCGATCGCACGATTCGCGCCAAAATTCCGGAAGAGTTGAAGCCGCGCTATGAGCGGGCGGCGGCCAAAGCGCTGGATGCGCTCAAGTCGTTTGATGCCTTCCTGAAAAATGATCTGAGCCGCCGAACTAGCGATTGGCGTCTTGGCACAGACAGCTATTCCGCGAAGTTTCGCCTGACGCTGGCAACCGGTGAAACGCCACAACAGACGCTTTCCGATGCTGAAGCGAAGCTTGAAAACATTCGCGAGGACATGAACAATCAAGCCCGCGCACTGTATCCGAAATTCTTTGGGCAGAAAGCCGCGCCCCGCGATATAAACGCCCTAATCTCGCAAGTGCTCGACAAAGTTGCGCAGCAGCATGCCACGCCGCAGGGTTATTTTGCCGAGGCGGAGAAAGATCTTGCTGACGCCACGCAATTCGTGAGGGATCATCAGCTTTTGCCTCTGCTCAAGCGCAGCAATCTTCGGGTGATTCCCACTCCTAAATTCATGCAAGGCATTTACGGCGTGGGCGGATTCTCCGCAGCGCCCGTTTTTGAGCCTCAGCTCGGCGCGTTCTATTGGATCACGCCGTTCACTCCCGATATGACACCCGACCGCATAGAATCGAAGCTGCGCGAGTACAACACCTATGGCCTGGAAATTCTCACGATCCATGAAGCCATGCCCGGCCATTATGTGCAGTTTGAATATGCGAACGATATACAGCCGAAATGGCGCGGCGCGTTGCGAACCATCCTGTCAAACGGCCCGTACGTTGAAGGGTGGGCGGTGTACGCAACAGAAATGATGGTTCAGCAAGGGTACGACAACACTCCTGAGATGCGGCTTACATTCGGCAAACAGATGTTACGCGTGGTTTCGAACACCATTCTGGATGTAAAGCTCCAGACGATGAACATGACGGACCAGCAAGCGCTTGACTTGATGATTCGCGAAACCTTCCAGGAGAAGGAAGAGGCTGAGAAGAAACTGCAGCGCGCGAAACTTTCCTCTTGCCAGCTCCCGATGTATTTCGTTGGATGGCGAGCGTGGGACCAATTGGAGCAGGCGTATCAGAAAAAAGCCGGTGCAGGGTTCAATCTGTCGGATTTTCATCAGCGGGCACTAAAAGAGGGCGCCGTTCCGGTGCCGATTCTAAGCAGGCTCATCCTTCAATAAGGAGAAATCCTACCGCACTCGCGCATTTGGTGAGAGTAGCGGTGCCATTTCGGAACGTTCTTAGGTTAAGGACCTTTCCGTGCCGATGAGGTTTCTGTGAAATCTGCCGTATTTGCTCTTTTCTCCATGTTTGCCGGCGTCGCGTTTGCGCAAGACCCGGCATACAACCTTCCACCCACAACCGATACGCGGGAAGACACGGTCAACAACCCGGTCACCCTCGCGCAACCGGTTGAACACGGCTCACCCAATTACGTGAACTTTTTTGCGTTTGCAAACGGCGTTTACGATTCAAGCTCGCCGGTGTTTCAGAGCGGCCAATCACAAAGTGGCTCGCCGAGCGCGGCTGGTTGGGGCATCGAAGCGGGCGGCGGCGTGACGGCATATCACGATTTCAATCACGGCAGCCTGGCGCTGAGTTATCGAGGCGCTTATCGCGACTATGAAAGCTCGCTTTACCCCAACGGAACTGACCAAAGCCTGTCGTTTCTGCTCAGGAAAGCGCTGAACAAGAGATGGGGATTCACATACGCGCAGGCAGCCGGCATATTTCTGAACGGCGGGACTTACTACAGCTTGCAGGCGGGAAGCACCAGCTCGCTGAATTTAAATCCGTACAGCCAGAGCACGAAATTTGCTTCGAGTTCCATCACTTTCTCATATCAGCAAACGATGCGGCTCAGCTACGAATTCGGCGGAGATTTTAACGTGAACCGGTACGGCGGTCTGGGGCCGTTTGGCACGACGGGGGTGGGTGGCTCGGCGTCGATGCTGTACCGCTTGACGAGGCGCACAACGGTCAGCGGAACGTACAGCCACACGTATTACACCTACCAGAGCAATGCCGGCATTACCGATGCTGACAACCTTTATTTAACGCTTTCCCATGATTTCTCCTCGAGATGGCACGGCGGAATATCCGCCGGGGTGAGCCGGACCGATTCATCGGGGACCGTCGAAACGCCGGGTTTGTTTCTCATAAATGGAGAATTGCTTGCGGGTTATGTCGCCGGCCCGTACAAGCGCATTTCAACATTCCCTTTTTTCCAAGGCACTCTTAGCCGTGTATGGCGGCGTTCGCAATTCACGGTCAATGCCGGCCAGGATGTCAGCTCGGGTAATGGATTGTTTCTCGCGTCGCGGAACGAATACGCGAACGGCTTTTATTCGTATGGAACGCGAAAATGGAATATCGGCTTTGGCGGAAACTATTCTCGTCTGAGCAGCGTAGCCAATTCGGCCGTGCCTTATTCGAGCCGAACGCTGAGTAACTCAGTCGGGTACTCGCTGACGCGGTATGTAGGGCTGAATCTAAGGTATTTCTACACAGATTACGGGCACATTGGCTTGGTTCCAGGACGTATCGACAATCGCGTGACGTTTGGATTCGTCTTCAATTCGAAAGACGTTCCGATTACGCTGTTCTAACGCGAATCTTACTGCAAACGGCCAGCGGGCGTTAATGCGTGTTGCAACCGCTCCGAAAATTGTCGCCGGATTCGGTTTCAAGGCGGCGCTTAGCGACAGGAAGGGCTGATTCGACCTCGTGCACCAGCCTTAGCAGACTTTTGATGTTCGATTCGATGAGTTTCGCGCTGACCGGCAGATCAAGCTGAGGCAGGAAATTGGTGTCGACACCGAAATCGATTCGCAAATCCTCTTGAGCCTCGGGCTTCGCTTCTGTCCCGTTATCGAAATCCGGACCGAAGCAAGATAGCGCTACTGCCGCTGGGCCGAGCTTCCAATCGTTGTCGAACAGCCACAGGTCCCACCAACTTTCAAGGCGGTAAGCAACGTCATCACCGCGATAATCCTCAAAAATTGACATGACTTCGGAAACATCAATGAGCCCGTTAAGCGGGCGCTCGAGCAGTGGCGGCTCCGTGGTATCAATGGCGTGAATCGAAACGACAGATTGCAGCCCTTCGCGAGGCGAAAAGGGGAAGAGCCGCAGCAGCCTTTCAAACGGACGGAGGCGATTCTCGCGGGCTGCGGCATGGAGCCAAACCGAGAGAAACAACTGATCCGTCACAACCTTATTATCGGGCCTAGAACATGATCATCGCCGAATGCGCGGCGAACAGAACCAGCCGGAAATGTTTTGAGATAATGAGGGTTGATTTTCGCTGTAATCTTCTTGGTGATCTGCTTGTTGCTTGCGAGCAGTTTCGCCGCATTTCAATTTTCTGAGGCCAAACGCTGGCGGGCAGCGGCCATTGATGCTCAGCAACGGCAAGAGCAGCAGCGGGCGGAACTTGATGCGGCAACCCGCACGCTTATTCAGCAGGAAGCTGAGACAACAAAGAACCGGGAGATTGCAGATGCGCAAATTAAGCTGCTCACGAAGACGCAGCAGGAGATGGAAGAGAGATTTCGCGCGATTGCCGCGGATTCTTTGCAGAACAATAGCCAGCTTTTCTTGGAGCGAAGCCGCGAACAGATTCAGCACCTTGTCGATCCGGTGAACCAGTCGCTTCGCCGGTTTGAAGAGCAGGTACAAGCGATCGAAATCTCGCGTGCCGGCGCTTACTCAGATATCTCGGCGCAGGTGCAGAATCTGACTCAGTTGCAGGAGCGCGTGCGCCAATCGACAGAACAATTAAAGAATGCCCTTAGATCGCCTATTCAGCGCGGGCGTTGGGGAGAGATGCAGCTCCGCCGCGTTGTTGAGCTTGCCGGGATGCTTGAATACTGCGATTTTGCCGAGCAAAAAACGCTCTTCGGCGAGACAAACCAGCGCCCGGATCTGATTGTTAGGCTTCCGAACCACTGCCACGTTGTTATCGACGCAAAGGTTTCGCTCGAAGCTTATCTTCGGGCCATTGAATGCCAGGATGACGCGCAGCGCCTGGCGTGTTTTCGGGATCACGCCCGCCAAGTCCGTACGCATGTGAGATCGCTCGGAGAAAAGGCTTACTGGCAACGCCTCGATTGCTCTCCCGAGTTTGTGGTTGCGTTCCTTCCATTGGAGTCGCTATTCAGCGCCGCGCTTGAACACGACCCGGAGCTTCTTGACTACGGTGTTGGGCACAGGGTGGTCATTGCGACGCCCGTGACGCTTATCAGCCTTCTGCTCGTGATTGCTCATGGTTGGCGCCAGCAGTCTCTAGCCGAAAACATCGAGAAAATTCGGGCCGCGGGCATCGAGCTTTATGGCCGGTTATTGAAGACAAGCGATCATTTCGTCCGATTGGGCGATGCAATCGAGAGGACTGTATCGACGTATAACGACACGCTTGGTTCACTCGAGCGGAATGTATTGCCTTCGGTCCGGCGATTCAGCGAGCTTCGATCCGCAGGCTCCGAATCACTGGAAGAACTGAGCGCGATAGACTCCGGCCCGCGCAGCATAGATGCCTCGAAGTGGCAAATGTTGGAGGCGGGAGAGCGCAGTTAGAAATTCAGCTTTTCTGTAATCGTGACGGGATTTGCGAGCCGGAATGTAATTCGCGTTTCGACGGGCAAGGTCGCGGCCTTGCCTCGCGTCGCGAGCACAACACCTGCTCCGGCCGCCCCACCTGCACCGGCACCGATGGCAGCGCCCTTTCCTCCGCCCGCTGCTGCGCCGATAATCGCGCCCAGCGCTGCGCCACCTGCGATCTTGGCTGCGTCTTCACCGGTAGTTTTAACACCTTTCTTATTCCACGTCGAGGTCTCGATTTTTACTCGCTGGCTGTCGGTAGTATTAATCTCAGTCAAAGCCAGGGTCAGCTCGGATATGCCTTCCACGCGGCCCGCCTTTTGGGCGTTCACGACTCGTCCAAGAACTTTGGAGCCTTTGTCGGCGATGATGAAGCCGTCCACAATGATGGGCGATTCGAGATGAGCGCGAAACGTATCCCCGGTGTAATTATCATCACTGGACAGCGTCTCTCCGAGGCGAACGATGACGTTGGCGCCGGCCGGCAGTCTGACTGTATGCGGCTGCGGCGCAGGGTTCACTTGGGGCGGAGGCGCGCTCTCTTGGGGAACTGCCGGTTGAGGCTCGGACGAGGGCGGTGGCGAGGTATCCTGCGAAGCGGTTGACGCCGGCTCGTCTTGAGCAGCTTGAGCTGACTCATCGGAGGGAGCCGCGGAACCGGAAGGCGTTTCGGCGAGTGGTGTCGATTCGGACGGAGCTGGCTTGTTAGCTCCAAGAGTAGCGGTGGCCGAAGGACTAACCGGGACCACAGCTTTGGCGAGATGGAGATTTTGCGCTATTTGCCAGTCAGGCTTTTTTGCCTTCCGAGAATGGACGTTGGTTTGTCGAACCGGCTTTGCAACCGGCTTGGCCGGAACGGGGTGAGGCGTCGGTTGAAACTTGGGGACCGGCTTGAGTGTGGGCAGGTCGTCCGAGGGCATGGGAGGGGTCTGAGCCGAGGCGTCTGCGGAATCCTGTCCGACAAGCGAGCTGGAATCCGCGGCTTCGGAGGGGTTTTCGGCGGCTATAGAAGTGTGCGCCACCCGCTGTGGATGGACCATTTCATTCGTCCTGACGTACATCAGGACACCGCCCAACGTGATTACAACGCCGGCGAGAAAGGCGGCAACAACTTTGACCAAATTATAAGACTCCACCCCCGCCTCCTGCACTATGTTGAACGCGGGCTTGAGTGCCCGGGTTTCGTTCGTGGACCGTTAAAATAAGGTTATCTCAAGGCTTAGCAATGGGGGATCGCTATATCGTCGATTTTCCGGCGAGTTATCACGTAGGTCCTGTCAACATCGGCCCGGCTACGATCCTGGCGCCTATGGCGGGCGTGACGGACACCGTATTTCGCCGCCTGATCCGCAGTCAAGGCGGCTGCGGGCTGCTCATGACCGAGTTCACGAGCTCGCATGGCGTGGTGGGCACCCGGACTGCCAAGAAGCCGAACCGGAATTTCCGGTATCTGTATTTTGAGCCGGACGAGCATCCGATTAGCTGCCAATTGTTTGGCTCGGATCCCAACGTGATGGCTGAAGCGGCCAAAATCTGCGAGGATCGGGGCTTCGATATTGTCGATATCAACTTTGGATGTCCGGTCAACAAAGTGGTCAAGTGCAATGGCGGATCTGGGCTGTTGCGGGACCTTCCGCTGGTTGAGACGATTCTGCGCAAGGCTCGCGCGGCGATCTCGATCCCATTAACTTGCAAGTTTCGCGCCGGTTGGAATGATAACGAGCTGGTTGCGGTTCAGATGGCGAAGATCGCTGAGGACTGTGGACTCGCGGCCGTGGCTCTTCATCCGCGTACACGCGAGCAGGGCTACAGCGGGCGCGCCGATTGGTCGCGGATTGCTGAAATCAAAACTGCGGTAAAGATTCCGGTAATCGGTAACGGCGATATCGTCACACCGGAGGATGCGGTGCGAATGTACCGCGAGACCAGTTGTGATGCTGTCATGATTGGCCGGACCGCTTCGTATAATCCCTGGATACTTGCACAAACCGAGCAGTATCTTCGAACAGGCTCATACACGATACCACCTGATTGCGAGCGGTACGAAATGATGAAGACCTATTACGAGATGTTGGACGAGCATGGCGAGCCGGATGCGGTCGGCAAAATGAAACAGTTCGCCACTTACTTCACGCACGGCGTGCGGAACGGATCGAAGCTTCGTACCGAGATCTATCGAGCTAAGGAAAAAGAGGCAATTCTCGACATTGTAGACGCGTTCTTCAACGATCAGCTCGGCGAGCTCTCTGCGTTGGAATGCGTTGAAGTTGCTTGAAACACGTTCAATTGATTACCGACGGAGCTTGCAAGGGCAACCCGGGTAAGGGCGGCTGGGCCTGTATTCTTCGGTACGGCGACTACAAGAGGGAACTGTTCGGATCGAGCCCGCACACAACGAACAATCGCATGGAGCTCGCGGCAGCAATTGAAGGACTGCAGCACCTGAAAGAGCGCTGTTCGATCGAGGTGGTTACCGATTCGGAATATCTGAAAAACGGTATTATGACGTGGGTTCCCGGCTGGAAACGAAATGGTTGGCGCACGTCCGACAAAAAACCAGTCAAGAACCAGGATCTCTGGGTTCTGCTTGACGAGCTCGTCAGCTCCCACGACGTGCGCTGGAAGTGGACCAAGGGGCATGCGTCACACGAGGACAATAATCGTTGTGACGAGCTAGCAAGCCGGGCCGCGGAAGAACAGATTTCGAGTGAGCCGAGCCGAACAAAGCTTCCCTACTGATCCGGCGAGTTCTGGGCCGGGACCGAGCAGCGACGGCCATCGGACGTGCTTGTTCGGCGGCACGTTTGATCCGATTCACAACGCTCACCTGCAGATCGGCGCCGCGGCAGTCGGCAAGTTTTCGCTGGATCGGGTTCTTTTCGTTCCAGCACGCAACCCTCCTCACAAAGATCCGCGGGGTGTGACCGCATACAAGCACCGGTTTCGGATGGTCGAGATTGCGTGCGCTAGTCACCCGCGATTCGTCGCCTCGAGACTGGAGGAGGGGAGCGGGCCAAGTTATACGGTCGATACGCTCGAGCGCTTTAGGAAACAGATCGGGCCCAAAGACCGGTTATTTTTCCTGATCGGGTCCGATGCGTTCGACGATATTGAGAGCTGGAATCGCTGGAAAGACGTAGTAAGTCTAACCGAATTTATTGTGGTCACACGACCCGGCCACGATTATCGGACGCCCCAGCATGCGCGGGCGCATCGGTTGGAATTGTTGTTCCCCGTTTCGAGTTCGAGTATTCGCACCAGGCTGGCCGAGGGCGCACCGACACCCGAGCTCCCGCCCGACGTTCGCGCGTATATCGAAGCGAATGGCCTGTACGGTTTTGGTAAGGAGACCGCTACTGCTTTGCGGTGACGCAGTATTGATCAAAAGCCGCGGTCAGTAGCTTTGCGATTTGAGGCGCTTGGCGGCTCTCTATATCGTGCCGCGGAATCACGAACACGGGCTTGCCCTCCCTAAACAGCGCCATTGATGGCGATGAAGGAGGATGGCCGGGCAACAGCTCGCGAACCCTCTCTACAGCTTCCAGATCCGCGCCGGCGAACACAGTCGCTGCTATGTCGGGTCGGGTGCGATGGGCCAATGCCATTCCCACAGCCGGCCGAGCTTTTCCCGCCGCACAGCCGCAAACAGAATTGATGATCACGAGCACGGTTCCACTTCCCGGCTTCAATATTTCGTCCACTGCTTCCCGTGTTCGGATCTCAAGAACACCGTATTGCGTGAGATCTTGGCGCATGGGAGCGATGAGTTGTTCGGGATATCGCATAAGTCCAAGAGTTAGATTTCTAAGTTCCTGCCCGGGGCGTCTGAACCTTTGGTGATGCAAGATATCCAACGATGGTATCTTTGCGTACCTGATTGACTACGATCTCCTCGGGCTGTTTCGCTTTTGATGTATAGAACTGAATCGGTTCGTTAATAGTCCGATCCTTCTTCTCGACTTGTTTGTCATCAGCCGTTATCGTGATCGTGAATTTATTATGCTTAACATCAACCTTTTTCAACTGAACCGAGACATCTCCAACGCGAGTGGGCTGCTTCGATTTCGTGATGGTGAATTCCGAGTAATTTCGCTCGCCGAGCGCTTTTAGAGCATCGAGCTCTTTAGCATTCGTGGCGATGAGGCTGGCGTGATTATCTACGTCACCGGAAACTCGCTTTAAATTGGCTACCGTTTCTTCCAATTCGCTCTTCGTTTTCTGCACGTCGGTCTTGACATTGCCCACGTCCGTTGAGACATCCGCGAGCTTGGTAGTTGCAGTGTCCGCGGTTTGCTTCACCGCAGTGATTGCTTCCTGTTGCTGAGCCTCTTCGGTAGCTACACGCGCCTGTAACTGGGCCACGCGATTCTGGGCATCGATTTTGGCCTGTCCTACGGCGCGAGCTGCCGCACGGCGTTGCTCCTGTAACTCTGATTGCAGGGCTTCTATTGTGCGCCGGGAGCGTTGAACGGAAGCTGACGAATCGATGCGCATTTTTTCAATGGCATTGGTCAGATTGGCGCTTAATTTCGCCATCTCATTTTTGTTGTCGGTCTTGACGCGCTCAACCGCTGTAAATAAGTAAATATTCGAGGCTGCCAGCAAAACGACGACGCCAATTAACAGCGGCATCTTCCAATTAGCGCCGGACTGCGGTGGAATGATATAGGTCGGCTGTTGCGATGGGTTAGTACTCATTGCTTATTTCTATTTTTTCACACGTGTTCGCGAAACGTCAGATTAGGCCGGAACTGCTCGACCATGCCCCCCCGGAATCAGCGCGGCGTTGCCTTGCCGATCTCGTGAGAATTAACACCAGGTTTGGGGGGCATGCGGCGATCCAGCGGGCATTGGCCCAAGTCGCAACGGAGAAGGACAAGTTTACGTTGATCGACATCGGAGCCGCGTCTGGCGATGTCGCGCGCGTCCTACAAGGTTTATATCCGCTTGCCTCGATAACCAGTCTGGACTGCAATTCCGTGAACCTGGAAAACGCCCCGCCCCCCCAGGTCATCGCGGACGCGTTCTCGCTGCCTTTCTTATCCGAGAGTTTTGATTTCGTCCACTGCTCGCTCTTTCTTCACCATTTCGAGGATGACCGAATAATCGATTTACTTCGCTGCTTTTATAGGACTGCGCGACGCGCTCTGATTGTCTGCGACTTAGAGCGCCACCTGGTGCCATACGGCTTTTTGCCATTGACGAAATACTTGTTCGGCTGGGAACACATGACTGTTCATGATGGACAGATTTCGGTTCGAGCCGGATTCCGCGCGAGCGAGCTCCTCCGGTTATCCGAGAAATCAGGTATTGAAGATGCGCGAATCTTGGTGCATCGTCCTGCGTTCCGTATCTCGCTTGTTGCAAGAAAGCGTGGAGCATGAGGAAAGCCGGTGGGCACTCGGAGGATCATGCCCACCGGAGGCACACAGTGGCGTTTCGCGGGTCGGCAGGGGAATGCGAACCGACGAACGAGTGTGCGCCAAACTGTTGCCGGACTACAAGACGGCGGGTTTTGATGAGAGATTACAAGATTCTCACTTCGTGCGGTATTTAACGTAAATAGAAGAGACTCAGGCGCGGCAGCTTTGCCTGTTCCAGAACCACCGAATCGAGATAACGGCGTTCCAGAACAGCGAGCTGCTCTGCCGTCATTTTTGACCTGTACGGTTTCAGTTCTGAATCAAGATCTTGGCGAATCCTAAACAGGCTTTCGTCGGTTTCGAGACTTCGTGCGGCTGCGACTAATTTGTCTTCCAGAGCTGCGAGGCGGCGTTCGAGTTCTTCGAGTTTCTCAATGTGATGTTCCGATTCCGCTGCCAGCGCCTCGAGGGAAGCGGCGATTTCCTGGAATGGGCGATCGGGTTTTTCGCGTAGGATTCGGGCTGCGTTAGCGAGATAAGCGCGAAGCTCCTCGACAGTGAATGGCGGTTCAAGGTTGCGTGTTCCGCGCCCCCCGCCAGAAATCGCGCGCTGGGCGGCATCCAACACGGCTTGGCTACAGTACGCCAGCGAATTTACAAGCCGGTGCTTCTGTTTCCGGCTGCGCCATTTTTGGAACGCATCATCAATTCCCTTAAGGACCGCTTCGAGCGGAATACCCGCGCTCCTCCAGCTTTCAATCAATGCCCAATCGAGGGGTGATAGAAGAAAGAGACCCGTCCCTCGTGCGCGCTGAAAGCTCTCTTCAATTTCGGTGAAATAGTTAAAGTAATTTAGAGGCCAATCGGCATCGCGGTGCTCGCTGGCTTCGGCTTCTTCACTCATGATTGCGGTTAGCTGGCTGGGCGAACACCGCCTGCTGCAATCTTTTCAATTGAGCCGCTATCAAGCCGGACCAGAAGAAAGCCGTTTTCGTCGATACCGGCCGTCACGCCCTTTCTCCCATCCTCTTCAATGAGCACTCTTCGATCGATCGCGTAGCTGGAAGCCGAAATGAACGCTCGCAGAATCCATTCTGGACCTTCGGTGATCAGCATGGCGCAGAACGCATCCAACGAATGAATCAGGTTGAGAAGAATACTCTCGCGAGATTGAGTTGCACCGCCGCTCTCAATGCGCAGCGATGTGGGGGGAGTGCGCAGACCGGCGGGGAATGAGGTTTGATTTACATTGATTCCGATTCCCGCGATGACATAATCTTCGACCAAATGCGCAAGAATGCCGGCCACTTTTCGCTCATTGATGAGAATGTCGTTAGGCCACCGCAAATCGCACACCGCGGTGGTCGACTTCTCAATTGCTTCAGCCGTAGCGAGGCCGAGCACAAGCGTAATCAGCGGCAGGCTTTCAGCGGGAAGAGGTAGTCGGAGCAGGACGGAGCAATAAATGCCGAGATCCCGCGACGACTGCCATGAGCGGCCCAAACGTCCCATGCCGGCTGTCTGCTCGTCGGCTACAACCAGTGTTCCGTGAGGCGCTTTCCTGGCGACGAGTTTCGCCGCTTCGTTCATGGTGGAATCGATGCTCGCGAAGTAGTGCAGGTCGTGTTCCGGACAGAGCCGTCGAGTGTTTTCGATATCGAGCGGCATCTATTGGCTATCTGATTGCAGAGCCTCTAATAACTTGCGGTTCCTTGCAAGTTGAATCTCATACTCGGCGCGTTTCGCGCGCAGAGTAGCCACGACCTCCGGGGGCGCTTTGCTGAGGAATGTAGGGTCGCCTAGCTGCCGGTCAGTATTTGCGATTGCACGTTCCTGCATTGCAATTTCTTTCACGATTCGCGCACGGGCCTCCGGTGTGAGCGCGCCGTTTTCCCTTGCCATCGCATGAATCCGCAGACTGAAAGGTTCCGCCATTTGATCGGAACGAAGCTGGTCGATATTGAGCTTCGTCAGTGCCTGAATCATGGAGAGATCTTCGTTAGAGAACTCGCTGGATTTAAGCGTTAGGGTTGCACTCAGGATTGCCTTCGGATCGAGTTTGCGGTCGGCGCGTTGTTCGCGAGCGTTCGTAACCACCTTCCGCAACAGCACAAAGGGCGCGTCATCCGCAGCGGCGTCGAAGGCCGTGAGCGGATACCTTGCAAGAGAAACCGATAGAGGCCGGGAAGGCATCGAAAGCGTCTGACCTAACCTTTGCCAAAGTTCTTCGGTGATGAAAGGCATGAACGGATGCAGAAGGCGCAGAGACGTTTCGTAGACGCCTAGGGTTGCTCGCCAGTGGGCGTCCAGACCGGACGCTTCGCTGAAGCGTAGCTTCTTGACCTCGAGATACCAGTCGCAGAATTCGTGCCAAATGAAATCCCAAAGAGTTTGCGCGGCTTCATGATGTCGATGCTGTTCGAGGGCGCGGTTCGCGATTTCGGTTGCGTGATTCAGACGTCGAAAGATCCAAGTATCCTCGATTGCGGCCGGCCTCGGAGGCGGGTCTGGCTCCCAAGCGGTGACGCCCGATCGTTCCAAATTCAAAAACAGCAGCCGTGAAGCATTCCACAATTTATTAGCGAAGGCTTGACCCGCTTCCAGGCGATCTTCTTTCAGCGCGATGTCGGCGCCGGGAGCGGCAGAAAGCAACAGAGCGATCCGGCAAGCATCCGTGCCGAAGCGGTCCATTAACTCGAGTGGATCGACAACATTGCCTTTGCTCTTCGACATTTTCTGGCGCTGGGCATCGCGAACCAGACCGTGCATGTGCACTTCCCGAAAGGGAACTTCGTTGGTGCATTCGAGACCCAACATGATCATTCGCGAGACCCAGAAAAACAGAATGTCGAAGCCGGTGATTAGCAGGGAAGTTGGATAGAAGGTCTTGAGATCGTCTGTTTCACCGGGCCAGCCTAGGGTTGAAAAAGGCCATAGGCCCGAGCTGAACCATGTATCAAGGACGTCTGGATCCTGCTCGAGCTCAGTCGAATGACAGTGAGGACAAGTGGCCGGAGCAGTGCGAGCGACTGTGATTTGCTGACAGTTTTTGCAATGCCATGCAGGAATGCGATGACCCCACCAGAGCTGGCGCGAGATACACCAATCCCGGATATTCTCCATCCATTGATAGAAGATGATTTCGCGATCGTCAGGTACGAATCGGATGCGACCACTTCTTACCGCATCAATTGCTCTGTCTGCGAGCGGCTTCGTACGCACGAACCACTGTTTTGAGATGAGCGGTTCGATGATTGTCTTGGAGCGCTGGCATTTCCCGATATTTACGGTGTACGGTTCAATTTTCGCGAGCTGGCCGTTCTCCTCCAAGGCGGCAATGACTCGCTTGCGTGCTTCGATGCGATCGAGGCCGGCATATGGGCCTGCCGAAGGTGTCATCCGCGCGTCCTCGCCAATCGCTTTCACGAACGGGAGACGGTGCCGTTTACCTATTTCAAAGTCATTGGCATCGTGAGCGGGCGTGACCTTCACGACGCCAGTACCGAACCCCGGATCAACCATGGCATCTGAGATGATCGGGATTTCACGACCCATCAAAGGAAGAATGGCCGCTTTGCCGTGCAGATGGGTGTAGCGAACGTCGTCAGGATGAACCGCCAGCGCGGTATCTCCGAGCATCGTTTCCGGACGGGTTGTAGCGACGGTTAGAGTTTCTGCGCCTCCAACAAGGGGGTATCGTATGTACCACAAGTGAGCCTGGACCGGTTCGTGTACCGTCTCGAGATCGGAGATGGCAGTCTGGCACTGCGGGCACCAATTCACCATGTACTCCCCGCGATAGATCAGGCCTTTTTCCCAGAGGCGCACGAAACACTCGCGGACCGCCCGCGAAAGGCCGGCATCCATGGTGAAGCGCTCGCGGGACCAGTCGACGCTTGCGCCTTCATGGCGGATTTGCTCGTTTATACGTCCGCCATAGTGTTCCTTCCATTGCCAGACGCGGCGCTCGAACTCTTCACGCCCTAACTGCTGGCGTGTGCTTCCTTCAGCCCGGAGTTGTTGTTCGACAACCATCTGTGTCGCGATCCCGGCATGATCTGTTCCGGGGACCCAAAGCGTTGTTTCGCCTTTCATGCGATGCCAGCGCACGACGACAT
Source organism: Acidobacteriaceae bacterium (assembly GCA_019240405.1). GTDB lineage: Bacteria > Acidobacteriota > Terriglobia > Bryobacterales > Bryobacteraceae > Bog-105. The sequence goes on from JAFAYL010000019.1 coordinate 38,487, forward strand.
CCATGATCGTGTGCTCGAGCATGTGCCCGACATGAAGCGATCCGGTTACGTTCGGAGGCGGAATCACAATGGAGAAGATGCGGCCTGAAATTGCGCGGCTCGCGTCGACGCGGTAAATTCCGGACTCGATCCACCACTGAGCCCAATGCGACTCAAAGCGCTGCGGCTCGTAGACTTTTTCCAGTTGCATTAGGTGATCCGGCGGCGGAAAGACTCGATGTGCGATCTTCCCGTGTACCAGAAAACTTCAGCGTATCAACTGTGCTTTAATAGGTTTGACCCGCGTTGGAACGAGTAAAGGCGTGTATCCTGCAACGCGAGCGCAATGCTCCTCAGTAGCTCAACGGTAGAGCATTCGGCTGTTAACCGAAGGGTTGTAGGTTCGAATCCTACCTGAGGAGCCAAGTTGCTTGTTTTCAATGACTTATAACACATAAGTACTAGTTGATACAGTGCTTTTTTCTGCCCCGTAAGACTCAAAATGGCCGCTAACTTATTGACTCCCGGTACTCTAGACCCTTCGGTTAGGTTTGTGTCGACGCAAAGTTCCGAGCTGCTTAAGTCCTAGCGCTCCTTGGATTTACTCAAACGGCACCGTTCGGCTGTGCCTGGTGCTGTGCCTAGTTGTGCTTTCTGGGCCCATTAGCTTGGGAGGAAAACCACAGCCGACATGGTTCCAGGGCACTGTTCGCCGTATCGAGAGTAATATCTTGCGAAGTGGATTTAGATGGCGCGAGAAATGGGAGAAGTTGGCTGCGGCTCTTCGCACGCATTCGGATCGAGGAATCCATATTGCGGGTCCTTGCGCGAGACCGTGCAGGATTGATGGAACTCTGTGGGCGAAAGCTAAATGCCGACTTTGGCGGGAAGCCAAAGGCTGCCTTGGATAAGCGAGGTCGACGCACTAATGGAAAAGAAGGGGTGTCAAAACAGTTATATGGTTGAGTTACCGATCTCGATGCCGACATCGGAGAGCCGAGCTGCGATGAAACCCAGCTTGAAGACGCTAGCGAAAAGGCACAGTTTATGATTGCGGCGTCTCGATTCCATGGCCCCATCCGGCGAATCAATCATCAGCTAGTTTGGCCGTAAATACATGCTATCTTTACACCATGGGTTCTCGCCTCGTAAATGTACGGCTGGACGAAGAACGCCTGCGGAAGACTCGTATGCTGCGGGAACAGGGACTAGCGCTCTCTGACGTGATCCGCGAAGCAATTGATGAACGCTTCGAGCAATTACACCGTTCCAGGAAAGTGCGCGATGTCAGAGCCATCATCCAGCGCATTTTTGAACAGCATCCCGATCCTGCCGGTCTCCGGCTGCCGGCCCATAACATACATGACCGGAAAGCTGCTCGCTCTGCCATTCTCGAGAAATTGCGCCGCCGAGTTCGATGATTCTGATCGATACGACACCTCTGGTTGCGCTTTGTGATGCTCGAGATTCGCAACACACGGTCGCGGTAGCGCACTTGGAAAAATTAGCGTCCGGCGGGCTCTGCACGTGCGAAGCCGTGTTGATGGAGTCCTGCTTTCATCTGCCGCATCGGGCGCAGCGGCAGCGCCTTCACGCACTGCTCGATGCGCTGGCGATCTCCTCTCTGCCTGGCCCCTGTGACCGACGCTTCTGGTCCGACGTGCTCGACTGGCTTACGAAATATGCCGAACACGAGCCAGACTGGGCAGATGCGTGCATCGCAGTCCTGTGTGGCTATCAGAGGCGATTGAAAGTCTGGACTTACGATCGCGAGTTTCGCACGACTTGGCGCAGACCGGATGGAACGGTCATTCCTCTGGCCATCCGAGCGTAGTTGCCTTCCTTCAAACGGTTCAAGCTAAACTGATCCGGCGATCGGCCTCCGACCGCTATCCCACCTTCTCGCGCCGGATCACCCCAGATTGAGTCCTAGCGTATTTCGCGGTCTATGCGGACCGAAGTGCGCTCAGGTTCCGCTTAGCGGGTGATACCCAAAATATAGGTGGTCCGCACAATGTGTGTAATCGCCTGTTCTCAACAACTCGCAGGATTCTATCGAGAGGGTCCATTTACTGGCTGAGTATCTCTAGCGCCCTGGCCATCGCCGGATCTTTTCCAGCGGCCACGTCGGCATCGGCAAAGACATGGACTTCGGTATCTGGTGGAATGCCCACTAGATCGAAGATCGCACCGTTGCCGGTGCGATAGATCTCGTTCGGCAGGCCGAATCGCCAGCCGTTGGGGAGCCGGCGACCGAGTACGTCGGAAAAAACGCCCTGGGTGTTCTCGCCGATGCGCACGATGTGAGGCGAGCGGCCCATCAACGCCTGGGTGAAGGTTTCGCCCGCGCTGATGGTCAGGGGCCCGATGAGTTCCACCACTGGGCCGCGAAAGCCCGGCCGCGCACTGGGATGGACCATGCTCGAATCTTCCGGAGTCCATTTATTGCGATCAACGGGATCGGCGCGCGCAACCTTGGTATAGGCCAGGTAGTCGGCCGTGGCAAGCCGAGAAGCGATCTCCAGGCCGTACGGATCGTCGCCGCCGAAATTGATGCGGACGTCGATAACGAGCGCCTTCAGCTTCGGATCGGAAAAGATCTCGTCGAGAGCGGTCTGCAGCGCTGTCAATCCGTTCGCAAACCCGCGCTCCTTGGAATAACCGGAGAAGGACAGGATACGCAGATATCCGGTGGTCTCATTGACGTGGCCGTATTGCACCTGGTCGTTGCACCACTTGCGTAATGGCGTTTGGAGATACGCGCGATCGGTAACTGCCAGCAGCGCCGGCATGATCTTAGTGTGGAATTCATGTCTGTCGCCTTTGACAACACGGTCCGTACCCGGCCTGTACGTGTGGAATTCGCGCTTGAGATCGGGAGCGTCGATATAGGTGTGGAGATTGTGGAATGGCCCGATCATTCCCGCAAGGATGTCGAAAAGTTCCGAGGGTGTAGTCTTGTCGGTGATCTTGGCGCGATTGGCGGCAACGGTGGCGTCCCAACCCACCTTCTGCCGATCAAACAGGATGTAGTTCTCGGCCCAGGTGCGGGTGAAGACCTCGAAATTGGCCTGCGGCCTGTTCGGCGTCGGATGCTCGCAGGTCGCGGGCAGTTCCGTGATTCGGTCGATGCGCACGTCGGAGACCGACGAGACGTTGTGAAGGAGCCTGTGATCGGCCGTGCGACCGCTGCGGATAAAGAACACGTCCCCGTCTGTGACCTTGAATGTGGCCTCGCGGCCGGCAATGCTAGTGTCGTCACGCTCGGCCGCATCGCCAGGCACGCAAGTCGTGGCGGTCACCTCGAAAGACTTTAGCATCCCTCCCTGAATGCCGAACACCATGCCGTATCCTTCGCTTTTCCATATCCCGTCCAGCGACTGTTTCTGGACTTCTGAACCGGATAAACCAACCGCTGCCAGGAATGTGAGCGTCACCGGGATGATCCGTTTCATGCTGAGTATTGTAGATCCCCATTGGCCATAAATCGCGATTACACTGATTGAGCAGGTTTTGCTTTGCTTGGTGAATGGTGCCACCGGACAGAAATTCAGCTTGCAGCCGATAGACCCGGCTTGGTCGCGCAGGATAGATCTATCCTGGGCCGTTAGCACTAAGCCGCTGGCGCGGCGGACGCTGCGCGTGAAGTTACTTCGATGCTCGTCTACGAACGAGGTTGCGCGCTGTTGCTACACGTCCTATCATCTAATTGCGGCGTGCTCCAATGGCTGCATGTTCTTGACTCGCGACGCGGAAATCTGAGTGCGTCATTATCAAGAAAAACGCTATTGAAATTCCAATAAGCACGTGAGTGACCCTCGACCGCAAACGCCAGCGCCTCACTGCAAACGGCTCTATCCGAAGTGATCCCGCGATGAACTACCGTCGATCTTAGGGCTTTTCGCGCCGGATCACTCCCGATAGAGTCCTAGCGTTACGGTGATCTTCGTACGACGGCGCGCTTGCAGAGTCGGCCTTTGCTCCAATTCAACAATCTGGTCCGCCTGTGATCCGGTCAGTCGCCTCTCGCGGAATTTTGCCTTTGCAGTCACTTATGCAGGTTCGGTTACGCCTTAATTCCAACGGTGAATGACGTCAGGGCAACAATCCGCTTTGAACTGCAGCCGGCAATAACGTATTTGAAAATGCCGATGTTGCCGGTGTGTTGTGTTTTTTGTCCCTCGCAGCGCGACTTATTTCGAGCACTGCTCGTTCCCTCTTCTGAAGCGAGACCTGCATAGAGCTTCTGGATGTGCGGCATACGATCGGATCGATGAGCCATCGAAGCGCTCCCGGTACATCGCGACTAAGAGCAACCGCTTCCAACTCCACGTACACTCCGCCGTCGCGTTGTTCGAATCGGGAGATGCTGTATAGCCGCCATATGAAGCCGCGGCCCGTGTCCGCAGGCGCTTCGTGTTCATCGGCCAAACTGTAATTCTCGCCAGTCGTGTAGGAGATACTGTACCATTTGTTTTCATCCATTCGTGTAAAGGTGTCCTGGAACTCGGTGTCGAGCGCAAATTTGGCGACGACCGCTTTGTTCAACATGCGCAGCGAGAATGTGTCTTCTGTGTCGGTCTGGCGGAACACTCTAGACTCAATGATGTTCGGGCCGTAGAAATCTTTGTATTTGCCGTAATTGCGCACGACAGAGAGAACGTCATCCAAACGAGCTCCGGACAAGAAAATGGCACCTATCCAATGATGAATTAATCCCCGGGGAACTCTGTGCGGGTTCTCACCGACCCGCGCTACTACTATGTCTCCGTTGTGCAGGCGCCGAAGCCGGTCGGGTGATTGATCGCTCCACAGAAAGGGTGCAGCGTCCGAGTACTTGGCGACGCGAGCGCTTTGGGTCTGTATATAAACGTCCCAGGCCTTTAGAGTCTCAGAGCTCAACTCGGCTCCCTTCGATGTAACGGAAGCGGCCAGGATGAGGAGTGCTGCCGTCAGAAAAGCTCCCAGAAACCGCCTTCGCTCCGGCTTTGAGAAAAGGGCGGAGGCGACCATCCGCCGGGTATCGAATCTCATGTCAAGGTCCATTTGCTGACTGCGGAAAACATTTGGGCTCTCTCGTTGATCAAACGCCAGGTGGCGTCCTGATACAAAGCTCCAAGAGTCGGCACATTGAAACAGAGTTTGCTGAAGACTGTGGCATCGCAATCCGCGGTCATCGCGATCAGACCGATATGCACCAACTCGCTCGCATGTTCCCCAATGGCATGCACTCCGAGAAGTTTCAGATCCTCGCGCCGGAAAATCAGCTTGAGAAACCCTTCCTTCTCACCGATAATGCAACCCCGAGGATTGTTCGTGTATTGTGCGCGCCCAACTATATAGTCGATGCCTGCCGCATGAACTGCCTGCTCGGTATCGCCGGCCATCGCGACCTCGGGAATCGTATACACAGCCGATGGCAGGATGTCCCGAACCGGAACGTCGTCTGCGGTGCCAAAAGCGAGAGTCATCGCGCGTCTTGCCTGCTGCATTCCGGTCGAGGCAAGTGCGGGAAAACCGATCACATCGCCCGCGGCATAGATGTTCGGGACCGCAGTGCGGTAATGTTCGTCCACTTTCAGATCACCGCGCTCTTCCGCCGTAACACCGGCCGCCGCAAGATTCAGCGACGTCGTGTTACTTCGCCGTCCGGCTGCCACAAGCACTGCCTGCGTCTGCACGATGCATCCCGATTCCAGCCTGAGAGTGATTTCGTCTCCCGCACCGGTGCATTCCGCGACTCGTTCGCCCCCGTGCATTTCGATTCCGCTCGCACGTATGGCTCGCGCGAGCGAGTCCGAGACTTCAGAATCGAGAAACGGGAGCAGCACGTCGCGGCTATCAATCAGGTGAACTTTTGTGCCGAGCGCAGCGAATGTACACGCATATTCGCTTCCTACAGCTCCGGCACCCACAACGGCCAGCGATTTAGGAATCGTCTCGAGTTCGAGAATAGTATCCGAATCGTAGACTCCGGGTTTGTCGAACGGAAAGCCTGCCGGGCGATGGGGTGAAGAGCCGGTTGAAATCAGGATTTTTTCCGCATGAACAAGCCTCGATGTGGTATCGCTCCGGACACTGATGTTATGGGCGTCCTCGAAGTGCGCGTCACCCACAATAAATTCGACCGATGAGGCCTCCACAAGTTGCGCGAGCATACGGTTCAGCGCCTCCTTCACCGCGTGCTCACGCCGCATCAGGTCGGCGACGGTTGTTTCGCGGCGCAATGAAAGATCCACGCCGTAGAGATCGCGCGACCGGGTGCCCGAGAGCGTCAGAGCCGTTTCGCGCAGAGTCTTGCTGGGGACCGTACCGGTGTTCGCGCCCGCGCCACCGAGATCGCCGAAGCGATCGACGAGGACGACTCTGGCCCCCAGAGACGCAGCAGTAGTTGCGCCGACGATTCCGGCCGGCCCGGCGCCGATTACGGCGAGATCGTACTTGTTTTGCATCATCATAAATGCTTCGAACCTCCCTTTAACGCGCGATCACACATATCTCGAGTCCGCTCCCAAGGCTTCGCACAAGCGAGACGCCGATAGCGGAGTTGTCAGAATGTCCTCCACATCGCAATCCAGCGCGTCCCACCACAATTCGGCCGTACTGGTCGGACTGACCAGTGCGATAGGAGTTGAGCTCGAGACGCTCCTCACCTGTTCGACTAAATCTCTCCAATTGCCGTCTGTCAAGGCGAGCTCCGTAACAATTCCGGTTGTCTCGGATTCCGAATCGAGCAAATCGGTTGCCGCCTTGATGCTGTTTGCCCACTTCACATCGAGACCGCGCCGTTGCAACTCGTTCTCGACGATCGATTCTGGTTTTCTGCCGCTCACAAACATAATCGTGTTTACTCGCTTCTCACTCTGCATTAATCTGCTGCACTCGAGTCCAAACTAGCCCACTACGCACGCGAATTGACGTAAGCGGCCGTAAGGTCACGTTACGTGCCCACACGCCTGCGCGTTTAGAGCATATGATTGTAGGTACTTCTAAGACTCTATGCCGGGTTCGTCATCACTGGAATCTCCGGCCGACTCTGCACGCGAGCCCGTGCCGGCAACGATAGTCCGCGAGCAACTAGCGCGCATCGTGAACAGCCCTGGGTTCGTTTCCTCAGCCCGGCTCGTCCGCTTTTTGGCCCACATTGTGAATCGCACGATTGAAGGAGATCTCGACAGCCTGAAAGAGTTCTCGATCGCTCTGGAGGTCTTCGATCGCAACTCTGATTACGATCCGAACATCGATGCAATCGTGCGAGTCGAGGCTCGCCGCCTCAGATCGAAATTGAAGGCCTATTACGAGGATGGGCCGGGCACGAGCGATCCCGTCCTGATCGGACTGCGGCCAGGCAGCTATGTCCCGATCTTCCGCTGGCTGGAAAGAGGGCCACAGGAACACAAGCAAGAGGCAAGCACGAGTATCGAAACTCGCCGTGCGTCCATCGCAGTGTTGCCATTCGTGAACATGAGTCCGGAGCCGGAGCAGGACTACTTTTGCGATGGGATCACTGAAGAGATAATCAACACACTTACGCACGTTTCGGGACTGAACGTGATTGCGCGGACGTCGGCTTTCCAGTTCAAAGGTGTGGCCGTGGATATCCGGGAAGTGGGCCAGCGCCTCGGTGCCGATCTCGTAATTGAAGGAAGCGTCAGGAAAGCGGGAATGCAACTGCGAATTACCGCGCAGGCGATCCACACTGAATCCGGGCATCACCTGTGGTCTGAGACGTTCCGCCGTGAATTAAAGGACATCTTTGCAATTCAAGAAGAGATGGCGGAATCAGTCGCTGGCTTGCTCCGGCTCCATAGGCCAGACGTACGAGTGCGTTCGCCGGCTCTTAATCTGGATGCTTATACGAGGTACTTAAGGGCCCGATTCCTGATTCATCAACAGTGTCCAGAAACACTACGAGCTGCGCTCGATCAATTACGCGAAGTGACTCAGCATTTTCCCGATTACGCTCCGGCCTATAGTGGCATCGCTGTCGCTAACGGCTTTTTGTGTCTGTTCGGCGTAGTCTCCGGGCGGGATGTGTATCCCGAGATAAAAGCGAACGCCGAGCGCGGATATGCGCTTGATCCCGACTTAGCAGAAACATGCACGGTGCTTGCGGGACTTCGTGCCTGGTTTGAATATCGCTGGGGTGAAGCGGACACGCTGTATGAACGAGCGCTGAAACTACAACCCGGCTACGCGCCAGCTCACATGTTTCGTGCCATGGCTTTGCTGTGCCAAGGGAACATCCTGGCAGCGGAATCAGGGCTTCGCCGCTCTACCGAACTAGACCCAATTTCCGCCAGCGACTGCGCGCGGATGGCTTATCTTCACTATGTGAAGGGTGACTATCGATTCGCCGCAGAGCATCTCAAGAACTCTTTTGACTTGGATCGCGACTATCCGGAAGCGCGGCTCTACAAGGGACTCTTGCACTTCCAGCAGGGAGATTACGAGGGCGTCATACAGTGTCTCTCTGGGTCAACGGTTCCGCTGGAGATTGGCCTGCTGGCTGCCGCTTACGCCCGAAAAGGCAGCGAGGCGCGAGCTCGGAAGTGCCTCGACGAGCTTAGTCGGGTGGCAGAGAAGCAGTACGTTACCCCTCTGGCAGAAGCTTTCGCGGCGATCGGCATGGGAAAGGACGATCTCGCATTCGAGCGCCTGGAAGAGGCCATTGAGCACAAAACAAATTTCGTCGATATGCTGGCCGTCGAGCCGTTTTTTGAACCGCTCCGCAGCGATGGCCGATTCTCCAGATTGCTGAAAATACTGAATCTTCCACATTAAAGCCGGCAAACGTCCCCGCGCTTCACCAGCCGTAAGCTTACGAAGCACTTACGGCTCATTACTGCCCTGAGGGGCTGCGTTCGAGGCACGATGGCCTCAGAATGCAACGAGGAAATCAAGTTAGATCGACACAGCGCTTCATAGCACACGGGACCTTGCTGTTAAGTACATTCGTCATGCTGGCGCGAGCGCAGGACTCGAATGTCCCTGAACTGAGGCTCGATGAAGCGATTGCGCAAGCAGTCGCAAATAACAGCAATCTCAAGACGGCTGACCTGGAAATACATCGTGCCGCTGATGACCTGGCGGCAAACAAAACCAGACGCTTTGCGAACACGCAGATCGTTGCGCTCGGCGGACAACTATTAACCAAGCCATCGGTTACGTTTCAGCAGGGCTCTTTCGGCGTTTACAACACCATTGGCCCGATCCCGGCGACCAACCAAACCATCAACATCGCGCGGAAGCCTGCCGGAGTGGTGTTCGGCTCTGTTGCGCAACCGCTTTCAACTCAATACCGCTTGCATTTACAGTTGAAGGCTCTCTCGCTAGGCGTCGAGGGGACACGGGAGGATCGCGATAAAACGCGGTTAGAAGTTATCGATCAGGTTCGGCGCGCATATTACGAAGTTGCCGAGGCGCAGAGCGCGTTTGACAGTCTGCAGGCGTCGCTTCCTTACTACGAGGAATCGAAACGCCTCGCGACCGAGAACCTACGCCGCGAAACCATCCTCGAGTCGGATTTATTGGGCGCTGACACGCAGCTCTTAAAAACGCAGAATGCGATTCGCGATGCGAACGATAAGGTGGCCGCCGCTGCCGAGCGATTAAACGATCTTATGGGCCGCGACATACACGCGCAGGTCCGCGTTTCTGCCATTCACTACGCGAATACAGAACTCGAAGTCGCGCCTGCAATGTTGGAAGCGCGCGCACTCGCAAACCGGCCGGAGCTGAAGAAGGCCAAGTTACAAGTGCAGCAAGCCGATTACGATGCGCGAGCGAAGAAGGCCGAGTATATTCCCGACGTCAGCTTGGCGTTTAATTACTACACGACAGCGAATTTAGAGAACGCTTTGCCAAGCAACATCGCCGTGGTCGGTTTCCAACTTACTTGGGAACCGTGGGACTGGGGCCGCAAGAAGCAGGAGTATGCCGCCAAGCGAGTGAAAGAAGAGCAAGCAAAAGTCGCGGTGACTGCGACTGAGCGCTCGATACTCCTCGACGTAAGAAATGCCTGGCGGCAGTTGGAAACCGCCCAGCGGCAACTGGCGTTGAGCGATGCAGTCGAACGGGCCGACCGGCAGAAGCTCAAAGAAGTTCAGAAGCAAGTCAAACGGGAAGCAGTACTAAGCAAAGTTTTGTTTCAAACACAGTCGGAGCTGGCTTCTGCCGATAGCGGGCAGTTACAAGCCCTCACGGCGTATTCGAAAGCGAGTGCGGATTTAAAGAAAGCGATTGGAGAACAGTAATGCGTAACTTAGCAGTAGTTTTCAGCAGTATTGCAGTGTTGATTTCGGCGGGGTGCAGAAAGGAAAGCACTCCAATCCCAGACGCCGTCCCCGTCAAAACAGAGACGGTGGCCACTCAAGAGGTTCGGCCAACGTGGCGGTACTCGGGCGAGATTCGGCCAGATAAACAGGTTCAACTCGCATTTAAGGAACCGGGCTATGTGGACTCTCTTCATCAAACGAAGGGCGCCGATGGAAGGTGGCGTGATCTACAGGTGGGCGACGAAATCCAAGCGGGAGTTGTCTTAGCGCACCTGCGCCGCTCGGATTACGCAGCGTCCGTAGACACGGCCGTCGGTCAGCAGGCGGCAGCTCAAGGTGCGTTAGATGCAGCCAAGGCGGATCTCGGGCAGGCAAGAGCCGATCAAACCAAAGCCGATCTGGATTTCGAGCGTGCCCAAGCCCTGTATGCGGCGAAGGCGATGACTCGCCCTGATTACGACGCGGCGGTGGCGCGTCATGCCGCCACAACTGCTGGCGTCCAATCTGCTCTTCAGCAAATCGAGGCGCGCCAAGGCCAGTTAAACGCGGCGCGGGGGCAGATTGTCTCGGCTCGCATCAACCTTGGCGACACAAACCTGGTCGCGCCAATGCCGGGAGTCATCGTTGCAAAGAACATCGAGCGGGGCACGCTCGTCGCAGCCGGCACACCTGCTTTTACGCTCGACGATACCCGTTTCGTGAAGGTCGCGTTCGGTGTCCCGGATAGCATGCTCTCGCATTTTGCAATGGGATCGCCGCTGCCCGTGCAAATCGAGGCGATCGGCAAGACGTTGACCGGCCTCATCACGCAGATTGCTGCTTCGGCCAATCGAGAGTCGCGGGTCTTCAACATCGAAGTCACTGTACACAATGGCGATGGCTCTCTAAAGGAGGGAATGATCGGCAGCGTTTATGTCCAACAAGCGAATCCGCAGACCGTTCCTGTGGTGCCCATGACGGCGTTGATGACGGCGGAATCGGGATCAAATAATTACTCGGTGTTCGCGATAGGCCAACGCGAAGGCAAGCAATTTGCGGAGCTGAAAAGTGTCAGGGTCGGGGAAACGGTGGGCAACTCGGTTGTGATCGATCAGGGCCTCATACCCGGTGAGCGAATCATCGTGAATCGGACCAATCAACTGAACGACGGCGCTGCCGTTCGAGTAATCGAGTAGGAGCACAGACATGGGACACCAAGCTGAAGAAAAATCTTTGCAGAGCAAAACAAATCTGGCGCGCTTCTTTATAGAGCAACAGCACATCGCGTGGGTATCGCTTGCGCTCGCACTCGTGTGGGGCATCTATGGGCTGCAGAAAATGCCGCAGCGCAAAGATCCCGACATTCCCGTCCGCCAGGCGATGATCATTGTGCCGTGGCAAGGAACATCAGGCGAACAAGTTGAGCAGTTAGTAACAAGAAAAGTCGAGCAGGCGATTGCACAGAATCAGTGGGTAACGGAAATCAAGAGCACTTCCCGAACGGGATCCGCAATGGTTCAGTTCGAGCTCGCGGAAAGAGGAAGATACGACCGCGACAAGGAACTGGACGATGTCAAAGTCAGGCTGGACGCGATCCATGACTTACCGCAGGGCGCCGGTCCGATTCTCTATATCAAAGATTTTGGCGACACCGCTGCACTGATGCTTACTGTCGCGAGTCCGCCCGGCGACCCGGCTCAGGTCGCCTGGGTCAGTAAGTTAGTCCAGTCAGGTATCCGCCACGTCCGGGGTGACGTTGTGCGCGCTTCAGACACGTCACGTAAGTCTATCGTTGTGGTTTATCCGAAGTCGATTGACTCTGCTCAAGTGGAACGCACCCTGTCATGGGCGGCGCAGGAGTTTGTAGCAGAGCAAAAAGGTTCCGATACGCGGCTGTTCTCGGGCGATGGCTTCGCAGGACTGGATGTAAACACGAATTTGAGCCCTTCTGATGTTGCAGCGCTTTTGAAGAAGTGGGCCCAGGAGAAATTGCAAACCGACGAGTTCCATCCCGATGCATGGAAACCTGCCGTGATCGCCGACCCCGCAACCACGGCTTCCGTGCTTCAGACTGCTGCCGGCGACAAGTACACTTATCGCGATCTGGATGACTTTACCGATACCATCCAGCGAAGTCTCAAAACTTTGCCAATCGTGTCGAAGGTGGAGCGGTCCGGTGTACTGAATGAAAACGTTTTTCTGAACTTCTCGCAGGAGCGCCTTGCACAGTACAAGCTCAAGCCGGCAAATCTCTCCAACCTGCTCGTCGCGCGAAATCTGCCGGATAGCGGTCAAACGGTAAATGCACAAGGACGAAGCATCAGTATCAACACGACTGGCGAGTTCAAAACGCCCGACGACTTGCGTAATGTGATCATCTGGGCATCACCGGAGGGCACACCCCTGTATCTACGCGATCTCGTCGAAATCGACAGAGGCTATGACAGTCCGCCCTCGTTCCTCAACACTTACACGCGGCGTGATGAGAACGGCAGATGGATTACAACACGCGCAATCACGCTGGCGGTTCAAATGCGCAAGGGAGAACAGATCAATGTCTTCGGAAAGGTCGTAGACCAGACCCTGAACGAGGTGCGAAAGTCCTTGCCCGCCGATGTGGTTCTGGCAAGAACGTCAGACCAGCCTCTGCAGGTGCATGACAGTATCGAGCTCTTCAGCCACAGCTTACTCGAGGCACTGATATTGGTCGTTGTCGTCGCGCTGATCGGTTTTTGGAGCTGGCGAACATCGCTGCTCATCGCGCTTTCCATGCCCATCACTCTCGCCATCACGTTCGGTGTGATCCACACCCTCGGAATCGACCTGCAACAGGTCTCGATTGCTTCGCTGATCATTGCGCTCGGTTTGCTGGTGGACGTGCCGGTGGTATCCGGCGATGCGATTGTCCGCGAGCTGGGAGCTGGCCAGCCGAGATCGGTCGCGGCATGGCTGGGGCCAACCAAGCTTTTCAGGACGATGGCTTATGCGACGGTGACCAACATCGTCTCGTACCTGCCATTTCTTTTGTTGCCCGGAGACACAGGCAAGTTTCTGTATAGCCTGCCCGTGGTCATAAGTGTTTCGCTGCTAGCGGCTCTCCTGGTTTCCATGACGTTCGTGCCGCTCATAAGTTCATTTCTGCTGCAAAGCAAAGTAGAGACTTCCATAGAGGAACGTCGAGCCCGTGGCTTCACAGGCTGGTACTTCCGTATGGCGCAAAAGGCCATTCAGCACCGAAAAGTCTGCTTGGCAGCATCGCTCCTGGTGCTCGTTATCGGTGGCGTCGTATTTTCCACCCTCAAGCCCCAGTTCTTTCCAAAAGATCTCCAATACTTCTCCTACATCGATGTGTGGCTACCAGAAGACGCTCCCGTGAGCGCCACACGCGCGGTTACGGGAGAGGCGGAATCAATTGTACGGCGCATCGCGGAGGATTATGGCAAGGCTCATCCGGAGCACGGCCATCCGAAGGACGTACTCGTTTCTATGACGGCCTTTGTGGGCGGCGGCGGTCCGCGCTTTTGGAGCAGCGCTACACCGGAGGACAGGCAGACAAACTATGCGCAGATCATCCTCCGAACGAAAGACGACCACGATACCACTCCGCTGCTGGCACTCTTGCAGCCGGAGTTTGACGAACAGATACCCGGCGCAATCATTGATACGCGAACGCTCGAGACAGGCAAGCCAGTTGGAATACCTGTTCAGGTGAGAATTTCGGGTGAGGACCTGCCGCGCCTCCGCGCGGAAGCCGACAAGCTGAAACAGATTTTTCGCGGCATCCCGATTGCGGCCAGAGTTCGCGACGATTGGGGAGAACCAACTGTGAAGCAAGTCATGCGCGTGGACGTGGATCGTGCAAATCTGGCGCATGTCAGCAACGCAGACGTTTCCAATTCGATCGATGCCGCCCTTCACGGGATTACTGCTGGCGTATTGAGAGACGGCTACAAGCAGGTTCCCATCATTGGACGCCTGCGGATGGAGGAGCGCGCCCAGCTCTCCGATCTACGGAGCTTGTACGTTTTCTCTGCGCAAGATACGCCTCCGGTGCCCCTGGGTCAGGTGGCGACCAGTTCGCTTGAACCGGTAACCCCGAAAATCCGCCGCTTCGATCAGTACCGGACCATTACCGTCCAATGCTGGCCAGCGCAAGGTCACTTACCTTCAGAAGTGCTCGATGCGGCCATGCCGCGATTGAAAGCATTCCAAACTCAGCTTCCGGCCGGATTTATCTTCCGGTTTGCTGGCGAGTACAAAGAGCAGGTAAGCGGCTTCGGAGATCTGGTAACAGTGCTCATCATTTGTGTTTGCGCCATCTATCTTGCGCTGCTCGCGCAGTTCAAACATGCAGTGAAGCCGTTGATCGTCTTCGCGGCGATTCCTTATGGAGTGGTAGGCGCGGTCATTTCGCTAGCCATCATGGGGCAGCCGTTCGGCTTCATGGCCTTTCTCGGAATCATCAGCCTCATCGGTGTGATCGTCAGCCATATCATCGTGCTGTTTGAATTCATCGAAGAGCGAAGAGAAGAGGGTGAAGACCTGGGAACGGCGCTCGCAGATGCGGGTATTCTGCGGTTGCGGCCGGTCATGATCACGGTTTCTGCTACCGTCATAGCGCTCTTTCCATTGGCTGCGCATGGCGGTCCGCTTTGGGAGCCGCTTTGTTACGCCCAGATCGGTGGTCTCACGATAGCCACTTTCATCACGCTTGGCCTCGTTCCCGTCCTCTACTCCTTTGTCGTCCTTGATCTGAAACTGATCCGGTGGAAGCACGAAGACAAGCCGGTTCGGACGGCATTGGACGTGCAGCCAGCAATCCAGGAAAGCTATACCGGAGTTGCGTGACCTATGAACGTCCAAGAAATCATTCAGTACGCGACGTTGCTTTCAGTTTTGATCGGATCACTCGGGCTGGCAGTCGCATTCTTAATTCACCGCGACCAAGTTAAGACGCAGA
>JAFAYL010000039.1 GCA_019240405.1 Acidobacteriaceae bacterium
AGAGAAAAGAAATGACAGCTCTAATGAGCCATTTCGTTGCCAGACTCTTTGTCATGACCCTGATATTAGGTTTTGCGCCTACCGTGACGTACATCTTCGCGCAAGACCAACCTCATGCGCAGCACAGGGCAAATCCACCAGCGCTCGTCCAGGTTGTAGCCCTGGATGAATGCGATCCAACGACCTTCAATAAAGTGGTGGGACCTGATTTCTGCAAGAACATCGCTCTGGGATATCAGACAACATTCAACGACTTATTCAAGAAGGCGGAAGAGGGAACTCCGGACCGCAAGTGGGACTTTGAGCCCGATACCCTTCATATCCACGAAGGAACGATCCTCAGCATCGTTAATCAGGGGGGCGAGCCTCACACCTTCACGGAGGTGGAGAAATTCGGTGGGGGCTTCATCAAGGGGCTAAACGGAAGCGAGGCCCCAGTTCCCGAATGCGAAGCCGGCTTTGCGAGCGTCGCAGTAGCCCGGACGCGAATTCTCCAAGGCAGTCACCTCGAACTGACCGGGCTATCAAAAGGCGAACATCACTTTCAGTGTTGTATCCACCCGTGGATGCGCATGACCGTTGAGGTGAAATAGCCAGCATTACCAAGCAGGGGCCGGGGGCGACCGAGCGTTTGATGATTTGATCGCCGCCCTCACTATTCCGTTAACGACACACATCGAGAGACAGAAAGGAACCGGCCCGCATATCTATTTGGTCATCCAGCGCGACGGCTTTGCATACCCTGAAGGCGCATATATAATGAGCAGACTTAAAAGGACATCATGGATATCCGATCCTTACAGCAGCCGTTGAAAGACGCATATCGGCAGGCTCCGGCCAGTTCCCGCATCACGCTGGTCGCGCATGGCCGACAAACCGACGTGCCAATTTCTTGCTCTGTGGACCTCGGGCGAGCGATCTATGAGGCTCAAGCGCACAAAGGCGTCGGAGGGAACGGTACTAGCGGCTGCTCCGGGGATCTCTTACTCGGTGCATTGGCCGCATGTGCGCAAATCACTTGCCAGATGGTAGCCGCCGCCATGGGGATACCTACCGATGATATCGAGGTGATGGTAGAGGGGGATCTGGATTTGCAAGGGACACTGGGAATGTCAAAGACGACGCCGGTCGGATTTGAAAGTATTAGAGTCAAATTCGATGTCCGCGCACCGCAAGCAACACAGGAGCAGCTGACAGCTCTCCAGCAAAAGACCGAACAGTATTGCGTTGTGATGCAAACATTGCTGCATCCCCCTCGAATCAAGAATGAATGGGTAGATGCGCAATCGATCAGCGCTTAGCGTGGTTGCTAGAGCTCTGGCTTATGCCCAGGTTAATGAGGGCGTTCACATCAGAGTGTTTTGTGGACAGCGAGCGCGCGTGGAACGTGAAAACATCCGTCTTTGTGAATTCCTCGTTCCATTCAGATCTTCGGATATAATCGTCCCACTCTGGGGCTGGAAGGCCGGATCAGGCTGACATAGAAATAAGCTCCAGAGAAAACGCGCGGGGGAGTGGGGCCGTCACGTGACTTCGAATTACGCCTTTTTTCGCCGTCGTTCCTTGTTCTTTGGAGGTATACCGATGACCAGAATCCATCAGCAAGCGAGCAGTAGACGCGAGTGGTGGTATCCGTTCGATGTGCGATGTACGAAAGGAGCAAGGCGCGCAACCTTAATGGTCGCGGCCCTGCCATGGCTCACCTCCTGGGGAATGGCGCAATCGGCGAGCCAGTTGAATGGCAACGTTTCTGACCCATCTGGCGCGATTGTTGCCGGCGCGAAGATCACCTTGGCTGAGGAGGCAACGGGGCTGCAGCGGAGCACGACAAGCAACGGCGCAGGGCTGTATCAATTTCTTGACGTGCCTCCAGGCGATTACCGGTTGGAGGCAACGGCGAGCGGCTTTGCACTCTATACGGTGTCAAAGGTATCGCTCGTCGTTAACCTGCCCTCCACGATAAACATCCAGCTTCAGGTTGCCGGGACGAAGACGTCGGTCACTGTCGAAAGCCAGGCGCCGCTCATCAATCGCACCGATGCATCTCTGGGCAATAGCGTCGAAGAAGCCCAAATTGCGCAATTGCCGATTGCCGACCGCAATGTAGTTCAGTTGCTGAGCCTACAGCCAGGCGTGGCCTACCTCGGGAATCAGATCGATGCCGCCACGGACACACGGAGCGGCTCGGTGAATGGCCTGCGCAGCGATCAGTCCAATGTCGCGCTCGATGGCATCGGCGTCAACGACCAGAATAATGGTTACGCTTTTACCAGCGTGCTGAACGTGCCGCCCGACTCGGTGCAGGAGTTCCGTGTCACCACGGCCAATGCCAATGCGGACTCCGGCTATTCCAGCGGCGCTCAGGTCGCTCTCGTCACGAAGAGCGGTACGAATAGCTTTCACGGTTCACTCTACGAGTACAACCGCAACACCATCTTTAGCGCCAACGACCCGTTCCTGAAAGCAAGTCAGTTAAGCAGTGGCGAGCCGAACAAGCCGCCTAAGCTTTTGCGCAACGTTTTCGGCGCCACGCTGGGAGGGCCCGTCGTCAAAAACCGGCTGTTCTTTTTCGCCAACTACGAAGGGCGGCGCGACGCCCAGGGCACGAGCGTCTTGCGCACTGTCCCGAGCGCAACTCTACGCGCGGGCGATCTGGTGTACTTATGCCAGCGGCTGCCGGATGGGAGCCTCGACACAACGACCTGTCCAGGGGGTACCGTTAATGGGGTAAGCAACGTTTTACCCGGCTACTATGCCCTGGGACCAACTCAGATAAAGCAGATGGATCCTCTGGGGATTGGCGTGAATCAAGCGGTTCTGAACATTCTGCAGCAATACCCAGCAGCCAATGCAAATGCAGGCGACGGTTCCAACCGTTTGGGGTACCGGTTTTCCTCAAATGCCGACTCCAGCTTCAACACTTACATCTCGCGGGTTGATTACCATGTCACGTCCAGCGGCTCGGAAACCTTGTTTGCGCGAGGAGAGCTGCAGTACTTCAATGAGCCTGGACAGCAGCAGTTCCCCGGGCAGTCCGCGGCCACAACGGTGCTGGACGACAGCAAGGGTTTGACCATTGGACTGACCTCGATCCTGAGCCCCACGCTTCTGAACGATTTTCGCTGGGGCTTCGTCCGGCAGGCTGGGGAAAACGAAGGCGCTTCCCTCAACCCGGCTGTTCTTTTGGACGGAATAGACAGCATTGTTCCCTTTACTCGCTCAACGAGCTTTGCTGTGCCAACCCATCAGTTCACCGATAGTTTGAACTGGACGCGGACCAACCACACGTTGGAGTTTGGTACCGCCTTGTTGCTAATTCGCAACGATCACACCAGCTACCTGAACTCGTTCTCCGACGTAGGGACGAACGCGGTCTATCTCAACACGGGGGGAATCGCCAACACGTCCAGCCCGCTCGATCCGGCTAACAATGGCTATCCCGCGGTGGACAGCAACTTCGGTCCAAACTACGACAGTGCGGCCACGATCGTGATGGGTATTTTCCCGGAAGGCGACGGGCACTATAACTTTGCACGCAACGGCAGCACGCTAGCCCAAGGCACACCGATCAACCGTCGCTACGCTGTGAACGACTACGAGTTCTATGGACAGGATACGTGGCGGCTCACGCCGCGCTTGACTGTCACATACGGTTTGCGGTGGCTGGGTGAAGCTCCGCCTTACGAAACGAATGGGTATCAGGTAGCGCCCTGCATCGAAGCTGCAACCGGGGGCTGCACGAATCAAAACGCGGCCGACTGGTTTAATCGCTCGGCGGCGCTGGCCGCTGCTGGGCAACCCGCAAACCAAGCTGGGGAACTTTCGTTCATTCTCGGTGGGCCCAAAAATCACGGCCCCGGATTGTGGAACTGGGACTACAAGGATTTTTCACCGAGAGTGGCTGTGGCTTGGGCGCCAGATACTGGCGATGGGTGGATATCGAAGATCGTCGGAAAGAAAGATCAGTTCTCGATCCGAGGCGGCTACAGCATCATGTATGACCATTTCGGCATTCCGATTGTCAACAGTTTTGACCAGAACGGCTCTTTCGGACTTTCCACGATTCTCGGGAACCCCGCTGGTGTTGTGTCGCCAGCCAATGCGCCCCGTTTTACCTGCCTCACACCGGGCTCCTCGGGTGTGTCCTGTTTGCCCCCGCCGTGTCCATCTCTTAACGACCCGGGCTGTTTGTTCGGACCCGCACCGACCGGCGGATTCCCTTACACGCCGGGTAACACCGCGTTTGCGATCAACTGGGGCTTGGATCAGAGTTTAAAGACGCCCTATGCGCACGTTTTCAATTTTTCACTAGAACGCGAGATCACTTCCAGATCCTCGTTGCAAATTGCGTACGTGGGCACCATCGGCCGCCGTCTGCCAATGCAGGTCGATATGGCTATGCCTACGGATTTAAAGGACCCTGCCAGCGGCATGACATATTTTCAGGCAGCCACGATGCTCTCGAAGGCCGCTGCCGCAGGCACGGACGTGAATCAAATTCAAGCTATCCCATTCTTCCAAGACATCTTTCCCGCATGGGCCGGTGTCACGGCGCAACAGCTAAGCAGCCAATCCCTGAATTGCGCGCCCGGTAACTTCCCGGCTAATCCGACAGCGACCCAAGCCATCTACGAACTCTGGAATTGCCACCCGCACAACGAAACCTTCTCTTTGTTCCAGATGGATCTGCCCAGCTCCATCACGCAGATCAACGTCCCGAACAGTAAGTTCGGTCCCTACGCTTTTTTCCATGACCAGTTCAGCTCACTTTACGCGTGGCGTAACATCGGTACCTCCGACTACAACGCGCTGCAGGTGACTTATAACGTCCGTTGGGGGGCAAACCTGCAGGGACAGTTCAATTACACGTTTTCGAAATCGCTCGATGAGGCCTCGGCCGCTGAACGAATCGGCCCTTATGAGGGAACAGGCGGAACGGGCAACGATTTGAACGGCGGCGGGATTGTGATCAATTCGTGGGATCCGCTGGCTCTGCGCGGCCTTTCCGATTTCAATGCTTTCCACCAGATCAATGCGAACCTGGTCTATGTTCTTCCCTTCGGCAAAGGCCAGAAGCTGGCGGGAAACGCCGGTCCGCTACTCAACGCGTTGATTGGCGGATGGCACATTTCCGGCATTTTCCGCTGGACAAGCGGTTTTCCGATCACGATCGATAATGGCTTCACCTGGGCCACCAACTGGAACATCGAGGGCGATGCCATGCCGAACGGGCCGCCTCCAGTAGCCTCCAATCCGAAAAACGCCATTGTCAATGGCGTCGGTATCGGCCCCGATATCTTTGCCGATCCGGTGGCCGCGGAAGCAGCTTTCCGCCCGGAGTGGCCCGGCGAATCCGGCGTCCGCAACAACGTAATCGGCGATGGCATGTTCAATATCGATACCGGATTGAGCAAGGATTTCTCTCTCGGCGAGCAGAGGCGCTTAGAGTTCAGTTGGCAATCGTTCAACGCAACCAACTCTGTCCGCTACGACGTGCGCGCCGCTCAACCTTCGCTCTCCTCCGGCCCAACACAGTTCGGCAAATACCTGTCAACGCTCACGACGCCTCGCTTCATGCAATTCGCCTTGCGATTCAAATTCTGATATTGGGGAATGAGGGACTCGAACAGCGGTCCTTGCCTGGCTGGGGATGAGGACGAAGCGGCATCGACTACGTGACTCATGCCACCTTCTCCTAAAGCGAGTACAACGGCCCATCCCGGCCGTAAAGTGCCGGCCTGAGTAGTTGGCTTACGCAACTTACGTCACGCACCCACTACAATGTCGCCGGTGTGGCGCTTGCTAACAAGTTAGCGCGCATCGCTTGGGCCGTCCTGGCCAAGGGCGAAGTCTATCGGCCAACCTGCACTCCGATTGCTTCCACTTGCCTGGCCTGCACATGACGCCTGGCTAGTGCCAGGCTTGGAAATCGCATCCGCGATTCCCACATCCGCAGCCCAGCTACGGCGGCGATGTTTATAGTTTCTTTCCTGCCAGGTCTGCTGGCGAACAAGAAGATGGCACAAGGATCTCAACCGGCGCTGTTGAACCCGAAGCCGGAAAAAGTCTAAAGCGGCTGACTGGCCGTTTCCACCAGAGCGAATATTCACTTTGGACCGCGGCGACCGGCTGTACCGCATGGGCGCGGCGTATGGTCTGTGCCGCTGCTTCGGACATGCCGAAGTGCGCAACCTTCCCTTGCTGAATTAGATCTTTCACTGCCCCGGCAACCTCCTCGATAGGCACATTCGGATCAACGCGATGCTGGTAGAAAAGGTCAATCCTCTCCATCTGCAGGCGCTTCAGGGAGCCCTCGACGGCCTGCCTTATGGTTTCGGGACGGCTGTCCAGACCTACATTCCGCGTTGCGCCATCCTGCTCCTCGAATTTGAATCCAAATTTGGTCGCGATCCCGACCTTCCCTCGGAACGGAGCTAGGGCGTCGCCAACGAGTTCCTCATTTGCGAAAGGTCCATAAACTTGCGCGGTATCAAAAAAGGTAACGCCCCGCTCCGCCGCTCCGCGGATAACCGAAATCATCTCCTGTTTGTCTCCCGCGGGACCATAGCCGAAGCTCATGCTCATGCAGCCGAGTCCTATGGCAGAGACCTCAAGGTTTCCAAGTTTTCGCTTTTGCATTTGTGTACCTCCTTGCCAACTACCGATTGCTCATTAGCTCTAGCTGCTCGGGATAGCGAGCTCCTTGCACAGTGATCTGGGCAGCAGCCCGTTCTATGTCGCCGAGATCGTCGCTTGTAAGCTCTAGCGCTACGGCTCCGATGTTTTCTTCCAGCCGATGCAGCTTGGTGGTGCCGGGAATGGGAATGATCCACGGTTTTTGCGCGAGCAACCAGGCAAGCGCGATTTGGCCTGGCGTAGCGTTCTTTCTCTTTGCGATGTCCCGGAGCAGGTCGACAAGCGCTTGATTGGCCTTCCTGTTCTCCGCATCGAAGCGCGGGACGATGTTGCGAAAATCGGAGCTGTCGAAGGTTGTCTTTTCGTCGATTTTTCCCGTAAGAAAGCCCTTCCCCAGCGGACTGAACGGAACGAAGCCGATACCAAGCTCTTCGAGCGCCGGCAGGACTTCCTTTTCAGGCTCGCGATACCAGAGCGAGTATTCACTTTGCAGGGCGCTGACCGGCTGCACAGCATGTGCGCGCCTGATGGTGTTAACGGCCGCTTCCGACAGCCCGAAGTGCTTGACTTTGCCTTGCTGAATCAGGTCCTTGACGGCTCCGGCAACATCTTCAATCGGCACCTCCGGGTCCACTCGATGCTGATAGTAGAGATCGACGGCATCCATCCTGAGCCGTTTGAGCGAGCCTTCGACGACTTGCCGGATGTGCGCAGGCCGGCTATCGAGCCGACTCCATCTCGCTTCACGTTCGAAAGCGGGTGCCCAACCGAACTTGGTTGCGATCACAACTTTGCCGCGGAACGGCACCAGCGCTTCGCCGAGCAGTTCTTCGTTCGTATACGGGCCATAGACTTCGGCGGTGTCGAAGAATGTGATTCCGCATTCCACCGCCGCTCGCAGAAGCGAGATCATCTCATTTCTATCTGGAATTGGGCTGTAAGACCAGCTCATGCCCATGCAGCCGAGACCAAGGGCCGATACTTCAAGGTTGCTGTTTCCAAGTTTCCGTGTTTGCATTGTTACTATCCTTTGTCGGTAGCAGCCCGAGCACGTTTTTCAAAGATCTCTTTCACCTTCAGTAGCGCTCCCAAACAACTCTCCAGTGCTCATCCGAGCGAGTTGACTTTACAATGAGTCGGTTTGCCGAGAATTCGTAGGTACGCGGCAGATCTTTGCCAATCAGCGATCGCACCAGCGCGCCTTGGATATGAAAGGTGAACGTGTGAGTGCTTTCATCGACCTTGTATGTGCCCCACGATGCCTCATACCCGCCTGCGGAGTACTGCTGAGGCCCGGCGCTGGGTGCCGTTAGTGGACTGCGCTCCATCACCTGCACGGACGCGTGGCCATCGCCCGTGAAGACAAAGAGACCGCTGCAATCTACACGATGCACGTTTCCAGTTGCGTCCGGCCGCTCCAGCGATATGAGCCGCCATGCTCCCGCGAACTTGGTCTGGATGGCCTGCATCCCGTTACGCTCCTGCCCGGCAGACATGCCGGCCGTGAGCAGGACCAAGCAGATCGCAACGATGTTCTTCACCCGAATTTCCGTCTCCTTCAAAAGTACCGGCAAAACGTTTATTCGCGCTTATCCGATCCTGCCGATTCTTTGCCCAATCCTGTTGGGCAGTTAGAAATTGCGCACGCAATCCGTGTTTGGACGGTACGCTGAAAAAGGATCTTAAGAAGAATGCAAAGAGCAATCAAAACGCTGCGCAACATAGACGTAGCCGAGATGCGGGTCGCGCTAGCGAGCCGGATCGCCGCCTTCGCACAGTCGCCCGGAGAGCATGCAACCGCAATTCCCGGCCTTTCGTTGTTCCGAAGGATAGAACCCACTCCGTGTCATCGTGGTTTCTATGAACCCAGCCTTGCAGTCTTCACACAAGGACGTAAGTTCCTGAACGTTGGAGGTATTGAGTACGTCTGCGACAATTCGTCGTTCGTCCTTTCCGCAATCGACATGCCGGTTCAAAGCCAAATTATCGAGGCCTCAGAAAAGGTTCCTTTA
>JAFAYL010000007.1 GCA_019240405.1 Acidobacteriaceae bacterium
GGTGAGAAACCGGCTGAGCCCGAAAAGTTTGAGCTCCTTGGCTGCTTCCTTGCTGCCGCCCACCTGACGCAGGTAATCGAGCTGCCGCTTGATCGGCGTTTGCCGGAAATTTTTCGCATACCCGAGAAACGCGAAATGGCTTTCCCCGAGGAACGCAGGGACCAGACAGGCGATTAAAAGCAGAAGAAGCCAGGGTGAGAAGAAGAGAATCGCGGCCGAGAGCGAAATTGTCGTGACGACTTGTTGGAACAAGCGGCCGATGGATTGGATCATCCCCAAGCGATCGGTCGCCTGCACGCGGGCACGCTCGAGGCGGTCGTAAAAAACAGGATCCTCATAGGCTTCGAGGTCGAGCTGGGACGCGTGTTCCATGACCTCGATGCTGACGTGGCGCGTGTACCGATCCGCCAGCACGGAATCGTAATAATCAATGACACGCGATACGATGCTGCCCGTAATCGCGAGCAAACACTCAAGCGCGACGAGCCACCACAAGTAGGCGGATAGTGCTGCGCGATGGTTTACGATTGCGACGATTTCGTCGATGATCAGGCGAGTTACCCATGCGGTGCTGACTGGGATCAGCGCAACAATGATGCGGAAGATAAGGCCCCAGACCACAACCCAAGGCCCCGAATCCCAAACGATCCGCAATACAGGCGGAATGTTTTTGAGCGCCTGTAGACGCTCCTGCCAAGCTCCCGACGATCCCCGATCGTTGATTTGCGTCACGCCGAACTCTTCTCTAGTGTGACCTAGCTACCTAGAGGAGAAATCGGGTTAATGCCCTTTACGAACTAAACCGCGAGAGCCGGAGCAGGTAATGCAGTGTAAGCGAGCGATGTTCCGACGAGATCGGTGGTCGACACGCCGGCTTCCTTTACCTGGAGAGCGAGATCGAACCTCAGCTTTTGCGTGATCACCAGGTGATCGCACCAGGAAAGAGTTTGCGCAAGAGAATCGTCGAGCAACCGGCCGATATGTGGGATCTGTTGAAGAATGAAGTTGCGATTGCTCCCATAGATCGAGTCAAGCTGGATGTGCGGATCGAATACTCGCACCTCGCGTCCTTTCCCGATCAACTGTTCAAGGAGCGTGACTACGGGACTTTCCCGTAGGTCATCCGTATTCTCTTTAAATGCCAGCCCAAAAACGCCGAGCTTACGAGCGGGCAAATCGAGAATGGCGTCGATGGCCCGTTGCAGATGCTGCTGGTTGCTCAGCAGCGCGGATTCGAGTAGCGGAAGCCGCAGATCCAGCCGACTCGCGCGATAATTCAGCGCACGAAGGTCCTTTGGAAGGCATGAGCCGCCGAACGCGAACCCTGGTTTCAGGTAAGCCGGAGAAATATTGAGCTTCTTGTCTTCGCAGAGCGTTGACATTACTTCGCCGGGATCCACGTTAAGCCTCGCGCTCAGCGCGCCGATCTCATTCGCGAAGGAAACCTTCACCGCGTGAAACGCGTTGCAAGCGTATTTGATCATTTCGGCCGTTCGCAAGCTGACGAGGCAAGGCGGCACCTGCAAAGGCACATATAGCGATGCAACGCGCTCGACAGAATCGAAATCCTCGCCGCCCACGACGATCAGCGATGGCTCGAGAAAATCCTTAATCGCAACTCCCTCGCGAAGAAATTCGGGATTCGAGACCACCGAGACGAACGGATAATCCCTAAACAGCGGAATCACCGTTTCTTCGCACGTGCCGGGAAAAACGGTACTGCGTATCGCGAGCACGAGAGGCTTCGTACGCTCCGAGAGACTATCGCGGACTTCGTGAAGCGCCCGGCGCAACTGTTCGAGTCCTAAATTGCCGTTTTTCTCCGAGGGCGTTCCCACGCACACGAACGCGACATCTGCATCGGCGATATCGTTAATCGACGTGCTTGCTCGAAGCCGGCCGGCGGCCACGTTATCCCGGATGAGCGGCTCCAGACCAGTCTCATAGAACGGAGCAATGCCGCTCATCACATTGGCCACCTTATTCTCGTCCCGATCAACGCCCGTAACCCGGTAGCCTAGATTCGCTAAGCAAGCTGCGGAGACGCAACCCACGTAACCCAGTCCGAGCACCGCAACGTGCGTTGCCGACACTTGGCCGCTATTCACCTCAAAACTGTCACAATTTTCTGAAGTCATCCTGTCACTCGTCTCATCGGCTTCGACGCCGCGAATCTTTCTCCAAATGGCTTTCGTAAATCTCTTCCATGCGGGCCACAGATCGGGCGAGAGAAAAGCGCTCTCGAATCAGATGAGAGCCGCTATCGGCCAGACGGCACCGCAGCCCTGCATCGCCGATCAAAACCGAGAGCTGGCCGGCAAGATCACGTACATCTCCTGGCTCAAACAGAAGTCCCGTGTTGCCGTCGCGAATGATCTCTGGATTGCCGCCCGTGCGCGAAGCAACGCACGCGCAACCACAGGCCATAGCTTCCATAAGAGAATTCGAAAGGGCTTCAGAGAGAGACGGAAGAACGAAGATATCGATGGATTTGAGCCACGGCGTCACATCCAACTCTGCGGGCTGAAATAAACACTGTTCGAATACGCCGAGTTGCTTCGCGAGTTCTTCGAGACGCGGCAGTTCCGGACCGCTGCCAACGATCGCGAGTCGAAGGCCGGGACACCTGGACGAAATTCGCGCGAAGCCCTCGATCAGAGTTCCCAACCCTTTTTCAGGCCTCAAAACGCACATCGAGCCGATGACCAAAGATGCATTCTCAAGCGCATGCAAGCGCCTTCTGCCTTCCGGATTGAAGCGCGCCGTATCAACGCCGTTATGGCAGAGGTGAATCTTCGACGGCCGCACGCGCTCATTCAGAATCAGCTCGCGCCGCACAGCTTCCGAATTCACGACGATGCCGTTGACTAGCCGATCCGTTAAGCGAAGAATTCTCAGATAGAGTCGCGGTGTGAGGTGGCGATGCGCGCGCTGGCTCGAAAGCACGATGGGGGACTTCGCCGCCCGCGCGATAGGAACGCCAAAGCAGTTCAAGGGATAGTCGAATGTATGGACTACGCGAATGTTAAGCGTGCGGATGAAACGCGCAAGGCGCCACGCGCCTGTGATGGCGCTCGGCTTCATAAACGATGTAACCGGCAGGCGGACAACGGGGATGCCGTCTGCCTTTAGCTCACTGGCCCGAATTCCTTCTCTGAAACACGCGACGTGGACTTGGAATCTCGACCGGTCGAGCGAGCGAGCGAGTTCGGTTAATTGCCGCTCAGTTCCACCGGGTCCCAACTCGCGAGCCATCAGCATGACTGGTACAGGATCGGGCACAATCGAAAGTCGCCGGACGTAGGCCGGGAAGTGGTCCGCGCTCCGGTCACAAGAGTTCTCAGTTATAGTGCTGATTCCTAAGCTGTTGTCTCTACGACAGTTGCTCGCCCGCCCGATTCGCTGAGAAAATTCCGGCCGCACGGCGCGTCGACTAGGCTTGAAGCGCAATGACGCTTACACCTTTTCATCGTTTTGGCATTTGGGGCCTGCTTGTGTTCGCCGTTGCCGGGATGCAGGCTTTGGGCCAAACGTCTACCGGAACCAGTGTCGATTTGCAGGCGCAGACTCGCAACGCCGATTTTTCAAATTTTTCAGTGACGCTGCCGATGACCGTTGGAACCGCTTTGCCTTCCTCCTGCCAAGTGGGACAGTTTTATTTCAATACGTCGGCGACCGCCGGTTCGAACACATACGCGTGCACGGCGGCGAACGTTTGGACGGTTCAGGGCGGCGGTCTCAGCATGTCGGCGCAGATGGGCGATTTTGCGCCCTTGCTCACGGGCGGAAGCTTAACCGTGGGCGCTGGATGTTCCTCCAGCAGCCCGTGCAACGTGCGCTTGGGGAACACGGTTCACACTTTCAAGAATCCAGCTATTGTTACCCCTTCGGGCTCAAACACGGGGCTGGTGCTTGTCTATATCGACAATTCGGGAAATCTAACGGCGGGCAGCAGTACCGGTCTCGCGTGCAATGGATGTACGTACGCTCCCCGGGTCACGGCATTCCCACCTGATTCGATTCCACTGTTTAACTGGACTCTGACCGGCGGCGCATTCGATGCCCAAGGAGGAACGGATTTTCGCGCGTTGCTGTCGAGCAAAAACGTGACCAGCGGGACCGGAATCCTTATGAGTCAGAGCGGGGGAACCTCGACGATTGCCGTCGATCCCACAGTGGTCGGCACTCAAGTGCCGCCTCCCGCTACATCGAGCGACGCCTGCTCGGCAGGCCAGTTTTCATTCGACACGAGCTATTACTACATCTGCACAGCTACAAATACCTGGAAACGTGTCGCGCTAGCCAGTTTCTAGGAACCATGTTGGTGGCTTGGTGGGCCGCGGCGCTATTCACAAGCCGCAGCATTGCGGCTCAAACCCTTCCTGTTCAAGTTATCGGCGTTACGCCGACGCAAGCCATGCTCAGCTACACAGCGCCTGATGGGAATGCGTGCTCTGTTGCAGTCAGTGAGAACTCTTCCACTGACCCGAATACGGGCGCATTCTTGTCGCTGGTCCATGATGTCGATCCGAACTTATTCCCGGGAGCGGATCGCGACACTCGAAACGGGAATCTCGTCAATGGAGCCGCGCGCACAATTGTAATCGGCTTCCGGGGCACCGGCGACGCTTCCGACGGGCACATCTACTCCCGCGCTCTTCAGGCAAATACAACGCATTATTACCAGATCACATGTGCCGATGGGACGTATGCCGGCGCAGGCTTATTTACTACGGCCAATGTTCCACTCGGAAACAGCGCTCCCGATCCGATTCCTTACGATCCGAATAGTTGGGGAGGTTGGGGATGGCCAACCATTGATTACAGCGATCGCTCACCCAACTACATCGATCCGCAAACCGGAATTCTGCTGAAGCGTTGGACAAAGCCTGGCGACAACGGTTTTATCAACTCGGGCGTGCCGTTTTCGGCAGTAGCGGACCTGGCAGGTTCATGGCAAAATCCGGCGAATATCGGCGCGACGGCCGACGGGCAGTACGCTACCTATACCGGCGTTGGCGGTTCATCCAACGCGCTTTTCCTGTGGGGCGAAGTACCTTTTGATCGGCCAAGCTTTCTTCCTGTGACATGGAACGTTCCGGACGACACGCGCATTCATCTTAATGGTTTCGGCGATCAGCCGGGTGATGCGGACCGCAGGGTCAGCGTGTGTCTCTCGGCAGATTATGGACAGAGTTGCGCCGGCTCTTCCGTGGACGTTATCTTGCCACAAACCAATCCGGCGGATGTCAGCGCGCCAAGCTCGTGGCCCGCGCCGCTCTTTTCAGGTTGGGGAAATGCACCGATTACTCCCGACATGCTGACGAACAATTTCACCGGTACGCTTGCGGCTGTAAGCGGAAGCACGGTGATTTGGGGCGCGAGCTCGTTTTACGGATATAACAACTACTTCCCCGTCACCGCGCTCGAGCCGGGTGACAAAATTCTGATCTCCGGCACGGATCCTGTTTGCCCGCAAAATCTCTGCACAATCAGCGGCATCACGGACGAGAAGACGCTTACGATTCAGCAGAACCTCACAGCCGGGAACCCCTCCGTCAATCAGTACCAGTTCCCGAACTTCGGATTCAAGCTCTGGAAGAAAACGGGCGTAGGGGCGATCAGCATTGATTCCGCAGTAAGCGATTGGGCAAGCTCGGCCACCATGTTCACTGAATACCAGGGCGCTGGTGACCCGTATTGTTCAGCTAACACCGTTACTGCGACCTATGCCGCGGATGGCGTAACTCCAATCCCGCCGCTCGCCGGTTACATTTGCTCTTTCAAAACTAATTGGGGAAACAGCATTTTATATTTCGTTGCCGCATCAACCGGAGAAGCGCGAAAGCTAAGTAATCTGAACAATCTCTCGCTCGCCTTTAGCCCAAATCCGACGAATTTTTATGCCTATAACAACGCGACCGGGACGGTTCAGCAATGCTCGTATGATGCAAACGATGCCACGAATGGGCGATTCAAAGAATGGAGCGATGGATACAACACGGCGCTCGAGAATCCTGCGTTCACATGTTCGGATCTGACTCCGGGCAACGAAACTATTCCGGAAGAAATCAGCGCTGCCCATCCAGAAATCGATGAATGGTATTTCGGTGAGGCGGTGCTTACGTCCGTATCGTTCCCGCTCTTCGAATTCAGGCTGCGCCCGGTGCAAAATTCGCTCGCCTGGTTTTGCACGATTGATGTGAGCCAGCCTGCAGGCCCAACTCAGGTTGCGCAATGCAGAAATACCTGGGACACCTACCCGGTACGCTGGTTGGGCGCTCACGGAACAGAATCGTTTCTGACAGAGCAATACGAGTTGATGAGCGTGCAAGTACCGCTCAACAGTGCCGGGGTGGCCGGGGTCGAGCAGTGGAGTCTCGACGTTTTGACCGTGTATAACAACGGCGGTTCAACGGCTGTGCCGCGTAACTTTTACGATCCGCAAACCTGCGAAGCCTTGGGCGTGACTGATCTTCGGTGGATTGCGCAAGGAGCAACAGGCGGCAATTGCATCAAGGTGAATGTGCAGACCGAGCCGGTGGCGATTAATCCTGCGCAATCTGATTTGCAGGCGCTAGGAGCGCTGCCCGTGGGCTCTCGGCCCGCAGCGTGGGCTCATAACTCCACATCGTGCGGCGGCGACGGGACAACAACGAATTGCTGGTCTTATCTGCAGCCGCTTCAGGAGGGCGATTATCTTCAAGACGCCGCGCAAGGTCCGCTGGACGAAAAATTTCTTGTTGCGAAGAAGACGGCGCTCGCAAACGGCACTATCGATCTTGTGCTCGCAAGAAACATGAATCCGTTTGGTTGCCGCGCCTCACCCGCACCGATGGATCACGCGGCAGGTTGGATTCCCATCATGTGGCCGCCCCAATCTTGCGCCGCCGTGGATTTCATCTCGAAAGCCGGTGATCCCGCGAGTGCGGCCGTGCCGGACAATCCGCAAACATATTCAGGACATACCGTTTCGTGGGTGAATTCTCGAAATCTCGAGCAGCATGTCACCCCTTATTCCTGGAATCTCGATGCGTCGGTCGGAGGCTACGGAGCAGCATATGGAGTGCGCACCGGCGTGTTCCCGCAAGTGGTCGGGGAATCGTTTCAGTTCGGGCTGAACAGCGTATATCCATTTGCCGGAAGCAACAACGGTCTGAGCATCAATCAGATTCAGAGCCACCCTGGCGGGGTCACAACTTCCGCCTCACAGCGCGAGTCTCAATGGGCCGTAGACGGTAGACCATTAGGCGTTGAAGCCGGAGGAGATCAGTACCTTTGGAATCACACATTAACGAAAATCGATGGCACACAGAATGTTTATCAGATCAGCTTGCCGCTCGATTCCGCGAATGGATCTCCCATCAGCTTCTCGGGATCAGATGTTCGTCTGGATAGGAAGCGTCGACAGATGCTTGCGTTTGCCGGCAATCACCTGCTGCGCGATATTAGCGGGCCCGGCTCTCTCATTACGGACTCGATCCCTTGGTCCTACTGCGTCGCTGATTTTCCGGGCGAATGCGTGCCCGGATCGCAACAAGGAAGCCAATACGTCAGCGTGCCGGAAGCTAGCACGACCGGCGTGTGCAGCAATGATGGAACGATTCTTGCGCCATGCCTGGCGACAGCCGGTCCCCACGCGGCGGCCTACGTGCAGTTCGATATTTCGCGTCCGGATCCGTTCGGATTACGCTGGCGCAAGCTGACCAATATGTTCAACGGGCCAGGGAGGACCGATAACTACGCAAACATGCACTCGCTTGCGACGGGCGATTGGGGCGTTTCCACAGTGAAATGGGGTGACGGACGCCGCACCGATATCTTCGGAGTGAAGCTTCCGCCGTGGCCGAACGAAGACTCGATCATTCGCAACAATTTCGTAACTGTCCCGGTTAGCCTAGGCGGAGTGTCTGGGTCGCAAGTGCGCATCCGATTCGGATACAATACCGGTCTTTTCTGCTCGACGCGGCAGGAGCAATGCTCGACGGCGGCCGCGAACTCAGACCCTTACGCATGGCTCAGTGAGCCGCAATCGTGGACCCCTTGCGGAAACTCCGGCTGCACGGTCAATATTCCGGCGATTTCGAGTCGTGTTTTGTACTATGTCGTAGATCGAATGACGGCCTCGGGTACGGTCATTTCAGGGCCTATGATGCTGACGGCTGTGAATTAATTATCAACCGTTGGCGGCTGGGAAAATTCGGCGGTATGGATGTACTTGTCAATGACGTCACCCGGCGACCCTTCTGCGGCGATCTCGCCTTTCTTCAGCAGCAAAACACGCTGGCACAAATCGCGCACAGCCGTTAGATCATGAGAGATAAATACGAGCGTCGTTCCGCGCCCGTGCAGCTCTCGAATGCGCTTCAGGCATTTCTCCTGAAAAGCCGCATCGCCGACCGCAAGAACCTCGTCGAGCAGTAGAATATCCGGCTCGAGATGGGCCGTAATCGAAAACCCAAGGCGTACGTACATGCCGGACGAGTATCTCTTAACCGGGACGTCGATATGCGGCCGCACCCCGGCAAACTCGATAATGCTGTCGAGCTTGTTTGTAATTTCCCGGCGCCGCATCCCAAGAATCGAGCCGCTCAGGTATGTGTTTTCTCGCCCGGTGAGCTCGGGATGAAAACCAGAGCCCACTTCGAGAAGAGCCGAGAGCCGGCCGTTGATCGCGATTTTGCCTCGAGTCGGCGCCGTAATATTCGAAAGCAGTTTGAGAACCGTGCTTTTTCCCGCGCCGTTGTGGCCGATGATGCCGAGTGCTTCGCCGCGCTTTACTTCGAAGCTGACGTTCTTGAGCGCCCAGAAATCTGTCTTGGGCCGCTTTAACGGGAGCTTGCTAAATAATCCGGAGCCTCGCCCATCTTCGCTTGGGATGCGGTAGCGCTTCGATACATCCTCGAACCGGAGATCGATCATATCAAATGATGTCCGCGACCGTTGCTTCCCGCTGCTTGAAAAAGAGATACGCAGCCGGAAGAATGATGGCGGTCGCCAGCGCGGAGACGGAGAGCATCCAATTATCAATTCCGATTCCCTGAATTAAAACGCGGCGGAAATCTTCGACGATTCCGGCCATTGGATTTAGCACGTAAAGCGCGCGAAAGCGAACCGGAACCTGCGCGAAGCCATAAACTACGGGGCTCGCAAACATCCATAGCTGCAATAGCAGCGGCATCGCGATACCTATGTCGCGGAATCTCACCTGAACTGCCGAAAACAAGAGCGCAAGGGCACACGTGAAAAAAAATTCGATTACGAGAATGGGAACCAGATAAAAGGCTTCACGAGTGAGCGGAACGTGATACCAGGCCATCATCGCGCTCAAAATCATCGAAGCAATCAGCAAGTCGAAGAGGGCAGCGATCACATACGTCAGCGGAATGATTTCGCGCGGGAAATAGACTTTCGTAATCATCTGCTGATGGCTGACCAAGCCTTGCGCCGCAGACGCAAGCGCTGTTTGAAAAAACGTCCATGGAAGAATTCCCGAGAGCACAAACAGCGGGTAGGCGATGCCGCCGCTCGGAATGCGCGTGAATAGAGAAAAAACAACCGTGTAAACCAACATCAGTGAAAGAGGTTGGATGAACGCCCACGCGACGCCAAGCGCCGACTGCTTATAGCGAACTTTGATGCGGTGAATCGTCAGTGTGTAGAGAAGATCCCGATACCAGAACAGCTCCGAAAGCCCGCTTACCAGAACGGCCGGAGAGAACGAAGGCGGCCGAATGATTTTGACCCGTCGGGGTCCCGGGTTTGCGTGAAGACCTGATCGAACTTCGGTGTTGTGCTCAACATCTGCTGGAGAAATCGCTTCAGGCACTACTGGAGCCATAAGAACTGACGAAGTACTTATCGTTAGTGCGAGATTCGGAATGAACCTATCATTCTCAAGTGTTTTCGTAAACCTTTGCCGATGAGAGTCGTGCAGCTTGGCCCCTACCCGCCGCCGCACGGCGGAGTGCAAACGAACCTTGTGGCGATTCGCGATTACCTGTGCAAGCAGGGAATTCCGTGCGCTGTGATCAACATTACCCGCCACCGCCGCCCGGAAGCCGATGAAGTCTACTACCCGAAGAGCGCCCTAGGGTTAATCCGGGACCTTTTCCGCCGCCGTTACGATATCGTCCATTTACACATCGGGGGCATCATGCCGCTCCGCGTGGTTGCGCTCGCTTTTGTATGCACCTGTGTGCCGTGGGCTAAGGCAATTCTGACCTTTCACTCAGGGGGTTACCCCTCTTCGGATGAGGGGAGAGCCGCCAAGAAAATTTCCGTGCGCGGCTTTGTCTTACGCCGGTTTAGGTTCTTGATCGGAGTAAATGAGGAAATCATCGATTTCTATCTCAAACTTGGGGTGCCGCGATCGCGAACCCGGCTGATTCCTCCCCATTCGGTATCAGTTACAACTCTGGCGGAAGGGCTCGAAGAGCCGCTCGTCTCTTTTTTTGCGCAACATGGGCCGGTTTTGGTTTCGGTCTGCGGCCTGAAGCCGGAATACGATTTGCCCCGGCAGATTGAAGCTCTCGGTTACATTCTTCGCAAACATCCGAAAGCAGGTCTCGCCGTGATTGGATCCGGCCCATTGGAAGCCAGCCTGCGAGTGCAAATCAATAGCACCCCGTACGCTCGACACGTTCTCTTGTGCGGAGACGTGCCTCATCCCCTAACGCTGAGCGCCATTGCCGGCGCGGACGTTCTTCTTCGAACAACTCTCTACGATGGTGACGCGATTTCCATTCGCGAAGCTCTATTCTTGGGAACCCCTGTAATCGCAACCGATAATGGGATGCGTCCCGAAGGGGTGCATCTCATTCCGATCGGTGATACGGAGGCGCTTGTGCGCGCTGTGGAGAGCGTGAGCCGCAATGGAGTCGAGAGGCGGCCGCCTCCCGGGAACGACGAGCAGAATCTCGCGAAAGTGCTGGCACTCTACTACGAAGCGACCGGCACTAAATCGCAGGAATAAGCCCTGTGCGTTGGGGTAGCGCTCAAATCCTCAAAACTTCGCATCCAGAGCTCAAACATCAGTAGCATCCACAGCCAGTACGAGTTGTCGCGGCGTCCGCTGTCATGCTCTTTCAAAAGATGCTTGAGAAACCGCTCCGAAACAATGCTTCGGTCAAGGAACACGCGGCTAGTCAGGTGATCCCAAAGCATCGTTCGTAACGAGCTGCGGAACCAGAGCGCCAGCGGGACGCCGAATCCTTTCTTCGGGAGCTTGAGCAGCTCGGAAGGCAGGCGATGGCCGACCGCCTTCAAGAAAATTTGCTTGCCCCTGCCGTTACGCATTTTCCATTTGTGGGGAAGAGACATCGCGAATTCGGCCAACTCGTGGTCGAGCAACGGACTTCGCACCTCGAGCGAGTTCGCCATTGACATGCGATCCACCTTCACGAGCATGTCGCCCGTTAACTTGGCTCGGGCTTCAAAGTAGATTGCTTGCGCCACAATATCGGCTTCTTCCCCAAGCAGCGAGTCACGAAATGTTCGCATCAAGAAGCCTGATTCGGCGGGAAGCATCCAGTCCGGCTGCAGCAAAGCTTTGCGAAGGAAATATGGAGTGTAATTCAGCTCGAAATAGCGCGCCAGCGGCGATGGCCGGCTGATCATGCGCAGATAATTCTTGCCGTAGAACGAATAAGGCCAGGAATCGGCAACCCGCGAAAGCAGAACGCGTGCAAACTGCGGAGTGAAATCGAGCCTCCGAAGCCGGTCAACCGCGAAGAAACTGTCGTACCCGGCGAACAGCTCGTCACCGCCGTCGCCGGTAAGCGCCACCTTAACGTGCAAAGCCGCAAATTCGGACACGATGAATGTCGGAATCGCCGAGCTGTCGCCAAACGGCTCATCAAAGTGATGAACCAGTTTCGAAACGAGGCTGACGGCATCCGGCCTCACCATGATTTCGTGGTGGTCCGTGTTGAATTTTTTCGCGACCAGCGCCGCAGCGGGAAGCTCATTAAACGCGCTCTCTTCAAAGCCAATGGAAAACGTCTTTACGCGCTCGGATGACTGCATTGCCATCGAGGCCACAACCGAGCTTGAATCGATTCCGCCACTGAGGAATGCGCCTAGCGGCACGTCCGCGATCATGCGCATGCGCACAGCCTGATCGAACATCTCGCGAACACGCACGGCCGCATTGTCTTCGGTCAATCCATCGGCTGATTGCGTTTGCGGCTCGGGCAATTTCCAGTACAGCCCTTGTTTAACGCTGCCGTCAGAATCGTAGAAAAGCCAGCCACCTGGCGCAAGTTTTCGAATCGCTTTATACGGCGTCAGCGGATCGGGAATATAAGAGAACTGGAAGTAGAGCCGCAGAGCTTCATCGTCAAGCTCCCGCGGCACGCCCACCGGGTAAAGGCACTTCAGCTCGCTTCCAAAAAACAGGCCTTCGGGAAGAAACGAATAGTAGAGCGGCTTTTTCCCGAATCGGTCGCGCACCAGAAGCAATCGCTTGACTTGCGCATCCCATATCGCGTACGCGAACATGCCTCGCAATTTCTGAATGCCATCGAGGCCGAATTCTTCATAAAGATGAACCAATACTTCCGTATCGCTTTGCGTTGAGAAGCGATGGCCTTTCGAAACGAGCAGCTTTCGAAGCGATTGATAATTGTAAATCTCGCCGTTGAAAACCACCCAGACCGATCGATCCTCGTTTGAAATGGGCTGGTGTCCGGTGTTGAGATCGATGATGCTGAGGCGGAGCATGCCGATGCCGCAACCGCGGTCGGCATAAATGCCTTCATCGTCTGGCCCGCGATGGCGAATCTGATCGCACATAGCACGTACGTCGGACGCCTCGGCACGCCCTTGCCGCAAAACAAAACCCGCTATACCGCACATAACGGGCTTCGCTCAGATGACATGATTGCCCTAATTATGCCCGCGCGTTGCAGGTCTGCACCATTGCCAATCAGTGTCCGGTGGGCTAAGCGAAAATCCGAGGCCAATCGATCTGAAAAACGCGACCGTCATTCATCGCGAATCGGGCAGTATCGCCTTGTTCGGCAACTTCGGCAGTCCCGCTCTTGCTCAGAACGAGGGCGGCAGCGAAATGTGACGGTAGTGTTGTTCTTCTTCTAACGAGCAACACGCGCCCGGGATGTTTTGTCCCGAAAACGGGCGAATGCCAGGCCTCGGCGAGTTCCGGCGCAACTCCCAGGAAAACGCGATCTTCATCTTCCGAGGCAAGATGCCAGAACTGCTCAATCTCGTGTTCTCCTGGCGGCCCATCGACAGAATCCAAAATAAACACAAGGTCCGGCTTTACGTATCGGACTAGCCGGCGATGAATGATTCCGTCATATTTACATTCCGCGATGATCAGATCCTCGACAGCATCGGACTCCCAGGTGAGAATGCGCGCGGAGGGCAAATTGCTCCAACGGAACGGCCCCACAGAAACCGCCTGATCCCGGCCATCAACGCGAATCGTATTGTGCGCCGCCGATCCGCGAAGCGCGTTCCGAAGCTCCTTGCTGCCGACGTAAATATAGGTTCCTGAGTCAATGAGAATCGGCCTGCCAGACGCGTTCGCGATGACACTGAGTGTGTCCGAATGACTGTGTCCAGCGCTACCGGGCCCAAACGGGCCTCCATCAAAGATGATGCGAGTCCCAGGCGCGTGTAGAACAGCCAGGCCGCTATCGGGAAAAAGCTGTGAAGTACACTCGCCTGCGGCAGAGCCGTCTGTGCGACCCAGCCACCACGCAGCTTGCGAAAAAAGATCGCATGTGTCAAACGCCCAATTATCGCGGCCCAGCAATGTTGCGCAAGTCGCGAGCGTGGCTCGGCCAAACTGATCTCGGGGGCCATAAGGGTGAAACCAGCGGCCGCCATCATCATCTCCGAGGAATGGCAGACTGCGTTCCGCACCCATCAGCGCATGCAGAATGTCAGCCATTCGTCGTAACTTATCCATGTATTCGGCGGGAGGGCGGGACACAACCGCATGGAATGAGAACATGTCGAGCGCATACACGTGGTAATAGGTTGATTGCTCGAAGTGGCTCCCGTCGACGCGGACCTGGCGTTGCACCTGTTCGAGAACCGTCCGGCGTCCGATTTCAGCCCAATCCCGCGCGCGCGGAAAAGACGGAAAGAAATGCCCCAGCGCGTGTAACACAACTGCTTCGCCCAGCAAGTGCGTGTTGGGTGAGAAATAGAACGACAAATTGTTTTGTATGTGGCAGCCGTGTTGATACAGGCTCTCGAGAAAGCGCGAGCGCAAATGATCCGGCATGCGGTTGCCGATCAGGTGGTAAACCCACATCCAAGAGAAGGCCCGAAAGGCAACTTCGAGCGCACTTGCCCAATTGATTCCGCGCTCGAACGGATTCTGCTGCCACCAGCTTGCGAGATGCCTGAATACGGTTTCCAAATAGGTGTCGCGACTGTCAAAAAGAAAAGCTTGGGCTAGCAGCACGAGATGCTGGTGCCGGCTCAGCTCCCAGATAAACTTGTGATCGCCGACGCGCGAGGCATCGAGATACGGGACTAAGCGGAAGTAGGGAAGCCCGCCCGAGATCTGGTTCACGTAATCGCGTCGCCAATCGATGTGTGGGCCGGTCTCAATTGTCAGCCCAAAAATCGGAAACTGATGCGCAACGATTTCATTGGCAAGGCGCAGAACTTGGCTTGCGAAATCCGTACACGCTAGTTCTTTCGCGATGAGACCGGGATCCGGAAGACCAGCAAGGGGTGAAGAAGCACCGTCCTTGAATCGAGGCGGAAACGCAAAGAGCTGAAGGTTTCGAATCTCCTGTTGCAGGCGAAAGGAGATTTCGCGCGAGCTTCGCATTCGGGCTCGCCTTATGATCGCTCATTTACGGTCCATTTTGTTTGACAGCTTACACGTCGGGGCATATACTTGCCCTACCCTATGTCTTTTCGACCGTTGCTCACGCTCGTGTTGCCCCTGGCCTTAAGCGCCTCAACTCCCGACATTATCTCCACATTCGCCGGGGGTGGGCCGAATAACGTCCCGGCAACGCAGGCGAATGTCCCGTATCCGGAAAATACCGCGGTAGATAAAGCAGGGAATTTCTACGTCGTGATAGGTGGCCTAAATGCGAACGATACTATTGACCGCGTGTTCAGAATCGATACCTCCGGCAATTTAACAGTTCTGGCCGGAAATGGACAGAGCGGCTATTCGGGCGACGGGGGTCCAGCGACCCGAGCCGAGTTTTCTAATTCCACTGCTATCGCAGTGGATTCCTCGGGGAACGCCTACATTGCCGACACTTTCACCTGCATCATTCGAAAGGTGACGGCGAGCACGGGAATAATCAGTAGATTCGCGGGGACCCCGAACCATTGCGGCTACGCAGGAGATGGAGGCGCCGCGACGGACGCTCAACTCTCCAATCCTGTCGGCATTGCTCTTGATGCTTCGGGTAATCTCTACATTGCAGATCAGTACAACAACCGGATTCGTAAAGTGACAGCGACCACCGGGAAAATCAGCACTGTAGCCGGTAACGGCATTCAGAGCTATTCCGGTGATGGCGGAGCGGCTATCGATGCGTCACTCTCGATTCCCTACAGTGTGGCTGTCGATGCTTCCGGGAACCTCTACATTGCCGATCAATTCAATTTCCGAATTCGCAAGGTTACAGCTAGCACAGGCAAAATCAGCACAATCGCTGGTAATGGCACATCCGGCTACTCAGGAGATGGTGGCACCGCCACGAGCGCGGAAATTAGCATGGTTTACGGCATCGCTTCGGATGCGAGCGGAAGAGTCTTCATCGCCGATACGGAGAATTGCGTTGTGCGCGAAGTGAACACGAAGGGCATTATCAAAACAGTGGCTGGAACGCCCTTGTCCTGCGGATATGCCGGCGATGACGGCAAGGCAGTTGATGCCGTACTGAACTCTCCCAGCGGCCTGGCTGTAGACGGCTCCGACAACATGTACATCGCCGATAATGGCAACTCCCGTATACGTGGAGCAGCGGTCGGCGGGACGATTAAGACAGTTGCTGGGAACGGGCTACTCAATTATGCAGCTGGCGTGAGTGCAACAGGTGCATCATTCTATTTGCCAAACTCCGTGACGTCTGATGCTGTTGGCAACATTTATATTGCGGATACCAACAATTGTGTTGTTCGAAAGGTTGAGGCCAGCACGCGAGACATCGCCACGATTGCAGGCATCCCGGGGATTTGCGGCTATTCGGGTGATGACGAACCCGCAACTCAAGCTGAATTGAATTTTCCGGCGAAGGCCATTGCTGACTCCTCCGGAAATATCTACATCTCTGATACAAACAACTGTGTCGTTCGTAAGATTACGGCCAGCACGGGGGATATCAGCACGTTTGCCGGTACTCCGAAATCGTGTGCCTACGGAGGCGATGGAGGCCCCGCGGCCAGTGCTCAGCTGAATGATCCATTTGGCATTACGTTCGATAGCTCCGGTAACGTGTACATCGCGGATTACGTCAACGACGTAGTTCGTGAGGTGATAGCAGCTACCGGGATCATCAAGACAGTAGCGGGTAATTTCGCCAAAGGCACTGGCTATTCAGGCGACGGCGGGTCAGCGACGACTGCCCAGTTAAACGGTCCGGAGGATGTTGCTGTCGACGCGCTTGGTGACTTGTATATCGCGGATACCTTCAACGCACGAGTGCGAGTGGTTTACCCCAGCGGTGTTATTGATACCTTGGCAGGGAATGGCACGGCCGATTATGAGAGTGACGGTGTTCCGGCAGATCAGACACCATTAGACCCGCCGTTGGGTCTTGCTGTAGACGCTGCCGGTGACGTGCTGATCGCCACGGGGCTTCGCATCCGGAGTGTGGATGGCCAAGGCATTATCTATACCGTAGCCGGGGATGACGCATACGGTTTTTCGGGCGATGGAGGACCTGCGACTAGCGCAGAACTTGCCGACCCGCAAGGTGTGGGTATAGACCCGTTCGGAAATATTTACGTTGCGGATACGTTCAATTACTTAGTCCGCAAAGTCACCCCCCTTCCGAACGTCAACTCTTCGGCATACAATTTGAGCTTCCAGGAGCAACCGGTGGACACTACCAGCGAGCCGTATCAAATTACCCTCACTGGCGCGAATGGGGCCACGATCAATAACATCACAATAACCGGCGACTTCACGGAGGCCGATGACTGCCCTGTCAGCTTGACGTCTGGATCAAACTGCAACGTAGACATCACGTTCACGCCCTCTGCCGCAGGAGCAAGAACCGGAACGCTTGTGATCAGTACGAATGGGTTTTTCAATCCAACGGTTACGGTCAATCTCAAGGGCACGGGCGAAGGATTAACCTACGCGCCTGCTGCGCTTAACTTTGGAGACGAATCAGTCGGCAAGGTGAGCAGCCCTCATACGATCACGTTCACGAACGACTCGAAAACTTCAGTCAAGTTCAGCAGTGTAACGATTA
This sequence comes from Acidobacteriaceae bacterium, assembly GCA_019240405.1. GTDB lineage: Bacteria > Acidobacteriota > Terriglobia > Bryobacterales > Bryobacteraceae > Bog-105. Next base: position 17,430 of record JAFAYL010000007.1, read on the forward strand.
CAAGAACAACCTTTACGGTCGCGAGCAACACCTGCTCGGGTAGCCTCGCAGCCGGGAAGACATGCAAAATCGGTGTAACCTTCAAACCGTCTGGAACGGGCACCGAAACCGCGACTCTGGTCGTGAAAGACAGCGATAGTTCTAGCCCACAGTTGATTCCACTACGTGGAACAGGTGTAACCGCGGCGGGGCGTTAAGGCATTGCGTTGCTGTCTTAGCGCAACTTACCCGGGCCCTTCTTGGCCTTCGCGGCTGGTTTTCATTAGATCTTTTGCGCCATCGACGTGCTTCTCCAGCCTGAGCAGTGTTTGTTCGCATAAGCTTTGACCCCGCGCTTCCACCAGGTGAAGAAGCTCCGCTGAACCTAGGCGGCAACGCCAAGATCTGAAGGTTTCGAATCTCCTGTTGCAGGCGAAAGGAGATTTCGCGCGAGCTTCGCATGCGGGCTCGCTAATCGTCGCTCGTTTTTGGGTTTAGGTGATGGTTGACAGCTTTCATATCGAGGTATATACTGTTTCCTACCCCACAGATTGGTAATTCCAGGCGAAAGCCAGAAGGAAATAACATATGTTTGTCCAAAAACGCAGGCGGTCACTTCTCGCAGTGTGGGCCGCCGCGTTCGCGCTCGGCTTCACCTCGTTTCCATTGGCGGCAGAGCATGGCCGGAATTTTGCTGGCGAGTTTCAAATCCGGAATGTCTTAGACGAGGGCTCGGCCGTGAAGTTCGATCTCCATATCACAGTATTCAACTTCAGCGGCGCGGACGTGAACGATGCCACGCTCACCCTCGCGGATCGCAGGCTGGAACGCAGCCCGGACAGTATCGAGTATCGGGGCTCGTTCACCCATATCTCGATTCGCTACCGAAAGTCAACAGAGCTCGACGGCAGCTTCACGGTGCCGGTTCGCGAATACCACGAGTGGCAGCGGGGGTCTGTGCCGAATCTGGTGGTCACGTATACGGACGAATCCGGGAAAGAGCTTCGGAGTTCCGTTGAGCTGAGGCCGGCCATAGGCGGCGGCTTGCCGAAGGGAGAATCGCGATGAAGCTCCGCTGCTCCTTTCTGATTACAACCCTTCTGCCGCTCACGTTGCGCGCTTCAGCTCCTGACACAATCTCGACCTACGCCGGCGGTGGACCGAATAACGTTCCGGCAACGCAGGCCAACGTTCCATATCCGGTAAATACAGCGGTGGACACGGCTGGAAATTTCTATTTCGTTATAGCGGGCGCAGGCGGAAACGGCGTTTCTGCGCACCGCGTTTACAAAGTCACTACTTCCGGTACCGTGACGATCGTGGCGGGAAATGGGTTCAGCGGATATGCCGGCGATGGCGGCCAGGCGACCCAGGCCCAGTTGTATTACCCCAACGCGGCCGCGGTCGACCGATCGGGCAACGTCTTCATTGCTGATTTCGGCAATTGCATCGTTCGAAAGGTCACCACGAGTTCGGGCGTGATCAGCACGTTTGCGGGCACGCCGCAATCTTGTGGGTACGGGGGGGACGGAGGCGCCGCAACTAGCGCTCAACTCTCCGTTCCGGCTGGCGTCGCGCTCGACAGCTCGGGAAATGTGTACATCGCGGACTATACCAATCAACGCATTCGCAAAGTCACAGCAAGCACGGGAATAATCAGCACCATAGCCGGCAATGGCACGGCCGGCTATTCCGGTGACGGCGGCCCGGCAACGAGCGCCGAGCTTAATTACCCTACCAGTGTGGCTGTCGACGGCTCCGGTAACGTCTACATCGCGGACCAAACGAATTATCGAATCCGCAAGGTCACAGCGAGTACCGGGAAAATCAGCACCATAGCGGGCACTGGAACATCCGGCTTTTCGGGTGATGGCGGACTGGCAACCAGCGCCGAGATTAGCGACGTTTACGGCGTCGCTTCGGATTCGAGCGGGAGAGTATTCATCGCCGACTATGATAACTGCGTGGTGCGCGAGGTGAACACGAGCGGCATCATCAATACTGTGGCCGGTAATCACTCCTTGGGTTGCAGCTTCAGCGGTGACGGAGGCGCAGCAGCCAGCGCAATGCTCAACGAGCCGCTCGGCGTTTCGGTGGACAGCTCCGACAACATGTATATCGCGGACTATCAGAACCTTCGTATCCGCAAAGCGGCGTTGGGCGGAAGTATCAATACCGTGGCAGGAAATGGACTGCCTAGCTATGCGGCTGGCGTTACCACGACAGGCGCGACCCTGTCGCCGCCAGTCGGCGCAACGTCCGACGCTTCCGGGAACGTCTACATTGCTGATACCTACAACTGCATTGTTCGAAAAGCTGCGGCCGCGACGGGGGATATCAGTACCATCGCCGGCACGCCTCCGAGGTACGGTGTTAATAATTGCGGCTATTCGGGTGATGGCGGACTGGCAACCGGCGCCCAATTGAACAACCCGTCTAAGGCGATCGCCGATTTCTCCGGCAACGTTTATATCGCTGACACTAATAACTGCGTAGTTCGTAAGGTCACGGCCAGCACGGGGCATATCAGCACGTTTGCGGGCAGTCAAAATTTAGGCTGCGGCTATAGCGGTGATGGAGGACCCGCAACCAGCGCTCGGCTTAATTTGCCGACCGGGCTTGCGCTCGACGGTTCCGGGAATCTGTACATTGCGGACAATCAAAATCAGGTCATCCGCGAAGTGACGGCAGCGACCGGAAAAATCACCACCTTAGCCGGCAATAACGCCAAAGGCGCCGGGTATTCGGGCGACGGCGGCCCCGCGACAAACGGCCAGTTGTCCCATCCGACTGATGTTGCAATCGACGCCCTCGATAATTTGTATATCGCAGACGCCAGCAACTACCGCGTCCGCATGGTGAATCCCAATGGCATCATAACTACAGTCGCAGGAAATGGCGTGGCTGCCTATTCAGGCGATGGCGTTCCGGCAAACGAGACCAGCTTGTATTACCCGGCATCGGTTGCTGTGGATGCGGCTGGTGACCTGCTCATAGCCGATCAAAATAATCAGCGCGTCAGATGGGTGGATGGGCAAGGCATCATCTACACGGTAGCTGGTAACGGTACGTACGGCTTTTCAGGGGATGGAGGAGCTGCGACAAGCGCGGAACTCGCTACCCCCGGGGGTGTGGGCGTCGGCGCGTCCGGAAACATCTACATTGCTGATACTGGCAACTTCCGCATCCGCGAAGTCACCGCCATCGTGAATCTGGGGTCTTCGGCATACAGCTTGAACTTTCCGCAGCAGTCCGTTGGCACCACCAGCGGTCCGCAGGAGATTACCTTGACCGCCGTAGGCGGTGTCACCATCAACAGCATCACGACAACCGGAGATTTTACCGAGGCTGACGATTGCCCCGGCAGCTTGACATCGGGTGCGAACTGCAATGTCGACATCACATTTACGCCTTCCGGCGCGGGAACCAGAACCGGTACGCTCGTCATCGGAACGAACGGTTTCTTTAATCCAACGATTGCGATCAATCTCAAGGGCACGGGCGAAGGACTGATGTACGCGCCGGCTTCGCTCAACTTCGGCAACCAGGCGGTGGGTGTGGCTAGCAGCGCCCGCACGATCACGTTCACCAATGACTCGACGACTTCCGTGACGTTCAGCAGCGTGACTACCACAAGAACGACCTTTACGGTCGCGAGCAACACCTGCACGGGTAGCCTCACAGCCGGAAAGACGTGCAAAATCGGTGTAACCTTCAAACCGTCTGGAACGGGCACCGAAACCGCTACTCTGGTCGTGAAAGACAGTGATAGTTCTAGTCCACAGTTGATTCCACTACGCGGAACAGGTGTAACACCGGCGATGCGTTAGCTTTCGCTTCGCCGTTTTAGCTCGATTTACGCGGCGCCCTTCTTGGCCTTCGCGGCTGGTTTCATTAGATCTTTTGCGCCATCGAGGTGCTTCTCGAGAGTGGGTAGTGTTTGATTCGCGTAAGCTTTGAGATCCGCGCTTGTACCGGATGCGGCCTCCTTCTTATACTCGGCGATAGCCTTCTGGTGCCCGGCAACCATTTCGCGCTCGTAGCGTTGATCGAATGCTCGTCCCTTGAGCTTTGAGAATTGCGCGATCATTTTGTCGTGTGCCGCGTCGAGCCCCTTGGGAACCGTCAGACCCGCTTTTGCGGCCGCAGCACTTACCGCGTTGTAATCGCTCGTGTGATCAGTAACCAACATCTGAGCGTAGTCCTTCACGTTCGACCCAGCGGCCTGATCGGCAGCTAACTGCCCCAAATGCGCCTCCAGCATGTCGGTTTGCGCGGCAAAATCGACAAACTTCTGGTCAGATCCGGCGGCTGCCGAACCGGCTTGGCCAAGCACCGGCAGTGAGCACACAGCGCAACAAAATAGCGTAAGCAGAGTCACTTTCATGTTCGTCCCTATAACCTCCGCCTCATTAGAGTCATTGTATGAACAATCTGTGACTCCCATGAATGTAGGATTTTTATTTCTGAGTCACGTTAGCTTACTCGAAACTGGGCGATTTTGTTACATTAGTTAGGAGCTGAGCGGGAGTAATTCAGCGGTAGAATGCCAGCTTCCCAAGCTGGACGTCGCGGGTTCGATCCCCGTCTCCCGCTCCATCCAATCAACAACTTGCAAGCAAACCAACCAGAACGAAGTCCAATAGAGTCCATTAAGCCCCAATCGCCCTGTTTCTCCGCGCCGGACAGCGCTGAGGTTACACTAAATGCGATCTTCGGGGACGGCTCCACGTCAGGCACTTTATCGAGCACGACGAGAAAGTCCTCGCGGGGCTGTCTCGCAAGAGCGCTGAATCCACATCCGTAGCGGTGCCTTCGTTGCAACGCTGGGCGCGACTTGCGCCTTAGACCGGTCGTTCTTCGGATCGCCAAGTTTACCTCTATACACTCTGCGGCGAACCCATACGCAATCCGCCCGACATCCTCGATTTTGAGCGTCAGGATTTCGCCCGGCCGTATCCCTTCCCAAGCCGCCTGTCGCGCTATGATTCGCTCTCTGAAATCGAGACGTTCGAAACGCGATACCGCCGCACGAAGCTAGGCTAATCGTCCAACCTGGTCAGGCTCGAATTCGTCTTTGTCGTCCTGAGCGAGGCCGTGGGAGATCAAGGCACGTTAACCGTTGTCTGTCCCGCATTCACAACGCTGATCTCTCCGCCCCAAACGCACATTAGCGTAGATTCCTGATCGAGCGCGGGTTGCCCGCCAAGATTAACTGTCGCGGCGCCCGGAGCCCAAGGTCCCGGCGTAACAGGGACACAGGGCATTGGTGTCAAAACTCCCATTGCGGCTGAGGTCGCGGATGCTACTTCTGGATTCGCTATCGACATACACATTCCGAATGACATGATATTAAGGAGCGGCACGCTGTCCATAATATTTGCGTCTGGAACCTCGGTGTTCACACGATTGACAGGAAGAACTACCAATGTGCTCGGCGTAACACCGAAGCTGCATTGCAAGGTAGCCCCATTGCAAACCTGTAGCGCCATATATCCTCCTGACTAAGTAATTAGAATTTCCAGCCAAGGCCAACTAAGCTGTCTCGCTTCGGCACCCCTATCAAGCATCAATGACCTCAAAGACCGCAGTTTGGTCATCGCTTAAACAAAAAGAATCGCCAATCGATAAGGTTTCAGAGCCTAGAAGCCGCAACCACTGCCCATCTCCGGTCGACCTCCGAATATAACTGCCGTTACGGGAATTCAAATCTTCGATGTTCAAATCTCCTGATTTATTCAACGAGACCTTGACATGTGCACCGGAAACGTGCGGGCTCCGAACAATGAGATTTGCTGAACGTGGATCTCTGCCGATGATGATCGGGTCACTCCCGACCTCAACCGTTTCTCCCATCTCATCCCCAGCGGTAAACCGAAGGGTTATTTTAATCGGCCGGCTGGTTGGGTGTGACGGCGTACTCAATGCCGCTCCTCGTGTCTTAATGAGAGAAGAACCAACGAAGGCACCGGGAATCATTAGCAGGGCGCCGACTACTGCCGCCCACGCCGGAAAGAGCGTGACCGAGATCATGCTGAATATGGCTAGCAAGATCAGCGCAAGTTGAGGACGATCAAGAGCAATATTGTTTCCCTCATGTCGCGATCGGTCATTCCGCCAACCGATCACACGACCACTAAGCGCGAACGCAACAGCACCGATAATTAATAGTGAAATCTTGAGGACAGAAGAAGAGAAGCTTGCCAAAAACATCGAGACGAGTGCCGCGGTCCACCACACGCGGAATGTCTTAAGACTGGTGGTTACGGGATGGGGAGACGAGAAGGTTGCATCCGGTGTGTCAGGCTTGGTTACATGGTCGACGAGATGTCGTTGAAATTCCGCAATAGTTTGATAGCGATCCTTCGATCTAACACCAAGCGCCCGCAGTATCGCATTTTCTGCTTGCGTCGATAGCCCTGCGCCGAACTTGTTTGGCGGAGTTAAGGTATCGTCGTACATTCTTACTGGAGCCTCCGGAGGCACGACGCCTGTTAAGCAGCGGTAAAACGTTGCTCCGGTGGAATAGACGTCCGTATAAGGTCCAGCAATGCCATCGGATCGGTACTGCTCCTCGGGTGTATACCCAGGTTTCAGAATAAGTTGCTGGGTTTTGTAAGTTTGGGCCGCCTGCTTGGCTGCACCAAAATCGATCAGCTTGACTGGCGCAGATTTAGTAAGAATAATGTTGTCGGGGCTTACATCCCGATGTACGAGTCCTTCACGATGCACTTCACGGAGAGCGTCCATCACGGGGACCAAAATTCGCAACGTATGCTCGAACGACATTCTAGCGTCCGGCTGGCCGCGAACATAACGCTCAAGTGTAATCCCATCAAGATATTCCATAACAATATAAGCTGTGTTGTTTGCTGGAAAAAACTCCATGACGGATACGATATTGGCGTGCCCCCGTAAGCGCTCGAGCGTTTTTGCCTCTTGCGTGAATTTGTTAAGTCCGTATTCATAGGGAGTACGATTATCGGGGCTCGAATGAGTTACGGTGTGGCGATCCTTGGTTCTTGTTGCAAACGATATTGGGAAGTATTCTTTGATGGCGAGCTTGCGATATGCATTCAGATCGTACGATAGATACGTTATCCCAAAACCACCTTGTCCAAGAACCTTTCCGATCAGGTATTTTTGTTTAAGCGTCGAACGAGGCTGTAACTGCAACTGAGAGTCGTTTAGAGAACCTTCTATCCACCCGCAGGCTTCCGGATTCGGACATCCTCCGGCCTTCTTGATGTCCATGCAACCGATACACAAAGATTCCGCGGCAACTGGCATACAGCCGGGTCACTTGACCTTTACCCTGATTTCAGCAGTTAGACGCCGCTGCCCCGCCATCGCAGTAAGCAAATAGATGGTATCTTCGGTGGGGCTTACCTCGAGAGATCCTTCCTTTGAACGCAATGGTCCAACACTTGGAGAAATTGACAATTCAGTGACGGGCCCACTTACTTGCCAATAGAGCCTGGCCGATTGGCCGCGCTTCATTTTTCCGGGTTTAGCGGAAAAGTTACGTATCGCGAATATCTCGTTGGATATTGTCAGATTGAGAGACTTAGAAGCTTCGCCAGCAGGTCCTTGCGCGCTTAGTACGTAGGTTGTCGATACGTTTGCTGTTACCGTTGTCGTTCCGTTAGCGTCGACACGCCCGACGCTAGGCTGAATCGAGACATGATCCAGGTCGCCGGTGACCGACCATCGCAAGGTGACCGGCTGGCCTGCGTTGGTGATGGATGGTGATAGCGAGAACGCCGAGATTACGGGCGGGTTTCTAGGAACGTTGACTTGAACGGTAATCGCCCGCGATACAGAACCACCTGGGCCTTTCACGGCCAGCAAATATGTTGTGGTTCCAGCAGGCGAGACCACGCGATCGCCACTGAGATCTACAGTTCCAAACCCGTCCAGCGAAACAGATTCAACTGCGCCTTTGGTTACCCAGTGGAGTGTGGAACTTTGACCCCGGGTAATGGCCGGGGGGTCCGCTGTGAAACTTAGAATGACGGGTGCGTCTGGGGCTGACACCGTCAGTGTGATCGCCTTGGTTGCTGTACCTCCAGAATTTCGCGCCTTGAGTTTGTAGCTGGTAGTGGCGGCGGGAGAGACCGTAAACTGGCCTTCAGGTCTGATTGTTCCCACACCCTCGAGCATGACGGTCAGGCCATCGCCATTCACCTTCCACTTCAGAGTCGCGCTCTCGCCCGGTTTGATTGTTGATGGATCGACGGTAAATGAGATGGCAGGTCTGGCAGTGGCTGCACCGACAGACACCACCGCGGATGACTCCGCGAGAGCACCTTCAGCTTCTATAGCTCGCAATGTGTACGTCGTCGTCAGCGTGGGCGATACAGTACGACGGCCGGTGTTTGGGACATTTCCCACATCTGGTTCAATTGAAATCGACTTAGGATTGCCGCCCACGTTCCAGGCCAGTTCAGCAGATTCTCCAGAGGTAATAGTCGAGGGAGTAGCGGTGAACATCACGGGAACTCTTGGCTGTATAACGGAAACAATCACAGAACGGGACACTGAACGGAACAGCGTGCTCACCTTCAAGGTGTACGTGGTCGTGGCATGTGGTGAGACTTGCCGCCCACCTTCGTTCTGCGAGACTGCCCCGATTTCAGGGGAGATTTGCGCATGCCCGGTTTTAACGGACCAACGCAGAGTTGCCGATTGGCCAAACTCGATTTTGGACGGCTCAACCGTAAACTGACGGACGTCCGGGACGGTCCTGACCCAGAGAAGCCAAGCAGCGATGATGAGCAGCAAACATCCCGCCGCGGCTGCCAACATCGCAAGCTTTTCGCGTTTGTTTCGGTTATGATTTTCTTCGTCAGGCTTCTTTCGGTCCTCAGCGTAGTCGCGTATTGCTGTTTGGAAATCTGCAACTGTCTGGAAGCGATCGCGTGAACGGATCTGAAGTGCCTTCAGCAATTGAGTCTCTAAATTCTTCGGAACTTCTATACCCAGCTTGCTTGGGGGCAGAAGCGAATCGTTAGACAGTCGATCCAGCGAGTCCGGAGGTATCGCGCCTGTGATAACGAAATAAAGTGTTGCGCCAAGCGCATACACGTCCGTCCAATAGCCCTGCGTGCCATTCGTCCGGTACTGCTCCTCTGGTGAATACCCGCGCTTAAGAGCTAGAAATTCGCTGTGTGCCTGGGCGGCTATCTGGTGTTTTGCCGAGCCGAAGTCCAGAAGCTTAATTTGTCCTGACGTATTAATCAGGATGTTGTCCGGGCTGATATCTCGATGCAGCATGCCCGCCCCATGTACTTCACGTAATGCGTCCATGATGGGCATAATGAGCTCGATGGCGTCATAGTAGGGAACACGAGAATTGGGTTGCTGTGCAACATAGTCGTGAAGCGTAATGCCCTGTTCGTAGTCCATCACGAGGTACGAGGTTCCATTCTGTTCGAAGAACCTGATCACTGAAACCACGCCCGGATGTCTGAATTTGGCGAGCGCTTGGCCCTCTGCGAGGAACTTCGCGCGACCGTGCTCGAAAGATTGTTTGCTTTGGGTGTCAGTTACAACTACGGTCTGGCCATTGTGGCCGCGAACGCTGAATGCCCGCGGAAAATATTCTTTGATAGCCCGCTTACATTTAAGATTGCCGTCCCAGGCCAAATAAGTTATGCCAAAGCCGCCCGATCCCAGCACGCGGCCAAGAACATATTCCCCGTGTAACCGTGTTCCTGGAGGAAGAAAGAGCGGAGATTCCGTGGGCCTATCTTCCGCCCATCCACAGACAGAGCACACGGGACCTTCGCTTGGCTCCATGCACCCTGCACACCTGAATTGAGCGTCAACAATCATGATCTACAAACTCGTTAGCCATTAGGGCCGGCTACGCAGTGCCTTGAAGCGGCTGCGCTGCAAGATGTGCACTCTCGGCCGTAGTTGGCGAAACGAAAATGGCGATTGCTGAATAGTTGTCGCCTCGGCTTAAAGCTCGGGCCATAAGGCGTGACTCCGACCTTTTCAGCCATTCTTGAGGTGAAGCAGACGCTACTAAGTCCGCGAGCATTTCGGTTTCCAAAACAGACTCCCAGAACCCGTCTGTGCATAGCAGAAAGGCATCAACAGAAAACAGCGCTTGGGGCGACTCCAAAATCGCAGGGTGTACGGCCCCGGGTTGCCCAAGTGATCGCAGCAGGCGGTTACGGTCAGTGTGGCCCCGAATTCGATCGGGCGAAAGATCGCCTGCTTTCACCAGAGCTTGGGGTACGCTGTGATCTTCGGTTTGCATGACGAGGCCGCGCGGTTTAAACCAGTAGAGTCTCGAATCGCCTACATGGCCCCACAAAGCATTCCGTGAATCACTCAACAACGCGACCGCAGTACTACGCATATCAGCCAACGCGGGATTCTCTTTCTGACACGCAAGCATTGCATTGTGCGCCGCTATGAAATGTTGGTCAAGCGCGGCGTTTGAGACTTCCGGATTGTGTTTGAAAGAAGCGATAATCGCACTCGTTGCCGTTTTTGACGCGAGTTCTCCTCCGTTATGACCACCGAGACCATCGGCCACAACCCAACATGCGCTTTCACCAACTTCGTCCCACAAGCAAGAGTCTTCGTTCGCTTCGCGGCCGCCAGGCTCTGAAAGAACAGCAGTTTGGAAGTTACTCGCGCGCATAGTGACTGGACCTATTTCTGCTGAGCCGGCGTCTGAATTCCGGAACGCCTCATCGGAACACCATTGACGAGTTGGTTCGGTGGTGGTGTAAGAGTGATCTTCAACTCAGCATCCTCGATCTTCGACAGTGGGTGCTTTGGAAATATCGGCTTCAGAGTGTAGGTTGTAATGCGATCAAGTTGAAAACGCAACTCGCCTGCCGGACCGTCAAAAATCCTATTACCTCCCTGACTTAAAACAGTTACTCTTGACGCGCCCTTGACATTCCAACTGAATTCAGACAAGCCTGAAATTGCGGGTATGGAATTTGTTCCAGGACTTTGTTTATTTTCAGAAGCTGCCCTCTGCGGAGCATTGGTGCTCTGCGAGAGTATCGAGGGAGCCTGAACGTTTTTTCGCACGGAAGTGGAAGAGATTTTCTCGCTTTTCGAAAATCTGAAGCCATGGAAGTACAAGGTGTAACCTCCGAGACCAGCGATTCCGACAAGGGCCGCAATAACAAGCACCCAAATGTCACGTCTCCCCGGGATCGCATGATCCGGCGATTCATCAGAACGGCTCTGAAGTGCGAGAACCGTAATATTGTCCTGTCCCGGGTTGGTTTTTTCTAAAGCGCGCTGCACCAGAGCTTCGCAGCTTTTCGATGCATCCCTCTGCAGCGTTGCGGCTATCTCCTGGTCGGACAAAGCCCGATACAAGCCATCACTACATACAAGTGCACAGTCGCCCGGCTGAATGGGAAAGGGTCGAATATTGCGCTCGACTTTGGGGAGCTCTTCCAGTCCTAGATAGCTTGTCAAAGATGCGCGCTCAGGATGGTTCAATGCCAGCGTTTGAGTGATCTCTCCCTTCACAACTTGGTCATCGAGATCGGCTGCATAAATGTGGTCCGCCGTCAACGAGGTGAGCTGACCATCGCGATAAAAATATACACGGCTATCTCCAGCCGAAACCCAATACAACGATTGCTCATGCATGACTGCCGCAGCTAGCGTGGTGCCTAAGCCGTTCTCACTGTTGGCTTCACGCGCGAGTGTTGTGACAGCGTCATTAGCAGCGTTGATGGCACGTAAAAGCGCGTCCGATATAGGTTCGGCAGGATCTTTCAGCTGGTAAGCCTCCAAAAAGGTTTGAACCGCAGTTTGGCTCGCGGCGCTTCCATGTGCCAGGCCGCCCATGCCATCTGCGACTACGGCGACGACGCCGCCGTGCGAGATGAACGATGTATTTAGGGGATCGGAAAACCCGAATGAGTCCTGTTGCTCGGAGCGCGTCCCGATATGTTGGGCATTACCCGGTGAGAATCTCATTTTGGTCGAATCGCAGGCGAAGCTCGGTCTCACCCATTAAGAGACAATCTTCGTTGTCCAGTTTGTGCCGGCCTCGGACCGGAACTCCATTTACGTAGGTACTGTTCTTGGAATCAAGATCGTAGATTACGATGCAATTCTTGGATAATTCCATTTCCGCGTGCCTTTTCGAGATTCTTGGGTCATTTAGCACAACGTCGCAATCCTTCGCCCTTCCTATAACGAGTGTTTTCTTCAGTTGAAATTTGTAAACCCGCCCTTTATCTTTTCCAGCGACCACTGCCAATTGCATTGAAGTCCCTTTTCCAGCCGGTTGCTGCGACAAGTCAGTTACGGAAGCGGTCTTCGCGAGTCGGCTGCTTGGCTTCTCTGGAGTGGCAGGCTCTGGTGCTACGGCCCGTTGCCTCTTACGAAGTCGAAACCCTGCGAAAATTAAAACCACAAGGATAGCCAGACCCATCGAAATCCAGAGCCACGAGGGGAATTTCGACGACGAAACTGCTTGTGGTTGGTTAGGTGAGGAACGACGAGTTCGTTCGGGGGGCGGAGAACTTGATGGAACTACCTCCAAACTGCTTGTCAAGCTCCGGCCGTCCTGCGAAAACGTAATCTGCAAAGGGTAGCTTCGTCCATCCGCGGCACCGTGCGGGCAAGTTAAATCAAGTATGAGAATGCGGAGAATGGCGCGCTGTATTGACGCATAGACCTGCTCCAGGTTGCTGGCGCTAGCGTCTTGGTAGAGTCCGCCGGATAGCTCTGCAAACCTGCCGAGAACATCGAGGTATTGCCGCCGTTGCGCTCTTGGCAGCCGACTGTATCCGATCGCGTAAATCGGAATGTGACCGATCCGTAGATCGTGAACTACATCACCTGAAGTGATCGCGCTGCCTTCGTCCTTGCCATCGCTCATTAGAACCACAACACGACGGGGCGGCAAGCTGGGATCCACACGATGTTGGAATTCCATCGCATTCCTGACGGCCTGATAAAGGTGAGTTTGGGAGTCTCGCGGTGCCAGACTCATCACGGCTGAAGTAAGTTGCTGCTTATCCGCCGTGAAATCGTTGACCACAGAGTATTGATCACCGAACGTGCAGATCGCTGCGCGATCATTGGCTCTGAGACTCCCGATCCACTTATTCATGGCAGCTTGCATTAAGCCGAAATCGGATCTGGAGATCGATCTCGAGATGTCAACCAGGAATGCGTAAGCAACTCCTTGTTCGCTGGTCTCGAACTGTCTCACACGAGTGACAGTCAGTGGGTTCGTCCCCAGATGCCCAGAGAAGTTGGCCGGAGCCACATTGGATGGAACCTGGCCATCTGCGTCGACAACGTCCACAAAGGCAGTAATCTCTGATGCCTTCGGGTAAGCCTGACTGACGACGAAACGTTGAACCTCAGTCGAAAATGGTGACGAATGTCCGGCAAGTAAACAGGCCGCGATCAGGAACCGGCAAATCATGCCCATCGGAAATTTGGAGCTCCCCATTCGCCCAGAAAAGGGACGAACAGTAAGGTCGACTTACCCAGTCTGATTTCGTCGAAGGGTCGCAGTTCAACCGGAGCGTAGACCGGTTGCCGGTTGTGATAGGCCAGCCCTTGTGCAATTCCAGGAAAGATCGTGTATTTGTTCGACTCCGGATCATAGCTAACGAAAGCGTGATTCTCGCGGGAGATGGTCTCGTCTGCTTCAATGGAAATCATCATGGTATTCGAGCGACCGATTGAATTGTTCCCGGCATGTAATCGGTAGTCCCTACCACGTACCCCGATCGGGCCGTCAATGCACACCAGCCAGCCTACGGGAGGGTTTATGCCAATTCTGTCGGTAAAGAAGCCCTGAGTCGGTCGGTCGTGCTCTCCCGGCGCAGCGGGCTGGTCTTTCGGTACCGTGTGGACTTCCTCGCTAGACCCTCTTGAGTGGGTGGGTTGGGTTCCACCGATATCTAGGCCTGGCACTCCGCAATACGGGCATGAGGTGTGCTTGGCTGGGTCGTATAAGTGACCTTTATTACAACGTTGTAAAGCCAATTAGAATACCTCCTGAACAGGGTAGGTGGATAGCAGGGAATCATACATCAAGTAAGCAGCAGGAGCAAGTCTTGAAAGCACTCAAGAACCACAAAACGTCAATTCGCACATCGAGATGATGGAGCGAGTCGCCTATTTGGCTAAGCATGTCGCGGGCCAAAACGGAGACGGTAAAATGCGCCTCTTGAGCGGGGATGCTTGTCGCCCCAACAGAAGGATTTCTTCAGGAAAGATTTTCTTTCGGGGTTATCCGGCAGATATTCCCAATGCGATTTTTATCCAGAAAGATAATCGAGTTGTCGAATCTGCGAGGCGGAGACGTTCAGCCGCACTAGTATCGAACAGGGACTCTAATGTGGGAAGACGAGTTGAGCCACAAATTATCGCCGATCCTGAGAAGTTGCTATACACGCCCCGCAGGTCATGAACGGCGTCCCATCCTCGTGCCGATTTGCGGACTTGCCTGAAACCTAACGAGAACTATCCATAACAGGACGAGGACCTGCAAAGCCATTTCGAAAGAAAGAACGGCGAACCATTGAAATGCCCGGGCCGCCAGGCACCTGATGGTGAAGTGAACAACAACTCGGACGTTAGAGGAGCGACCGATTGTCTCACAGATGCCGAAGGAACTCTCGGCGTTCGAGACTGGCGAACAGTTGCGACTTACGGCCCCTTAATGTCCTTTTCAATCTTTTGCGCATCGAGATCGTCCTGGAACACGGCCTCAGCGCCGAGGTTTGGATCCGATAGCGATGGATCTCGCTTCTTCGCCTGGCCGACAGCTATCAGCCACTGCTTTCCCTTTGCGTCGGAACCGGCGTCAACGATGCCTCCCGTTTCATTCTTTCCTATGGCGACCAGCCCGCCAGTTCGGGGCTCACCGCGAAGGGCGACCGGCATGTGCAGATCAGTCAATTGCGGATGGGAAGCGCCGAGCTGCTTCCGGGTCTCCTCGCTCATTCCGAAAATATGGACGTCATCCTGGTTCATCCGGACTTGGTCGTCTTCGTTTGCCTCCGAGTGGGCATCCGGCACCGTTAGCCCAATGAGCAAGACGCCCGGCACATCCTTAGGATCCTTATCGTCGATGTTCGTCAGATTAGTGGTGACGAAGACTTCCGGAGGCCTACCATTGACCTGGAGAGTCACTACTCTCCCGCCGAGCTTCGAGTGGGCGATGTAGGAGTTCCACGCTTCGATAACGTTGTTGTATCTGCTTCGGTACATCGTTTCCGCAGTCTCGTCGAGTGCTGTCGCAAGGCCTTGCAACGCGTCAGGGGTGATGTTTGCCGTATTCGGGTCCGCCTCGATTTTTTGAATCCAACCAAGCTCCAACTGGAGATATCCCTTGCGGAGAGACGCTAATTGCGATCTACGGAAGATCTCGACCTGTTCTTCAACCGCCTTCGTTGGCGCCTGATCTTCCTTCTCGATCGCCTCTTTGAGACCGTCCTTCCCGAAATCCTCAAGAAAATCAGATGCCTTGTCATTCCCCTGATTGACAATCGATTGCTGACTTGGTAATACGGCACCCTTGATTGCGTCAAGCATCACCTGCTCAAAAGCACCATACACAAATTGGATGGCTGTTTCCCCGATGACTTCGGCGAGAGCCCGTCCCCATGGGACGGGTGTTGGATCGATTTTGCCCTTTAAGTCTCTTATTGCGTCCTCGGTCGCGTCTCTCTCGGTCTGACCGAGGAACTGGTACTTAGTAAGAACGATAAGCTCGTTCTGAGTTACTACGCTGGGATCAACCGGCGTAGGCTGAGGACCGCCGCACGGCGTTGTAAACTGTGTTGCTGCATGGACGCTTCCGGCTACCGCTTCCACAACGTGGCTGCCGTCCTTCAGCTTCGCCGGGACGCTTCCGGTGAGGGCGCCGTTCGCATTGACGAGTGCGGAATTCCCCCCAGCACCATCGACGAGCAAATTAACGAACCCGGGTGGGAAACCAGTGCCAGACACGATTACCTTGTCTGCCTGTTCCGCCGTCCCGCACTGCGCGGCTAATGTTGCATTCTGCGGCGGTGGAGGCGTAGGGGGCCCAGGAGGTTTATTTTGGAGTTGCTCGTCGAGCGCAGCAAGAGTTTTGCGCCCCGCCTCGAACCCTCCGGGTGGAATACCGTGCTTGCCCTGGAATGAGGCTACCGCATTTGTAGTTTCCTGGCCCCAGTTGCCGTCTGCCCCGTAATTCGGAAGTCTCTCGCCGACATCGAGGAGCGCCTGCTGAAACCTCTGCACGGGACCGCCCAGACCATTGTCTTGAGCGGTCAATGGGGGATTGTTATGAACGGCATCATTGAGGCGCGGGTCATTCTTGAGGTCGTCCGAAAGCAGACACAAGTCATCAAATACGGCACGGGGATCCTTGGCGGGCGGCTGCGTCGTGCAGCCGCCTGAAGTTGGCACCGGAGCGGGTGGCCCTGCGTTAACGACTGGAGCTGAAGTCGGTCCCACGCCAGCCCCGGTTTCGCCGGAACTTTGCCTTCGCACTTCCGTAAATTCTGGCGTGGTTGTGGCCAACGGCTCACGATATTTCGAGCGATCTGCCCCGTGTGCTGTAGCGCGTGCCGCACAGTCGTTGCACTCGTCGATCTGGCCGCCACAAGCGCATTGCCGCTGGATGCCTCCCAGCGAATCGAGATCGGCGCGCCGGCTGATCTCGCGGGCGACGCGTTCCGCTTCCTTCTCAGACGCATCCTCCGGATCGCCCAAAACTAACTTACGTTCAACCGCCGCGCCACTCTCCTGGACCACATGCGTTAGCTCGTGGGCGAGCAGTTCTTTGCCAGTCGAAGTCCCGGGGCGATATGTTCCGTGGCGAAAGAAGATGTCGTGCCCGGTAGTAAAAGCTATGGCATTCACATCGTGATTGAGCGCGTCGGCGTTGGAATCGGTATGGATTCGGACACCGTCGAAATCGGCTCCAAAGAAGGTCTCCATTTCCGCCCGTGTCCCGTTATCCAGACCGTTCCCACCGCCCCGCTCCCGTTCTATGATGGCCTCGACTTCCGGCGTAGGCTTCATATCTCCACTTCGCTCCCGAGCCGGCGCAAGTACTCGCTTGAGATACTGATTGCCGTACCTACGCTGCAATCCGAGAAGGTACTGGGCCATTGAGGGTTGATGCGTAAAGCTACCGCTCAAATTTGCGGGGCTATCGTTTTCACTCCAGGTTCGCTTCTGGCTTGCGAAAATACAGCGCTCAGGCCCACGGGCTAATTGGGCCGTCTTTAAGAATACCGGTTGTGAAGGCATCCTGGCCTTGCTAGGTGCAATCTCGGCAGAATACTTCATCCCAGTACCCGCTACTCAAATCTTGCCGCGACAAGCCAGATTTCGGATTCTCCAGTGGCGTGTATGGAAACCGTAAGAGCGTGAAATTCATCGAGCTCGCGCCGGGCCGGAAACTTCTGATCGAATACAGAATTGCGAAGTTCTTCCCTGAAGAGTTGCGTGCTCTCGCCCTTTCGTTCCTGTGGATTCCAGCCGGTCCGGAGCAATTCGACGTGTACCTCTCGTCTAGTGCTTCCGGCAATACGGAATTCATGAATGCGCGTTGCGCCGGCGGGAACCGGGATTGCCATGGTTCCCCTCGCTCCTCGTCCATCGCAATGTGCAAATTCCACATCCAGACTAAAATCTCCTTCGCCAGCCTGTGGCCACCGAACCGTCCTCGGCTTCAGTCTTTCGGGTCTGAACGGCAGCCGGACCCATCCTCTCGTCCCGATCACCGCTCGCAGATCGGTAGACAGCTTTTCAAGTGTGACCGAGCCGTCGGGCAAGCTGAACGTTTCCGGCTTTAGTTTCTCCCATAGCTCCCGACCCAATTTTGGTTCTGTGACGGACCCATCTGCCAAGTGTTTGGTATGGACGCTGTTGGGCGCGATCAGAGCTCCGGCCGACTGGCGTGCTGAGTGGTCCACTCGTGTGATGTTTCCCTCGGCATCCATGTGGCAAATAGCAAGCAACACACCGGTGCCGACTTCTTCTGGCGAGTGGACAAACTTTACTTGGGTAGACTCCACAACCCGGTTATATCCTTGAACGCCCATGCCGGCCGACCCTCGGTCCTCGAATTGATCGCCCGTGGTTTCAAATTTCTCCTCGTAAGCCAGCACGACATGAATCTGGGGGTGTCGTTCGGCTGTTCTGATCTCGCGCGTGACAGGCTCAAGTAGCTCAAGCTCGCGGCCTTCTCGATCAAGCGCGAAACCCTTCTCAACCGTAATCTCCCGGTTGGTGTTGTTTACGTGCAGACCCGACACTACGCCCCAGGAATGAAGCTCGCGGTTATGAACCCGCCGCATCAAAATGTGATACTTTTGCTCGTCTAGGAAGTCCTGCTCGACCAGGAACTGATGATTGAAATAGTGCAGGCGTTTTGACATCAGTCTTCTCCTTTACTGGCTTCAAGTCAGTTGGGCGGTGCTAGCACCGTATCCACGCCAATGGTTGAATGAATTCCCACTCGAAGCCGGGGAAAAATCACGGTTACTTTGTACCACGCATGAGCGGGCTTCTCCCGCTCGATCACGTCCCTCGCCAAACGAGATTGTTGTTCGACGAAGGCTCGGTCCTGGTGAGTAAATGCAAGCGTTACCTGAAACAGAAACGGCGGTCCGCCGCCCAGGTACGTGTCGTCTCCCACGGTTGAGTGGGCCCGTATTTGAAAACCGGGCAAGTCCGTATCAGATACAGACGGGAGAGCGTCTAGTTGCAACCTAAGCACTTCCTCGAGATAAGCCCTAGTCCCCCGAATCCGGTATAGACTGGCCATTCGAGCGAGCAGCCTCCGTCGCTTTTGCGGGTTCAAGCCTGCCTGAAAGCTGAGCGCTATCCAACCGGCCAGCCAGTTTAGGAAGCCCTCGGGCGTACTTTGTGGATCAAATAGAAGCGGGATGCGGTCAACCTGTTCGTCCAGGGAAGTGAATTCTTCTTCACCGTCCAGAAGGACCCGCTCGAACGCCCTCAGAAAAACTCCGAGGAAGTGGCTCGGGAGCCGCTGGCCCTGGATCGGTATGCCTTCTCGATAGATGGCGGGCAGATGTTCGATGAGCTGGTTCATTGAATTCCTCAGGGACTGTCATGAGGCCGCGTTTCCCACCCGGAAGTAAACACAATTTGACTCTCTTCGAAATTGGCGCGAACAAGTTCGTTCGGTTCGAGCTCGATAGCCTCCAACTCGCCTAGGCGGTTCCGACGTACGCGGTCAGAAGCAGCGGGATCGACAATCAGTTCATCCTGCAGTTTCCCTGCCCGCGAGATTCTCGCAACGGATCCCACTCCGGGAACTTTGGCGATTACCTCGTAGATTTCCGAAACATAGACATTCCGTCCGAAAGCCCATCCTCGACCCTCGAAGCCACCTCGTAAAGGATCGAAAAAGGCATGAATTGTCTCGAGCACAGACTCGCGAACTTTTTCATTCGGCACATGGCGCTCAGGAGTTACAGAGACTTGCACAGCGACGCGCAGATACCTTGGCAATACAACGTGCACGCGAGTCGCCAGAAGACGCGCAGGTTCAAGCGCACGCTTCAGGCTTCGAAGGAGAGCCTCCGTATCAGCTTCCACCGGATCAGGAACGATGACAATGCTGACGTGTCCAGGGGCATCAGTTGAGCTTGGCTTACGACCTATTTCGAGATTGCGCCGTGGAAGGCACTTGGCTCGGGCTATGCTGACAGGGGCGTCCGGCCCAAGTTGCGCGTTCATTTCAAGAGCCAGAGATTCGAAATCTTCCGCCGAGACTGCTCGGTGGACCCTTCGCAAATCGAGGAGTGTGTCTCGTATGTCTTTTCCGGTGTCTAAGCCGGGTTGCCAGTCGGGGCCATTGATCAGCTTTAGAAATGAGCGGATATTGGCATCGCTAATTTGGTTGATGCGATACAGGAAACTTTCGCAATAGTAAGCGAACAATTCGATCAGCGTTATCCCTGGATCGGAGACGTTGTGATTGGTCCAACCTGGTGAGAAGGTAGGAATCAGCAGATGACCCTCGTCGGTTAGGTCTTTCCAAGACCGGTCATCGAGTTCTGGCAGCTTGAGTGGCACCTTAGATCTCCGAAGTCGCAGTCACTTGTGGTTCTGCCGGAAAAAGGAGAAATTGGCGCTGCTTAACTACACCGGGGCGCGCTTCCAGGGTGATGATTTGAAGTTCTCGGACGTGATCGACGCCAGGTATTTGCTCGATCAGAGCGAAAAGATCTGAACGAGTTGGTAGCTGGCCGAATTGCCAGCCATTTCCATCCCGGTTTCCCGTCACCGGATGCAGAAACTGTTTGATGGCCAGCGCAACGGCCAATTCCGCACTACTCGCTGTCGCATCAGATATGATCGCAATCTCAGTTTCAACCTTTATCAACAGATATTCCGGACCTGCGATCACTAAATCGATCTCCGAAGGCCGATGTGCGTCCATGAAGTTCCTCACTCGATCGATCAGCTCAACGCTCGGCATCGGGGGGATGGGTTGCGTGCTCGAATCCTCTCCCTCCGCCACAGCTGGCGCGATGATGACGCTGACTACGCCCGGACGCCATGCTGCCGGATCAGATCCTTTGGAGACGTCAAAGGTCGGCAGGCATCTCGCGCGTGCAACTTCGGGGGACGCCAGCAAAGCTAGATCCTCATAATCCTGCGCCGTAACAGCCCGCCACAGATGGCGGATCTCGCGCGGTGCGCGGCGAAGCATGGCGGCGTAGGTCTCCTGGTCCGCTCCTCCTGACGCGGGCTCGACATTGGTAACGCTATTGACGTATGCAATCGCCGTTTTAAGGCTGGTTATTGTGTTTGGTTTGCGATTTCCAACCGCTCCGCCACCGATCCGGTATTGCGCCATACGGACGTTTTGATTCAGCGGGGGCGGAATACGCCCGGTTACGCCATCGCCAAACGCGATTTTTCCGCTCTCACGGTCAATGGTGTAGTGACGATCTTTCTCCGTCGAAAATTTGAAATTAGGCACTTCATGCCAGCGAATCCAAACTTGACTGGTAGGGCCCTCAGATGGTTCGGGCGTCCGGATCGCATCGGTTCCCTCCTCGAGTAAAATCGCGCTTTTCTCGCGGGCAGAGGGCGCAGTTGGCTCACGAATCTCTAATTGCTGCCCTTGAAGGACCGGAGATCTTGTCGTAGTAAAACTCTGCTCGGCGGTACCGTTGCTACCACCGAGAATTTCCGGTGGGAGTGTCATCGCATGTGATGCTATCGTCGTGTTTAGGACAACCCGCCGCACGCGCGGCTTGTAGTCGGTCTTCTCCCGGAAAAGGACTCTTAACCAGCTCATCGTTTTTCCGAATTCCTGCTTTACTGCGAAATCGCGCGGCGCAAGGAATCTCAGAATTCCCGAGCGAGTGAACCCATCGGTACCGTCAAGTACTGTCCATTTCTGCCAAGAAGTGCCGTTCCAATATTGCCAATTGAGGACTGGCTTTGCCCCTGAAGATTCATAAAGCGCACCCTCGCGCGATGGGCTTGCAAGGCTGACATAGATGCTCATCGAGCGATCTGAGAATCCATTTCGGTCGACGAACCCGAGATAAAACCACACGCCGACCTCAGCCAATTGCTGGAACAGGGGAACGGGTCTGGCGCGCGTGTCGACTCGTGCGTACTGAAAATCGTTGTAAGCGAGCAAAACGGAGTCAGCCGCAGTGGTGTTCAGATTGTAATCGATCGTCGCAGAACCGATACACGGAGGGGCAGGCGGAGAGGGAAGCCGCGCTCCGGGTTCTGCTGCCGCCTCCAAGCGCGGATCGCGTCCATAATCTCCAGCAACAATTCGTGAGCGAAGCCAGAAATTATTCGCGCCTCCCAGGGTGATGGGTTTCACGGCACTTGGCACGCGAAAACTGAGCGTTCCCGAATGGGTGAGGGCCTTTGTCATGTCGGAGAACCCAGTCACGTCATCGTGCACCTCGCGGCCGGACTCGGATGTGCCAAGCGCGATCCAGGACTTGCCGTCTCCGAGTTCCCATAACAGCTTCACTCCATAGCCATGAACGGGCGGCAACCGCATTTCCGGTGTGGCATGTTCCGGGTTCGCCAAATTGAATTGGACGGTCACGAAAGCATCTGGCAAAGAGAAGGCTTCGCGGCATGCGAGATAAAAGGTATCTCCGAATTTTGGGCGCTCCCCAAAAGGAAAAAAATCCTTCGTAATATCGAGAGTGGTCTGGTTAAATAACGCCACGTCCGGCAAAAGAGTGTGCCGGGCGAACTCGGTGGTAATTTCTGCTCCTTCTAGAGAAGGAATGCTGGACGGCCCCAGGCGGCCTGGTCCCACACCGAATGGAACCATCAGGCGGCATACCAGCCATTGTCCTTTGACGCCATCAACTGTGGTGACGGGAACCTCGGGCAAACTTCGGAAGATAACTGCACCGCTCTTGCTGAGGCGATCCGTATCGTCCTCCGCCGGAGTGATTGGAATGCTGTCCTGCACCCGTTTTACTTCCCACTGGAACCATGGCACCCTGCTTGGCTGCTCTTGAGATAAAAGGCGCAAATTCAGACGCAATTCCTTTAATGCCGGAACGGGGAGGGCCAGGTTGAGATCGACATAGAAAAGATGCTCGATTGGAACGACTGCCTCGAATACCGGAACCCCATTCGCTACGGAGCCCTTCAAAATCGCCGAATAATCGCTAAAGCTATCTTTCGTTCCATCCTTCGCTCCGAGGAACTCCAAGCTGGCGGACGTTACCACGAGTTCCCGTTCAGTCTCGAACACTACGGGGCCCGTATCGCGCTTTTCGGGTTTGGCGGCCACCTGCGTTCGCGCAGGAACTGTGACGTGACCATCATGTTGCGCGGCGAGATAGAACGTGAGCGGCACCCGCGCCGCCTGGGCCGGGCGCACGGCAATACCTTGCATATCTAAGAACGCGAGAAGATTCTTGCGGGGAGCCCGATTCAAGCGATCAATTACAGTCCCGCACATGTTTGCGAATATCTGGATCAAAGCCTCGCCTGAATCGCCTAGGATAGAACTCTGCGGCCAGCCTCCAGGGATAGATCGCGCCAAAAGACCGCGTACCTCCGCTACAAATTGGTCCGGCGTTCGATGGTCAACCTTGGGCGGGCTCTCCGTCATGCAGTCGCTGACCAGTCCAGATAAAACGGAAAGACCATGTTAAAGACATTATTGGTAGTGCGAACGCGGTATTGTATGTTGATCAGCAACACTTCTCCACGTCCTTTCGTCTCTGTATTGACTGACAGAACATCGATGCGCGGCTCCCAAAGGATCAGCGCGCGCTCAACCCGTTGGGTCACTTGCTCGCGGGTCCGAGCGTCGTTTACAGAAAATACGAGATCGTGAATTCCACATCCGAAGTCGGGCCGCAGCATTCGCTCACCCGGCGCGGTGGCGAGAATGATCCAGATCGCCTGTTCGACGCTCTGATCGTCCGCCGACATGCAGATTCCTTCGCCGGGCTTCAAAGAGACAGGAAAATTCCAACCTCGCCCGAGGAAATCTACATTCATGGCTGCGTTTCCCAGATCCTGTCCTCCTTACGAATTGATATTCACGATCGCGCCATTAATATTGAGAGTGGCCTGCGCGCTCACATCCATCGTCGAATTCGCCGTGATCTTGACGTCATCTTGAGATGCGATCTCAATACCTACTCCCTGGAGCTTCATGCGCCCATTGCAGGTAATCGTGATTGAGTTGTCCGAGCTTTTCAAGGTGATCGAGTTCGATTGAGTTTTATCGATGACCTCGATCTTCTCGTCTCCGTCTGTATCGTCCAGACGGACTATATGACCGCTGCGCGACTTGATTACCCGAATATTATTTTTCCCATCATCATTCGTCGTTGGCGGCTTGTCCTGGCCATTCCACAACGAGCCCAGCACGTAGGGAAACCGCATATCTCCATGCTCGAAAGCAATCAAGACTTCATCACCAACTTCTGGCAGGAAATAAGCCCCCCGGCCCCCTCCGGCCATTGGAGTCCCAACTCGCGCCCACCAGCTTTCCTGGTCATCTGACAACCAAGGAAGCTTCACCCTGATCCGGCCCATTCCGTTGTCATCCTTGTTGTTGGTTACAATGCCGACTGCCACTCCGTACACCTTGCCAGATTCGTGCTCGTTGTGCGGCGCAACAAGGTCCACTAGACTTTGGCTCATTTCGACACCGCATTCCTTTTCACAGTGAAGCTTGTTGAGTAACCGGCATTGCCAATGGTGTGTGTCGCCTCATTTACGAAGTAGTCGCCACTAAAACGGGGGCCGAGTCCAGACAACGTGACTCGACTGCCGGACTTCAAATCCGGAACACCGATCGTCGCTGCCGTTCCGCTAACCAATTTCATTGCATTCTGGTTGTAGATCGCGCTTGCGCGCTGATCAGCTTCCGCTTGCGTCGCGACCGGCAAATTGACTTGCACATGAGTCCTGGATTTGTGGAGCTTCTCCGACACCTGAGCACTCGTGGTACTGCCCATGTTCGCGTCTTCGCTTCCCTTTCCGGCACGGCCGATGATCTCCTGCTTCGTAGCAGGATTCCAACCGCGCACGATGACTTGCTGCATTTGCGACAGGGCGCTCATATCGGGGGCGAAGCTCTTCAGCGGTAGCGTATCGGGTCCGCCTAGCTCCGCTTGCGCATATCCCCACACAAACTTGAAGACCTTAGCCTCAGTTTGCTGAATTCTGCGGAAGATTAAGGTCTTCCCTTTGATCAGCACTTCGTAATGAATGCGGGCGGCGCGTTGCTTCACGAATTCCCAGTCGGTCTGGTTCGCCTGCATCAGGTATTCGAACTGCTCCCCAGTCTCATCGCATTGAGGCTCCAGTCCGGCGTCGCTGGCGATCTTCTGAACGATTTCTTTGTCGGTCATCTTTTGAAAGGCCGTGGCCTTCTTGTCGCCATGTAAACGGTGGAGAAGGGTATGACCGTTGACTGTAACAGTGGGAACTCCAGAGTCTGGGAATGTGAGGCTGAGTCCGGTAATCTCTCCTTCCATAAGCACTTGGAGTTCGCCGGTACTGCCATAGCCCATCGCGATCTTTACGGAGTTTCCCTCCATAAAGAGATCCGCATCCTTCGTGTGTGTCCAGCGCATTGTTGGATATGGATTCGCAAGGGTCATATTGAAGGTGTCCATCGTGTCGGGCTTACTGACAACCGACACTTGCTCGATGTTTACGGAAACATCGGCTTCCAGTTCTCGATTGTTGACTTGAACCTGGAATGCGGGCGCGAAATAGTTAGGCATGCTTCACCTCACCTGAAGAATTCAATGCGGGGATGATCAAGCGCTGCCCGGGAGTAAGAGTCAGCGGGTTGTCAAGCCGGTTGACATCGGCGATTGGTCTCCATTTGCGTGCATCTCCATATTCCTGGTATGCAATGTCACTCAGCCGGTCGCCTGCTTGTACTACGCGCGTCTTGCGGTGGTCAGAGGATTGTTTCGGCCTCTGCTGGATCGATATGGTCACATCGATATATTCTTTGAACGTCACACTCAACGTGGCGCGAGCAGGCGTGCCGTCGGGTTGGAACAGCGTGAACCTGCCGCTCACGTGATCCAGCACCCCACGAAAACTGAAAGAACCCCAGCTCACGTCACAAATCGGGGGTACGTGCGTGCTTGGATCAATTAACAGGAGGTTATACACTTGGTCTGTATAGGCGCTCACGTCTTCCTGCTCTTCGTAGGTATCGAAAAATAGCTCCATGCTTAACGTGCGGGAATTGCCGTGCACGTATTGAAGAATGGGCGCCTTGAGCCCCGGAATAGCAGCTTCAGCGATTTGGTTCGCCTTTTCAACCGTGTAATTCGTCGGGTTGAAGAGTACAGAAAAGCTCTGGCCGCCTTCCGGTGAGATCGACGCGTATTGGAATTCCACCGCTATAGCCCCCTTCGCTCGCGCTCGCTTGCTAGTCGGCGAACGAGCAACTGATACACCTGATCCGCGAGCTTGGGGACATCTATTTGAGCCATTGCTGCTCGTTCGGCTTGCGCGCGATCCGTTCCCGCGTACGATGTAGTCACGGGCTCGCTGTCGGTTGCCTGCGGAGATGCTGCAGAAGAAAGCTGGGCGGAAGCGCTGGCGGGTAAGGCCGCGGGCGATCGGTGCAGGAACATCCCGGGATAGTGAGAGCTGCCGGTTGATGACCCAACCTGGCGCTGCGCGATATTTGTGATCGACGGGGCGCTGCTTAAGGAAGCTAAACGTTCGGGTGTTGGGAAATTCCCAAATTTGGGACTGCTACTCCGGGAAAGACCAGAATGGCGCTGAAGGAATATCGCGGGGTGCTGGGAGCTGACACGCGATGACTCAAACTGACCTTGTCCAAACGCAGCCACAGGCAAGGCGGCAGTGGTACCCGGCATGGGCAAAGCGCGAATCCTTGAGGGCGAATTCAGGGCCTGCGGGAGGATCGCAGTTCCTTCATAGCTGCCGAATAACGAGGAAGGCTGACGGTTCGCAACGGGCCCCGCGACTGGAACTTGCCTTCGCAAGAACGTCGCAACGGCGTTTTGCTCTGCCGCTCTCTGGATCAAGTTCATGTGGCGAGATCCGGCCATCTGCGCCGTGGGACTTAAATGAACTTGTAAAAGGCGCTTTGGAACGCTGTAACTGTGCTGCGCCCTGCTCAGCCACATCGTGTTAATGCTTCGATTGTGGGACGGCAGGAATGGGGTAATTGGCGGGTACGGCTGGGGAGGCGAATCAATTGGCGTTAATTCGGCGCTTGCGGAGTACTGGCGTTCACCGGTGCTGGTTTCGCGCGCCTTAACGCCGAACGTCTCATTTACGCTTGAGGCGATCGAAGCAATGTCCGGCGACTTTGCATTAAGGGATTCGGACCGTCGCGTTTCAGTTGAGCTGGCCGTCTCCATGGAGGATGAGAATTTTTGGGTATTCCCGGGATGGGCCGCACTGCCTTCCAACTCTGATTGGGGCGGTCGAGCGGCCTTGGAAACCCGAAAAATTGGGGGTCCCAGGATTTGCGCGTGACCCGGCTGCACCGTTGTCGTTTCCACACGGTCTGCATCCGTGAGTTTCGTGAAATCTGTCGCGGCGGCCGCACCAGTGCGGTCCAGGAAATGGGTCTCGGAGAAGGGCGCTAGCACTTCTTCCTTGAGCAATGGCTGCACTTCCTCGGGCGATGGCTGGCTGCGCTCGTCACGTGAAGCCGGCTTCGTGTGTACCTGTGCGGGAATTTCTTGAGCCCATCGCGCTACGCTGCTTCCCGAAGCTGGCGCACTCCCAGGAAAACTATCTGCGCGCGCAGGTGCAGCGAACGAAATAGACGATTCTTGTGAGCTTGCAACGGATTTCTGCAGAGCTTGCTCGGGAGCTAAAGTCGAATGTACCGCCGTCACCGGCTCCCTAGTGTTCCCAGTGTTCTCCTGGTTCGCAGAACGCATCAGAGGTGTACCTGCCGTGCGGAAAAACTCTTCCGTAATCGACGGGTCTTTCGTCACG
Organism: Acidobacteriaceae bacterium; assembly: GCA_019240405.1. Lineage (GTDB taxonomy): Bacteria > Acidobacteriota > Terriglobia > Bryobacterales > Bryobacteraceae > Bog-105. The sequence goes on from JAFAYL010000007.1 coordinate 44,877, forward strand.
TTCGGTTGAACTATCGCCAGCTCCTTGCGATGCTCCGGCTCAACGTGTCTGCCCAAAATTTGCGTGCCGGACACTTTCGACGGAAGGGATTTGCATGCTGATAGAAAGGGCACTGCTCCGAACCTTTTGTGCCGTTCGAGGACGCTGCCCGGGGCTTGCTCGAAGATGCTCCTACGCATTAAGTTGGTGCGCTGAAATGAGGCGTGTTCCAGCATTGCAACTGCGCGGTCGTACAAAATGCTACCAGCCGTATTCGGATGAAGCATGTCGGATGCTTTGCTCCCCGGCACTATTAATCCGGGTGCATTATCCCGCGTACCACCGACTGGTTTGGAATCTTTAACCGCTAAGCGCGAAATTCCTGGATCCTGGACTTTGGGTTCGATCGCGGGCCGTGCTTCCGAAGCCGAATCAGTCGCTGTAAGTCCCGGAACGCCTAACTCCGGACCGGACGGCTCTGCTCGAGACTCAGTCGTGTGTGCACGGGGGTTAAGCTTTAGCTGTCGATGACTAACCTGATCTTGCTGGACGCGGTGTCGTTGAAGAACCGGCGGGAGCTGAATTGGTAGCGGAGGGCGAGTCAGAATCTGCTGCTTACCCGCGGTTTCGCTCGCGATCGCGTGCGCGCCAGGAGAAACTACATCGCTTGGTTTCTGCTTGCTAGCGCTATTAGCCTCGTTCGTATCTGTTCTGCGACTTGATCGGGGAACAATCTCACGGGACGGTTCTGCTGCAGACTCACTGGCGTGTGCGCGAGGGTTGAGCGCTAACTGTGGATGAATAGCGTGATCTTGCCGGGCGCGGCGTCGGTGAAGTATTGGCGGAACCTGAATTGTCAGCGGAGGGCGAGTCAGAATCTGCCGTTTGCCAGCGGTTTCGCTCGAGATGTCCTCGCCAGGAGAAACTAGATTGCTTGGTTTCTGCTTGCTAGCGCTATCAGCCTCCTTCGGATCTGTTCTGCGATTGGAAAGCGACTTTGAAAGAACGGGATGTGGCGGCCGTTGCGAGCCTGCGCGGGACAGCTCATATGTCACTGAATGCACAGTTCGAGCAGCTCTGCTAACAGGAGACGGTTCCGGGGCCCCCTTATGTCCTGAGACCTCAATCTTTCGCACTGGAGAAGGATTGCGGGATACAGGCTCAGTGTTCCTCCTCAGAAAAGGTCTGGCGGGTTGGGATTCGGCGAGTGACTGTGAATCCATTAAGCGGTCCATCGGCGCGGATTGCAACCGGTGAGCCGAACGACTCAAATCCCCGAACTGATGAGCATCGCTGACAGACGGCGTCAATATTGTTTCTGCGCTGGTTGAATTATGATTCAGTCTGCGAGATCGAAACGGTGCAGGCGTCGCGCGGCTCTGGTGATCTGCGAACGGCCAAGAGTATACGGGTGAGTTCCAGCCGGTCCAAAAACCGGAGCCGGACTTCCAACGTCGCTGAAGCCAAGTGAGAAACCGCGCATGGCTCGCATGGAAACGTTGCGCTCTGTCCGCCGCCCCAGGCGCGCCCGGGACAGCCATCAAGCCTGGGGAATTGAAGTAGCGCTGGTGAATGCGCTCGCTGAGATCCAGTGTCGCTTCAGGCGTTCCATATGTCGCCCCGTTCTCCCCTGAATCACTCATGAGACCCGTGTGAAACCTTTGTGCGCCAACTCCAGGCTTTCGATTGCGACTTCATTACCAGTGCCGCGCAAGGGAGGACCGACCCACTTTACGGGATAGGCTTGTTCAAAATTCCACCGCGCTTCTTCCTCTCCGCCAGCATCGAGTAGGAGGACCGATATGTTCTTGCGATTCACCGTTCCTTGCACGACGTCCCAACACCAGTTGGAAAGCACTTGAGCATCGCTGAGCCCTTTTTTCAGAACTAGGTTCGACGTATACTTGGCGGGACCGGCGCGCTTGTGGGTATATCCATTGCGCCCTCCCTCGCGGTATTCCTGGAACTCGATTTCGACCTGCAGACCGTCAACCTCACTGAATCCACCAACCACCAAACCCTCAATTTCCACGGCAAAACGAAAGTTGAGATAAGGATCATTTCGCTGCCCGAGCGCCATCGAACCGCCAATCGAGGCTTGGACCTCGACCGAAGCGCTGAGCTCGAAACTTGCTTGAGCCGTAACGTCAACCTGAGCGCTGAAATCGGCTCCTGCGCTCGCTTGAGCGCTGATGTCAATCTCGGCGCCTCCACTGATGTCGCCACTTGCCACGCCTAGCTCTCCCTCTTTGCCGCATCGTTCAATCGCTCGTTGATGCGCGACGTTTCGGTCACCCAGCGTTGGCGTTCACGATGATCCATGGACATAATCTGCTCGTAAGGCCAGTGCAGATAATAGCCGATAAAGGCTACCTCCTCGTACAAGCGTTCCGAGGGGTAGCCTGCTACCCCCCCAGGCCGCTCATCTCCACTTCGAACTTCGCATCGCAGTGGGGACAACTTACAGAAGCGCGGCTGTGCCCGTTTTCGTTGACTTGGCGGTAGAAATCCTGCAGATAAGCGAGGTCGGCGGAAAAGAGGCTTTCAATCACCTTGGGATTCACGGCAGTGAGTTCTCCCAGCCGGCTGATCACTCGCGACAGCAGAATGATCACCAAATATCCGGGATTCGTTTGTACTCGAGGATCTTTCATGGGGGCGATCTCATCGTAGGCAGTCGCAAGGCGCATGACCCCTTCACGATGAAGATTACCTTCCGCGTCCAGATATCCTCGCGGCAGCACAAACGGGAACTCAGTCTGCATTGTCACGCCTTCGTAACGCCCTCGTGGGCAATCTCAAGCGTTTCAATCGCAACTTCATTACCCGTGGCGTTGAACGACGGCCCAGTCCACTTGCTCGGCCAGGCGTTTACAAAATTCCATCGAATCTTTTCTTCGCCCGATTCATTCATGAGCACGACAGAACCGTTCTTGCGCTCGGTTTTTCCCTCGATTGTCTTCTTGCGCCAATCCCAAAGCGAGTGATCGTCAGTAATACCCCACTTCAGGGTGATGTTGGAATACTTTACTTGGCCAGGAAGTTTCCGGGGTGTGAATACCTTTTCGTTCCCTTCGCGATACTCTATCGGATCCGAGGTTGCATCGACGCCGGAGCACTCCCGGAATCCATTACGGCTGATTCCATCGATCTCCAGCTTGAAGTTATATCCCCGATATGGATCGTGTCGATCTCCAGTTGGCATGTTAGTTTATGTGCTCCTTTTGAAAAGTCATTGCGGGTACACAGGCCCGGTGATGCTGATACCTTTCGCGCCGTGGATCAAACGAACGACCACGAACTCGTAAGGTATAGTCGGTGCCAAGCCGATTTCAGCCACTACTTGGCCCAGATCGCGATGCTCAGGAGTGTTTGTCTCGGCATCGCATTTTACGTAGAACGCTTCTTGAGGCGTGCGCCCCTTCAAAGCGCCCGCGAGGAATTGATCGTTGAAATAAGTAGTTAGCTCCCTTTCGATCCGCGGCCATAACTTAGGCGCATTTGGTTCGAAGGGAATGTCGGACATATTGGCTTGAACCCATCGCACTGCCGTCAGAAAAATGCGCCGTACGTTCACATACGTCCACGCCGGCTGCCCGCTCAGCGTGCGCGCGCCCCAGACTTTAATTCCGCTGCCGGGAAACGACCGCAGGCAGTTTATACGGTTCGGGTTGAGTTTATCCTGGTCGGCGTTCGTTAACTGTCGCTCCAAATCCCAGACACCGTGAAGAACCTCATTCGCAGGGGCTTTGTGGACCCCTATCGAATTGTCCGTGCGCGCGTACACGCCGGCGACGTGACCGCAGGGCGGCACGAGTTCTAGCCCGCCGTCAAAGCCGCTCACCTTAATCCAGGGATAGTAAATGGCTCCGTTCTTCCCATCGATTTCGCTCCACTGATGAGAGACCTGGTCATTGCTGTTACCGAGGCGGGAATCGAGGATGGCAAATCGGTCGCCCATGGTCTCGCAGTGATTGACCACAATTTGCTGCAACTCAAAGGCGGCATCGTTATCCTTCATGAGATCGGGCGCGCACACCAAATCGATGGAATCAAGCGATTCCATTGCGCTGAGCGCGTCAGTTAACGCATCGAAGCCGATCTCCTTAAGAGCAACCACAAAGCACTCTTGGCCTCCATTCTCAAAAAAACCGCGCACAGCGTAAGCTAGAAAGTCGCCCCGTTTCGGCTTGCCAACGTGATATTGAAATTGAGACCAGAGCGAAAGGAAGATAGGCGAATTCGGTCTGGGTGGCGGTCCCAAAGGCGGATCCTTCGGCAGTAACCCGAGAAATACCGGCACACCTGTCCAGAAATCGACTCCGACTGGTAAGCCGAATTCTCTTTCGAGGTAGACTCCCGGATGTTTTTGCCCGAAATAGCCGGCTCCCACGCGGATGGAGCTGCGACTACTTGTGCCGGCTCTTGCCATACGTGAATGCTTTCGTTATTGCGCTTGTGGGCCGGCCCACTGCTCTATGCGGAAGATCACGAACTCGGCAGGCCTGACGATAGCCACGCCGATTTCAGTAATCACACGGCCCAAGTCGCGTTCCTCAGGCGGATTCGTCTCGTCATCGCACTTGACGTAGAAGGCCTCTGCCGGCGTGCTTCCGAACAGCGCGCCGTCGCGCCACACAGTGGTTAAGAACGCGGTCACATTGCGCACTATCTTGGCCCAGAGCGTACGATCATTGGGCTCGAATACCACCCATTGCGTGCCTTGATCGATCGATTTACGCAAGAAGATTAGGAGGCGCCGAACATTGATGTATTTCAAATCCTCGTTCAAATCTCCGCCAATGGTTCTTGCGCCCCACACAGTGATATTCCCGTTGATTTTGCGAATGCAGTTTACGCCGTCGGGATTGAGACCGGCTTGCAGATTCTTGCTGATCTGCGTTTCGGTGGTTAATGCGCCTCGCACAACCTCGTTCGCAGGAGCTTTGTGAACGCCTCGTTCATGATCGACGCGCGCATAGATGCCCGCCATGTGACCGCTCGGGGCGACATAGATTTCTCCATCCTCCTTCAAACCTGTTAACTTCGAAGTCGTATCGAACACTTTGATCCATGGGAAATAGAGGGCGCCATAATCGGTATTACCCACAACTTTGATGTTGTCGACCGTCAGGTCGTCAGGCGTTTCAGGAGCATCGAGTACTGCGAATCGATCGGTCATGTTCTCGCAATGATCCACAATATTGGCCTGAACTACTTCGTCCACGATACCGGGTGCAGCCACGATCGAGATCTCATCGATGTGTTCGAGAGGGACCAGCGATAACGGGTCCTGCAGACCGACAAGATCGCGGTAACGCATCACATAACAGCGTGTTCCGCCGTTATTGAAGAAGCCAAACACGCCATGCGCCAGTTGATTTTGGCCGGGCGGAGGTGTTTCACCTACCGGGCCTGGGCCTGCGGCAGGAGCCGGTGCCGGGCGTGCGCCTGGGCCCGGAGGCGGTGCAGGAGCGGCAGCGGCTGCCAAACCATCGGTCGAGAAGCCGCCGAAATGCCGCGTGAAGTCGGCGAATGTGGTGCAAAGGACAGGCTGGCCGGGAGGCGCCATATCGCCTGCTGCCGTGTGCGCAGATGCGACCGCAAGCGCTTCCTGTGCATCGCGGAAATTCCGCAAGCCCTGAGGAGAGGTATCCCTTGGCCGCGCTGGCCTCACGCCCTCTTGGGCCAAATTATTGAATGCAGTTCTGGCCGCATCGAGCCGCGCATCCGGGAATGGAAAAGTCCATAGCCGGTAGCGCTTCGAGTTGGGATTCGCTTGGTCGTTGATTGTTGGATCAAAATCCGGATTGTCCTCCGCGACCTGGACTTGGTCCGGTACGACACCTACGAATGCAGCCGTACTGGTGCTCACTCCCACTATGGGCTTAATGGTTGAAGGTACTTCTTCGACATATACACCTGGTGACAGATATTCTGGCATTCCACTAGCTCCTTTTGCTCGATACTTAACGCTCGATATTTAAATAAAGTCTCCTGCTTCAACGCCGCCGCTTGCTCTTGTCATCGAACCGCAATATATCCGCGAGACTGCGCGGCTTCGCGTGTGACGGTGCTGGGGTTGAGGCAGCCTTGGGGTTAGCTACTACAGGCTGCGATTTCTTAGCTTTCGGGGGTGTAACCGGATGTACCGGCTCAGCAGCAGGAGCTTCCACGTCGCCTGCGCCCTCTCCGGTCTCTTCCTTAACCTCATCGCCACTTTCCACTTCTTCTCCGACGCCGGCCTCCACCCCAGGCTGCTCGGCATCTGGCAGATGCGAGGTCTTGCCTGCTCGCTTCACCGGTCGACCTGGTTCTGCCCCATCCGCCATCGTTATTCCTTCCTCCTCTTCAGCACCGAATCGGACTCCTGTCTAGTGCGGCTTGCTCGCACCGCGCTTCGCTGATGCGCCGCTAGCCACAACGTTCGCCGAACCCGTATGCGTATCCAGAGTAAAGTTCAACTCTTGTAACGCACCGCGTCCGACACTCACAACCTGCGATGCCGGTTGGAAGCCGCGCGCAATCACCAGAACTGTGCGGGTACCCGGCTCGATGCCGGTCAGCGCGTATTGCCCTTGAGCGTTGCTAAATACGCGTTCGCCACTGCCCTTCACTCGCACCTCAGCCATCAGCACGCCGTTCTCACGCCCCGCACCTGTAACCTTGCCTTTTACTGTCGTCGGACGCAACGCGAAGTCGACCCGAACCACTGTGCTGTTACCGTCCCCATCGCGAGAGACACTAGCAGTTTTCTGACCAGTCGAATAAGAGCTTCCCGGACCAGGTACTGAGACATTCAATCTGTAATTACCGGAGGGCAAATCAACGAAATAGAACAAACCATTTTTCTTGGTGACCGTCCTGTCCAACCGCTCTCGCATCCTTTCCCAGCTGTTTGCGTATTGAAGCGATGCATGGTTGACTTGGACCTTGAATTCCTGTGGCATGTCGATAATCGTCACGTCAACTCCTTCGAGTGGCTTTCCGGTCTCCTCGTCTGTGATTCGGCCCCCCAGAGCCACACGGTGACGTACAATTTGCCAAGCAATCATCGGGCCAGCTCGGAACTCGGGCGCAGCCTAATAGTACGATCGGAGACAAGTTCTTCCGTTTCGACCGGTTTGTCAGCGGCGACCCCGATTGTGACAGTGTAGTTCAACGCAGCCTTCGGTTTTCCACCGAGTGCCTGCCAAAACTCGCCCACGCTCTGCAGACGCCCTGGCTGGAGTGTGCTTGAGGGCAGAGGCGGCTCTTGCCCTATGAGGCTTCCTTGTAGGAGAACCTCAGGAATTGTGGGGTGACGCAGCAACACCTTCATAACCTCGCTGAGGAGCCGGTGTTCGTCGAAGGCGCGAGTCGTCGAGCTTTCACTGGCCCAAGCGGTTATGAAATACGAGCAATCCACTCGAACGGGAGCGCGCTGTTTCGTGGCTGTCCCATTCGGCTGTTGATTGACGATCCATTGACTGCTGCGAAGCTCCAGGTTTTCCCGAATGTCGTAAAGGAAAACATCGATGGCAGGCAACGTCACGGAAGCCGGCGGGAAATCACTGTCCGGAGCGGCAAAACTGAACGCGACCTGATCAACAATGCTTAGGGGCAGCTCGTTACGTAGGAGTTGTTCTACTGTTCGATCCAGATCGTCGATCATGAGAGGGCGTGTGTACTTTCCAAAGGGCTATCCGGATCCGTTTATTTAAAAGAGAAAACATCCGCAGACTTGTGCTTGCCTCTGGCCAAATGCAAGAGCACCGCCGGCTACCACTCCATCGAAATACGCCTGGGCCCAGAGCAGGCATTGCGCCTTTACTGACGCGCTCTCCGATGACGCCGCACATATTGCCAACATGTCAGCCAGGAACTGCATGTCACAGAACGTCTTACCGAAAGGATTGCAAGTCTGATAGCACTCATCATGTCTATCGCACGCACGTCCACCGGAGCTACTCGGAATTGCGAGTCCGAACTGCGTATCGGAACCGCCCGCTGGATTGTCTTTATTGATTCCTAGAAAGCTCGCGAGGCTTGCCGGCAAGCTACAGCCGTCATATTCAAAGGTCCAGCTTCCGCCTGAACAAGCGCGCTGTAATGCGGGTGGTGGTTTCTCAACTCCACGCGACGGCAACTCTTTTTTCCTGCGGCATTCTTCGCATTCACCCGAAGTAGTTTGGCCGCCACAAGCGCACCGCTGTAGCACCGGATTCGAAATTACTTGGCCGGAGCGGTTGCTTTTTTTGAGCCCGAGTACGCGCTGCACGTAACGGTTCCCATATTGACGTTGCAGATGAAGAAGTGAACGCTCTAGACGGCGGGGCTGCAAGCTTCTGCAATAGCTGGATGATGGAGCCTTTCTATCCAGAGAGCGAACGGCAGCCTCTTCATGGGGTTCGTGTCTATTGACGAGCCGTGTTTCGTCAGCTGGTCGATTGCCAAGTAGAGGTAAGCAGATTCGGTGTGTAATCGCCGGACGGCTTACGTCGTACTCTCGCATGTATCACTCCCTCGGCCATTTAGGCCTTGGTGCGAACGTTCGCACTCCGGCCAATCCGGGCGGTCAATATTCGGATTAACTATCTTGTTGTCGAAATCGAGCCAGATCCGCTTGTCGTTCCGGCAATCATAACCACGGCATGGCACGGGACGGTTCTCGCGCACCGTGCACCGGCACGAACCCCGTTCGAAGTGCGAGCAATACCCATCTTTGTCGTGAGCAATGAGATATGGGCGTCCGAGCTCCCATTTAATGATTCCCTCGTCGATGTCTTGCCGGGACAACGCGAAGCGGAGTCGGCAACAGCTAGCCTTACAGAATTGGACCCGATTCTCGCAGTCGATCTTTGCTTCGTGTTGGAACGAGTATTTATCCTCCTCGGGGTCTTGCATCATTACGCCGAGGCCCTGCTCTTTGAACTGATTGGCTAATCTCTCGCCGACAGCTTTCTTTCGGGCGTCGAGCTCTTCGATTGTGATGAGCCCGCGTTCGTTTAGCAGTTCGATGAGGCCGTAGAGGAACGCTGCGGCCTCAAGCGTCTTGTTCGTGTTTTGGCTAAGGCGCGCGTGGGTGTAGAAGAGACCTTCCGCGACTTCCCGACGGAGATCGTCGGACAGCACCGGTAGGGAAGACTCTGAGTATGAGGGTGACTGGCCTAGGCGTTCCATGCGGCCTTTAAACAGGAGACTTCACACATTCCAGGACTCCGGCAGTTAAATCTCATCACTTTGCGTTTGCCGCGACAATTTGAAAACGAACGCTTTCACCCCGATAGCTGACCAACGCTTCTGATGGCGCGCCGCCTGAGCTCTGAAAGCGGAATAAAGCGTTCACCGAATTGCCGAGAGTTCCGCCAAACTCAACGAGGTTCCCGGACGGCCGTTCCAGCAGCTGCAGCGGCGTACCGCGGGCATCGAGGAGTTGCGCCTCCACATCGTGCGCTTCGAGGGGTGCCAAATTATCGGCTCGACTAAACACAACTGTGACCTCACACTCATGAGCCGTTTCGCTCGAACCAACTTTGAGCATGACAGGCATACCACCTAGCCGACTCGATTTCGGATCGGTCGTAAGTTCTCGAACCATATCGCGACTTCCTCCTATCGGGTGAAAGCAGCTTACTTCCAACATAGTCAGCAGAACCAGGCATCCCTGAATTCCGACCAACGATGATGGGATTCGCACGTCCGCGTTGCTTTTAGCTAGGTTCTACACGGGTGTTTATGGTGCGGTTCCCGTCCCGTCAACTGTCCATGAAGACGCAGCAAGCTGTGCGTCACCGTTACAAGCATCGACGAGCTTGCCCTGAAACTCTAAATGCATTTGGACAGTATCCCCGCTGCTCAGCGAGCTGGCCTTAAATCCCGGGAAATCAAAACCGTTAAAAGTACAGCCGGTTGCCTGATCCGGGTTACTGAACTTACTGGTCGCAAACGGAATCGAGTGATAGCCGTATTTCAGATCCGTGCCTCCGGCCGTAACGCAATCCTCGTTCCAGGTGGTTGGGTCCATCGTGTTGGAACAAAGGGCGTGCGTCAAAGTTGTTCCGTTGTACTTGAAAAAGCCTCGTACGAACTGCCGATATTCGCCACAAACACAGTTGCAAGGAACGGGCGCGTTGAAGTTTCCGACCATCGTGAATGGAACACCGAATTTGCCGGACACAAATGCGGCAGTGAGCGCGCCGCTCGGGATACTGCCGAAGCTGGCGGTCGGTGTGCAATGGGATGTGGCAGTGCCAACTTGGTTCTGCTGGCCGTCGCCATCTTGCTGGTCCCCATCCGCTTGACATTGGATAAAGTTTCGAATCACTACTGTGTCCACATCTTCATCGCTATCTAGCGTATTTGCTCTAGATAAATGATTCGCACCATTCGTGGGATCAATTGTGAACTGAGCTTCGGAGCTCGAATGAGAGTGCTTAGCACGGCACTCCTCGCATTCTCCGCCCGATGCAGAGTGCTTTCCGCAGGCGCAGCTCCGTGGCGCGCTGTGGACATTGCCTGCGCTGAGCCGGTCGATTTTATTCGAAACTGCCCTTGCGACTTGGTCGGCTTCCCTCTCAAATTCGTCACCTGCTGCTCCCACTTCCATCTTTCCCTGCAACTGAGAGCCGCTTTGCTGTAGAACATGAGTCAATTCGTGGGCCAGAAGCTCGCGCCCACCACGGCTGCCGGGATCATACTGACCGTTGCTGAAGAAGATGTCTTTTCCCGTAGTGAAGGCCAGAGCGCCTAAAGATTCATTCAGTGCATTAGCCTGATCGCCCGTATGTATTCGTACGTCTTTGAAGTTCGCGCCAAAAGCCGATTCCAACTGCCGCCGCACGCCGGAATCCAGCGATTGGCCCCCGGCTCGCGAGCGTTCGATCGCTGCTTCCACGGCGGGATCAACTTCGGGGCTTTCACTTTCGCTACGTGCTAACGCCAAAACTCGCTGTACATATCGATTGCCGTGCTGCTGCTGAAGACGGAGCAAGGAACCGTCTACTCGCGAGCCCTTAAACCGGCTTATGCGCTTCAGCGTCGAAGCGTTCTCCTCCAACTTCGCTGCCTCGCGCAGAGGCGTAGTCTGTTTTGCGATCGGGTCGTACACTGCCCTGAAAACCTTTTCCGCCTCGCCCGAGGAAGCCGTAAAGTGTGGTCTCGTAGCCCTATCGAATGTCTCAATCTTGCGGTCGCGCATGGTTTCTGCTCTCTAGATGTAGCCTCAACTTGTCCAGCGTTTGTTATCTCACACCCGAACTCTAGCAGTTAGTACACGGTACAACAGTCGAGTTGTGACCCGTCGCCGTATTGTGCTCACTGCATATTTGAAATGCTTGATCGGACGAATAGAATGTAGGCCCTATCTGCGCATTCTCTTCGGGACAAATTACCTGCCAACCGTTGCTGGCAGTCGGCTCTTGGTCACCCATATTGAAGTCTCCTCACTCAACGCCCGTGCTCCGCCGGTGATCTACTCAAACTCCCCGCAACTCACCACCTTCCCCATCTTTTGATACTCCCGCCGTGTCGCATGCAGTAAGTGCTGCATCTTTACAATTCCTCCGTTATCCGCGGCAAGGAATGCCGCTCCAAGCGCGATATTGCGAATACTGCCGCCGGCAAGCTCAAACCTACGTGCAAGAGCCTGCAAGTCTAATTCCACATGTCGCGGAGTCTCTTTGGGCCAGATGCTTTGCCAAATCCGGTGCCGCTCAGCTTCATCCGGGAAGGGGAAGTCGAGCGTGTAATGCAGCCGCCGCACGAAGGCATCGTCCATGTTCTTCCGAAAATTTGTAGCCAGAATCACCAACCCTTCATGCTCTTCCATCTTCTGAAGCAGGTAATTGATCTCGATATTGGCGTAGCGATCGTGTGAATCCCGGACCTCACTCCGCTTGCCGAACAGTGCGTCTGCTTCATCGAAAAAGAGAATCGCATTACTGTTCTCGGCTTCAGCGAAGATGCGCGCCAAGTTCTTCTCGGTTTCACCAATGTATTTGCTGACTACCGTCGATAAATCCGTCTTGTACAGATCGAGACCCAGCTCACCCGCCATGATTTCGGCTGCCATGGTTTTCCCAGTCCCTGGCGGACCGGCGAAAAGTATATTGAGTCCTTTGCCGAGCGAGAGTTTGCGGTCGAAGCCCCATTGATCGTAGATTACCGATCGGAACTTCACCGCGTTACAGATCTCCTTAAGCTGCTCCACGCGATCTAGCGGCAGAACGATGTCGTTCCAAGAATAGTGCGGTTTGATCTTGCGAGCCAATAACGAAAGCTTCCGGTTGCATTGCAGACGGCAGGCCTCATATAGATCCGCCATTGTGACTTCGCTCGATTCTGGATCGCGCCAGGACGCTAGATTCCGGGCCGTAGCTGCTGCATCTCGGATCTGTCCCGCCGTAAAACGAAACTTCGTGGACAAAAGAGATAAATCAAATTCACAAGTCGACTCAACAGCTCTTTGCCAGAGCCTCAGCCGCTCGGTATAAGTCGGCTTTGGGATCTCCAGCCGTATGAATCGGGCATTGGCTAACTCATCCCGTGGCCCCCACGCAGATTCTCCGGCAAGAAAACTGATTCCTTGTCGAGCATCAAGCTCGCGCAGAAGAATGGCTAGGCGCCCAGCTTTGTCTTCTGCCAAGAAGCCATCGAAATCGGCCAAATAGAGAGCTGCCGATTGCAGCAGCGCCTCGCGCATGAATAACGGCAAGAGTGTTTGGAATTCGGAGTCAGAATGCCCTGTTAACCGCTTACCCGTGATGGTTAGTAATCGCAGATTCAAGTCACGACACAAAGCTTCGGCAGTGGCGCGTTTGCCACTACCGTACGCGCCCTGCAAATAGACGATGAGCGACGGCTCCCCTGTGCGCCGCCGGGCTAGCGATCGCACTCGATTCTTGATATCTGACGCCAAGACTAAGGAGTCGAGCTCTGTTTTCGGTCTTTGGCACGTCGAATAACTCAACAGTCGAGAATCTAGCTCATCAGAGTGAAGCAAGTAGTCAACGATGCGCTCATCGATTCTGAGATACTTGCTCAGCCGAGTCGGATGGGGCTGGGAGGGATCTTCAAATATGTGGAGTAAACTGTTTCGGATTAACGGAGCCGTGTGAATGAAATGCCCCCGGTTAGAGAGCTTTTCCTCTATACTCGAGGAGAGCAGATTAAGGACGAGATCCACACTCGGCCGTCGCTTCGTGACGTCGTCTTGCAAATAGGCATACAGCCGCTCGTAACGGGGATCGAGTTCCGGAGCGAGGCAGATGAGCAGACAGTCCAGCTCAAAAGCCGTAAGTTCAAACAGTCGAGCAAGTTGAGCGAGGCGTGTTTCGGGCGCCTGATCTCGCGCTCTCACGCCCCTTTCCACGCTCGTCGGTGAAAATCGTGGAGAACAAGGAGGACGCTCCAGTAATGCGTCTACCTCGCCATCTGCGATAAACAACCCTTGAAACTGCTCATCTGCCTTATGTTGTTGCCGGAATTTTCGAACCTCGACCTGAATGAGGGTGTCGATTCTTTTCAGTTCGGAAAGTAACTGCCGCAGCGATTCGCTTTCGCCGGGGACGATATTCACGGATAACCCAGTAGGATCAACGGAGTCTGTCGTCAGCATGGCTCATTCAGGTCTTCGAAGATCCCCAAAAACCCGCTCATAACTCTCGATCGAGTCTCGAAGCACTTCCAGCAAGATCTTCGCGTAAGCGGGGCTCGTGACGATTCGAGTATGCATTACCTCATCCTCGTCATCCGAGTAAACCTGTCCAAAATCCAAGATGAATTCGGCCGGGTTATGGCCCACCTTGAAATAGTTGGCATAGCGGCCTTCAATTGGATCGTGTACCGTCGAGCCCTTCACTTTCTGCACGCACTTCACTTTTGGTCCGGATGCGTGTCTTTCCCGTCGCGCAGATTGCTCGCTTGCATTTGGGGATAGCAATCTGGGGGCCTTATTCCGCGGCTTGGCGAGCCGGGTCATTGCGAATTCAAATGGACGCCGCACCTGGCAGTTGTTACAGTACCGATTTGGATAGGGGCAGAAATCCGGTAATTCGCCTTACTTTTGACAAATTCCAGGGTGTAACTCCGTTGTGTAACAACGAGGCCAGATTCTGAAACAGGTGTTACACCGCCTCGGCTTCCACTTTTCTCGATACCTGATGTTTCGCCATTTTGCGATACAGTGTCATTCGAGACCAATTCAGTTTTTCGGCCGCCTTACTTTTGTTCCAATCCGTCGAGGTTAGAGCCCAAACGAGCCGTTTACGCTCGTCCTCGGAAACTGCACTGAATCCGTTCGCCGCGTTCCAGAGCCGAAGCGGCAGTTCTTGCACTGAGATTTCGTTGGAGGAAGAATCGGCGCAGAGAATTTCTAAAACGTTCTTCAGTTCACGGATATTGCCTGGCCAATCATAGGAAAGCAGACACTTCAAAACTTCTGGCGTCGGGCAGCGGGCAGGACTGGAGGGATCCCTTCGAAGCCGGTCGAGATAGTGATGGGCAATTGCCGGGATATCTTCCCTTCGCTCGCGCAAAGGAGGGAGGTGGACACGCGCAACATTAAGCCGGAAGAATAGATCTTTGCGGAATGTGCCTTCGCTTACTAATTTCTCTAATTCTTGGTTTGTAGCCGCGATGATCCTTATGTTTACGGCCGTGTTAGCTGATCCACCGAGCCTCTGAATCTCCTTATTATCTATGGCGCGGAGAATCTTTGCCTGCGCATACGCGCTCATATCACCTATCTCGTCGAGGAAAATTGTTCCGCCATCGGCGGTTTTGAGTTTTCCTTCTCTCAAAGAGTGTGCACCTGTAAACGCACCGCGTTCATAACCAAAGAGTTCGCTCTCGAGGAGCGAGTCGGGGATTGCCGCGCAATTAATGGTTACGAGTGCCTTGTTTCTTCGTCTGCTACGGCGATGAACGAATTCGGCTGCCAGCTCCTTGCCGGTACCGGTTTCGCCAGTAATCAGTATGTTGCTCTCAGTTGATGCAATTCGGGCCAAATATTCGCTTATCTCTTGCATCCGGCGGCTTTCGCCGATCATTTCCCCCGGTTCGCATATGCATTCTGTGGCAATTCCGTTACGGCGAGAAAGACACCTTACCAATTCATCTGCGAGCTCTTGATCAATAGAGGGGTACTTTACATATCCCTCGAGACCAGCACGCAAGGCGGCAAGTGCAAGATCTTCGGAGCTGTTTTGAGTGACCAGCATGACCGGAATTTCCGCGGCACACGCACGAATGCGCTCCGCCACTTCGCGAAAAGTATTGAGGTTCGCCTGCGTAGGCCCGATAATTGCCAATCGGGGTTCATACTTACGCATGAGCCGCGGCATCTCAACGCGGTCGGCCGCCACGGTATGAAATCCATGCCTGTGGAGGCATTGTTGCAGTTTTTCTCGCGGTGCGCCTTGAGGTTCGACAACCAAGATCGGGGAAAGGCTTTTCACTGGTGTAACGACCAGAGTAGATTTACTAGATCAACCCAGGATATGTCACGCATTACCTCTTGTAAACAGCTATTTCGGGCAAAGCGCGTGTGTTTCCAAAACAGCTTTGTCTCTGTTACGCATTTCAGGAACAATTCGCCTGACCTTGCAAAGCATTTACTTTCCGCCTAAGGTGAGGGAATCGTGACTTTTGAGTCGCTCTGCATGGGCTGCATGCAGGACAGGGGATCGGAAGAGAACTGTCCTCACTGCGGCTGGCGAGAAGGAAACCCGCCCGAATCGCCTCTGCAACTCCCGCCCCGCACGGTGCTCGACGGTCGCTATCTAGTGGGCCGTGCCTTGGGCCAAGGGGGATTCGGGATTACCTATTTGGGGTGGGATTTAAACCTTGATCGAAAATTGGCGGTAAAAGAATATTTCCCAAGAGAACTGTGTACCCGCGGCAGGGACAACTCCACCGTTCAAGCTTTGACGCAAAAAGTAAAGGATACGTACGGAGTCGGACTCACCAGGTTCTTGGATGAAGGCCGCGCCCTCGCGCGTTTTCAAGATCACCCAGGGATCGTTGCAGTCCTGGCCTACTTTCAAGAAAACGGAACCGGTTATATCGTGATGGCCTACGTGGACGGGCTAACGTTTGGCGAATATTTGGAACAGCGCGGCGGAAGAGTGAGTTTTGAGATTGCGCTCAACACCCTCATTCCTGTGATGGATACGCTGAACCAAGTCCATGCGGCGAACTTGTTACACCGAGATGTCAGCCCCGATAACATTTACATCACTCGATCTCAACAAGTCAAACTTCTTGATTTCGGGGCTGCCCGGTACGCTGTCGGGGAACAAAGCCGGAGCCTGGATATTATTTTGAAGCCCGGCTACGCTCCCGAAGAGCAGTATCGGAGCCGCGGTAGACAAGGTCCGTGGACGGATGTCTACGCTGTCGGTGCAACGCTTTACCGAGCCCTAACGGGCGAAGCTCCGCCGCCAGCTTTGGACCGGCTGGCGCATGACGACCTTGAGCCTCCGAGCCGGCGCGGTGTTCAGATCCCTGCAGCGTCAGAAACAGTGCTGCTGAAAGCACTCGCTTTGAGGCAAGAGGATCGCTTCCAAACTATTGCCGAGTTTCAACATGCTTTGATCGAGACTTCTCGCGCCCCGGACCTGAGCATCGTGCGACAGCCGGAGCCACCCAAGCCACGAGAGGACGCGCGGAAGAAGCCGGAGAAACGGCGACTTCTATGGGGAATCGCTTTCGCCGTAATTGCGCTTTGCGTGGGCGCGGTTCTCGTTCGCATCTTGGGAGAAAAGCATCCGGCCATTGTAAGCTTCACGGTTACGCCTACCGTAGTTTCTCAAGGTGGTAGCGTCAGCCTGCGTTGGCAAACCCGAGACAGCAATGAGGTGCTCCTGGACGGCCAAAAGGTACCGCTCTCGGGAGAAAGAACTAAAGCGAATCTGTTGAAGGATAGTAAGTTCACGCTTACAATAACAGGCCCAAATGGCGTAATAACTTCAGCGTCAGCAGCAGTCGAGGTCAAACCTCCCCTGCTTCCGCCAAGAATACTGTTCTCAGTATTTCCCAGAAGAATTGAATCGGGAAAGTCTGTTGCAGTTCGTTGGGATGTGCAGAATGCTTCACAAGTCTTTTTGGATGATCAGCTAGTACCGAATAGCGGCTCCAAGACAATTAGTGGTCTAACTGAGAGTCGGAATTTCAATCTCAGGGTTAGCGATGGGGCGGGCAAAAATATCGAGCGGAGTGTCGCAGTTGCTGTCCAAATTCCCCGTCATGTTGTTACAGAAACGCCCCCAGTCCCAAAACCGGCTGAGCCGAGTATCGAGCGTCCGTCTATCAGTTTTCGAGGAGATCACGAGGTGATCACCCGCGGACAATCGGTCGCGCTGCACTGGTCAGTTACGGGTGCTACGCGCGTTCATATTGTCCCAGGGTTTCCGGTTTTAGCGCCAGCGGGTACAGTCACTGTCTCGCCCAGCGAAAATACTGATTATCTCTTGCTTGCTGAAGGTCCTGGGGGAAGCGCATCCAAGCAGTTCAGCGTGCGGGTTCTGTCTCCAGCGTTGCCGTCATCCGTACCGCTCTCGATTATCGCTTTTAGCGCCTCTCCCACGGCTATTCCGGAGGGCAGCAGCGCTGTGCTGCGATGGGATGTCAGGGGAGCTGCGCGCGTTACGATTTCGCCGAATATCGGCGTAGTCGGGACATCTGGCTCGCTTACGATCCGACCGGCCAACACGACGCTGTTTACGCTTGTAGCATCCGCTTCTGATGGTTCCTCAATAGCACAACAGCTGAAAATTATTGTTTCACCACGGTAGCGGACTTAACGTAATGCCGGTAACCTTTACTGGACATCACTCACTCTCCCATTCGCGAAGATAACTTTCATGTCACTGTAGACGTATATCTGCTTCGCTCCTAGATTCACAATCTGTTTGGGATTTCCCAGACTGGCGACCACTTGATCGATAGTCTGCCCAAGCGAAATAGTAACCGGGGAAGGTGAACTTACCACAAGTACACCACCAGCCGTTCCGGTCTCGGGAGCGGTGGCTTGGCTGACAACCTGTTCTTCTGTCAAGTTTGCAGTATGTACTTGTCGCTTCAACTCGGCTGCAACGTTTGGATCGGCCGGAGGCACGGCAGAAGCAAACGAGGACTGTATTTGACCACTTGCTCCGGCGGGGGGCGCGGGCAATCCACCTTGATGCGCCTGCAACTGTCCCATTCCTTGATCGATAACTTCCCGCATGTGGTTCTGCATATCCTGCAAATCTTGAAACGACACTGTGACTAGAGTTCCTTGCCGGCAATCCTGATCTTTGCTTGCCAGCACCTTCACCTCGGCGGCTGCCGAGTTAACCGGGGGAGGGCCGCTCAGTTGGAGAACATCACCTTCAGTAACTGCGCAATCCTGCCCTTGTGAAGTGCTGACCTCAAGCGCGGTAGAAACTACAAACGCGTGTGCTGCATTATCATTCAGAGTCTGAGGAATCGCCTCCGAACCCGCGTCTACCGTCGCATTCCGCGCCGCAGCTTCTGCATCAGCTTTTTCTAAGGCAAGCTGTCGCTGAACTTCATCGGCGACGACCTGTTTCACCTCCGGCGTAAGTGCACCTTGCCTGGTGGTCGCGGCGTCACTTGGCCCAGGATTGGCCTGTGAATTTGAAGCAGCCGCATCTACGCGCTCCTGGTAAGCCTGGGTGAGACTGGTTGAAAGTATGTAATCTGTCAACCACAGAGAAGCATTTGGGTAAACAGGGAATGGCTCAAAATACCAACCATAGTAGACATACCATGGATTTCCAGCCCAACCCCAACCGTAGGAGATCGGAGCTGGCCAAGGCGAGTAAAGCCACCCGTAAAATGCCGGCGAATAGTACGAGATCGGAACGTACCGTTCGAGGAGAACTCCGCGATAGTAGTAGGACTGATAGACGCGAGTGTATGAGACACCATTGAAATAGTGAGTCCGCTGTACAAACTGCTGGTTGCCGGCTGTAAACTGGCGTTGCACATAGCCATGCCGTGCGCTGCTACTAACAACAACCGTATGGTCCGGGCGTTCAGCGATTATGTGCCGAACGCCTCCCGGACCGTGAGTGATGGTCATTCCATTCGCATGAACTGTGTGTACGCTACCATCCGGGCGAAACCGCGCTTCGGTGTTGTTAGTGCCGCGAAACGTGTCGAGATGCCCATTTGGCCCGAGCACGTACTGTCTGCCGTCTTTGGTTCGAAGTGCGGAGCTTCCATCCTTGTTTTTGACAACTTCACCGGGTGGCAAGGGTCTTCCGTTCAAAATACCCGCACGGGCGGCGGTCGCGGTGGTTTTGAATCCGCTCGAATCAACACCGGGGCTTGAATTTGTGCTCGGCAGACGGCCGGGGCTCGTATATGTGCTTGGCTGAGGCACCGTCTTCGAGGTCGCACTCGGCTGGCGACCTCCATTTACGACATTCGAGGGGGTACCTGCACTTGGCAGATTACCTCTGTTCGTGTTACCAGAGCCCTTGTTCGCTTTATTTGTCTCGCGCGGACGGCTCGCAGGCGCGGGCCGATATGCTGGCGCACTTCTTACCGGAGGAGGGCTCATGCTTCTCCTATTGTTCTGTGCTTGTACTGTGATCGGTATTAAGAGGGAGAGGGATATAAAACTCCATAACTGAACCCAGCCAAACCGTAACGTCTTGCGAATACCAGAAATACTCATCGAATGCTCCAATCACTACAAGCGAGCACTCCAGAAGCCACTCGTCAAAATACAATTCTTTCAGCTAAAAATTCGTCGGAACTAAGGCTCGTACCGGCGGGACTATCTAGATGGTTACCGATTAAGAACAGTTCGGTTAAGCGTCTCGTGCTTGATTACCCCACGATGACCTTGCCGTTAATCTCTCCCCGTGCCGACCCGTGCTCGTCTAAGCAGAACCTGCGCAAAACCGGCATTCTTAGCCTATAGATCAACTGGGTCCTTTAATTGCAAGGTACGCACACGTATTGTCAGTCTCTTGTATACCTAATCTCGCGTACAAGCCGCGAGGCTGGGCGAATTCCCGAGGTATGCATCCAGGAGGATAGACCATGAACGACCATTTTGAATTGAAGCAATTACTTATCGAAAACGAGGGCAACCTTTGCCATATGTATTTGGACACCGTGGGGAGAGTCACGGTGGGCGTCGGCCACATGATTCCGAACGTCCATGAAGCCGAGAAGCTGAGTTTCGTGCTCCACGGCTGCACCACACAGGCGACTCTAGACCAGATCGCGTCCGACTATGCAAAGGTCGAGTCACAACAGCGCGGAATGTTGGCAGAACATTACCGGCCGTTTACGGCTTTAGATATGACGCCGAGCGCGATTGACGAACTTCTAAGCCTTGACATTGCCACTATGGAGGCCGGCGTCCGGGCAGCTTTTCACGGCTACGATACATATCCAGCGCCGGCTCAGGATGCTCTGCTTGACATGGCCTTCAATCTTGGCGTAAATGGCCTGGTCACCAAATTTCCTCATCTCAAAGCGGCCGCTGAGGCTGGTGATTGGCAGACTTGCGCTGCCGAGTGCCGGCGCAACGGCATCAGCGACGCACGAAACGAGAAAACAAGAACGCTTTTTGAGAATGCGAAAAGCGGCAGGTCCATGTCTTTGACTGCATAGAGTAGTGAGCATCGGCTAACGCCTCGCATCCTCAACCGATCAAACCAGCACACATACTCGAGAGAACCTATAATGGCACGCCCACTCCTTCTGATTCATGGATATTCAGCGGACGGAACTGCTTTTTATCCTTTGCGTGATGCGTTGGAAGCGCGGGGTGTGAGCTCGACAGATATCGACATTTGCAGTTACATCTCTCTCAATAACGAGATCACCATCAAAGATATTGCCGAAGGTTTGGACCGCGCTTTTCGTAGTCATCCGATATTGAAAAACGAGGATCAGGAGTTTGACGCGATTGTCCACTCGACGGGCATGCTCGTTACTCGCGCGTGGCTGACAAATTACCCGGCAACAGCAGGTGCGAATAAACGCCTCAAACGCTTAAAACATCTGATCGGAGTCGCTCCTGCAACGTGGGGCTCGCCACAGGCGCATAAAGGCCGTACGTGGCTTGGGGCCATGGTCAAAGGGAATAGGCAACTCGGACCTGATTTCCTGAATGCGGGCGACCAAGTTCTGGACGGTTTGGAACTAGGGAGCAGATTCACGTGGGAGCTAGCCCATGCTGACCTGCTCGCGGACCGCCCATATTACGACAAGGGTACTGACACGCCCTTCGTCGCAGTTTTTATTGGAAATCGTGGATATGACGGAATTGCGAGCGTCGCAAACGATCCCGGCACCGATGGGACCGTTCGCTGGGCTGGGTGTGGACTGAATACTAGAAAAATCACGATTGACCTAACTAGAACCCCGATCGGGCCAGATGGCACGAAGGTGGATCGCGCAACCATATCAACGTGGGCCGACGACCGTCTGGATATTCCAATGATTCCGGTCGCAGGAAGAAATCATGCCACGCTGATCAGTAATCCCGATCCGGGTATGGTTGATCTGGTGGTGGAGTTTTTAAAGGTGGGGGATCCTGGAGGAAAGTCTTACGAGGAATGGCTCTCGCGGGCAAAAGAGTACGGCGGTACTGCCCTCCAGCAGATGCTTGTCAACCCCGGAAGTGGGAGCGCCGGATTAAATGGTGAAGCGAAGAGGTTCTTCAGCCATTTAATTGGCGAGAGTCCACACGAAATGATGGAAGGCTGGCAGCAATTTGTCGTTCACGCCAGAGATGAGCGCGGAGATGGCGTCTCAGATTACTTAATCGAGATACTTCATCAGAATGACGACCCAAACGATAGCAGTAAATGGATTCCATTTCCCGATATGTATACTGACGTCCACGCGTACGGGGCAGACTCAAGCTTTCGCTGTTTTCACGTTCGTCTTCCAAAGGGCATCTGTTCCGGAAAGTTGCCTTTGCGGGTCCGCATCCATGCCTCCACCGGAACTGAATTGATGGCTTATCAAGGCTACGGCAGTGAGCAGAAGGAACTGACCGCTACTTCAGAGCCTGTTGAACTCGATATTAGTAACTTGACTAATGGAACTGGATCGCTCTTCTACCCATTTACGACTACCCTGATTGAGATCGTACTCAATCGGGAGCCGTTACCGTTCAATGAGGAGAGCAGAATTCTAACATTTCTCAAGGCAAACTGAGAACTTCGTTCCCGCCGGTAGCAACAAGGTGTTTCTGTGCAGCAATTACTCAAATGGATGCGGCAGTTAGTTTACCCGGCAGCCGCCATTTTCCTTATCTGGGCTGGGTATCAGGTAGTTGCGAGTCCTTTTATATCTGAGACGAACGGCAAAGTTGTTGTCGTGTATGACGGAGATTCAACAGCTCCGGAATGCACCGATGTAGCCCCCAATGCGGAGAACGTTTCGGAAGCCGCGCTCGCAGGTCTATGCCAAGCAGTACATGACCAGCAGGGGCATGGTCCGGACGTGCACCTGGTGAACATTCATGAAGAACTCCAGGATTCGGCTGGAAGGGTTGCGAAGATATATGAGCGATTAGGCTCAGAGATCGCTCATGGCTCAGTGCTGGGTGTCATCTCGCTTCTCACATCACCCGATTCACCTCCCGTCGTGCGGTTTTGCCGAACCATGCAGATACCTCTTTTACTAGCAGTAGCCGCCAACGACGATCTCATGTCCTCTGGGGAAGATGCTGCCGGAATTGTGTTTCGATTGATGCCGACAAACGGCCGCCAAGCCGCCCAGATAGCAATCTGGCTGCGGAGCCGTATGCCGCTCCGCTTGGCTCTCTTTCATGAGCCCAACAGTTTCGGTGAATTTCTCAGAAGCGAGCTTACTCGCGAGTTGGAACCGGAAATAAGGAGCAAGAGAATTATCATCTACAACTTTGAAGTAACTGAACAGCTCCAATTCGCCGACCTAATGCCAGAACTCTGGTGCAGCAAGCTTGACGCTGTGGCGTACCTCGGATTTGCACCGGGCGCCATGGACTTACTGAGTAAACTCAAGTGGTATCGAGCAGATAAAGACCAAGTGGCTTGCGAAGCGAGAGACGCTTCGCAATCGTTCAAGAATCTGACCGTGTTGTTAGCGAGCGGGGCATACGAACAAGATCTGGATGACACGGATAAATATACGTTTCCATTCCCGGTTTTCGCGATGCTTCCGACGCGCCCTGGCGGGGCCGGAAGCCACTTCTCGTCCTCGAAAACCCTCCCAACTGAGAACGACGCCTCTGAGTACGGATATGACTCCTATATGTTGATGCGGCGCCTTGCGGCCCAAAACCCGGAAAGTGAGGCAAGAACTGACTTGCGCCGGATTCTCTCCCAATCGACGGAGGAATCCAAAACTGGACACGAATATCGGTTCGATCGTAACGGAGAACTCCAACCGGCGGAAAAAAATAGATACCAAGCTTATGCACTAGCCTCGGCGAGGAAGCCATGAGCTTGATTGCTTTGCGTTTCACACCTCCGGACGAGAGCTATGAAGGCTTCAAATTCCGCATCGCTCGATTGTTGTGTATAGTGTTTGGTTTTTTCACTTTACTCTTCTTCTCGAAACACGTCTTGGTGTACCACGCGCATCATCAGTTGGGTCTACTGCCGGAGCCGTTTCGTGTAATTTGGGCATACCTGCTGGCCTACTACTGGAGAACCTCCGGCGGCCTTCTGGAGATGCTACTAATCCTTGCCGGCTTCGCAGCTGCTTTTTGGCTTAATTTGCCCAAACAGTATTTCGCTGATCGATATCGAGATTACGGCAAGGAAAGAGCTAGCCCGGAAGCGAGAAGCCTGACTTTGCTTCTCACGCTAATGGCCCTGGTTCTGGTTTTGCTGTCGGTTCCTTTTTTAACTCTGCACTTCCCGGTCTGGGTATCATTTCTCGTAAAATATGGGCCCCTAGTGATCGGGGTGCTGCAGTATCTGTCGATTCTGCCGGAGATCAGCGATGAGGAACGAGCGCCGGCTATCAATAAACTTGACTGGGATCCGCGAGTCTTTGACACTCCATACCGGTCCACTCTCAGCCATTCTTTAGGGAAAGAATTGACGGCCTGCTCGAATCTAATGAGCCCGTCGAATCCTCAATCAGCTCGACGATTCTTGACCCAGGGCAGCACGACAGTCACGTGGAGTGGTGCCCAGGCGTTCCTCGGTAATCTCGAAGCATTTCTGGGCGTCAGCGCCGAATCTATGACTTTGCATGAGGACGCATCGCATGCGATGGAGTTTGCCGTAGGCGCATTGCTGGACGCCAGGGGTGCGCAGGCAACAGTAGTGCTCACCACCGATGCCGAACATGGCCCGATTCGGCAAACCATAAAAGATCGCCTCCAGCACATATATCGCTTTCAGCTCGAGACTGTTCCCGTTCAGAATGCAATATGGAACAACGTCTCACCGTCGGAAATTGTTTCTGTGCTGGTCAAAGCGTGTATTGAGAAAAAGCCGGACATCGCGGTGTTGAGTCAGGTTTTCTCCGACACCGGTATCGTCCTTGATCTCAAGGAGCTGATTGACAAAGTACGTGCAGAGAATCTGCGCACGCTTTTCGTAATCGATGGTTCGCAGGCCGTCGGAAACATTCTCGTAGAAGACGACATTTTCGTGCGCTCGGCCTATTACGTATTCGATGGGGATGGTTGGCTGCTCGGACGTCCATCGGTCGGCGTTTTAGTTCGAAATGCCTGGTTATTGCGCATTACGGGTGAGGTTGAGCAGCCCACTTCAGCGATGCTTCCTGTTTGCAGCCTTCATCACGAAGACCTTCAGGATACGCCTCCCACATACCGCGATTTCTTTCCTTGGTTTGCGCTCAACTATGTTCTTAAGCATGAATGGCTACCCGTTGGTGCTGAGAAGGCCACAAAGCATACGAACAATTTAGCCACCCTTTTTCGTGATGAAGTGCATAAACGAGATGTCCGGACGATCGGGATATGGGGCGAGAGTTCGGTAGTTGTAATTAGCGGTATCCCTCAGACCGAAGCTGTATACCATGCTCTCGAATCCAAGCACGTAGAGTGTCGGCTAGTCAGCGCGGACGTTGATAAAGCGAAAGTGCAAGGGATCCGTTTCTGCTTTCACCATTACCATAGCGATGACGATGTTCGAGACTTGGCCGAGCTTATTGGCGATCTAATCAGTCTCCAGGCATATCGCCATACTCCGGATCTACCCAACGAGCCTCCGGTACCTGAACGTTATTTTCGGCAGTCGGCGTAAGACTTGCTGAGCATAGAATCCCAACGCTCCTTCGTGGGCGTAGTTGTAAGGTCAAATTTTGACGATTTCTCGGTCAACTGAAATCTTCACTCGTATTCCTTCAGCACCCGCAATGCTCCGCGTTTGCCTTCCCGCGTGAGTACGAAAAGATGACTTGTCGAATACGTCCCCGAAATCAGCGAGGTATCCTCCCTGATCATAATGTCTTCTATTCCATCTCTGTTGAAATCACCTTTGGCGTATATCTCTAGCACCGCTCGCGCATCTCCGTGGATAACGGTTAGCGAGTCTTGCCCGATTTCGGTCTTTAGTTGAGGCTGGTATTGTTGCCAACTTAAGCCGCGAGCGCGTGCCTTTGTTAAACTTTGCAACTCCTCAGGTGATATCGTCACTGCAAATTGCGGGGGAAGCTCGTTCGGTGCATTCTGGTCAAGCCGAAAATCATCCAGATACGAGATCCTCGCGGGAACAGCTCTTTGCAGAATTTGAAGAGCCTGGCAGTCGATTCCCGACGATCTGAACACTGCAAGTTCGCGGTCCGACTGAGGCTTGTAACCAGCCTGGGCATAATTCAGGTAATCGATGCAGTTGGCCACCGTCGCCGAGGCGTGGTTTTTTGCGACTGTGATTTGACCCTCGAACGGCGTTCGCAAGCGCATAACAATTTCGGACCGATCCTTCAAATTCAACTTGGGCGTCCACCAGATCGCGCGCGTTTCACCCGAAGGTGACGTTATGCTCAAGGAGCAGACGCCGAGAATTAAAAGAATGATATGTCTGTTAAGCCGTTCTGCCATATAAACCGCACATCTCACACACTTATGCTCTCTCATAGAGTTCTGAGCCACGACTCGCTTTAACCAGTCCGCTGTGAGCCGATCCTCCTGGTCAGTCCAGGAATGGCCATTCGTAATCAATCCCCACGGAGCCGAACGCAACGCCAAAGCGCCAACTTCGACGGGTTGCCCCACCGGAAAAAGCCACCTTCGGCGCTGGTATCGAGCGACAAGGCTCGCCCATCCGGCCCCGGAAAGCCGTGCACGTACGAAGAATTCTCGGCGAGTACTATGTACCGCACAGCTACCCGATTGGTATCATCAGACGCGATTCTCTTCCGGCGACACATGTAAATGCAACTCGCAGGCATTCATCCAGTTCGCGAGGCGCTTCGGGCGCATCATCCAATCGATCGAGTGGTGATCGCCCAAGGGGCGGCGGGCCCGCGGCTTCAGGAGATTATCGATCTCTGCCGCGCGCAAGGAGTGCCGCTTCGTTTCGAGCCTCGGGAGCTGCTGGATCGCGCGACCAAAGGCACGCCGCATCAGGGTGTCATCGCATTTGGCGCGACTCGCCAGTACGCTGATTTGAGCGATATCCTCGAAGACTCAAAGCTGCTCGTGGTTCTCGACGGAGTGGAAGATCCCCACAACTTCGGAGCCATTATTCGCACGGCGCATGCTGCCGGCGCGAGCGCTATCGTCGTTCCTGAAAGGCGCGCGGCTCCTCTGACGGAAACCGTCGCCAAAGCTTCCGCGGGCGCTCTCGAGCATATTCCGATCGCGCGCGTTACGAATGTGAGCCAGACGCTCGAGCGCCTGAAGCAGAAGGGCTTCTGGATTTATGGGCTTGACGAGCGTGGCGCCGGAATCTACGATCACATCGATTACGCGATCCCGACCGCCATCGTTCTGGGCGGCGAAGGCAAAGGCCTGCACCAAGGCGTGCAAAAACATTGTGATGTTCTTGTCCGAATACCTGTGACGGGAGCGGTTTCGTCGCTGAATGTATCGGTTGCAGCCGGCGTTGTGTTATTCGAGTGGCGGCGCCGGCAAGTAGCCGAAGGCGGTCAGCCTAATTCGTTAGCCCGGTAACCAGCGTTTCCATTACGACGCGATCGTCTCGATAGCCTTCCCGAAATTTTTTATCTGTCTCGTAGATCAATCCAACCGCTTTCGCCAGATGCTCTTTTGTGAAAGCATTCGTCGTGGCTATCACTTGCTCCGCCCTGTCGCGCCACATGCGGACGCCGATCTTTGCAAAAAAGCTTTGCGCCTGAGACGCCGAGTTGACTTTTGCCTCTTTCGCCGCCAGCGCCAGCCGGAACTGCGTGCTTAGAAACGTAAGCGCAAGCGGCAAATATTCGCCCTCGCGGATTAGAGCATCCAGCGATTTCAGCGCTCCAGCCCGATCGCGTCTGCCCAGCGCATTCACGAGTGTGAAAATTGTGCTTTGCGCGGCATTCGGGACAAGGGCGCGCAAATCATCCATAGTGACGGCGCGTTCACGTCCCACAAAGAGCGAGAGCTTCTCCATTTCTGCTGACAAGCGGCTCGCGTCCCCCGCCACGGCCTCTAAAAGCGCCGCCAACTCCGGCCTGCCGAACTTGAGTCCGTGTTGTTTTGCCAGATCCTCTGCTAAGAAACGGCTTGCTTCCGGCGTAAGCTCACGAAATTCGACAAGCTCGGGCACAGCCGAATAGAATTTTTCGACTCGCTCCAGCTTTGCGCGATCGTCACCTGTGAAATCGTAACGACTGCATTCGAAGACCAGTACGGTCCCGGGTGTGGGCGCTTTCAAGTACGCGGCCAGACCCGATTCTGCCGGTTTCTCCCCTTCCTCTCCGTTTTCTGTTATGCCTGAGACTCTCCGCGGCAGCGCAAGCTCGGCACTGCACACCCAAATCACGCGTTGTTGAGTAAAGAGTGAAAGCGAACGCGCATCATCCAAGACATCCGGAAGGCCCGCACTCTCGAGATCGCTTTGCGTAAGGCCGTCGGCGCGCAGATCGCCGGGCAGCACGCGTTCCAACAGTGCATTCTTACAAATCCGGCGCTGATATCCTTCCTGCCCGAGAAACAAATAAGCCGGAGCGGGAGCTTGCTTTGCGATTCGCGAAAGAAACTGCTCGGGTGTCACTCTAGAAGTTCTCGAGAATACCGCTCACAATCGTGTGTGCCAGATCGCGGTTTAATCGGTCAAATGCCGGATCACTTTCGTCAAAGAATTGATGCGGGTCAACAGCAATGTCGTAGTTCTGTGCCAATGTCAGATTGGGTTGTGAGTAAAGCACGCGGCCCGTCCTGCGCTCCAGGAAATTGACAGATAACGAAACCATCACCCGAACGCTCGTGGCTTTTCCCGTTGTGGGATCAGCTACGGTCGCGAACGATCCAACTGAGAGAATGGTTCCGTTCAACACGGCATCGGCAGCGCTCGGATCATCCTCTATGCGAAAACGGCCGCGCGCCCTAAATTCTCTTGCGATTTCGCGCGGAAGCGTGTCGCCAAGCTTATAACGCAGCGTCAGATTTCCAAACGCAGGTATCGCTACGGTCTGGACACTTTTGGGTACAAGATCTGCTTTTCCCCCTACGTGGTATCCGCATGAGCCGAGAAATAGAATCGCAGCACCACATGCGAACAGCGAATATCGTCTCATTACCGCTGCTCGGCCCCGATACTGGCAATCAGATCCGCGGTCGCATCCGCCATCAGACGCAAGTTGTCTCCCACGATCCAGAACCATGCAGCGCGCGGGTTGTTATGGTCAACGCGGATATCGCCCACAGCGAGCCCGCTCTGACTGGCTGCGCCAACGTTCGTCGGCGCTTCTTCGTTTTCTCCCCGAATCTCTATTTGCGCCGAGCCGAGCGTTTCCCCTAATTCAGTCGCTCTTATATCGGACTCAAACTCCGCCCAAAGCGAGATGCTATAGCCGTGGAATACTGGTGCTTGAATCAAGCGCAGCGACGGCATGGGAAGAGATGGCTGATTTTGGCGGCTCAATAACGTAGCCAAATGCGTTTCGATGCGCCGCTCCACTGCCGCCAATTTTTGCGGAGCTTCTTCTCCGTATTGCGAAAGCATATTAAAACTGAGTTGCGCGTCAAAAACGTCCTTCTTTAACGGTTTGAACGCCAGCAACCCGCTTGTCTGTTCGTGCAATTCGGAGAGACCGCGTTTGCCCCGTTCACTTGCCGGCTCGAACACGTGCGCGATTGCCCGGCGTATGGGCTTATGCTTCGCCAGGCGCGATAAGACCAGCGCCAAAGCGCTCGCTGCCGGATGGGCCATCACTAGGAGCCAGCTTGCTTCAGGCTCTCGCGGCTCAAGTAGCGGCGCGACGATTCGCGCCTCCGGTTTGTCATCTAAGTGGCCTGTGCAATCGACCAGCTTGGTATTCCCGCCTGCGGCTTTCGCTAACCCGTAAGCTTTCAAAGCTCCTTCCGGCGATCCCGCCACAATCACCGCGTGGGCGTTTCTCAGCGATTCCGCTTCCAGCGGCTCTCGATACACCGCTTCGCCCTCGTCTTCGCCGAAGTTGCCTTCCCCGGTCGCTGCGTAAGCTGTGATTACTGCAGCCGAGCCACGATCCCCCAAGACCTCGCGCAATTCGCGGCCGAGCAGCGTCTCATCGCCGACAACCGCCAACTTCACTGTTCCGCTTCTCGGACCCGCGCTAGCCAACTTGTTGCTCCTGTATCTGTGCGGGCGGGCGCGATCGCTTTTGCCGGCGAACCAATCC
>JAFAYL010000032.1 GCA_019240405.1 Acidobacteriaceae bacterium
CCGCTGCGCGCGCAAGCAGCAGATTCGCGACGTTCGAGCATGCGATCAACAAAACGATCCCCACCACGATCAACAATCCGGCGCCGGCGACGAGAATTTGCGTGGAGCTGCTGCCGGTATTGGCCAATAGAACATCACGGACGGGCATTACCATGCCCGCGTGGCCCTCGTCGATGGCCGGATATTCGCGCGCCAAATCCGCTGCTACGGTTGTCACATTTGCTTGCGCCTGGGCCAGGCTGACACCTGGGTTGAGTCGCCCCACGCCTTGAAAAAAGGCCTTGCCGCGATCGCTGAACGCGCCTTGCATTTCATTCGGCAATAACTGTTCGGCCATGCTGGCCGGTACCCACAAATCAGGACCGAAAATTCCATTCACTCCAATGAAATGGGGCGGAGCGACACCGATGACGGTAAAGTCAACGTGATTAAGCCGCAGGGTTGTGCCAATGATGTCAGCCGCACCGCCGAAGCGCGATTGCCAAGTCCCGTAGTTTCATGACTGCAACAGGATGCGCGCCAGGAGTGGTGTCCTCGTCGGGCAAAAAGAAGCGGCCCGCCGCGGGTTTGAGACCCAAGGTCGAGAAGTAGTTGCCTGTTACTAACTCGCTGAACATCCCCTCCGAAGCGCCAGCCGCCTGCAAGGTGACAGGTCGCGAAGACGTATAACCGGCCAGGGAGCTGAAGACTCGGTTCCGAGCTTGATAATCCTTCAGATCCGCGTAGGAGAGCGGCTGGGGCGCGCTCGACTTTGACGTACTCCGCGCTTTCATCAAGCCCACCGCCGCCAACCCGGAGGAGTCTGGAACCGGGAGAGGATTGAGAATCAGAGTGTTGATGACGGTGAAGACGGTAGTGTTCGCGCCAATCCCCAGACCCAGTGTCAGAACCACGAATAGAACGAACAAGGGAGTTTTCCGCATAATTCGGGCCGCATAGCGTAGGTCTCTCCACAGGACCTCCATGAACTTACCGACCGCTAGGCTGTCTGTTCTTGCGTCACCCACCGGCACCGGGTCGTATTTCGCCACGTGCTGCGCCCTTCCCGATTCTTTCCGCAGCGGATAGGTGTCATCTAACTCCGAGATGGCGTTCCGGTACGCTTCTTCGTCGCTTGCTCCGCCGCTTCGTAATTCGCGATAGCGATCTTCGAGATGCTGCGAAAATTCCTCGACGAGATCGGACTCGGCAGTTGGCTCCAGGCGCAATGGCGCGATCCGATCTTGGACGATACGCTTCCAATCATGCATGTTCGACTCCTGTAACCAGACTCATGGCCGTTACGAATTCCTTCCAGCTCTTTCGTTGAGAGCGAAGCACTTTTCGACCTTCCGGCGTCAGGCTGTAGTAACGCCTTCTTCGCTGGTCCGCCTTTTCCACCCAGCGGCTCGCGATCCAGCCCCTATCCTCCAGCCGGTACAGCAGCGGATAGAGGGACGTGACGTGAAATCGCAAAAAGCCGCCCGACCGGATCTGGATCAGCTTCGAAATGTCATAGCCATGGCGCGGCTGATCCTCGAGCAATGACAAGACCAGAAGCTCGGCGCTTCCTTTTTTCCATTCCTGCTCAGGTGAAGTGGGTGGCATATTTGTCAGTCCCTAATATGGAACTGACAAACAGTACGAGGACCTCCAAAGATTTGTTCCGTGAAGTTGAAAAAAGTTGGAGCGGTTCGCCGATGAATCGCGTGTAGTCCGAATGTATTCACCGACGCTCCGGATTGTGGTCGAAATACCGGGTTACGTCTGAGTGACATGGGCGGCGACCTTTTCGCACTCATCGCGGTTTTCAATAGAAGAGAACCGGACTTGACAGCCGGGGCGCAAAACATAGATCTACACTGGGCCGTTATACACGATCTATCCGCGCCGAGGCTCACAATCTACGGTTTGCGTTTTCCATCCAAGTGGGAGAACGACGTTTCGAAAGGGTAGTTTATGCAAACACAACGAAATAGGTTCATTGAAATCGGCTTGAATATTCTCCGTCAGGCCGGGACGATCCACACGACGGCAGCATGCCCAGCTCGAGCTTACGGCACATGGCCTTTGACGCTCTCATCGACCAAACCGGTCCGCTCGTGGAGCTTGACCTCTATCCGCTGATCTCGAAAAACAATGTGCATCTGATAGTCGTTGATGTTGCCTATGGTGTCGTAATCGAGCACAAGCGTATGATCGTCTTCCCAAGCGCCGCTCACGGCCACATACGAGTCG
>JAFAYL010000023.1 GCA_019240405.1 Acidobacteriaceae bacterium
TTGACGACGTATGCTTGAGCGCCGCATAGAAACGCCTGCTCAACATACGCTTTGTGGGAGTGACTGGTAACGATTATTACGCGGACGCTAGGCAGGTTCTTTCGAAATTGGACTGCGGCTTGAATGCCATTAAGGACGGGCATAGAGATGTCCAGGAATACCACACGGGATGCAACGTCTCCGCTCGGGTCAATCGCCGCCTGCCCATTTTCCGCCTCGGCAGCCACTTCGCAGGTTTGTTGGACGATCGCCCGAAGAGCGTAGCGGGAAATGGGTCGTCGTCTGCGACGGTTGCGCGGCACCGGAGGATTACAACTCCGTCTCCTGTGAAACGTTCAACAGGCCGTCAGACTCCTATCCGCGTGTCACTTAGGTGAATTCCTTTCGATTTTGATGAGAGGGCGGCTAAACGCCTTACAGGCCAAGTGGCGTGCTAAGAGGAACCGTGCCATTACTTGACGTTGTCTTGGGCCGTCCGCTCGCTACGTCCGAGGAGCGCGCCGAGCAGATTGGTCCCGCGAAGGGCATTCCGGTCTTCGGACTGGATGCTCTGGGATCTGCGGCGTACGGACCGGAAGCTGCCCTCACGCTGTTGATACCGCTGGGAGTGGCCGGCTTGCACCTTATTGTGCCGCTCACGGTTGTCATTATCGTGTTACTGCTCCTCGTGTACTTGTCGTACCGGCAAACGATATCTGCCTACCCATCCGGCGGCGGATCCTACATTGTGGCGCGTCAGAACCTCGGCACCTTTGCGGGGTTGCTTGCCGCCTCAGCACTGCTGATTGATTACGCTTTGGATGCTGCCGTTGGTATCTCAACCGGCATCGGCGCCCTTACCTCGGCGCTGCCGGCACTGCATCCCCATACCCTTGTTCTGTGTTTGGCTGCACTGGCGATTTTGATGCTCGTGAACTTACGTGGAGTAAATGAGACGGGCGGGATATTCCTTCTTCCGACATACCTGTTTTTGGGATGTATGGGAGTTGTTCTGATACTCGGCATGGTGAAGACGATGGGGACCGGGGGCCATCCTATACCGGTGGTGAAGCCGCCGTCCAGTAAGGCAACAGCTGCTTTCAGCATCTGGTTGCTTATCAAAGCGTACGGCAGCGGCTGTACTGCGTTAACAGGTGTCGAGGCAGTTAGCAATGGAGTGGGCGCCTTCCGCGACGACAGGATCAAGAATGCTCAGCGCACTCTAGGTCTCATCATCCTGGCACTCGCAATTATGTTGGCTGGTATCGCCGTGCTTGTGAAAGCGTACGGAATTGTTGCCACTGAACCGAACGGCAACAACTATCAGAGCGTTCTTTCCATGCTGTTCGCAGCTGTTGCGGGTCGTGGATGGTTCTACTACGTTGCCATATTCTCAGTTTTGGTTTTGCTGACGCTCTCGGCGAATACGGCATTCGCAGACTTTCCGCGCGTGTGCCACTTCGTGGCGGAAGACGGATTTTTACCGACGTCCTTCGCTAACCGCGGCCGCAGACTCGTGTATACGGAAGGTATCATCGTCCTGACGCTATTCACCGCTGCACTGCTGATTGGGTTCGGCGGAATCACAGACCGATTGATTCCGCTTTTCGCCATCGGAGCCTTCACGGCGTTCACGATGTCGCAGGCCGGAATGGTCGCTCATTGGAAGAGAGAAGGCGGAAAGCGGTCCCGACATAGCATGGCATTGAACCTGATTGGTGCGATTGCCACCGGTATCACGGTGCTCATCGTGATCGTAGCTAAATTCTCGGAAGGGGCGTGGATCACCCTGATCGCGATCCCGGCCTTGCTGTTTGCGATGTATCGCGTACACAGGCACTACGAAACGCTGCGAAGTGAAATTAGTATATCGAGGCCGCTGAATCCGGATCTGTGTAGCTCGCCGATTCTTGTCATCACCATGCAGTCGTGGACGCGAGTAAATGAGCAAGCGTTATGCGCCGCTATGTCACTCTCGCGCGAAATCAAGGTCGTACACGTGTCGGAAGATGATAAGCCCGACGATTTCGCGGAGCACTGGAAAAAGTATGTGGAAGCTCCCGCGCGCAGTGCCGACCTGCCCCTTCCTGAAATCGTGCGGCTGCATTCTCCGTATCGCCTGGTAGTCACACCAATTGTGAATTACGTCAAACAGCTGGCAGCAGAGAACCCCGACAGGCGCATCGTCACAGTCATTCCAGAGCTCGTCGAGCACCGTTGGTATGAGTGGCTTCTCCATACACAGCGGGCCGAGATTCTGAAAGCGCGCCTATTGATGGAAGGCCATGATCGGATCTCGATTTTGAACATTCCCTGGTACGAAAAATCGGCATAGGGCGTCGTGTCGAAATGCGTGTGACCGCTTTATTAGTGTGCGGCTTCCGAGTTGTATCCGGCGGACTTAGGAACGACAAACGCGCATGCAATCGTGGGGTTGAGGACCGGAGCTTACCGTATCCAATGCTGGTACAGAGTACGGCAATAACAGAATGTGATGGAGAGGGCGCGCAAGATCACCGTCGAAATCTCGCCTGACCTGCTCGACAGGGCTCAGCGAGCAAGCGGGGCGGGTATTACCCAGACGGTTCGCACTGGATTACAGCTGGTAGCCGCATCGCAGACGTATGCCAAACTGCGAGGACTCCGAGGCAAGGTTCGCTTCTCTCGAACCTCGGCCGATCTAAGAATCGACCGATGATCGCAGCCGATACGAGCACCTGGATCGCTTTCTTTCAAGATGAGGCGGGTAAAGATGTCGAGCTGCTCGACCGGAGTCTCCAGGATCGGCAGGTGCTAATGGTCCCTCCTGTTCTGACGGAGTTGCTGAGCGATCCTGGTATTTCATCTGAAGTGTCGAAAACACTTTCAGAACTGCCGCTTTTCGAGATTCAGCCTGGATTTTGGAAGCGAGCTGGCGCACTTCGCGCGACCGTGTTAGCGAAGCGCCGCAAGGCTCGCCTGGGCGATGCGCTTATCGCTCAGAGTTGCCTGGATGCCGGGATTCCGCTACTGACACGAGATCGAGACTTCCGCGCATTTGCTGAGACGGCATTTCTAACCACATTGGTTGATTCTTGAGCGTGACAGAAACTTAGGAAAGCTCCTTTTCTCGAGCAGCGCGTTTTCGGGTAGCCGGGTTCGTGTCAGGCTGACTAGCCGGTCGTCCGGGTTTAATTATGCCTCTGATGCGAGATTTTGCAGGGCGAACTTGATCTGGTAGCTGTGCCTTTGCACGAAGCCGACCGCTTGTAAACGCTGGACGTATTTCGCGATCTATGCGGCCGATCTAAGCCCAATCCAATTAGCCCGCCACTCGACCGCAACCAAGAAGGCCTTACAAATTAATTTGTGACCGAACCGATGGATGAGCTTAGAGGAGTTGGGAAACATTTCCTAGCGCTGGAACCTTGATCTCGGTCAAGCCGTTTTGTACGCTTGTCCGCATGGCGTCTCCTGAACATAAGGCCATTGCTGAAGCAATAGGCGCGGTTCTTGAGAATCTCTCCGAATCGTCTCTGATAGGCGTTTACGAGGGCCAACGACGAACCTATGACTACTCTTGTTTGCTGATGAGAGATCTCGATCGCCCGCTAGTAGCGCAGGTGTTGTGGCAGCACGACCACGGCCTCGAAAAGGACATTCGAACTCTTCTCTTCGACTCACACGCCCTAATCAAGCTTTACGTAATGCGAGATTCAGCGAGATTGCGAGCAACGATTGATGACGTTCTCACGAGTTACCGCGATGATTTAACCACGCGTGAGAGGCTAATCGGGCTTAAGTTGATATTCGTTCCGCCCGACTTTGATGCTGATGACGAGACGCAGCGGTTGTGGCTACGCTCGTACCTTTTGTCCACCTTTAGCCGGGATCTCGAATTCGGTGTGGCATTCGGCGGGTTTACGAGACACTCTTTTGATGTATTCGTGGCCCATCAGGGCCCCGTCGGTCTCAAATACGCAATACTCCACGAAATTTGCCAGAACGGGCTGCTCCGGAATCCTGAGTTCATGGAACGCTTGAAGTACCGAACTTCCGGTCCCATTAGGGAAGCCCTCGCGATGTTGAACGCGGCCGGGTTGGTCCGCAAGTGGGACACATCGGCTTGCTGTTTT
This sequence comes from Acidobacteriaceae bacterium, assembly GCA_019240405.1. Taxonomy (GTDB): domain Bacteria; phylum Acidobacteriota; class Terriglobia; order Bryobacterales; family Bryobacteraceae; genus Bog-105. The sequence continues at coordinate 4,095 of JAFAYL010000023.1, forward strand.
CCGACCCTACGCGGCAGATTTTTGCTCGATTTCACGCGTCGGCTGCTGCTCGACATAGCGGCCGGATCGGAGTGGTCTTCGCAAACGAAGCGGCTGTTTCGGGCGCTCGGAATGGTGACTTCGGACTTTCCAATGGACGGGATCCACTCGACACGCCGAAAGCCGCGGGGCTGGTTTGGAGTAAACCTCCAGCACGCGGACCTCTGCGGCTCCCAATGGGGCCGCGATCTTCTCGCAGGCATCGATCCCGCGAAGCCGGTATTACATTCCAGATTTAGGATTGATCAGTTTTTGAGGGAAATGGCGATCGCGAAGGGCTTTTCAAGCCGTTTCTTTTCCGAGCCCGAGTACCTATTTAGTCCGGAGGACGAGAGTTAGGTCGTGTTGCGTAGTCCCTTGGATGAACGCCCTGTCATCTATAAAGGCAGAGCAGCACAGAGCCATCGAGATGATCGAAGCAAGCCTGGCCTGTTATTTCTGGTCCGCAATCGAGGACTTTCTCGTTCAATTTCATAACTTCGAGCGATCTCTGGCTGCAGAAACCGCAACGACATGTTTGCGGCAACTGCCCACACCGGCAGGAGAACATTTCGGCGGATTATGCGCCGATCATATGATTTATCACGCTGAACCCTGGTACATCGCCTGCAACTTAGCTCAACAAGATCTATCGCTGAGCCAATATCAACGTGAGTACCGCAATGTCTTGCGGCGAAATAAACCGGCCTATAGGAGTGTGCAGCTCCCGGAGAAATCGCGGCCGGTTGATGCGATCTCTATCGCCGGTGCGAGAATCGGAGGTATGGAGAGAAGGAACTTTGCTCTACGCCTTCTCCCCTCGCTGCATAAAGCAGCAGTGAGAATCGCGCAGCGCGAGAATTGCTCGATGAATCACCTGATTAATCTAGCGCTTGCGGAGAAAATTGCCGTTTTGGAAGCGGGCTACTGGGGTGAGCGGAAAAAAGCTGCGGGTGCAAATCCGCGCGCTGATGTGTTGAAGCGCCTAGCTGGAAACGCGCCACCATCCGAAGGGAACGAAATCGATTAGCGATTTAGGCGGGTCAGCAGAGCCGCACGCTTACCACTAGCCGCACGCGGGCGCCAGTTAGCAGGATTTCGTTGAATTTCTCGAATGAGCCGAAGTGATAGCGGAACGCCGTCACGCAGCCGTTGCAATCCGTGATTCATCGCCGCTACGTACTTCGAGACTTCCTCCACTTCTGAAATCGGAACGCCCGGCAGTTCATCGTTTTCATACATCAGAAGGTCGGAAAGCGACGATTGAGTTCCTTCGATCTGTCATGACAACACCGCTTCTTTGCGAACGTAGGTGTAGATAAACAGCGATAGATCCGGCAGAATGGAGGCTAGTCCGTCCAGTCGGCCTAATGCCTGGTTTGCCTGTTCGAGAAGCTGCTGGAGAGAATCGAGCCGAACCGCCGGGCTGGGTGGGAGTGGGGGCGACACAAATGCTCGAACTGATTCGTTGCCGTAGCGGTTGACGACGTAGCGTCCGAGTCTCGGGCTTTCCTCGTTGTCCACCGGCACACAATCCTTTCGTTAACAGTTGGGCTAACGAAAGGATAAACCGTTTTCCTTTCGTTGTCCGGAATATTCTTTGGGCAGTATAGGAAAGAGCGACTCCTCCGAATCGTATCCCGTCACACACGCAAGCAGGTTGCGCGCTCACGCCGTTTGTGATTCTTCGGACAGCGACTTCGTAAAACCACTTCGCCTTCTTGAACAGCGGCCTTTCGCGTAGCCGGGCTCGTGTCAAGGCCGGCGCAGCCGCCCGTGGGGCTTGGCCTTTATCGCGAGCCTTAGGCGCAGCGGTATGCGCAAAATCAAAAGGCGAAGTGGCGATCAACAGCCTGGCGAATCAGTGTAGACGAACCATCTAGCCGGTCGCCGGGAACTGTGCCTGAGGCGACGGGCCCCTCGTCAGGCATCGTTTTCTGTGTAGCTTGAAATGCACGAATGCGGTTCTCCGCCATTGCATACTTTTTGGCCTCGGCCTGCTGGATCATGGCCGCAATGCGCTGCTCGGTGAGCTTGTTGCCCTGCAATGCCTCGGTATGGAGCGCTAGGAAGACGGCCCGCATTGCAAGAAATTCAGAGAGCAACAACTGCGTTTCAGGCGGGGTATCTAGCGCGTTCAGGATCACGCGACGGCACCATTCACTCTTCGTTAAACCGGCCGCCTCTGCGCACCGTTTTACGTGCTTATCTTCCAGTAGCGTGAGCCTCAGAGCAGCAACTCCTGTAAGGGTTTTCGGTCTTTTTCCACTATGCATTTCTTACACCTCTTTCTTTGAGATACGGGCTGTTTACGGCTGTAAACTGTCGTGACGGAATACCAACTAAGTCAATACGTTTACTGCTGTTTACCTGCAAGGGGTGGCCTCTCGTCCAAATGCATCCGGTGCGCAGCACCGCTACCGCCAGGGTCCACGACCCCGTCTTCGTGAAGGGGTAGGTTGTCCGGGTTTCTGATGCGTATTCTGACTCAAGAATGATGGGATTTTCTTGAATCAGAACTTGATGCGCCCTTTCACTTCGGTTTTGGGCTGTGAACTCCATGCGTGATCATGGTTACCTTGGAAACCATGAACTGCTACGGACGCGATTGACTTGGCACGCCGTTGTTTTTCTCGTCTCAGGTATGTGGTGGCCTCTACTTTGAACGAAGGTTTCCGGAAGGAAAATCCGACAAGAAGTTTTTCAAAATTCGTGTCGGATTTTGGGCTCGTTTTTCTCTCGTTGTAATTGAGGGGAGTTTTTCGCCCACGTTAGAAGAGAGGCTGTGGACGGTCAACGCGCTGAATCTCCTCAGTTCCAGGAAGGAGATCCATGTGGGATCCGATTTGAACAAACAAGGATCGAGCAGAGAAACAGAAGCTACGGACTGGCTTTCGCCCGGACAAGCTGCGGCAGAACTATTCTTGAGGCCTGCAACTCTCGCAAATTGGAGAACTCTGGGTAAAGGTCCGGCTTTTCATAAGTTCGGTCGCACGGTAGTCTATTTGCGAGGAGATCTGGAGATTTGGAAGAGGTCGCAAAGACATGAGTGTGACGAACCGAAACGGACGGCTGCAATACCGGTTTACGTTCCGCGGCCAAGACGTGTTTCAGGCAACCGGCTTGGAGGACACCGCACACAATCGGAAGCTCGTGGCAGAGTTGGAAGCAGCCCACCGACTTCGGCTCCGGGAGGGAGCGCTGGGGATTCAAAAGATCGAAGCGCGGCCATTCTCGGAGGCAATCGATGAATTCATCGAGCACGAAAGAGCCGCCCGGAAAGGACAAAGGAATACGTGGCTGCGCATGAAAACCAGCGCCACATCCCTTCAAGCGTTTTTTCGGAAAGAAAACCGTTTACCTGATCACGCAACTCGATGTTGAAAAGTACAAACTATGGCGTTTAGAGGGCGACGCGACGACAACCGCGGTTAAGCCGATTACGGTCCGTCATGATCTGGATACGCTCTCGCTGTTCTTTAAGTGGGCGGAGCAAGCAAGATACGGACGAGGCAACTTAGTCAAGAACGTGAAGAAACCGCCAGAGGGAAATACGGAACGCATGCACATCCATACGGTGAATGAGGAGCGACGGTATTTCCAATTTTTAGAGCAGCACAGTGTAACTGAGAACAGAAATCTCTACGATTTGGGTCGCTTGATGATTAACCAGGGACTCCGCCCTGATGAAGCGATGGCTCTGGAGAAATCTGCGGTCGATCTCGATCATCGTCTCCTCTGGGCGACAAAATCCAAAACAAAAAAGGGTCTCCGCGGGCTCAAGTTGACGGTAGAAAGTTGGCAAATTGTAGCGCGGCGGATGGGTGTCGATAGCAAGTGGATTTTTCCCAGTTCACGCCGACCGGGGCAGCACATCACAAAGCTGAACTGTCCCCACGACCGGGTGCTCGCGAAACTTGGGATGAAGTTCGTCCTCTACGATTTCAGACATACCTTCGCGACGCGAATGGTCGAAGCGGGAATTGATCTCGCAACACTAAAGGATGTGATGGGTCATACAGACATTCGCACCACGATGCGGTACGTGCACGTCACGCGAGAGCACCAGGATCGCGCAATGGAGAAATTCGAGGCAGAACGTCTACGCATCGAGAAGAAATACGAAGAAGATCAGCGGCGACAAGCGTCAGCGATAAGCATACCCCGAACGGAACGTTTGAATTAAAGTGGCACAATCGCCTACGTCGCGCTAATGAGCCGAACAACGATATTCTTTGGAATTGCCGAGACGGACGCTGGTCAGCTGCGGCGTCTCCTATTGCGGACTGCAGGCGACTGATGCAGGTCCGTTGGTCGGTCTCGGTAATCCACTGAAACCCGGCGCGAACACTATCATTTCAAAACCCTCCAATGGGACGAGCCGATCCAGAACGACATTGGGTATAACTGCCGGGTCGGTTGGAGCAAACTTTTCTTTAAGGCGTCAAGTGGATCTGCGTGCGTGCTAGTCGCTTACAGGAGCGCACCCATCCGAAAAATTAACGCGATCCTGGATGTACGCGGACTTGTCGGGGTAATCACAGAGGAGCAGTGCATTCGCGACGACGCAATAATTGAGATCCCACGATTCACAGAGCAGGTGATGGTGGAAGAAGGGGTTCGCGATCACCATCGACCGAGGTGTTCATCCGTGGCTTTTCTTTTTATCCTGCCTCTCTGGACCGCCGACGGTTAAGCCTGCTAAGCTGAGATCGCACATTGAGGGGTGCATCTCGTCCGCGGAAAGGGATTATCCCCACCTTCTCGTTTTGCGGGTCATCACAACCCACTCTCTTCTCGCCCGACGAAGCGGACCACCGGCTCTTACGAAGGAGTGAGTCATGTAATCACGCGAACTTCCGGTGCGCCCGCCAGTTTTGCCGCGTTCGATATAATATTGGCAAAGCCGAAACTTCCCGATGCACTCCACGTCATTGCTCGCGAGCATGGATTTGGGAGCTGGCTGGCTCTCAAACTAACTGTGGAGGCGACTTCAGAGAATCCGGTTGAAGCACTGATAGCAGCCCTCAAAGCCAACGACGTTTCGCTCGTTCGCAATGTTCTAGCTCGTCATCCCTCTCTGAAGTCACAAGTCAACGAGCCGCTGCCGGGTTACGGCTTCGACGCGCCGGCGATCATCGCTGCCGCTCATCACAACAACCAGGAGATCATTGACGTTCTCCTCGACGCCGGCGCGAATATAAACGAACGCTCGCGCTGGTGGGCAGGCGGTTTCGGCGTACTCGATTCTGTGGGCCCGGAACTGGCAAATTACCTGATATCTCGCGGTGCCGTCGTCGACATTCACGCCGCTGCACGGCTCGGCATGATTGACCGCGTCCGTGAGTTGCTGGCCGATGCGCCGCAACTCGTTCATGCGCGCGGCGGTGACGGCCAACTCCCGCTCCACTTCGCAGCCACCGTTGAGATTGCCTCTCTACTGCTCGATCACAGTGCAGAGATTGACGCTCGTGACATTGATCACGAATCGACCGCAGCACAGTATATGGTGTGTCAGCGACAGTACCTGGGGTGGCGGGAACCTTACCGGCACGACGTTGCCCGATTCCTGATCTCCCGCGGCGCACAGACGGACCTCCTGATGGCATCCTCCGTCGGCGACCTCGTCCTTGTCGAACAGATACTGAACCACGATCCGGAGACCATTCGAACCACCGTAAGTGAACGCTACTTTCCAAAGCATGATCCGAAGTCCGGCGGCAGCATTTACATCTACGGTTTTGGTCTAACCAAGTCGCCGCACATGATCGCCCATCAGTTTGGCCATACGGCGGTTTTCGAATTGCTGATGCAGCGCAGCGCTCCGTGGCTGCGCCTCACCCAGGCGGCTGAAACGGGGAATGAACCGCTGGTTCAGCAAATCGCCCAGCAGCATCCCTCCATTCTCGCCCGTCTCAGCCCCAATGCCGCCCGCCGCATTGTCGGTGCGGCTGTAAGGAATAATACTCGTGCGGTAGAACTTCTGCTTGCGCAGGGCTGGCCATCGAATGCTGCCCTCGATAACAACCAGACAGCGTTGCACTATGCCGCATGGCACGGCAACCTCGCCATGGTACGCGCGCTTCTGGAGCACGACGCTTCACTGAATGTCTTCGAAAATGAGCACGGAGGGAGTCCGCTTGCCTGGGCACTGCATGGGTCCTTACATGGATGGCATCGTGACCAAGGAGACTACCCAGGCGTTGCCCATGCGCTTCTTGCGGCGGGAGCCCCGATTCCCAGACCGGAACGTCTGCTTGAAGCTACGCACGAGGTTCTGGAGATCATCAGGCGTCATATCCCATGAATCCAAAAGCTCCTCATATCGATAAAGTCATTGTTCGCCATTGATCCCGCGCTGTTTGACAGTCTGGAATATCAATCGTCGGCGCGCTCATTGCGAAAGTTTCTTGCCGGTGCAACAGGATAGGTCCCCGAAAACGAGCTTGGTTCTGGTTTCGAGGTACCCACCAGATTAGGGCCGCTCAGCCGATTTGACGGCACAAACTGAACGGCACCCCAAGCGTTAAGCCGAAACAGATGTACCGGATGGGATTTCTGCTTTGCCGGGTTCGTCGGCACTGCGCATCAGAGCGCCACACGCGTTCATCCGACTTTCCATCTCCGTCCGACACGGTACGTCGAGTCGGACTGGATCTGCTCATACATTTTTCTCAGTTGGCCAGTGCTCCTCTTTAAGAGGTATTTTTTCGGAAGCGAAATACCTTGCGCCTGCTGCCATTCGGCGAGTACTCCGAGCAACTCCTCGCGTGTCAGTTTTAGGTCGAATGACGGCGTGCGCCGATCCGAAGTTGATTTTGACCCCGATGTTCTGTTCCGAAGCTCAGCTGCATGTTGCTGAAACATAAACCGTTCCAGTCGTGAGACTCGTACCAACAACTCTTCTATTGTTTTTTCAATGTCTCCAGTCTCCACGGTCCACTCAGTAACAGATTCTACGCCACTTGGCCAAGTGGCGTGCAAATTTTGTGCAAGATCGACCAGGAAAACGCGGGATTCTCGCATTCCGGGTTCGGTGCGAGAGTGACCCTGCGGGAGCAATAACCCCCTGAACATGCTGCTATTTAGCAAGGATTTTTTTGGAGGCGCGGGGCGGGATCGAACCGCCGAATAAAGGTTTTGCAGACCTCTGCCTTACCACTTGGCTACCGCGCCAATTGAGACCTTCTCGCACCATAACACATATCCTCCGCTTACCAAACACTGCCGCCGTTCCCAGCGCTACGCCGCAACACTCGCTTCGCACCCGCATGCCGATTCACCATTCTTGAACAGTGAGCCGCAACGGGCATAAACTGATGTCGTTCGCCAGAGCAGGGGTGAAAGGGGATTTTCACATGAATCTACAGAGGTGCGGTCTCACAGCGAAGCTAATCCTTATCAGTTTTCTCATCGCAGGTTGGCAGACTCAAATGTTTGGCCAGATCGAAACGGGGACGCTCGTTGGTACAGTAACGGATGCCACAGGAGCCGTCGTCGCGGGCGCTCGTATAGACATTCGAAGTGTCGCCACCGATCAGAACAGAGTGCTTCAAACCAATGCGGACGGCAGCTTCGTCGCCAGCGCCCTGCCGCCCGGCGCCTATGAGCTTCAGGTCCAACAACGCGGTTTCCAAACCTACAAGCGTGAAGACATCCTCATTTCCGTAGCGCAAACCCTTCGGCTCGACATCACCCTTCATCCGGGAACGCTACAGCAAGAGATCGTCGTGACAGGCGCTCCACCCCAACTCCAAACCGAGAGCGCCACGCTTGGACAAGTGGTCACCCATGAGCAAGTGATTGATCTCCCACTGAACGGACGCAATTTCATGAATCTCGCGACGCTCAGCGCGGGTACGGCCTCTTCCGAGCCGGGTTCACGCGATCAGAGCGCCGGTGGCTTCTCATCAAACGGGAATCGAAGCTACGACAACAATGTAATGCTTGATGGCGTCGACGACAACAGTCTCGCCCCCGATCAGCGCAACGGAACTGATTTCATACTTGCCCCTCCGCCCGATGCGATCGAGGAATTCAGAGTCGAGACCAATGGCTACGGACCCGAATTTGGGCGCGGCGGCGGCGCCGCGATCAACGTAGTTACTCGCTCGGGGACGAACGAGTATCATTTCTCGGTTTGGGAGTTCTTGCGGAACAACAAATTGGATGCACGCAACTTTTTCGATTTCACTACCACCACTCCGCCGTTCAAACAAAACCAATTCGGCGGTGCAGTAGGCGGACCCATCATCCACGATCATCTGTTCTTTTTTGGTGATTACCAAGGCACGCGCACTCGCCAGTCGCAAACCTACGTCTCGATTGTGCCCACTGCCCAGGAGAAGCTTGGAAACTTCAGCGATGGATTTCTTGGGACCATCATCAATCCGCTAACCGGTTCACCATTTCTGAATCAGCAGATCTCGCCTTCTCAGATAGACCCCGTCGCTCTACGACTCGCCCAGCTCTATCCCAACCCGAACATTCCCGGAACCAACACGTTCGCCTATAACCCGGTTTGGGCCTTAGACACGAATCAATTCGATATCCGCGTCGACGAGCCCATCAACACTTCAAACCAGGTATTCGAGCGTGTCAGTTGGTCGAAGCAGACTCGCAACCAGCCGGGTGGATTTCCTGGCGAAGGAATTGGCGTCGTCAATACCGGAAGCGGGACGAATATGACTGTGCCGTCGTTTTCCGGAGCCATTGGATACACGCACATCTTCTCTCCAAATGTCGTAAACGATTTCCGCTTCGGATATGGTCGATTAAATGTTCAACAAGTCCAGTTCTATGCGAATCAAGACTTGTCGGCGCAATACGGAATTCCGGGAATTCCCTTCGTTTCGGGATTGAGCGGAGGTCTCCCACAGTTCAACATGTCAGATGTTCGGAATCTCGGAACGTCAGGATGCTATCCGACTTTCGAGATCACCAATGCTTACACATATCGCGACGTACTGAGCATTGTTAAGGGACAGCACACGATGCGTATGGGCGCGGAATTTCGGCCCACGGAGTTTACGATTAATCAGCCGTGCCAGGGTCTTGGGCAGTTCTCCTACAGCGGGCAATTCTCGGGATCGGGCTTTGCTGATTTTCTGCTGGGTCTTCCGGACGTCTCCTACCTGGCGAACTTTCACAACATCGATTACTTGCGGCAGAATGTCGCCGGCTTTTGGGGTGACACATGGCGTTTCAGCCGAACGCTCACTCTCGATTTCGGGTTGCGCTGGGAGTATCACACGCCGGTCTATGAGCGATTTAACGCGCAGGCTGCACTCGGATTCAACAACGTCTATGATGTCTCGCGGCCTGTCACCCTTCCAGCCGGATTCCCATTTCCTGTCCAAAATGTCGGCCAGTATCTTTCAGATCCGCAGCACAATGACTGGGCGCCGCGGCTCGGTCTAGCCTATCAATTGAACGATAAAACAGTTCTGAGACTTTCTTATGGCGTTTTCTGGCAGGCAGAAGAGATCGGCACATATAGTAATCCAAGCCCCGGATTCGACCCACCGTTCTATATCGACGCGGTTTTTCCGGCCCTGAGCACCACGACGGTAAATCCAATCGTCAACGCTCTCGGTAAAGGTTTTCCACCGAACGCATTGACAGCCGGGTTCTTCCCCGATGCAATCTCATACGTTCGCGTTCAGCATGACCTTAAGGATGGCCGGGTTCAGCAATGGAACGTTGCTGTGCAGCGCACGCTGGGAGGAGGCACGACGCTTGAGCTCGCATACGCCGGCACGTACGGGTCGGATTTGATTAACCTGGCAGTGGGCAATCAGGCAACGCCGACCGCAGACCCGAACGCTCCGATTCAGCCGCGGCGTCCAATACCTATTCTTCAAACAGGAACTCAGGACATTCTCTCGAACGCTTATTCGAATTACAACGGTCTGCTTGTGACGCTCCGAAGACAACTGTCAACTGGGCTGAATTTCAACATCGCTTATACCTGGAGTCATGCACTGGATTTAGCCTCCAGCTCGAACCTCGGTAGTAAGAACAATGGGTTCTTCCGCGATTACAATCACCAGGATTGGGAATACGGGAATGCCGACTTTGATTCGCGTCATCGCCTCACCGCGACTGTGCAATGGGAAGTTCCAGTCGGACGCGGGCATGCATTCGCTGGTCGCTCGCCGGACTGGCTGAACAGCATCATTGGAGGGTGGAACACTTATTCTATATGGACACTGCAAAGCGGCCGGTGGTTCACGCCGGTATCAGCAGTTGATCCGTCGAATTCGAATAGTCAGAACCCGCGGCCCGACGCGATCTGTAATCCGAACAAGAACGCGCCCCACACTACCGCTCATTGGTTTAATACCGCCTGTTTCGTCACTGCGCCTCAAGGTACATTCGGCAACACGGGACGAAATATAATTCTCGGGCCAGCGCTTTTTTACACGGATCTTTCTTTAGTGAAGGCCTGGAGATTTCACCAGGAACAGCGACACGTTGAATTTCGCGCCGAAGCGTTCAACGTTTTTAATCGAACCAACTTTGCAGAGATTGACGATCTGACTCCAGAGGACCGGACGTTCGGCCAAATCCAAACGGCGTTGCCGCCGCGTCAGATCCAATTGGCTCTAAAGCTGTATTGGTGATTGCAACTTCTATGTGGTTTGCGAGACTCGACATTTTCTCGCATTTATCTCGCGGTACGCTCAATGTAAAGAATTTCTAATGAGACTCGCTCTCGTCATATTTTGCTCCGCGATGCTGATTGATGCTGAAACGAAACCGACCGCTGCATTCCCTGATGCGGCCCAATTGAACCAAATGGCCGCGCGGTTCGCACCCACACCGCTGACCGTTGATGTCACGCATCTTAGCCCCGGAGACCGGGACGCTCTCATCAAACTGATCGAAGCGGGCCGCGTCATCGACGACATCTTTCTCCAGCAACTGTGGAGCGGTAACGAAAAGCTCTACCAGCAGCTTCAAAAAGACACCTCGCCGCTCGGGAAAGCGCGCCTGCACATGTTCGAGATCAACAAAAGCCCCTGGTCAGATCTCGACGCTCACCGAACTTTCTTGCCCGGCGTTCCTGATCGCAAACCCCTGGGTGCCAATTTCTATCCCGAAGACATGACGCGAGACGAATTTGACCGCTGGGTCTCGACTTTGCCCGATAAAGAAGGCGAGCTCGCCAAGAGTTTCTTCACCGTGATCCGGCGCGATCCCAGTTCCCGCCATCTGGAATCTGTCCCGTACTATCGCGAATATCAAGCAGATCTTCAGCGCGCGTCAGCATTACTGCGCGACGCCGCTGCTTTGACCGGCAACAATTCTTTAAAGCGTTTCCTTGAAACCCGAGCCGTCGCGTTTCTCAATGACGATTACTACGAGAGCGATCTAGCTTGGATGGATCTCGACGCGCCTCTCGACATCACGATTGGGCCTTATGAGACCTATAACGACGAGCTGTTCGGTTACAAAGCCGCGTTCGAAGCCTACATTTGTGTAACCGATCCGGCGGAAACCGAAAGGCTTAAAGATTTTTCAAATCATCTCCAAGCCGTCGAGAATAACCTGCCAATCGATCCGGCTTACCGCAACCCCAAGCTCGGCGCGACCACTCCGATACGCGTTGTGAACGAAGTACTATCCGCGGGTGACGGCAATCACGGTGTGCAAACGGCAGCGTATAATCTGCCGAACGACGAGCGAGTCATTCAGCAAAAAGGCAGTAAGAAGGTGATGTTAAAGAATGTCCAGCATGCAAAGTTTGATGGCACGCTTCTCCCCATCTCGCGCGTTGTGTTGCGGGCCTCATCACAACCCAATCTCAGTTTCGACTGGTTCTTCACTCATATCCTTGCCCACGAGCTCAGCCACGGTATCGGTCCGCACGAGATTAAAGTGAACGGGAAAACAAGCTCCGTTCGCCTTCAGTTAAAAGACCTCTACAGCACCATCGAAGAGGCCAAGGCTGATGTGACCGGGTTGTTCATGCTGCAATACTTCTTCGATAACGGCATTCTGCCGCGCGGCGAAAGCGATGAGAAAAACCTCTACACTACATTTCTGGCTTCATCTTTCCGCACCCTGCGGTTCGGCACCTCAGAGGCCCACGGGCGTGGCATGGCGCTCCAGTTCAATTATTTGATAAGACACGGAGGATTCATCGCGCTGCCCGATGGCACGTTCGATGTCGACTATTCCAAGATCAAAACTGTCGTTCGCGATCTCGCGCACGATCTATTGACACTGGAAGCGCAAGGCGATTATGCCGCGGCAAAGAAAATGCTCGATGAGCTCGCTTCCATCGGGCCCGATCTAGCGAAAGCTCTCGATCGCCTCAAAGGCATTCCGGTCGATATCGAACCGATGTTTGCTACAGCGGATGAGCTTACGGAGCGCCGCTAAAGCACTTCAGCTACCTGCCCGCGCCTTGTTTAGCACGGGGAAATTTGATCTCACTGAAGCGCTCTTTTTGCGCCTGTTAGGCCTGATCTTCCTCGTCGCCTTCGCCTCGTTGTTGCCGCAAATCGTGGGACTTGCCGGCTCGCACGGAATCGTTCCGGTCAAGCAAGTCTTGGATGCGATGCACAGAGAACTCGGCGCTCGCGCCTTCCTTTACTCTCCATCCATTTTCTGGCTCGGCCTGAACGACAGCGCCTTGCTCGCCTGTTGCGTTGCCGGGTGCCTCGCCGCGATCTTTCTCGCCATCGGGCTTTTTTCGCGGACCGCAACCTTCGTGTGCTTCATCCTGTATCTCTCGCTGGTTTCCGTCGGACAGCCCTTCACGGCATTCCAATGGGACGCCCTGTTGTTGGAGTCAGGATTCCTCGCCATTTTTGCTGGCAGTCCCTGGTTGGTTTGGGCTTACCGCTTTCTTCTCTTCCGCCTGATGTTCGAATCGGGCGCGGTCAAACTTCTATCGGGCGACCCGAACTGGCGCAATCTTCACGCCATGCGATTCCATTTTCTGACGCAACCTTTGCCGAATCCGCTCGCCTACTACGCCTATCGTTTGCCCGCGCCAATGCTCGACGCCATGACGGCGGGTACTCTGGCCATCGAGCTCGGTGCTCCTTTCCTGATTCTTGGCACCCGATTGCTGCGGCGCATCGGCGTGGCTCTGTTGATGTTCTTGCAAGTGTTGATTCTGTTGACAGGGAACTATGCCTTCTTCAACGTGTTGGCGCTTGCGCTCTGTCTGTGGGGTTTGGATGATCAAACATTCGCGCCGCTTGCGAATTTGCTGCGCAGGCGAGTGCGTCCCCTCCGTGCGCCTGTAATCCAACGCGCGGCGGGTGTTGTTCTGGTCGTATTAGTAGCAGTTGGCGCCACTCAGTTGATTACCATGTTCCGGCCCCGCTTCGAGCGCCCGTTTTCGGAGCTGCTCACGCTTATCGCTCCCTTCCAAATCGTGAATACATACGGTCTCTTCGCCGTCATGACGACCAGCCGGCCCGAGATTATCCTCGAAGGCTCTGATGATGGAGTGAATTGGAAAGAATATTCGTTCCGTTACAAGCCTGGGGAGTTGCATCGCGAGCTTCCTCTCGTTGCACCTTACCAGCCGCGATTGGACTGGCAAATGTGGTTCGCCGCTCTTGGTGACTATCAGGAGAACGAGTGGGTGGGCGGACTCATGTACCGGCTCTTGAAGGACGAGCCAGCCGTGATTCGCCTAATGAATTCACCGCCATTCCCGAACCCTCCCCGCTACATGCGCGCACTACTGTACGATTATCAGTTCACTTCGCCCGACGAACGCGCGAGAACCGGAGCCATTTGGCAACGGAAAGTACTGCGAACCTGGCTCGGACCGGTATCGCTGAACGCGCAATAATTTTCAATGCTGGCTCGCAATGCCCTACCAGCCAGTGAAGCTTTATTTCCGCGCTCAGGCCAGTTCAGGCTCTCACGATTGCGGCCGAAGGAGCAGCGAACCTGATACTCCCTGATCGCCGACCGCGGCAGTTCCCCGCCGGTCAGTACGGGCAGTACCTAATCCTCTTCGCGTTCATGAGAGCAGAGCATTTCTGAACTCACCAGGTCAGCATGGAGGTAATCCTCATGAGAGAAATAAAGAAAGCCCCGACGCTTAGAATACAGATTGACCACGCAGAACTCTGCGAAATCGTAACAGAGAGCGAGCCAGGCGGCCTCACATACGCGCTAATCAGGCCCGATGGCCACAGCGAAATCTTCGGCCGAAGATCATATCTATTCGAGGCAATGTCGAGGATGCTGAGGAAGGCCGTTAATGAATCCCTGGAGTGGCAAATGGAAAACAGCGACTACATTAAGCAGGACATCCGGTTGGCTTCGTAAACAGATCAGATCGACGCTCGATGTCCAATATCCGATGCAAGCGATCTCCTGTTCTGGTCCTCACTGTTAAGATCTAAGCCCGGAAGACTCGACTATGCGATCTCAACGAAATCCGCACTGCCCCCGAAGCCTATATTCAGCTCGGCAGTTCGCCACGGTGATCCAACGCAGTTTTTGATGACGGTTGCCTTCGTCCGACACCCAACGACGTTATTAGCCCTCTTTTCCCCCGCCATCCGTGCAAGCTCTAACCGTATAGAGCAAAAATGGGCGAGGGCGTGTCCGCCTGGAGAGATCTTCACCCTTCCGAAGACTTCTTCGTGATTATGTCGAATTTGGTTTAAGAGGAGAACACAAGTGTTGCTTTGGCTTGCGGCAGAGGCAATTCTTGGCAAGGTCCTGGCGAGCAATCGTCCGATCTCGCCGCTAAACTCACCGTGCGAAGCTTCCAGCGCATCGCCCGGGACTAGTGCGGCAAGAGTGTCCAGAATTACGAGAGCAAACTCACCAGATCTGATAATTTCCAACATTGACTCGAGCGTGTCTAGAGCCTTTGCGGTTCTCAAAATCAACGCACGATCGAGGTTTATTCCCTGGAGGCGAGCCCACGACAGATCTATCTTGTGCTCGGCATCGAGGAACGCGATACAGTTGCCGCCTTGCTGCGCGCGACCCGCGGCTCTTAATGCAACCGTTGTCTTACCTGAACTCTCTTTACCGAAGATTTCAATGATTCGTCCCCGAGGAAACCCTCCCGTCTGGAGCGCGGCGTCAAGTGCCGGCCAGCCACTCTTGACGACACTCTCGGGCTGTTCGCTCACAACCCGGACGCCTAGTTGCTCCAGCCTTAATCGGAGATCTGCATTCCGTACAGAATCGGCTAGCGCCAGCGGGGGAAGGTTGAATTCTACCGTGGGAGCGTGCTCGGGTGAAATTAGCTCACATGTGTTCAGTGAGCGCGACAGCCCGAGCCGAAGACGAAAATACTCAGATCGCAAGGCGAGCCGGTCTCGCCAAATCGAAAGGCTTTCACGTAAGTATGCGGGTAACTCACTCCAATCCCCTGCGAGTGCCATCCTGGCCCGCTTGTATTTTCGAGAGAGTTTGATCTCACTTTCGAAGAGCTCAAGTTCGTGCCATAAAGGTTGGTTTTCTGCACCATGCGGCACTTCATCCCTGCGGTCACTCGCTCTTTCGTCCTCGAACTCGGGTTCAACGCGCGCCTTCCCGGGCTGCTGAAATGCGTTCTTCTGAATCCGCTCTTCAGGGAAAACAGCGGATACTGCTTCGAGTATCTCAGGAAGTTGTACCTTGCCGTGAACTGCAGAAGAACTGCCGGGACGTTGCGGTGGGCTCAGATCTCTACTCAAAGTGCTACCGGATTTGCCCTTTTTTTTGAGAGAGTTGGAACCCACGGCTGCTTACTCCAAAACTCAGTATCTAGGCTCTTTGAAAGTTCTCGCAGTTGACTGAGCGCTTTCGTAGTCTCAGCGCACACTAGAGTCGTTTACGCTTTATTCTTGGCCCCGCGCTCTACTTTGCTACTTACGTGTTCCAATGGTTCGGCTCCAGCTCTGCCGCAACTCATCACCTTTTTTCACGGCAGTTTTATTTCGTGCATCTATCGCCGCAGCAATTTCAGGTTGGAGTTTCGGCCAAGGTACTTCCTTCTCACCCGAGCGCGTCATTAAGATTGTCCAAGCCAAGTAGATTGCGGAAAGAGCAATCATCATACTTATGCTCAGGATGGTGGGCGTGGGTTCGTCAAAACCAAGCAGGTTGGAACAAATCGCTCCGACAACATAAACGGAAAAGTAACAGATTAAAAGCCAAAGGTTTACGCGTACGTTTCTGGCCAGGCGTTTCGCAGGCTTTGGAAATCTACACAGTAACGCGGAAGGGAGAATGAGACATCCTGCGAGAACAAACGAGAAGTAGCGATACGCAAAGAGCACCGCTTCCAGAACAGACTTTGTAAAGTGTTTGAATTCCCAGACGCTCGCAACGGCACTCGCGAGGGCCAATGATCCTACACACCAGCGCAGCATCGCCGAGGCAAAAGCTGCCAGACCGGGGTACTGATTTGTAAGCTTTTCATGCGCCTCTAATACAGCCGCAGCTTGCGCGCACATTAATAAAGGTAGAGTGCCAGCCCAAACGTAGGAGTACTGCGGAGTAGTGACATCGAAGAAGACCAGGAGAACGATGTCGCGGATGCAGTTGAGAACGGACAAGGCGAACAGAAATTTATATCGAGAGGCCAAGCCACGTTTCAATAGGACAACAGAAAGCCCGAAAGCACATAAAATGCAGGCGATTCGTGATGCCGATTCAAACGCTCCAAGGCTATCCGCGTGTCGCCACATTTGTATAATTCGTGCCCAAATTTCAGTCTTTGTAGCTGATAAAATCGAAAGCTGTTTTGGGAAAATAAGAAAGCTATGCAAATATGGAACTGTTTTTTGCGCAAATAGAACAAGGGGAGGGATGGCCTCCCCTCTTGTTAGGTTCCCGAGGCAAAAAATGTGATTGGTGTAGAAATCACCCCCTTTCGTATTCATTCAGGAGATCTAGAACGGTTTGTGTGGAAAAGGAGAGTCGGCCGGCTTGGCTGTCTCTTCGGCCTTTTCCGTGATTCGCTCAGGCCCCGCGGGTGCTGATCTTTCAGGCTTACCATTCGAGTTTCTTTCTCTGTTCGAGTAATGCCAAAGAAGGCTAGCGCCTACGGCGCCGATTGCAGTACCGAGTAACGCTTTAAAGACTGTGATCACCTCCTTACAACGGCGTTTTCGCACGCAATCAAAGAAAACACTAGAGTGCGCTAATCGGTAAGGGGCGGATGCTGAAGATTTAATAACTAGGGCCGTTAACCTATCCACTCCTATCACTTAGCGGAACCACACCCACTTCGCAATTACCGGATTGAGTTTGTGACTGGCAGCGTGGTCCCAATACGGACCCGGTTCCAGCGCCGTCGGAATTGGCGGTCCCGGCGGCGTTGGCCAGTCCCGGCAAACCAAGTCCAGCGTTAACAGGCAACCGTCCACTCCCCCTCTCTTGGTCACAGGTTCTCGGAAAAACTTTTTTTCCTTTGGTACGAGCAGGATAGGTACGCTTCCGCGTTAGGTTTCACCTGGTTCTATGTGCACGCTACAGTATGCCAGCAACAATCACCGCTCTGGAGCAGCCTGTCCGGCATTGTCGGTTGCAGACAGGCATTTCTCGATTCTGGACGATAAATCGGGCTATATCGCTATTATTTATTTTTGGTGTATCTCTCAGCTTTTCCCAAGCCACTAATTCCGCCCAGCAAGTTTATTCCGAAACGCCGACCGGCCAAATCGATGGTGTAAATACGACATTTTTCCTACAAAATACGCCGTCGTCCGTACAAAGTGTGATGGTCTTTAGAAACGGCATCAGACAAAAACCGGGGGCCGACTATTTTGTCTCAGGTAACGTGATAACCTTCGTGAGCTTGGCAACGCCAGCGCCTGGTGACAGCCTCCTGGTCGACTACGTAATCGGGAACTACCCTCCGCTGAATCCGGCATCGGCTAGCGTAATCACGAAGAATCTCGTCCCGGACAGCGATCTTAAACTGCCGACCACGTATTGGATCGGCGCGGCCATTCCGATCTCAAAAGCGCTGGGGGCGGACGGAGGGAACGCTTTCGTGTACACGGGAACCGGTGCACCATCGGGTTGGCTGGTCTCCACAAGCGCACAGATCCCAGTCACCCCAGGCACGGTTTATACATTTTCGGGCTACATTGACGAATCGAGCGTTATAGGCGGTGGTGGCCCGCTATGGGGTGTTTATAACTCGACCGTCACTGCAAATTTAGCCGGACTTTCCGGACCGTTCGGAACAAAGGGCCGTCTTTCGACGAGCTTCATGGTACCGGCCGGAGTAACAAGTGTCGTAGTTATCTGCGACACAAACAACACTGTGATTGCCGCCAATGGTCGATTGGCGTTCAGCAATCCACAGCTAGAGATCGGTTCACAGGCAACAGTTTATAAACCGAATCTGCTAGACGATGTGACGGGATACATTCCTGCATCGGCCATTGGCGGCTCGACGACCTTAACAACCAAGAAACCGAGCCTTGTCCGACGAATTCTGGAAAGCATTTTTTGATTCGAAAATGCGTGGAGAATCGGCCTGACTGATCCTCTGAAGATTAGCGCAGGGAGTCGGTAATCTCGAAGGCCGCCTCCCTGCTTTTGATGGTGATGATGAACTACGTTATACGTAGCCTCGTTGATGTAGTGGCGGAGAAACCCAATCTTCTCACGCCCCGCCCAAGTGTTGTGCACACTTTGGGGCGCTCCGGTCATTTGTCGCTCTTTGTCAACGGGCACCGGTATCGCAGGCTCTACATGCTCCGACCCGGCTGATTGCTCCGTTCCAAATCGTGAATACCTGCTAAGCGCAACCAAGTAGAATAACGGGAGCTTCAACTGGAGGTGCTCGATGGCCATGCGGGTATTCTTACTCTTTTCAGCTCTCGCTGTAGCATTTCCATTCATGACTCCGGAGCGCCCCGAAGCGCCTCTCGGCTTTGATAACAAGAGCAACGGTCTGGTGGATGATCCAACACACCAGGCAGACCAAGAGAAATTTGATGAGATTGAAGCTCTATCGGACGGCCTCGGCCCGATTTATAACGCACAATCCTGCCGTGAGTGTCATCAGAATCCAACCTCTGGCGCTTCGAGCCAGATCACAGAGCTGCGGGTCGGGCACTTGGGACCGGACGGCCGTTTTCGCAATCCGGATATTCCGATCAATCACGGAACAGAAATTATCAAAGGTCGCACGCTCGTAAACGATCGCGCGATTTGTCCCAACGCTGCCTTTCCCGATACGGACGTTCAAGAGCGAGTTCCAACAACCGAGACCATCCGAACCAATCGCATTGCGCTGAATCTTCTCGGCGATGGTTTCGTCGAAGCCATTCCCGATGAAGCGTTGATCGATCTCGCGCGTTCGGAATGCAAAAGCACGCACGGCAGAATCTGCGGAGTCGCAATTCGCGTTCCCATAATCGAAGCTCCAGGGCAGAGCGCCGTGGGCCGGTTCGGCTGGAAAGACGAGCACGCGAGCCTCTTATCGTTCTCCGGAGATGCTTATTTGAACGAAATGGGAATCACGAATCCGTTATTCCCGGACGAGGTCACAAACCTCTGCAACACCGTGTCCGAGCCAAACGACACGCCAGGTCCCGACGGACTTTCTGACATCGATCACTTCGCCCGCTTCATTCGAGCTTCCAAGGCTCCGCCGCCAGATTTGACAGTAGCCAACACGCCGCCCGCGAAAAGAGGATCAGAGCTGTTTGACAAAATCGGTTGCGCAACCTGCCACATTCCAACGATGACTACCGCGCCCGCCGGAACGAAAGTCAATGGCGGCGCTTTCACTGTCCCTGCCGCGCTCGCAGACAAAACCTTCCATCCGTTCAGCGATTTCCTCCTCCACAATGTAGGAACTGGCGACGGCATTGTGATTGCCGTGGTCGAGCATTTTGGGCGCATGGCAAGAAACATGCCCCATGACGTGCAAACCGTCGATTTTGAGAAGAGTAGAAACAAGCTCCGCACTCCTCCTCTCTGGGGTGTTCGCTTTCACTCGCGTTTAATGCACGATGGAGCTTCCGTGACTCTAGTCGACGCGATTCACCGCCACGCCGGAGAAGCCAGTCTACCCGCGCATAGATTCCGCGAGCTTTCGCGCGCCGATCAGGATGCCCTCATCGCATTCTTGAAATCGCTGTAGTGTTTCCTTATCGCGGAACTTTTAACATAGAATTATGCGGCGCGGGGTTACATTGGTCGTCGTTCTTCTTGCTCTTGGCGCGTTGGCGTGGTTCTTATTGCCCGGCCATAAAACCCCACCCCAGCAACCAGGCCTCGCTGACCTGAGCTCCCAATCCCTTCCGGAATTGAAAGCCACTTTCAATCGGTATTCGAACGACCTGCGGATCGTGTTACTTCTTTCGCCAACTTGAGGGGAGTGCTTGCGGGGGGCCTCCGCGATGCAACAAGTACTGCAGCAGCATCCCCAAGCGCGCCTGCGCGTCTTCGCCGTTTGGGAGCCGGTGCGTTTCGTCGACTGGCAGAGGCCGTCCACAGCAAACCTGGCGCGTCTCTCCGATCCACGTGTCTCCCAGTTCTGGGACCACGATCACCTTCTCGCTAACCAAATCGCCCGCGATGCTGCGGCCGACCAAACCCAAGCCAACTGTTGTGAGGCCAAGAGTATCCTTTTCGATCTGGCAGCCGTCTACCCTGCCTCCGCGACCTGGTCAGATCACCTTCCGCACGCTAACGTGTTTGACGGGCCAATTGTGGACATCATTCCCAAAGTCCAGGCCGCTCTTCCCTAAAATTGAAAAAACGAACCCAATTGAGTTCGTTTCGCAAAAATGCCTGGCAGACCAGATAAATCGCTGATTTGGTTCGGAAAGTACCTATCGCTCGCGCTGACCTTGCCGGGCTGCGTGATTGCCGGCTACCTCGTCGGAGCGCTCCTCGATTGCTGGCTGCACATCCCGTTCCTTCGGGTTCTTGGCATCTTACTCGGCATGCTGGCAGGACTGCTCCAAGTCTTTCGCGAACTGGCCCGCGACGAAGCCAAAAACAAGTCAGGCTAATGACGAACCAGGACTTAGATCAATCACTGCATCGCATTTACTGGCTTACGGCTGTAGTTGCCGCCATTGGGTTCGTTTCGTATTTTGGGCTGCAGGGCCCCCGTTCCGCCTTCGGTTTCCTTTTGGGCGCTTTGGGTTCGTTCGGTAATTTGGCGCTCTTCGTCTGGTTGAGCCGCGCCATCGCTCCCGGAGATCCTCACCGGCGCGCGTGGAAAGCAGGGGCCTTCGTGCTCCGCTACGTGGTCCTGTTCACAATCGGCTATGTTATAGTCCATGCTTTAGGCGTCAATGTGTTGGCGGTTGTTTTGGGGCTTTTCGCCAGCACCGCCGCAGTACTTCTTTCATCGGTAGTCGAAATTTTTCACGGATTTTCAGAAACTTCAGGCACGCACTAGATGCACGAACTTTGGATCACTCGCCTGCTGAATAGCATCCTCGCCGGACCCGCTAACGTCCTGCTGAATGCCATTCACTTTCCGGCTCAAGATCCCAAGAATCCCTGGAGCGACTGGCTGGCTTGTGAAATTGTGGTCGTTATTTTTTGCGTGATTTTTTTCGCCGTAGTGCGAAGGCGGCTATCGGTGGACAGACCGGGCAAAGTGCAGCATGCCCTTGAAGTTGTTTATGAATTTCTGCATGCCCAAGCAGAAGAGGTGGTCGGCCATGACGGTGGAAAGTACATGGCGTTCTTCGGAACCATTTTCTTTTTCATTCTTTTTATGAACCTGATCGGGCTGATTCCCGGTTTCGATTCGCCCACCATGTATCCCATGGTTCCGTTCGGGATGGCTGTTTCGACCTTTATCTTCTATCACGCCGCCGGCTTGAAGACGAACCGATTCGGCTATGTTAAGCAATTCCTTGGCCCGATGCTGTGGCTTGCACCCTTAATGCTGCCGATCGAAATCATCAGTCATTTCGCGCGCCCGCTTTCGCTCACAGTGCGTCTTTTCGCGAATATGTTTGCCGGCGAGCAAGTCTACCTAACGTTCATCTCTCTTACCAAGCTCATCATTCCGGCTGTTTTCATCGGCCTGCATTTATTCGTCTCCTTTCTGCAGGCGTACATTTTTACTCTGCTCGCGATGATTTATGTCAGCGGCGCGGTGTCGCACGAGCATTAAGGCTTTATCCGCTTTCAGCGTGAGCGCCCGGCGTCCCAACGTACGGTGTCGAACCACCTCCTGGAAGCAATCTTTATAGGAGAAACAATGAAACGTAAACTCATCATGCTCGGCGCCGGCCTTCTAGCCGCGGCGAGCCCAATGCTGGCGCAAACGACTGCGGGTGGCGGCGCTCCCGACTATCGTCTGCCCGCTGCATACATCGCCATGGGCATAGCCTCAGGTCTATGCGGAATCGGTCAAGGGAAAGCCACCGCATCTGCTTCGGAAGCGATGGCGCGCAATCCCGGTGCAGTCGCCGCAATCCGATTTGCTCTCATTCTTGGTCTCGTGCTCATCGAGTCTCTGGGACTCTACACGCTCGTGATCACCTACGTCGCTAAGGCCAGCTAATCTCGAGAGGGCAGGGAAGTGCTTAAGCTTCAAGGCATTTTTCCTGCCCTTACCACGTGCTTTGATCATGAGGGCCGCCTCTACAAGGCCAAGGTCTTTCACAATGTCGAGAAGCTTAATCAGGTCGCGCTCAGCGGTTACGTCGTGTGTGGATCAACCGGCGAAACGCCGCTGTTAACCACTGCTGAGCGCATTCAAGTGATGGAGTGGGTGCGTGAAGCAAGCAGCGAAGGAAAAAGTCTTATCGCCGGCGTCGGTGCCGAGAGCGTTCACGAAACCGTGTTGCTTGCGAATCTTGCCGCCGAAGCTGGTTATCACGCCGCTCTAGTATTGACGCCGCACTACTACCGCAACCAGATGCTCCGCGCCGACACCCAGGCTTTGTACTTCCGAGCCGTCGCGGATCGATCGCAACTGCCCGTTTTGCTTTACAACATCCCCGCGGCGACCGGTTACGACCTCGACGTTGATACTGTCGCCGAGCTTTCGCATCATCCCAACATCATCGGCCTTAAAGACAGCTCAGGAAATATGGAGAAGCTGGGCCTCTTCGCAAAAGCCGTAAAGCCTGGTTTTCAGCTACTCACCGGTTCCGGCGGCAGACTCGCAGAAGCCCTGGAGCTGGGCGCAACCGGCGCTATTCTCGCCATCGCGGATGCACTGCCTTATGCGTGCGTAACGATTTGGGAGGCATTTCGGAGGCGTGAACATGACGCTGCTCGAGACTGGCAAGCGCGCATCTACGCTGCCTCTGAGCTGGTTCCCATAAAGCACGGAATCGCCGGGTTGAAATACGCTATGGATCTCAATGGTTACTACGGAGGTCCGCCCAGACTGCCGCTCATCCCGCCGGCAGCCGAAGCGCGAAGTGAAATCGAGAAGGCTTTTGAAGGTCTACGTAGCTGAACGATGCTGAAGCGCAATGCGCCGGCTTAGGAGCGCGTATGCTATAAACAGAACACCTGAATAGAACACGTCAGCCAGCAGCGTGCGTCCGAAGAACGGCAATGCGGCGACATAACACTCAATCAGCCCGGAGACTGTGTGCGCGTACGGCGTTATGCCATGCCACCACTCAAACAGGTTCGTCAGTACATAGAACTGAACGCTACCTGCAATGGCAACGGAAGCAATTCGCCAGGGGTTTGAAGAGTCACGCAGGAACAGCCGGCCAAGAAACACATTGATCAGAAAACATCCATAGATCACCGGCGTCGCCCACGAGAATGGAGAATAACCTCCTTCCAGCCGGCTCCGAATGGGATCGGTCAACAGCATCGCGAGTAGAGGAACACAATAGGCCTGCCACCCCCGGAGCCTCGCTCCCCCGAAGAGCGCGACACCGCCGATGGGTGCAAAATTCGGTGGATGCGGGACTAGCCGCACCAAAGCCGCCAGCACTGTTAGCGTGAGCGCCAGCGGCTGGAATGAGGATTTCCGTCGATCCATTCTCAGTTCAGTATAAGCGAGTCCTACCGAACGGATTACCACGCCGAAGGAGGGTCGCTTGCCGGGAAACTGTCCTCGACTGTGATGTCGTGAGCTCTGTCGACACGAGTTTTCCTGGTACAGAAGAGGCGACCGCCGGCTTTGCACCAGAACAAATACCCGGCCATCGGCAGGGCAATCCCGAGCGCGAAATAGGCGAATTTTAGGGCAGGGTTTTTCCTTGTCATTTCTGCTTTCCCTGCCCAGTGGATGCCGCTCACAAGCGGATTGCTACATGCCGTCTCTTACCGGCCTAGCCGGAATTAGCGCACGGTCGGATGTATGGTCACAAGCTCGCCCGAGAAACTGTGGAACGTAAGCGGAAGCTGGTTGTCGGGCATAACGCTTAGCAAATCGGCCATCATTCGGATCGCAACCCATTCTCCCAAAAGCATTCCATTAACGCTGTCAGAGCGCCAATGCACGCCGGCTGCATCGCGAGAGATCGCAACGTTTGATGCCAGCTTGTTCAGTTCATTGCCCACCGTCAGTGGCTCGCCCGTATAGGGTTCGAGAGAATCGCCGGCGTCGCTTGGAACTACCGGTTTCGGAATCTCAAAATTCTCATCGAACAGCGCTTTCAGAACCGTTACGCATGCTCCTACAATCGTGCCGTGCCCTGCGGGATAAGACGGATGAAGCGGACAGCCTTCCGGATACGCTTGCGCCAGCAGATAGGTTCCTTGCTGCTTGTAAACGTAATCGAGCACGCCGGACGCAAACAGTTGCGAGGAGATTGGGAAGGCCTGTTTCTTAGTTAGAGTGTTGTGAACGCG
Organism: Acidobacteriaceae bacterium; assembly: GCA_019240405.1. GTDB lineage: Bacteria > Acidobacteriota > Terriglobia > Bryobacterales > Bryobacteraceae > Bog-105. Next base: position 28,863 of record JAFAYL010000023.1, read on the forward strand.
GCTGCCAAACTCTTCGGGCCTGATCCGCAAGTGAACCAGCCATTTGTGATACCAGCAGGCTTTCAACGCTGCAACGGTTGCCCGGCCTATCCAGTCGATGATCATTGGCTGTCCGTAAGTGACGAACGGCGCTTGAGTCTTCGACTTTTTGTATGGGTTCCCCTTACTCAAAGCGGGACCGCCGAATCCGCCGAGAATCAAAGCGGCGCTAAGATCCGCCTCGAATGGAAAGTCTTTATGCACATAAGTGACGAGATCTCGCGCCGTTATCGTGTATCGCGCAGGAGATAGAGGTGAAGCGGGCCCGGGAAGAGCGCCGTCTTCGATCGCGAGAAACTCATCGTATTGCGTCATGAAGTCTACGCCTGAACCGAGGCACGGGTACTGCTGATGGACAATCGCATTATCGGTAGGAACATCGAGCAACAGGAATTGAGAAAGGTAAGGTCCAATCGAGGTGCCCGGAAGTGGTGCTCGGAACATCGTCTGCGGGGTTACCTCCCCGTTCACGCGTGGAGCGCTGCTAGGACCGTATTTCGTGAGATCATCGCAGGCCTTTTTGATGAGAGGGTCCGAATCATAATCGGCAAACTTTATATCTCTCGTAAGCGATTGCCAGTACAGCTCAACCGCTTCACCAGCCTCTTCATTGCTTGAAAATGCGGGTGGCGCGGCTGTCCACGTATTATGAGGGTCGACGCCCTCGAGCGTGTAAGCAAAAGCTGCAAGGGGATTGCTTTGTTTCGCTTTGCCGCCCAAAGGAATATCCTCGAAATCCTCCCATTTCCCGCTTCGCAAAGCTTTGAGCAAAGATTCAAAATCGAGCGGATCAACAATGTCGTATTGATTGTGCCGGAGACCCTTTGAATAATTTGCAAGGTGATTGGGATATCTTTCGGTATCACCATTCGTCTCTTGCGGCGGGATTTTGACTTGGCTTTCCGCCTTTGCGATTTCAATCCGAAGCCGAAGTGCTTTCTCAGCCCGGGCATTGCACTCAGCCCGAGTTTCCGCTTGCGCGCTCAACAGAGACGGGGTTAGCAATCCCCCTGTGATGCCGCCGCCCAATTGAGACAAAAAATTTCTTCTATTGCGAGACTTCATATTCACTTCAATCCTCCAGTCCGTGTATTCAAATTAAACCCCTCGCTTCAGTCGCGAGGCGCGATAGTCTCTTAATTTTAGAAAAAAGGAAGTTGATAAAGCATCGTGGCCTATTAGTCCGGGAGGTACTGTTCGCCCGAGCGGCTGCGGAGTACCAGAAAATGTGCCGAATCTGCCGCGTAAAATGTTGGCCATGCCACTGTTAGAAAGAATCCAAGCCGACATGGTCGAGGCGATGAAGACCAAAGATGAGGCACGGCTAGCGACGGTCCGCATGATTAAAGCTGCTCTTAAGAAACACGAGATCGACTCCATGAAGCCTCTCGATGAGGGAACGGAAATGCAGGTCATGAATACCTTGATCAAACAGCGCCGCGAGGCGGCCGGTCTTTTCCGGAAGGGAGGGCGCGAAGAGCTGGCGCAGAAAGAAGAAGCGGAGATTAAGCTGATTGAAAGCTATTTGCCCGGCCTAGCCACTGAGGCCGAACTGGAAAGCGCCGTTGCCGCCGCAATTGACGAAACCGGGGGTGCTTCTCCCAAGCAAATGGGGATAGTGATGAAAACGGCGCAGGCCAAGCTCGCGGGAAAGCGCGTGGACGGCAAAACGCTGAGCGAGCTTGTGAAGCGGAGGTTAGGATAAATTTCACGAGGTTTGCTAAAGTGAAATTACGATCGCTTGGCATAGGTTGAGCGGAGTGTGTCCTTATGGCAAAAGTTTGTGAAATTTGCGGACGCGGACCGCAATTCGGGCATCGCATCAGCCATGCTCATAACGTCAGTAAACGGCGTTGGAATGTGAATCTTCAGACGGTTCATGCGCTCGTGAACGGCGCAGGGAAGCGACTTCGTGTATGCACATCATGCATCCGAAGCGGCAAAGTGCAGAAAGCTCCGCTAACGAAGACTGCTTAAATTTCCAATTTCACCCGAATAAACGTACCGCCTCTGTTTCCGAAGGCGCCGGCGTGGCGATCACTGCCCTGATCCTCAGCAGCAAACGAATGGACCGGATCGAAGTGCGGCTCGAGAAGATCGAAGCCGCGTTAGAAATGCTCACCGGAGCACTTCACCAGCTCGATAAGCGAGTTTCGGTCATAAAGAGGACCGGGTTTTTCGTCGAGAGTAGTTCGTTACTCGGCCGAAATTTGCCGGAAAAACCGATCTCGTTTTTGCGTGATATACTCGGTTGTGCGGACGCGGATTTTGGGAGTTATCCCCGCCCGATTTGCCTCCTCCCGATTCCCCGGAAAAGCGTTAGCTACGTTAGCCGGAAGGCCGATGATCGAGCACGTGTACGAGCGTGCGAAGATGTCGCGCTATCTGGACGATGTTCTCGTCGCGACTGATGATGAGCGGATTGCCTCCGCCGTTCGGCAATTTGGCGGGCGCGTGCGCACGACGCGAGCTGACCATCCGTCGGGTACGGATCGCCTGGCGGAGGTGGCTGCATCGGACAGCGCCGCCCTTTACGTGAACATCCAGGGCGATGAGCCGCTGATTGATCCTGAGGCGATTGATGCGGCAATCCTCTCGGTGCACGGCGACGATTCGGTTCCGATGGGGACGCTCAAGAGGCGCATCGTCGATCCAACCGATATTGTGAATACGAATGTCGTGAAGGTGATTACGAACCTTCTGAATGACGCGATTTATTTTTCGCGGTGTCCGATTCCATATGACCGTGACGGAAACCGCGCCGCGCCGGGCTATGCGAAACACATTGGTGTCTACGTGTACCGGCGCGAATTTCTGCTGCGCTATCCCGATCTGACAATCGGACCGCTTGAACAGGTGGAGAGATTGGAGCAGTTGCGGGCGATCGAAAACGGCTATCGTATTCGTGTTGTCGAGACTGAATATGAGTCTCTTGGAGTGGACACGCCTGAGGATTTGGAACGAGTCAATCAGTTGTTCTCTGCTGTAGCGAATTCATTTGGACGCCGTTTGTGAGCACGGCTTTATCGAGGGGATCGTGACGAAGTACATCTTTGTAACCGGCGGTGTCGTTTCATCCTTGGGAAAAGGGATCGCGGCAGCTTCGATCGGGTGCCTACTTGAGAGTCGCGGCTTGCGCGTCACCCTGCAAAAGTTCGATCCGTATCTCAATGTCGACCCCGGGACCATGAGCCCGTTCCAGCATGGCGAGGTATTCGTCACTGACGACGGCGCGGAAACCGATCTGGACCTCGGGCATTACGAGCGGTTCACTCACGCGCATTTGACGCAAAGCAACAACCTAACATCGGGGCGCATTTACGAAAACATCATCACTCGCGAGCGGCGAGGGGATTACCTGGGCAAGACCGTGCAGGTAATTCCGCACGTAACGAATGAGATCAAAGCCGCGTGCCGCAAAGTCGCGGCAGATGTGGATATTGCAATTGTTGAAATCGGGGGTACGGTGGGCGACATCGAGTCGCTTCCTTTTATCGAGGCCATCCGGCAGATGCGCCACGAGGAAGGCCGCGAGAACACGCTATTTATTCACCTCACGCTTGTGCCTTGGATTGCGGCGGCGCAAGAACTTAAAACGAAACCGACGCAGCATAGCGTGAAAGACCTGCGGTCGACTGGTATTCAACCGGATATTCTGCTTTGTCGGTCCGAGCGCCAGCTTCCGCGTGATGTAAAGGAAAAAATCGCGCTTTTTTGCGACGTCGATGTCAGCAGCGTTGTTACCGCTATTGACGTGAACTCGGTTTACGAGATCCCGATGGCTTTTGCGGAGCAAGGAGTGGATGAGAGCATCCTTCGCTTGCTGCATTTGGAAGCTGCTCCGCGCAATATGGGCCCATGGATCGAGATGGTTGACCGCATGAATCATCCTGTGCGGGAGGTCAGCATCGGCCTAGTGGGCAAGTATGTTGAATACGAGGATTCGTACAAGAGCCTGAAAGAGGCTTTGCTGCATGCCGGCGCTGCGCATGAAGCACGCGTGAGAATCGAATGGATCGAATCGGACCGCATGCACTGGCCGGAGTGCCGCGACGCCTTGCGGGGCTATGACGGCATTCTCGTGCCCGGAGGATTCGGCAAGCGCGGCACCGCAGGCATGTTGAATGCGATCCGGTTCGCGCGCGAACAGAAAGTGCCGTATTTTGGGATCTGCCTGGGCATGCAAATGCTGTGTGTAGAATTTGCGCGCAACGTCTGCGGATTGAAGGAGGCGGATTCAACGGAAATGAATCCCGGGACACCGCACCGCGTTATTTTCAAGTTGCGCGAATTGAAGGGTGTGGATGAGTTAGGCGGCACAATGCGGCTGGGCGCGTATCCGTGCCAGCTTACTGAAGGCAGCTTTGCAGGGCAGGCTTATGGCCGGACGGAGATCAGCGAGCGTCACCGCCACCGCTACGAGTTCAACCGCGAGTTCGAAGAGATACTGACGCAAGGAGGAATGCGCTTCACGGGGCAAACGCCGGACGCAGTGTATGTCGAAATCTGCGAAGTGACGGATCATCCGTGGTGCCTCGGCTGCCAATTTCATCCTGAATTCAAATCGAAGCCGCTCGAACCGCATCCATTATTTAGTGCTTTTTTGGGCGCGGCGCTTAAGTATCGCGAAGAGAAGTCCAATGTGAGGAGAGAAAGCTTCGCGATTCCCGAATATTCGCACGCGCGATGACTTCGGTCAGGGTCGGCGAGCGCAATACAAAGGTTACCTTTTCAAATACTGCGCCGATTGCTCTGATTGCCGGCCCGTGTGTAATTGAGAGCGAACAGCACGTTCGCTGGTTGGCAGAGGTAATCTGGGCGGTTGCCGGGCCATACGTATTCAAGGCATCATTCGATAAAGCCAATCGCAGCAGTGTCCACTCATTCCGAGGCCCCGGTCTGAAAGAAGGCGTCCGAATTCTGAAAGAAGTGCGCGAATACGGGCTTCCCGTCCTGACCGATATTCACGAACCGGCTCAGGCCGCAGTCGCGGCTGAGGGCGCGGACATTTTGCAGATCCCGGCGTTTCTTTGCCGTCAAACCGATCTGTTGGTGGAAGCGGGCAAAACCGGGCGAGCAGTCAATATCAAGAAAGGGCAATTTGTTTCCCCGGCCGATATCGCGAAAGCTGCGGAAAAGGTAGCTAGCACCGGAAATCAGCGCATTCTACTGACCGAGCGCGGCGCGAGCTTTGGATATAACAACCTAGTCGTCGACATGCGGGGCTTGGAAATCATGAAGGGGACAGGCTATCCGGTAATCTTCGATGCGACGCACAGCGTGCAGTTGCCGGGCGCAGCGGGGGAGACCTCCGGCGGAGAGCCGCAATTTATTGCGCCACTGGCGCGCGCGGCGACGGCCGTCGGCATTGCGGGAGTGTTTGTTGAAATGCACGAGAATCCAAGCCGGGCCTTTTCCGATGGGCGGAATGCGCTTCAGCTGGATCTGTTGCCGGCCTTGTTAGACAAGCTGCGTGCCATTGACGCACTGGTAAAAGGCGTGCCAGCGACCAATAAACCGAGCTGACCTGAGACAACGCCATAGCTGTCCGGCACGTCATATCATGTAATGGAATGGTGTCCAAACAGTATGATTTCGTCGTTACGTAGGCGGCGCGCGTCAGAGCGCGGCTTTTCGCTGATCGAGTTGCTGATCGTGATCGCGATCATCTTGATCATTCTTTCGATTGCGTTGCCGCAGATGAGCAAGTCGCGGATGCACGCTCAGGAGATGGCGGCGATCGCGCAGATCGGGACGATTCAGAAGGCGCAGGTGCAGTATTATTCTCAGTTCGGCCAGTACGCGACATCGCTTTCGCAACTTGGGCCGCCGACCTCGAGCGGGGCGGCCGAAGGACCCCAGTCGGCGGGCCTGATTCCCGCAAGTCTGGCAAACGGATCATCCAGCGGGTACAACTTCACCGTTGCGCAGACCCCGACAGGTTATGCCGTCAGCGCAGTGCCGAAGGCATTCAACAGCACGGGACGGCGCACGTTCTTTTCCGATCAGACGGGCATTATCCGCGAGAATTGGGGCCAAGATCCAGCCACCCCGCAGAGCGCCGAGATCGCTAAATAGCACCCAATTGTTTCGAGTCCTCTGCTGCGCTTTAAGTGTTTTTCCAGCTCTGCACGCAGCAAATCACGATAGCGGAGCGGGAATTTCGCGCGGCCTGCAGGAGATTTCAATTGACGCCGGAGAAACGTATCGAGTCCGCGATCTCACGCTGACGCGTGGTGATCTCAAGATCTATCTAACCGAGGGGATACTTTCCTTCAGTACTCCAGTTGCGAATCGCACTGTTGCGGCGGTCTTTACGACGACGGATGTTGAGGCCGGAGATGCGGAAATCCTGCTACTACCGCTGCAACGTAGTGAGCGAGCTTCACTGGCCTCGTTCACGAAAACTCCGAATCTCGACGAACATTTCACGTCTGCGATATTTTTCTTCAGCGACAACACGCTGGATGAGCTTATGTCGCAAATCCGTGCGGCGCCCGTGCGCAAAGCGCCTGAACTCGCTCCAAATATGGCCGCTGCGTTCACCGTCGCAATACGGCAACTCAGCTCCGGAATCGAGATCCGGCTGGTTCAATCGCTGCTCGATAGTCACACGCCGGAGCATGGGTTCTTTTATTCGACGATCTCCGGTAGAAACCTCGGAGTCTTCGATGTGATGTATGAGCCTGACGAGCTCGAGCCGATTGCGGTGGGGCGAGAATCATCGGGCAGCACAGGATCGAGTGAAGGGACACAATCGGCGTTTCGACTCTGGACTACGTTTCGGCCGCGGAAGGCGCCGCCCTATGTATCTCGCCGTCCGAAGTTAAGCGATTTTCAAATTGACGCGACGATTCATGAAGATCTCAGCATGTCTGTTACGGCTCGCTTTCACGCCGTTCCGAATTCAAATGCAGGGCGCGTGATCTCACTGGGGTTGTCGGACAGGCTAAAAGTAATATCTGCATCGATTGATGGAAAGAGCGTGGAGGTATTTCAGCCCGATTCGAGCCGGAACCTCAATGTGAAAGGGTCAGGGACGTTTCTCCTCATTTCCGACACTCCGCTCGAGACAGGAAAGGATTATGGCGTTGAGATTCGCTACGAAGGATCGGTGATACGGCAGACCCGCGACGGCTTATATTTTGTCGATGAACGGAATGCCTGGTTTCCTTACAGCGGGCCGACACTTGCCAGTTTTGACCTTACGTTTCGGTGCCCCGAGCGCTTACGGCTAGTCTCAACCGGCGAGCTAGTAAGCGACGAGGTAGCGAATGGAATCCGCATCGTCAAGCGCAAGACGCAAGTGCCTGAACGTTTCGCCGGGTTTAATCTAGGCAATTACGATCTCATCTCTGAAGAGCACGGAGCGTATCGCGTCGAGTGCTACGCGAATCGAGCGGCTGCGGCGTCACTTGCAAAAGAGGCCAAAACTATAAGTGATTTGCCAGCGGCGAATGGCGAGAGCGTGCTGCAAGAACTACCCAAAAGAACAGAAAGCATTCTTGACGACTACACGCGACGATGGATGCCGCTGCCAATCCATAGCGTGGCTGTATCCCCAATTCCCGGTTATTTTGGGCAGGGATTTCCGGGGCTCATTTATTTATCAACGGTGTCTTATTTGCGCGAGCAGGACCGGCCAAGCGAGTTGCGCAGCGCGCGAATGGATACTTTCTTTTCCGAAATGCTTTTGCCGCACGAGGTGGCGCATCAATGGTGGGGCAATGTCGTGAGCGCCGCCGATTACCGGACGGAATGGCTGATGGAGGCGATGGCGAACTACTCGGCGCTCCAGCTTTTGGGGCGGACAAAAGGTGCGGATGCGATGAAGGAGGTGCTCGCGACATATCGCGAGGATCTCTCAAGACAGCAAAACGGAAAGGTACTGGACTCGGCGGGTCCGGTTGATTTTGGAACGCGTTTACAGCAGATGGATATGCGCACGTGGCACACGATTGTTTATGAGAAGGGCACGTGGATTGTACACATGCTGCATGAGCGGCTGGGGGATCAGGGGTTTGAGAGGATGCAGATGCGCCTGCTGAAGGACTTTGCGACGAAACCGATTACAAACGAGGATTTGCGAAGAATCGCGGCAGATGTTGTGCCGCCCGGGCAACCGGATAAAGCGCTAACGCTGTTTTTCGATACGTGGATTCATGGGACTGGGATTCCGACGTTACGAGTGGAGGGTGCCGGACGGGATTTGAACGTTGATGTGTCCGGAGTGGATGAGGACTTTACGGCTGACATTGGTCTTCGCTGCACATCGAAATCTGGCGCGAAAGAAATGCATTGGATGCGGGTCAGCGCGGGGAGTAATCCGGTTGAAATGGATGCCAAAACGGCGCATTGCGAGCTTCCGGATATGAGTGAGTTTTTGTATGTGGCGGGGTTGAAAAGCGGGGATTCGGGTTCGTGATCGCTCTACGCTGTCGCTTCGATTTCTTGGCTTATCTGTTCCCATTCGCTCATGGTATTTTCGAGCTCGGCGCGGCGAATCTCGAGCAGGCTGGAGAGACGGGTTGCCTGTTCCGCGCTGACAAAATCAGAAAGCGCTCGTTCGGATTCTTGTATTTGCGCCTCCAAATCAGCGATCCGCCCCTCCAATTGCCGTGCGTGATCTTGCATTTGCTTCAGCTTAATAGGATTGATGCGCTTCGGAGTAGCGCGTGATGGCATGGGGATGGGCTCTGCGGGCGGGACCCCGATAAGCACATCATCGAGCGTCGGAATTGTTTGGGCGCCGCCCTGCTTGCGCCATAAATAATCGGCATAATTGCCGGGATAAACGTGAACTTCGCCCTCGGCGATTTCGAACACGCGCGTTGCGAGATGCTCGATGAAATAGCGATCGTGCGAGACGAAGACAATGGTGCCGGTGAATCCCTCCAACGCGGCAAGCAGCACGTCTTTAGCGCGAAGGTCGAGATGGTTTGTCGGTTCATCGAGCAAAAGAAAGTTGGAGGGGTGAAGCAGCATGCGGGCGAGAGCGTACCGGTTGCGCTCGCCGCCCGATAACACGCCGATCTGTTTAAACACGTCATCTTCGCTGAACAAAAAACAGCCGAGCAAATTGCGCAATTCATTGTGAGTGCTCCTGGGAGCGACATCGCCCAAATCGTCGAGCACGCGCGCAGCCGGGTCGAGCTCTTTGTATTGATCCTGGGCAAAGTAGTCGGGCTCAACGTTATGGCCGATCGTGTATTCACCGGCTGACAACGGCTCAATTCCGGCAAGAAGCTTGATAAGCGTTGATTTTCCGGCTCCGTTGATTCCGGCTAAAGCAATTCGGTCGCCGCGCTCAATCGTGAAATTCACGTTGCTGAGGACGAGTTTGGAGCCGTAGCTCTTGGCAACGTTCTTAAGCTGGGCTACCACTCGGCCGCTTGGCTTCGGCTGCGGAAAGGAAAAACGAATCGTCTTTTCCTCGGGAGGGAGTTCGATGCGGTCAATTTTTTCGAGCTCCTTTATACGGCTTTGTACTTGCTTAGCCTTCGTGGCCTGATAGCGGAAGCGGTTGATGAAGGTTTCGAGCTGCTGAATTCTGTCCTGCTGATTTTTGTACGCAGCTTCCAGTTGCGCTAGCCGCTCGGCTTTTTGCTGCTTGTATTTCTCATAGCCGCCGGTGTAAAAGTGAACTTTCTTGTTCCAGATCTCGGCGATCTTATTCACTGTTACATCGAGAAAGTAGCGATCGTGCGAAATCAGGACGTAAGCGAAGGGATAGTTGTCGAGGTACTCTTCGAGCCAGTTCCGCGCTTCGAGGTCCAGATGGTTCGTCGGCTCATCGAGCAGTAGGAGATTCGGTTTTTCCAAAAGCAGCTTCGCGAGCGCAATGCGCATTTGCCACCCGCCAGAAAATTCATCTGTCGCACGCGACCAATCTTCTTTACGAAAGCCGAGCCCGGCCAGCACCGTTCCGACCTGGGCTTCAATTACGTAACCATCTCTCGCGCGGAATTCAGTGTCGGCGCGCTCGAACCGGTCAGCAATCTCCAGGTATTCCGGGCTTCCCGGATGAACGTCGCTCATTCTTGCCGTTAGCGTTTCGAGCTCCTGCTCGAGATCCTTCACGTCCGCAAAGACACTCATCGCCTCAGCGAAAACGGTGCGGCCGCTGACATGAAGACCATCCTGCGGAAGGTAGCCAATGCGGATGCCTTTCATCGCGGAACGCGAGCCGTAGTCGAGCGGGTCGATGCCAGCGATAATCTTGAGCAACGTCGATTTGCCGGTGCCATTCGCGCCGACAAGACCAGTCCGCTCTTTCGGGGTTATGAGCCAATCAAGATCGTCGAATAGGAGCTTGGGCCCGAACCGCTTACCGGCTCCGGAAAGCTGCAACATCCATCACCATTCTCGCTAAGTAAGAAAGAAATCGAGGCTATTGGTGATGTAGTTCTTAAGTTCCGTTCGCCTGACAATAGCGTCCAGAAATCCATGTTCAACGAGGAACTCACTTTTCTGGAAGCCTTCGGGGAGCTTTTGGCGGATGGTCTGCTCAATTACGCGTGGTCCCGCGAAGCCGATCAGGGCGCCTGGCTCCGCGATGTTCAGGTCGCCCAACATCGCGAAACTCGCGGTGACGCCGCCGGTTGTGGGATCGGTTAATACGCTGATGTAAGGAACCGCCGCTTCATCTAAGCGCATCAAGGCTGCCGAGAGTTTTGCGAGCTGCATTAAACTGATGGCACCTTCCTGCATCCGCGCGCCTCCGGATGCGGAGACGATGATGAGAGGCAATTTTGCCGTGATGCAGCGCTCGATAGCGCGGGTAATCTTTTCGCCCACAACTGCGCCCATGCTGCCGCCGATGAATTTCAATTCAAGAGCGCAGATGTGAACGTTTCGACCGTTCAGAGGTCCCGTGGCGGAAATGACCGCATCAGGCAGCGCGGTCACATTTCGCATCTCGTCCAAACGCTGTGGGTAGGGCTTGGAATCGATGAAATTTAGGGGATCGGAGGAGTGAAGCCTTGCGTCGTGCTCTTCGTACTGACCGTTATCAAAGAGAAGCTGCAAGCGGTCGACCGCGCCTATCCGAAAGTGGTGGCCGCATTTGGGGCAGACATGCAGGTTTTCTTCGAGGGCTTTACGCCAAATGATCTGCCCGCAGGCTTCGCACTTTTGCCAAAGGCCTTCGGTTCGGACGTTTTTTTCTCCATCGCTCGGCGGGCCACCTTCGAGGGACGGCTTTTGTCGCGTGAACCAAGCCATGCACGGCCAGCCACTAAAGTAGCATGCGGCAGGCGCATGGCGATGAGCGAGGAAACTAATGAGCTCCCGACTTACGTGTTCCGGCCCGACGTTTTTCTACGCACAGATCCAAACAAGATCAGCAATCCCCCGCCGCACATCGCCATCGTGGCGCCTTCCGAAGCCGGCGAGTCTTGCGTTTCGGAGCTCACGCCGTAGTAGAAGTCGGTGATTATGACGGAGGATCCACTGCTGGTTGTTAGCGTGAGCCAGGTAACGGGATGAGAGATCGAAAGGCCGAAATTTGACGGACTACCAGCTTGTGTAGTGATGGTGAACGACTCGCCGTCGGAAAGCGTAAGAAGCACGGGGGTGTTCGAGGTTGTCGCTACTGCGAGAAAAAGCGCATTCTCGCCCGAAGTAGGGGTCGCGATGTTCATCGAGGCGGTGCTGTCGTTACCGCTTTCGAGGCTCTGGAAATTATGCGATCCATAGGAATAACCGGTCAATTTGTAACTTCCGTTATCGGGGCCTGTGAAGGTAAAACCGACGGAAGAGTTTCCGATTGCTTTTAGCGTGATGCCGGCGGCGGTGCTATAGGATTTGCCGATAACAATCGGGCTGAAATCGAGCTCGGTTGGAGCTCCAGTTAGGCCGGCAGTCCAAGCGCTGTAACTTGTCGAAGTAATCGTTGTGGCCTCACTGTGCTTGACGAAGCACAAGAGTCCGGTCGCAATGATAGTGAGCCGCCAATGCGTCTTACGGTGCATGCTGAACCTCCAATTAGCTTGTGTGTAACCAGAGTGCGGCAGTGCGGATGGGTTTCTAGTCCAGATATGCCTTTAGCGCCTTGACCGAAACGGAACGAGGAGGAATCGGACGAGCTTAGTGCACGAGAGTTGTCTGAATGCGCTGTTTGTACTCTTCGGCTTTGCGATATATTTCATCCTGGTTGAGCGTTAATACATGGCGCTCGCTGACGATTTGGCGGCCGTTGATGAATACATCTTCGACGTCGGGGGCCTTACTCGCGTAAACAATTTGCGAATAGAGATTATAAAGCGGGACGTCATTCGGGCGCGCGAGAGAAATGGCGATGACGTCGGCGCACTTGCCTTCCTCGAGGGAGCCGATCTCTTTTTCGAGTCCCACCACACGCGCGCCGCCCAAAGTTGCCATTTCTAGGGCTTGCTCGGCTGGGAGAACACGCGGATCGCCCGCGTTGACCTTTTGCAGCTTGGCCGCGAGGTTCATTTCGAGCATTAAGTCCGCGCTGTCATTGCTTCCCGCAAATCCGTCGGTGCCCAAGCCTACCTTCACACCCGCCTTCAACATTTCGGCAACGGGTGCGATTCCGGCTGCCATTTTGGTGTTGCTCGAAGGGCAGTGCGCGACGCCTGTGCCATGCCGCTTCAGAATTTCAATGTCGGAATGATCTACCCAGATGGAATGTGCCGCAACGACTCGGCCCTCGAGCAGACCGAGCTTTTCGACTGTTTGCACTGGAGTCATCTCGCGTTGGGCGAGGGCATCATCGCGCTCGACTTTCGTTTCTGCCAGATGAATGAGCAAAGGCGTGTTGTATTTGCGCGCGAGATCGTGTGACGTGACCAGCGCTTGATCCGGCGTGGTGTAAATAGAATGCGGAGCAACAGCCGGGACGATCAAATCGTCGGCGCGGAACCGTTCGATAAAACGCTCCGTTGCGGCCAGTGTTTCGCGCCAATTCTTGTAATCGGGAGCGGGGAAGCCGATGATTGTTTGGCCGAGCACGCCTCGAAGGCCTGCCTCTTTCGCAGTTTCTGCTTCAACATCTTCGAAGTAATACATGTCGGTATACGTGGTGATTCCGGCAAGCACCATTTCGAGACACGCGAGGCGGGTTCCCCAGCGAACGAACTCCGGGGAAACGTTCTTTGATTCGGCTGGAAAGATGAAATTTTTGAGCCAATCTTCGAGACGCATGTCGTCAGCGATGGCGCGAAACAGAGACATCGGCGCATGCGTGTGGGTATCGATGAAACCGGGCAGCAGAACTGCGTCGCTCTTATCGAGAATTTGGCGGGCCTGAAAACGCTGTGCAATTTCGCTCTGAGTGCCCACGCCAGCGATGCGCATGCCCCGGATTGCGACCGCACCGTGATCGATAACGCGATGATGCGGGTCCATGGTGATGACGTATTTTGCACGAATGATCCAGTCGGCGGGTTCCGCGGCCTTCAGATGTGAGATGAGAGGCGCGAGCAGGAAGAGTGCGCTATAGAAAAGACGCATCGAAGGGCCTCGGAAAGATTTGTTTGATCGTAGTGGTTTCCTGTTTGCCTGCGAGATTCGCCATGATCAGCTCGGCATCGCCGCAGAACTCCCAAAGAATCTGGCGGCACGCGCCGCAGGGCGGGGTCGGATCATCCGTATCTGCGACGACCGCCACGCGTTTCAATTTTGCAGCGCCCTCGGAGATGGCCTTGAAAACGGCTACACGCTCGGCGCAAATGGTAAGCCCGTACGTGGCATTTTCCACGTTACAGCCTGTGAAGACGCGTCCTTTTTCATCTTCGATGGCCGCGCCGACTTTGAAGCGCGAAAAAGGAGCATGGGCGAGCTTACGAACTTCAAGAGCCGCTTGTATGAGATTATCCATTGCGCGAATATTCGTTAGCGGGTCTTACATCTTTCAATGACAGGCACCAGGAGCCATAGCCGCGTTTGCGCGAGGCCGGGTCGTCCTCGATCTGAAACAAGATATCGAGTTTAGCGCCAGTCTCAAAGAGCGCCCCGCGATCTCCGAAATTCCAAGCCTTGCAGAAGAGCATGCGGTCCTGATGGCGGAGCGGCACGGTGAGGTGCTTTCCATCTTTGAACGTCGTGAAGGGTCCTGCGACCTCCACATCGCATGCATAGAAAATTGGAGAGGGATTGCCAAAACCAAAAGGTCCGAGTGTAAAGATGTTGCGAATGCAAACCTCCGTGAGCTCGGTGAATGCTGCCTCTGCATCGACAAGGTATTGAGGCCGCAGGTCGTCCGTGTTCAATTTGGTTCTGGCGAAATCGATAAAGCGGCGACGAAACTCTTCAAGTTGTCCAGAGCGGAGTATGAGGCCGGCAGCCTGACGATGTCCGCCAAATCTTTCGAAGAGATCGGGCATGCTTTCGAGCGCTTCGAGCAAGTGAAAAGCCGGGACACTCCGGCCCGATCCTGAAAGCGCCCCTGGTTCACCGCAAGCTGATTCGATTGAATCGCTGAGGACGAAAACGGGCCGGCTGAAGCGCTCGACCAGACGGCTCGCTACAATTCCCAAAACTCCGAGGTGCCACCCAGATGCAGCGAACACCGCTGCGGGGGCGTCGTGGTCAAAACCCTTTTGTTCGCACTCCGCCAAGATTGTCTCGATAATTTCGGATTCGATCTGCTGGCGATCGCGGTTGAAACTATCCAACTGTTCCGCTAGCGCGCGGGCGCGTCCTGCGTCGGCTGTCAGGAACAGCTCGATCACATCGCGAGCTGTTGCCATACGGCCAGCCGCATTGATCCTTGGCGCAAGACGAAACGCAACTTGATGCGCGGAAGGAATCTCGCCATTATCGAGACCGGCGACGGCCAGCAGGGCAGAAAGTCCGGGATTGCGAATTTCGCGAAGACCCAAGAGACCGCGATGCACGATGACACGGTTTTCGCCGGCGAGAGGAACGATGTCGGCGACCGTTGCAATCGCGACCGGCTTCAAAAACGAATCCAGCAAAGCTGCTTGTCGAGCCTGCGAGAGATTACTACGGCGCAGCAACGCTTCGACAAGTTTAAACGCGACACCAGCGCCGCAAAGGTTCTTGTCGGGATAAGCGCAATCGGGCTGATTTGGATTCACGACGGCTAAAGCTGGCGGAAGATCCGCAAGCGGCAAATGATGATCTGTGACGATTACGTCAATGCCGAGCGCATTCGCGTGCCGCACCACTTCATTGGCGCGGATGCCCGTGTCGACGCTCACGATGAGGCGAACGCCTGTTGCAGACGCGCGCTCAATTACATCACTGCGCATGCCGTAGCCCTCATTCAGCCGGTGCGGCACGTGAAAATCGGCTTGGCCGCCGAGGATCTCGATTGCCTTTTTCAGGATGACAATCGATGTTGTGCCGTCGACGTCGTAATCGCCGTAAATCAGAATTGGCTGCCGAGCCGTAACGGCCTGAAGCAGACGCATCGCGGCGGGTTCCATGCCGCGCATCAGCAGCGGGTCGTGCAGCGCTTCTAGGCTGGGCGACAGAAACTCTCCGGCCGCGTGTGGTTCGATGAAGCCGCGGTGGGCGAGCACTGCCGCAGCAAGCCGCTCGACCTTCAGAGCCCTTTGGAGCGTGAGAATGGCATCAGACGCTGGGTTGGGCAGGATCCATCGAGCTTTGGGACGAGTCCAAGCGGAAGGGGTCGCCAATTCCGCCATTAATTTCTGGAAAAGTAACCGGGCATGGGTCCCTGGTCTTCATCCTCTTCGAGCTCGGCTGCGGCGTCCAGCTCGGCAATGATGTCCGTTAAGCTCTGATACCACTCGGTACGCATTTCATATATATAGATCCGGGAGTCGATATCAAACGAAAGCTCGACGAGACAGGTGAAGCCCTCATAACTTTGCAACTCGCGCAATCGAGTCTCGAAATTGTGCTTCTCTTCCCAGCCGAGCTTGCTATCTTCCAGTTGGTCGAGCGCCTCATCGATCTCATCTAGCGAGAACGCCTGATGGGCAAAGACGACCAGTTTGGCGCCGGCTTTCCGCCCCGCTTCGATGAATTCGCGGAAATTCGGGTGAGCGCTTACGTCCCAGTACACCTGGAGCGGCGAATCGATTATCCGTGAGCGGCCGTGGAACACGGCAACTCCAACCTCTTGAAGATAATCCTCTATCTGCGTTTTCAGGGTTTCGAGATCGACGGCCATTCGCTTCACCCTATCAGATTTGAGCAGAGTGGCAGGCGAGAAGAAAAATTTCACGGTCTCAAAAATTAGTGGAAACTCTCTAGTTGGGCTTCTAGTCTGATTATGTGAGTATAAGCGAAGTTCGACCTGAGAGCTTCTACATACCTCAGCAACTTATTTTATAAGCTTGGTACGATAAACATATGCACCTTGTTTATAGCTTGCTACGACGAGGATTCACCTCCTTTTCGAAGCAACTGATGATCGTGGTAGGGCTACTGGCTCTTCCACTGACCATTCGGACTGAGAACCGGCCATCAGGGGTTGAGATACCTACTACGAAACAACCAGGACCGTTTCAATCAGATCCGAGAACCGTTCGGCTGAAGAGATTCTTCTCAAAATTGCACTGTCCTGTCAGCGACCTGGCCGAGGATTTCGTCCAGGCCGCTGACGACAATCGACTAGACTGGCGCCTTCTCCCGAGTATCTCGGTAATCGAGTCCGGAGGAGGAAAGGCGTACAGAAATAACAACATCCTGGGATGGAATCAGGGCCTGGAGCCATTCCCAACTATCCGGGCGGGAATTCACGCGGTAGCATTTAAACTCGCGAAGAGCCCGCTTTATCAGAACCGAGACGTGCTTGGCAAATTGCGGTTATATAACCCAAACGAAAGCTATGCGGGCTCGGTGCTTGCGGTCATGAACCGCATTAGTCCGGCGGCTGCGCTTTAGCCAGCGCGCTGAGGCACCAAAGAATACGATTCCGAGTAGCTCCGGACGGCCGCTGACGGCAGAAGTAAAACCGTTCAGCGGCCGAAACTAGCTGATCGCCTCCCGGAAAGCGGCGGGAGAGGAGGAGGCTCCTCGACCACGACCTTCTTCGGGCGGGCATCTAAGCGCGCGGCAATCATCTGCTGATGGAGCTTTGCGAATTTGGGGGTTCCCGGTTGCGCCCCTCGCTCCAGGACGTCTTTTTCCGTTATCTCTTGAGCGGCGGGAAGATATTTTTGGAGATAGTTTTTCACGCGGTCGACGACAAGCCGCTGTCCTGAGCGCATTAATAGGAAAAGAAGGATCTCGCCGGGGACTTTGGATAGGGTCTGGTAAAGGGCGGAGGGTCGCTGGAGTTTAGCGGTTGCGAGCTCCTTTTCGATCTTCTTAGCCTTGGCTTCTAATCTCATTGCGGCGTCGACTCGCCGCCTGGGCAGATCTAGGGCCGCGACTAATTGAGAGCGCTCTCGTGAACTAAGTTTTTCAAATAGCACAAACAGGAAAAGCGGGTAGTGCTCAACACGGAGGTTCACGCCTGAGGTCAGAACTTGACGCCCCTTTTGCAGCTTCTGGAACGTAAGCAAATTCAATTTAGGTCCGGACAAGGCGGGCGAAATCAGATAGAGAAGATTCTCGTCCTCAAGCGCCTTGAGGATGTCGCCTGCGAGGGGATCGAGCGCGATTTGCGCGAGCTCGTGCTCGAGAGCGGAGCGAGGGATTTTTGTTTCCAACTTTGCCTCGCGAACGTTCTGGTATTGGGAAAGCGTACGCTCCTCGATCGTGAAACCAAGCCGGACGCGCAGGCGAATCATCCGCAAGATGCGCGATGGATCGTCATAAAGCGTGTAGTTACTAACGGCGCGAATCTCCTTTCGGCTTAGATCGCCAAGACCGTTTGTGGGATCGAGGAGCAGCCCGCGAGAGGCTCTGTTTAACGAGAGCGCGATGGCGTTGATGGTGAAATCGCGGCAGCGCAGATCATCGTGAATAATGGCGAGCTCGACGTGCGGCTTGCCCCCGGGTTTCGGAAAGCGTTCCTGGTGGGCCAAGGAGATACTGGCACTTACGTTATCCCCGAAGCGCAATTCGGCAGCTTTGCGATTTTCGTCGAGATTGAGGATTTCGGCTTTGGTTTGCTTCGCAACTGTCCTGATGAATTTGGTGCTGCCGCCCTCCAGGGTGAAATCGAGATCGCGAATGGGAAAACCGCCCATCATGTCGCGCATCGCGCCGCCGGTGAGAAACAGATTCAGGTTCTCCCGGTCCGCTGCTTGCCGGATTTCGGACAAAAGCTTGCTTTGTTCACTACTCAGGTGACTGTCAAGCACGAACATGTAGTCACTCATGCTGGTAAACCTTTGCCTGCGGTGACGCGAGTCGGCGAATTAGTTTTCCGCGACGCGCGGGGATGGTGCTGATCGACTGTTTGACGAAGCCGCGAGCGCATGACGTGCGTGTAGATTTGCGTCGTTCCGATATCCGCGTGGCCGAGCATAGCCTGAACGCTGCGCAGGTCCGCTCCGCCTTCTAGCAAATGTGTAGCGAAGGTGTGGCGTACGACGTGCGGACTTACGCCGTGAAAAATGCCGGCATTTTTCACGTGGGCTCGGAGCAGTTTCCAAAAGCCTTGGCGTGTCATTCGCGTACCGCGAGCCGTGACGAAAAGATATGGCGTCACGCGTCCCTTAAGAAGGCGGGGCCGTTGTTCCGAACGGTATCGCTCTACTGCCCTCAAAGCTTCTCGTCCGACGGGCACGAGCCGTTGCTTGTTTCCTTTGCCAATCACCCGAACCATACCCTCGCTTTCGTCGAGATCGGAAACGCGGAGCGCGGTAAGCTCGCTTACCCGCAACCCGGAGGCATAAAGGAGATCCAGCATGGCGCGATCACGAAGGCCAGTGCGAGAGTCTTCGCGGGGCGCTTGAAGCAGATGGTTCAGCCGGAAAGAATCCAGATACTTGGGAAGAGACGTTCCAATCTTCGGGGCAACCAGAAGCTCGGCAGGATTGGCCGGTAAGACGCCCTCTTCCATCAAGTAACCGAAAAAACCGCGAAGGGTGGTGACGTGCCGGGCGATGGAACGATTCGAGAGCCCGGCCGCTCGGAGATGATCGAGATAAGAACGAAGCGTGTCGAGGTTTATGAAGGTGAGCGGCAATCGTCGGAGGAAGGCGCTCAGTCTGGCAAGGTCTCGGCGATACGCGTGTAAACTGTTGGCTGCTAAACCTTTTTCGATCCGGCAGAAGTGCAGGTAGGACCGTACTCGTTCATCGGATGGCGTCAATCCTGCCATTCTGCCAATGATACAATATTCGCGAAATTGTTTTAAACAGGCTCGACTTTTTCACTTACTGTGGCATCCAGCACCGTTAAACGAGTCGTCGTATACCGATTCGATCGCCAGCCGCTCGAAGGGGTCATCAACCCCAGCGCGTACCTGCTGGATAACCATCTGGAGCTGATAACGCTGCAGGGAAATCTGCAGATGGTCCCATATGTGGAAATAAAGGCAGTGTGCTTCGTTTCTGAGGCGGGGGAAGCGGATCTATTTACAGAGCACAATTTATTCGAACGTCGTCCAAAAGTACCCGGGCTGTGGACGCGGTTCACATTTCGTGACGGGGACCGCCTAGACGGCATTCTTTCGCATAACCTGCTTGATTGGCCGGAGCGCGGTTATTCTATTACGCCGGCTGGATCGGGAGCCAAGCGACAGCGGGTCTTTGTGCCTCGGACCGCGGTGGTGAGCACGGAATTGCGCGGGGTCGTCGGGGGCTCATTAATGGGATTGGCGCAACGGGAGAAGAAGGGAGCCGTTAGCGCTGGGGGTCAGTTGTCGATGTTCGACTCCTAAGCGTTGCAGCGGCGGCGGTACTCCGAGACTCTGACGGACTGAGGCGGTGAGTGAGGACCTGCCGCCACTCGCTCTGAGGACTGCCGGGACTTAGCCAGAGAAACGCAATTTCACGGATGGTGAGTCGGGGCGCACAGTGTGAAGCCCCCCAGTTAAGCTCACATTGCTGTTGAACGGCGTCGAGAACAGCGGGGGAGACTGGGCCACCCAAGGTGAGATGCGGCTGGAACTCGAACTCTTCCGTGTCGTAGAGATCGCCAGTGTTCAGCGCCTTATGAAGATCGCGGATAAAAGCGCTGCCTTCCGTCACGTCAAGGTACAGAAACTTGGTTTCTGGAAACCGGCAAACGCGACACAATTCGACATTAAAAGCGGGAAAATCGTCGAGAATCGCGCGCGCTTGTTCGACGGCCGCCTCGACCGGAATCTTGAGGCGGCGGGGTGGGAGAAGCGTGATATGGGCGGGGGACCTGTCGTTACCAGGAAGGGTTTCTCGCATTTGTTGAAGAAACGCGCCGAGGGGTTCAGGAACGTAAGCGACTAGCGCAAAAAAGCCCCACGGAGGAGATGCCAGAATGCCGTTCATTTTCGGATCCAGGATGTCGGGTAAATCTAGTTAGCAATGCGGAGGTATGCCTGCAGGCGCAGACACTTCCGCAGCAGCGTTCCCGGGACTCGGCGGTCCGGGCACGTACCAGGAGGCAGGCTCAAAACCGATGTATTTCGTAATGAGGAGCTGTCCTGGCGTGTCATCGACGTGACTCATCTCGAGTAAATCGCCTGGACGAAGAGGCCGGGTTTCGGTGAGCAGCGCTTTCCAAAGTGCGTAGGGGGTTGGCGCTTCCCGTTCCTCGCCGAGGTCGTAATCCTTAGGCTTGACAACCGCCGCACCGCCGGTATGCGGAGCCCAGCGGAAATTTTCCCTTGCCGCCTCCTTGATTCGGTGAATGCGATACAAAGGCATTTTCTGGGTCCAGTTTACCGCGAGAGCAAGTAAAGAGATATAAGCCGTTACTCCCAGATGGAATGGGTACGTCTGACACAATAGTCGAGAGTTTTTAGCGCCTTGAAGGGAATGAAGAAATCCTGGCTGCTGTTGATCATCCCTGTGGTGCTGGGATTGTGGTGGGCACTAGACAGCCAGGACTCTGTACCAGAAGTTCACTTTGCAGCAGTGCGGAAATTGACGATTGAGAGTACGGTTTCTACCAACGGAAAAGTGGAGCCGGTGGACTGGGCGGCGGCTAGGGCTGAGACAGCAGGAATGGTGCAGAGGATCGCGGTGCAGCGCGGCGACAGGGTGAAAGCGGGACAGGTCTTGGTGGCGCTCGACCCGACTGCGGCGCAATCGGACCTCGCGGCGGCGCATGCAAGAGCGCAAGAGGCGCGCACTCAGGTTACGACTCTAGTGCAGGGAGGCAAAGCAGCAACACTTGCGAGTTTGAATGATTCGATCCGGAGCGCCCAGGCGGCGCTCGACGTTGCGCAACGGAACTATGACGCTTTGCAACGCCTGGAACGGGAACAAGCGGCGACGAAGCTTCAGGTTCAGGATGCGAAGGATGCGCTGGATCGGGCGAAGCTGCAGCTCGCGGCCTACGAGGATCAGCGAAGAACTTTGGTGACGGGAAGCGATCGCGCGGTTGCGCAAGCCAAACTGCGGGACGCGGAAGCGGCGGTTGCGCTGGCGCAGCACAGAGTGGCTTTGAGCGAAATCAAATCGCCGATCGATGGGACCGTGTATCAGTTCGATTTGAAGATCGGCGCATATGAGCAGCCCGGTGATCTGGTTGCGCTTGTAGGGAAGCTGGATCGCGTGAAGGTGATCGTTTATGTGGATGAGCCGGACCTGGGGCGTGTGGCGGAGAACATGCCGGTTAAGATTACATGGGAAGCGCATCCCGGGCAGGTGTGGTGGGGGCGGGTCGACCGGCTGCCGACGCAGGTAGTTGCGCAGGGAACGCGAACGGTGGGTGAAGTGAGCACGATTGTCGGGAATCCGAATCACGACTTGCTGCCGGGAGTAACCGTGAACGCGACTATTGTTTCGGCGGTGGTGAGGGATGCGCCTGCGATTCCAAAGGGAGCGCTGCGGTTTATTCAGGGGACGAGCGGTGTTTACAAATTGGACGGCAAGACGGTTGCCTGGACGCCGATCAAGACGGGCGTGAGCGACGTTAATAATGTTCAGATCGTTTCCGGAGTGAGCGTGGGAGACCGTGTTGCGGAACCGAGCGGAGATGTCGAGATCCGGGACGGAATGCGCGTGAATGCGGTGAAGAATTGACGAGCTAGTTCGCTCTCTTCTCGTTCGTCTGCTGCGGCCCGGCAATGATGTCGGGTGGTTTGCCGGGAAAAGGCGGCTGAGTTTCGGGCGGCGTGTCTCGGATGGTTGCTGGCGGCACGATGACGGTTTCGCGGCGAGTTTTAGGTCTACCCTTGTCCTTCAATTTGGCCATGAGCGCATTCCAACATTCGGCACAGATATCGTATTCGGTCCGGTCGATTTCTTTTTGGCTGCAATCGCGGACTTCGCCGCAGAGATCACATTTGTGGACGATCATGAGTGGCTCCTGTTTAGCCGAAAAACTTCAGTTTCCGATATCAACCAACTCCGAGTTCGCCACTACTGCCGCGGCGTCTGCTTCGGTGAAGTCGAGCGTTTTGGTGGAGTGATTCATGGAGCAGAATGCCGGGCCGCACATCGAACAAAACGCGGCGTCTTTGTAGCCTTCTTCGGGCAACGTTTCGTCATGATAGGCGCGGGCTGTGTCGGGATCGAGTGAGAGCTCGAACTGCCGTCTCCAATCGAAGTTGAAACGAGCGCGCGAGAGTTCGTCGTCGCGGTCGCGGGCGCCATTGCGATGGCGGGCAACGTCGGCAGCGTGCGCAGCAATCTTATAAGCGACGATGCCTTGCTTTACATCTTCGAGATTCGGCAGTCCAAGATGCTCTTTCGGAGTGACATAGCACAGCATGGATGCGCCGTGCCACCCGATCATTGCGGCGCCAATCGCAGAGGTGATGTGATCGTATCCGGGAGCGATGTCGGTCACGAGCGGACCCAGAGTATAGAAGGGCGCTTCGAAGCACATCTCGCGTTCTTTAACAACCTGTAACTCTATTTGATCCATAGGAATGTGTCCAGGACCCTCAATCATCACCTGAACATCGTAATCCCATGCCTTGCGTGTCAACTCGCCTAAAGTTTTTAGCTCGGCGAACTGGGCGGCGTCGCTCGCATCGGCGATGGAGCCCGGGCGAAGACCATCTCCGAGAGAGAAGCTCACATCGTGTTTTTGAAATATTTTGCAGATCTCGTCAAAGTGTTCGTAGAGGAAGTTTTGTTTGTGATGTTTCACCATCCACTCGGCGAGAATGGAGCCGCCGCGGCTAACAATTCCCGTGATGCGGTTGCGCGTTAAGGGAACGTACTGCACGAGCACGCCGGCGTGAATGGTCATGTAGTCGACGCCTTGCTCAGCTTGTTCTTCGATGACCTCGAGCATGACGTTTAGATTGAGATCTTCAACGCGCCGCACGCGAGTGAGTGCCTCGTAAATGGGCACGGTGCCGATGGGGACAGGGGAAGCGTCGATGATGGCTTGGCGAATACGCGGAATATCGCCCCCGGTCGAGAGATCCATCACGGTGTCGGCGCCGAATTTCACTGCGTATTCGAGCTTTGCGAGCTCCTGCTCGATATCCGAAGTCGTCGAAGAGTTTCCGATGTTCGCGTTGATCTTGCACGCTGACGCGACGCCGATACACATGGGCTCGAGGCGATGGTGGTGGATATTTGCCGGGATGATCATGCGGCCGCGCGCGACTTCGTCGCGGATCAGCTCGGGGGAGAGATTTTCACGATGGGCGACGTGGCGCATTTCCTCGGTGATTTTGCGTTGGCGCGCGTAATGAAGTTGGGTGCGGATGGGATCTTCGAGGCGCGGCGCGATCCACTCGGTGCGATTCATGCTTCGATTATATGTGGATTGGCAACAACGTACGCGATGGCAACGCGCCGGGAGGGCGGGGCGTGGTAGAGTCATCGCCATGCGCCATATTTCTAAAGCCATGTCGGTGGCCCAAGACAGCGGCAATCACCTGGATTGGATGAGCCTTCAAGGCACGACCCTCGAAGGAGGTTATGTACTCGAGCAATGTCTCGGCGCCGATGAACGCAGCATCATTTTCAAAGCGCAAGCGACGGGGGAGCAGAATGCGCCAGCGATCGTGAAAATGTATCGGGCGGGCTTGCGGGCGGCGGAGGAACAAATCGCGCTTTGGGAGGAAATTCGTAAACTGGAACACCCCAATCTGTTGCAAATTTTCGCGACAGGCCGAGCCACGATGCATCGAGAAGAGCTGGTCTACGTGGTCGTGGAACGCGCCGACGAGACTCTGGCGGATGTTCTCGCCGAGCGCCCGCTTTCCGCTGATGAGGCGGGCGAAGCGCTTGTGAGTGTTTGCCGCGGCCTAGAGCAATTGCACGCGGCAGGATTTGTGCATGGACATTTAGCGCCCGCACAGATATTAGCCGTGGGAAATGCAATCAAACTTTCGACCGAGGGAGTTCGGAGGGCGGAATCGGCGCCCGATATCGAAGTGAGCGAGGCGAAATACCGCGCACCTGAAAGTGCCGGGGCGAATATAACAGCGGAAGCCGATGTGTGGTGCTTAGGGGCCACGTTGTTTAGGGCCTTGACGCAGAAGGATTGCGGAACGGATTGCCGG
The DNA here is from genome assembly GCA_019240405.1 of Acidobacteriaceae bacterium. GTDB lineage: Bacteria > Acidobacteriota > Terriglobia > Bryobacterales > Bryobacteraceae > Bog-105. The sequence continues at coordinate 53,374 of JAFAYL010000023.1, forward strand.
GCGGAGACTGCGAGGCTCCCGGTGCCGTTGAGCACAATTATTCAGCGATGCTTATACAAGAGTCCGGAGGCGCGATGCACGGTGGCTGATGCGATGCAGCTTTATGAGCGGCGATGGCGGGCACTCGGGGCAGCAGCAGGCGCGAATGGCGAGGCGGCGACTATGCTGGTGAGCGGCGCGAGTTCAGCAACCGCAGATGTGCGTGAGCCGGCGCGAATCGCGCTTGCAAGCGTTTCGGAAGTTCAACCGGAACCGGCTCGCACTCGGGTAACGGCACCATACTGGAGAATCTGGGCGTATTTGGCTGCGGGCTTAGTTCTCGTGGTTGCCCTGATTTGGTTAGCACGTCCCAAGCGAAATGCCGCGCCCAAGCCGACCGGGCCAGCGATCGCGACTCCGCGTACATCGAGTGCCGCCACGTCTGCATCACAGCAGCCGTCATCGTCAGGCGCAGTACAGCGACAGCCAAAGGCGGAGTTTACACGCCAGCTTGCAGGCCAAGCGACTCAGAAGCCGACTCCAGATCAAACGCATTTCGTTCAGGGCCCGGTTTGGCGCGTTGTGACTTATACATATAGCAGCGAGGCTAACGCCGAGAAACAAGTACACACGATCAACCGTAAGCATCCCAATCTGAAAGCCGAAGTATTTTCGCCGAATGGTACGGCGGGTCCGTATTTGGTGATTGTCGGCGGGCAGATGAACCGCGAAAGCGCTCAAGCCGTGCGGCAGAGGGCGATACGGGCGGGCTTGCCGCGGGACTCGTATATTCAGAATTATCGGCAGTGAGCACCGGCAGCAAATCTGAACACGTGCTAAATACGTATCCGTTGAAGAGACCTCTGCACGTGGCAGATTAGATGAGGAGACAAATCAGTGGCGTCCGTTGTGACGCTTGCGGTCAACCTGTAGCGCATGCCCTCGCACGAAAAAGCGGATGCCCAGTTGATAGATCTCCTACGTAAGCGGGACGCGGAAGGATTGGCGGCTGCCTACGACCGTTACGGACGGATCGCTTATTCCCTGTTCCTACGCATCACACGCGACCAGAGCGCCTCAGAGGATCTGGTGCAGGAATTATTTATACGGCTATGGAACCGCGGACGGGAGTTCGACGCCAGTAAAGGTACGCTCGGCGTTTGGATTCTATCGATCGCGCGAAACATGGCGATCGATCACGTGCGATCGGCACAGGCGCGGCTGGCCGGGCGCTCGTGCTCAATTGAGCTCATCGACAAACTGTCGATGAGCGCACATTCGGCAGATCCTGAATCCATCATCGATCGCGCGAGGAGCGTGGACGCGGGATTCCGGAACCTAAATGCCAACGAGAAGCGGGTTTTAGAATTGGCCTATTTCGAGGGTTTGTCGCAATCGGAAATTGCGGCGCGGCTCAAAGAACCGTTGGGAACCGTCAAGAGCTGGACGCGATCTGCGTTGGGCCGGATGCGCAGGGCGATTCAGGGCGCCTCCGCGCAAGAGAGCGGGAACTCATGAGCCATCCCGAGATGGACGAGCTGTATGAGCTGTACGTGCTCAATGCGCTCGATCGCGACGACGCCTTTCAAATTGATGCACACCTGGAGGATGATTGCGCGCATTGCCAGGAGGGGATTCGTGCGGCGCTTCAAACGACTGCTGCTCTGTCGGTGCTGGCGGATCCGGCTGAACCCACAAAAGATTTGCGCCGCCGCACTTTGAGCAGCATAAAGCCCCCGGCGCGCTCGCGGCCATGGCTGGTTGCGATAGCCGGGCTGAGTGCTGCGTGCGCGGCGCTGGTTGTGTTTTCGTTGTGGTCGGCGACTAGAATGCAGCAGATGCGCGATCAAGTGAGCGTGCTCAGAGGCGAGCGAAATGAATTACGTTCGGCGATTGAGCTTTTGACACGATCAGACACGCGGACCGTGCAATTCGGCCAGACAGAAGAAACCCCTCATGGGCGTGTGCTGATCAGCAGCACGGGCGGCGTGGTTTTTGTGGGTATGCAATTGCCGGCATTGGATAGAGATAAGAGATTCGAGCTGTGGCTGATTCCTGCGAAAGGCGCTCCTGAGCCAGCGGGAATGTTTCGTCCGAATACTTCGGGTGAATCTGTTCACATTTCTTCGGTTCCGGCGGAAAGATCGACGATGGCGGTAGCGGTAACCATAGAGCCGTGGGCGGGGTCGCCGGCTCCTACGACGAAGCCGTTCTTGGTGGTGCCGCTGGGGTGAAAGGCCGCGCCTCACCGCTACACTAGTCCCGCTTTACGACTGATACCGTAATCTGTGAGGGATGTTGTCGAGAGTGGTGAACGGCGTTGTGAGCTACCACGCCTGATGCTTCATCGTAATTATTTCCGCCCGTGTTCATGTTGCGATCGAAGCGCGGAAAGTTGCTGCTCGAGACCTCAATCCGTAGCCTGTGTCCTGCAGGGAAGAAATTACTGGTTGTCATCGGCTGCAAAGTGAGTTTGTAGATTTTGTTTCTTTCCATCCACGCCAGCAGCTTGTCATAGCCATCGCGATAACGCGCTCGCTGGATGGTTTCGTCCAGGTTGTAAGCTTTGCCGTCAGGATAGACGTCTATCACTTTGACCGTGAAATCAGTGTCTTTAGCGTCCGATGAGACGTAAAGCGTCGCTTCCAACGGGCCGCTTACTTCGATTCCTTCTTTGAATGGATCGCTTGTGTAAACGAGGATGTCGAAGCGCGTTTCCGTTTTGCGCTGATCGAATGCGCCGCCCGTAACAGCATTGCCGGTGCAGCAAACGTTCCCGCCATACGAAGGGACCGGATTCATGGGGTCGTAGGTGAATGAATCTGGAGTGTCGTTGTTCGGAGCTGTTGCTGCCAGCACGCCATCACCGTACAGGCTATTCGCTTTACCACCGCTCCCGAGAAAAAAGGTCAAGGGCCGAGCGCCCTCGGGCGGCCATGTGTTCGAGGTCTGCCATTTATTCATGCCCATGGTGAAATAGCGAACCTTCGGCGTTTTTTCGAGGAAATGATTCTGCTCCCCTTTGAGGAAGTAATCGAACCAACCGTAAGTGAGCGCGTCATAATCCAGCCGAGCATCGCCCATGCTGCGCTCTCCGACCACAGTGTCTTCGGTGGCGCGCTTGTAGGAGCAATGAAGTGTGGGGGCGATCACCGCATATTGTTCGTTTGCGATTTCAGGCGGCGCGGTTTTACGGACATAGTTATAGGCGGCGAGGTTCGGGCCGACAGACACGTCGTACCACGACATGAACCAGAAGCCGGGAATCTTTATCGGCATGCTGTCGTTCCATAACCCTCCGCGATACCATGCCGGATCGTTCGGCGGGCGCTTAATCATGGCGCCTCCTGTGGGGACCGGCATTGGATCCGCGAAAATGCCGTGTGGCCCGTCGAGCGCTTTGATGATGTCCATCTCGGGAAGGTGTTCTAGTGCTTTGGACCAATCCGCGGGAGGCAGTTGTTGCGCGAGATCGAATGCTTTCGATGCACGAATCAAATCCTCTTGTGAGGTGTTCGGTGCGAACATGGGCCGGACCTGATTTTGCTCCCCATAGAGCCACGCTATGAAGAGCATTTGCACGGCTCCTCCTCGATACCAGTTGCCCTGCTCGTAGTACGGGCCGACACGGCCAACACCCGCGCCAAATCCTTGCACAATCAAGGTCGTGAATGCCGGATTATTTAACGCAGCGACACCTAACTGCCATTCGGCTGTAGAAGAGCAGCCGATTGTGCCGACTTTGCCGTTCGACCAGGGTTGGCTCGACATCCAAGTGAATTCGTCGTCGCCATCCGATCGCGGAGGGCCGAGGATGTCGTAATTTCCTTCCGAAAAGAAGTGGCCGCGCTCGTTGATTTCGACGAAGGCGTAGCCGCGCTTCACGGAGTCGAGCTCGTTGGTCATGTCACGTGGGGCGCCGAGTCTTACATCCCAGTAGTTGAAGTTGTAGGGCGTACGGACTAAGATGATCGGGTATTTCTTCGAGGTGTCCTTCGGGCGATAAATATCGGCGGCCATGCGCTTACCATCGCGCATCGAGATCATCACCTTCCGGTCAATGATTGCTACGGACTCCAATTCTTTTTCGGTTGCGTTGCGTTTCGCGATGAGCTGAGCATCGGGATTTAATTGCTGGGCGAGCGAGCAGATGACAGAAGCGCAAGCGAGTGCAAGCAATGTGGTTGGTTTCATCGTAGAGGAGTCCAGTTTACACAGAGGGGCACAAGCACCGTGTGTAGAAGCGGCCGTTGCGGAGGCGTGAGGCGCTACGGTGCGCCAGCGGGTAGAGGATTGTGCTGGGATGGCGCAGCGCCGGTTTCTGGAAGCGGAACAAGCATCTGCTCTTTGCGGTAGATCAGCGTGGAAGTGTCATACGCCGCTAGCTCGAAGCCGTGGCCGTGGGTGATGGCGTCGGTCGGGCAGGCCTCGACGCAGTAGCCGCAAAATATGCAGCGATTGTAGTCGATGTTGTAGACCTTCGCGTATCGCTCTGCGCCGCTGAAACGCTGTTCGTGGGTATTCTCGGCGGCTTCGATATAAATGCAATCGGCCGGACATGCCGCGGCGCAAAGAAAGCAAGCGACGCATTTTTCGAGGCCGTTTTCATCGCGTTGCAGCACGTGAGCGCCGCGATAACGCTCCTCAAGATGAGCTGGGCCGTCCGGGTACTCTTCTGTAATTGCCGGAGAGAGCATCTCGCGGAAGGTGATACTCATGCCTTTCGCAATTGCGGCAGCACCTTCGATGACCTCGCCGAGGGTCGGCATGTTGTTTTCAGGTTAGCGCAGCATCGGCGAATTACGGCTCGGGTTTGGGCTCGGGCAGCGGTTCGGCTCCCAGATGTTGCGTCTCATCTGGCTGCGATTTCACGAACTCGAGAATGTCGAAAGGCTTTCTTTCGCGATCTGGAAAAAAGCTATTGATTGCGGCTTGCTCGTCATCGAAGATCTCGAATATGGTTGAGAGCTTCGTCAGAATGAGGAGTTGGATATTGCGCCTGGAGGGGCGAAGCAGTTTCACGCCTCCACCGGCTCTGGTGGCCTGGGTATGCGCCACGACGAGCGTTCCTAAGCCGCTGCTATCGATGAAATGGACATGCTGCAAATCAAGAATGATGGACTTGTGTCCGGCCTCGAGCTCTTGCGTGACTCTCTGGCGCAGCTCGGCGGCGTCAGCGCCTGCGACGAGGCGGCCGTGTAATTCGAGGAGTGTGATGCCTTCAACTTCCCTTTCAGTTATCTCAAGCGCCATGGATTGAACCCACTATAACCTTCGCTGACTTGGGGGTTTGGAATGGGCGGTTGGCTGTCAGTGTGTGCGCGTGATCACGAAATACTCCCGCAGCTTGCGAAATCTAGATCTCAGCAGAAGGGCTTGGAGTTAAAGTAATTAGTACTTGTCCGGAGGGGGACACTGATGCTTGCGCTTGCTGCACTCGCCTGGTTGCAGAGCCCGACGCCAGCGCTTACCGAGCACCGTATCGCGAATATCTTTAAGCCTCTCGCGTCCCCGGCGGAATCGGAATATCAGATTGCATTATTTTCGTTCGTGATCACCGGGGCAATTTTTGTCGCTGTCGCCGGGCTCATTATCTACACCATGGTTCGGTTTCGGCGCCGGCGTGACGATGACACCCGCCAAGAGCCGCCGCAGGTCTATGGGAGCAATCAAATTGAGGCTGCCTGGACCGTAATTCCGATTTTGATTGTGTTTGTGCTGATCGGGGTCACGGCGCGCGTAGTTGCGAGTGTGGAGAATGCTAGTCCGCCGGCCTCGACCGTGAAGCTTACGCTGATTGGGCATCAGTGGTGGTGGGAGGTGCAGTACCCGGATTTCGGAGTCGTCACGGCTAACGAGATTCATGTTCCGGTTTCAAGAGACGGCGCGCATACGGCGACATACCTGCAGCTAGAGAGCGTGGACGTGATTCACAGTTTTTGGGTGCCGCAGCTTTCCGGCAAGACGGACTTGATTCCGAACCGGGACAATTTCTTGTGGATCGATCCACGTGAACCTGGTGTTTACCTGGGCAATTGCGCTGAGTATTGCGGCACTCAGCACGCGAATATGCTGCTTCGAGTGATTGCGGAAGAGCGAAGCGATTTCGAGAGATGGGCGGCGGAGCAGCGACGGCCAGCGGAACAAGACGGGCAAATAGGCGAAGCGAGAGCCACATTTGAATCGTTGTCGTGCGTGAATTGCCACACGGTGAAGGGCACAGCCGCAGCGGGCAAGTTCGGCCCCGATCTTACGCACTTGATGAGCAGGCAAACGCTCGGCGCAGGAGTGTTGGCCAATACAGGGGCAAATCTTCGAGCATGGGTCAACGACCCTCAACAATCGAAACCGGGTTGCTTCATGCCGAGCATGAAACTGACCGATCGAGAGCTCGATCAGGTTGTGGCGTATTTACAGACCCTGAAATAGGGGAGGCAGGAATTTGGCGTCGATAGATTATCCACTCGAGAGGCCGGAGGCCGCGCCACGCGAGTTCTCTTTCTCGGAGAGCCTCTACAAGTGGGTGGCGACGGTAGATCACAAGCGGTTGGGTTTGATGTACATGGTTTCAGCGTTGGTCTTTCTGGTGATCGCTGGAATCATGGCATCGGTAATGCGGCTGCAACTGGCGGTTCCCAACAACCACCTGGTCGGGCCGGCAACATTCAATCGCCTCTTCACGATGCATGGGACGACGATGGTTTTTCTTGTGGGGATGCCGATCGTTGCGGGCATGGCGAATTATTTGGTTCCGTTGATGATTGGCGCGCGGGATATGGCGTTCCCGCGACTCAATGCTTTCGGTTTCTGGATCTTTCTTTTTGGCGGGGTGCTTCTCTATTACAGCTATTTGGGCGGCAGCGGATTATCGGGGGCGGGCTCGGCTCCAGATGTGGGGTGGTTCGCTTACGCGCCGCTCACAGAGAAAGCGTTCTCGCATGGGGCGAGCACAGATTTCTGGGCTCTCGGCGTGCTGGTTTCCGGATTCGGGAGCATTGCGAGCGCGATCAACGTGATTGCGACATGCGTGTCGCTGCGGTGTCCCGGAATGACGTTGGCGCGCATGCCCGTTTTTGTTTGGGTGATGTTAGTCGACGCCTGGCTGGTGCTGGTTGTGCTTCCGCCGCTCTCGGCCGCGCAGATCATGCTGTTACTCGATCGCTTCTTAGGCGCGCACTTTTTCGATACACAATTCGGCGGGTCGGCGGTGTTATGGCAGCACATGTTTTGGATCTTCGGACACCCGGAAGTGTACATTTTGATCTTTCCAGCCTTTGGGACTTTGTCGGAGGTGATCCCGATCTTTGCGCGAAAACCGATTTTCGGAAGGCCTGCGATGGTTGGGGCGGTGGTAGCGATCGGGTTCATCAGTCTCGGAGTTTGGGCGCACCACATGTTTGCGATTGGCATGACCTCGTGGTCGAATACGTTTTTTGCGGCTGCGAGCATGCTGGTGGGCGTGCCGACCGGAATAAAGATTTTCAACTGGACCGCGACGATGTACGGCGGCAAGATTCGGTTCGCCGTTTCGATGATGTTCTGTTGCGGATTCCTGTTACAGTTTCTGGTCGCGGGATTGACCGGAATCATGTTGGCGATTGCGCCATTCGACTGGCAGCTTCATGATTCTTACTTCGTGGTTGCGCACTTCCATTTCACGTTGATCGGCGGTCTGGTGTTTGGGGTATTCGCTGGGATTTATTACTGGTTCCCGAAGGTCACGGGCAAGATGCTGAGCGAGACGCTTGGCAAGTGGCACTTCTGGCTGTTCTGCATCGGTTTCAATCTGACATTCATTCCCTTGCACTTTGCAGGAATGCTGGGCATGCCGCGACGCATTTACACCTACGCAGCGGGGCGGGGTTGGGAATCGTGGAACACGATTGCTACGATCGGCGTTTTTTTCCAGATTGCGGGGATTGCGTGTTTTGCATGGAATGTGATTCAGTCAGTCAGATCGGGCAAAGCGGCAGGTGACGATCCATGGGATGCGTGGACGCTCGAATGGGCGACGACATCGCCTCCACCCGAGTACAATTTCGAGAAACTTCCGGTTGTACGCAGCAGCCGGCCGTTATGGGATTTAAAGCATCCGCAAGATCCCGATTGGAAGTACGACTAGAGAGAACGAGATGGCGGCCTCAGCGATAGTACCTCCAAGCCCTGAATTGCTCGAAAGCGAATGGAAAACGCCGGATCGGGGCAAGGTTGGAATCACCTTTCTGATCCTGACGGAGACCTCGCTGTTCACGATGTTTGTCGCGACGTACCTGATTTACATCGGCAAGAGCCTGACTGGGCCATATCCGAAAGATGTTCTCGAAATTCCGATTTTGGCGACGATCTGTTTGCTCTCGAGCAGCGGAACGATCGTGTTTGCGGAACATGCCTTAGAGAGGGAAGAGCTTGGGCGGTTTAAAGTGTGGTGGCTGGCGACGCTATTGCTCGGCTTGATTTTCCTGGCTTATACCGGCATCGAGTGGCGCCACCTCATTTATGTCGACCACCTTACGATCAGCACGAACCTGTTCGGCACAACGTTCTATTCGCTTGTTGGGTTGCACGCAAGCCACGTGATTGTCGGCGCGGTCTTTCTGACATTGGTTTTAGTTGTGACGCTGCGAGGGTTTCCGATCGCGACTCAAAAAAGGCGAGTCATGTTTCTGTCGTGGTACTGGCACTTTGTGGACGCGGTATGGGTGGTCGTTTTTACGGTGGTTTATATCATCGGCCGTTGATTAAGGGATAAGCTACATGGCTGCCGATACGCATCACGGTGAAGCGGGAGAGCGGACCGAAAGAACGCATGTAATATTACCTGCGCCTACCTCCTGGCCCATGGTGTTTGCGTTTGGAGTCACGCTTCTATTTGCCGGGATGGTGACGCAGTGGGTGGTGGGGGTTGTGGGTCTGATCATTACGGCGCGGGCGGCTGTAGGTTGGTGGCGGAACGTGATTCCGGTTGAGGAGCATGAGGAAGTGCCAATCGATCCTGCGCTGCGCCCTGCGCCAATTATGGTGGAAGCGCGGTCGGTGGTGCGTTTAGCGGCGGGGGAAGCGGGACACCGCGTGCGGATTCCGGAAGAGATCCATCCTTACTCAGCGGGTTTTTGGGGTGGGTTGGCGGGCGGCGCGGCGATGGCGGCACTGGCGTGCCTTTACGGGCTGGTTGCGCAACACAGTATCTGGTATCCGATAAATCTGCTGGCGGGCACCGTGATTCCCGATCTGGGTAACGCCACTGTCGAGCAATTGCGAGCGTTTAATGGCCTGGCGTTTTTTGCAGCGCTCGTGGGACATGTGGTTATTTCGGTTCTGGTCGGAATCGTGTACGCCGTGATGCTGCCGATGTTTCCCAAATACGCGCCGTTCTGGGCCGGAATTTTGGTTCCGCTGATTTGGACGGGCTTGGTGGCAACGGTTCTCAATCTCATCAATCCAGTGATGGTGGGCCGCATCAACTGGCCCTGGTTTGTGGTGTGCCAGCTCGCGTTCGGATTAGTTGGCGGATATGTGATCGCGCGCAGCACGAAGATTCAAACCATGCAGTCGTGGGGCTTGGCTGAGCGTGCGTTCATCGAAGCGCCGGGTCTGAAACCGCCACGCGAGGAAGATCGCGAATAATGCCGATGGCTGCGGCTCGCGGGGTGCGCAAAGAATACTCGTTTGCGGCGATTGCTCTGGTTGGTTTCCTAAGTTTGACAGCGTGCGGCAAGCCGACCGAACGGCCGATTATGCCGCCAGATGTGACGGACTTTAAGACTCTCTTCTCAGAAAATTGCGCGGGTTGCCATGGCATGGACGGAAAGAATGGCCCGGTTCGGCCGCTGAACGATCCGCTTTATCTTACGCTCATTCCCAGGGAAACGCTCGAACATACAATCGAGAACGGTGTTCCTGGTACCGCGATGCCTGCATGGGCTCGCGATCAGGGTGGCCCGCTCTATCCGAAACAAATAACCGCGCTTGTGGATGGAATTGAAAGCAACTGGACGAAGTCTGTCACCCTGGGCAGCACCAAGCTCCCGTCTTATGATGCGGGCGGGGATGCGGGCGACGCGGCGCACGGAAAGCAGATCTTCGTGAGGAGCTGCTTCATGTGCCACGGCAAGGGCGCGAAAATTGGTCTGGTTACGGATCCGTCATACCTCGCGCTGGTGAGCGATCAGAATTTGCGGACATCGATTATTGCGGGACGGTCCGACTTGGGAATGCCGGACTGGCGGTTTCTGAATCTGGGGCATGCGCTTACAGATCAGGAGATTTCGGATATTGTGGCCTATCTTGCCTCCTTGCGGCCGCAAGGCGCGCAGACGGCGACGCATGTTGTTGAGAGTGGAAGCGGCCAGACGGGAGCGAGGACAACGGGCAACGAAGGAAGTGGAAACGGACCGGGTAGTCCGGAGAATCAAACTGCAAATCAAGGTAGTGGAGGGAAGGGAGTCGGGAATGCACGAACCAAGCAGTGAGGCGGAGAAGGTCAAGGAGAGTAATCCTCCCTCGCGACGGGATTGGCTTTTCGCTGCGGGACTGGCTGTAAATGTGGCCGCAGGGGTGTTGCTTGCGATACCGCTGGTCGGATTTGTGTTTTCGAGTTTCGTGCAAAGAAAAGATCCGCGCGATTGGATTCCGCTCGGCCGGCTGGACGAGTTCCCGGAAGGAAAGACGCGCATTGCCAATTACCGGAATCCATACACGCGGCCGTGGGATGGACAGACGGCGAACATTCCATGCTGGGTGCGGCACATTCAAGGCAATCAGTTTCAGGTGTTCGCAGTGAACTGTACGCACCTTGGGTGCCCGGTGCGGTGGTTTCAGGAATCGGGGCTGTTTATGTGTCCGTGCCACGGCGGCGTGTATTACGAAGACGGGGCGCGGGCTTCAGGGCCGCCGCCTCGGGGACTGTTTCAGTACACGTATAAGGTGGAAAACGGGCAACTGTGGATTAAGGGCGGGGAAATGCCGACGCTGGCGAACCCGGCGTAACGCAGAAGGGCATGGATAGGGCTCGTAAAATAGCGCTTTGGTTGGATGACCGGCTGCGCATTAGCGCGCTCTTTGCTTCGACGGCAGGCCACGAAGTGCCGGCGAGCGCAGGGAGCTGGTTTTACGTGTTCGGCAGCGCGACGTTGCTGTGCTTTGTCATTCAGATCATTACGGGCGCGTGCCTGGCCTTCGTCTATATTCCATCGACTAACGAAGCTTGGACGAGTCTCCAATATCTGAATCACGCGCAATTCTTGGGATGGTATTTGCGCGCCGTACACAATTGGGGATCGAATTTCATGGTGGCGATTATGACGCTGCACATGATTCAGGTGTTTCTGTTTGGTGCGTACAAATATCCGCGTGAGATGACCTGGATCAGCGGGGTTTGTTTGCTGCTGCTGACACTGGGGATGGCATTCACGGGCGAGGTGATGCGCTTCGATCAGGATGCCTATTGGGGTCTCGGGATTGGAGCTTCGGTGATGGCGCGGGTGCCTCTCGTCGGGGCGCAGCTTGTCCACCTGATGCTTGCAGGTCCCATAATCGCGGGCGAAACGCTCTCGCGCTTTTTCACACTTCACGTGTTCATTATTCCTGGCTTGATCATCGCGATCGTCAGTTTGCATCTGCGGCTGGTGTTGACAAAGGGAATTAATGAATATCCGAAACCGGGGCATCCGGTTCATAAGGCCACGTACGATCGTGAGTACGCCGAAATTCTGAAGAAGGAAGGCGTGCCCTTTGTGCCGCACGCGATTGGCAAGGATCTGATCTTCGCGGCGATTGTTATTGTCGGAATTCTTGGGTGCGCGCTCATATTCGGGCCGAGGGGTCCCGCCGGGCCGCCCGACCCAACGATTGTCGATACGAATCCTCGACCGGATTTCTATTTTCTTTCGGTTTTTGCCGCGTTGGCTCTGGTTCCGGACTGGATGGAGGTGTTTGTACTATTCGTCGCGCCCGCACTGCTGATAGCGTTTCTGATTGCCCTGCCGTTTATCTCAGGGACAGGGGAAAAGAGCGCGCGGCGGCGGCCCGTTGCGGTTCTGATCGTCATTTTCATCATGCTGGTTTTGGGCGTGCTGACGTATTTGGGACAGACGTCACCGTGGTCGCCGCACATGTCGGCTTGGAGCGGCGCGCCGATTCCAGTGAATTACGTGAAAGGGAGAACACCGCTCGAGCTGCGAGGCGCGGCAATTTTCCAAAATAAGCAGTGCCGAACTTGTCACTCGCTGGGCGGCGAAGGCGGCCAACGCGGGCCGGCGCTCGATGAGATCGCCACAATTATGACCAGAGATGAAATGGTGCGGCAGATCATTCAGGGCAGCGGCAATATGCCGGCTTACGGTAAGAAGCTCAGTCCCGCCGAAGTGGAGGCGCTGGTGGCATTCATGGAAACACTGCATCCTCTGAGCGTGCCGCCGGTTCGCAATTCCGATCGCCCGGAGAACCGGCTACCGCGAGACGTGGCGATGGTTAGACCCGCGACGGGGCGGCTTAACCGGTAATTTGTGAACTCTGTTGCGAGTGCCGCGATTAGCTCTTGGGCGCTCGATGGGCGCGTTATCGCGATACTGCTGATCACGGTGGCAGTGTATGTGCGCGGCTGGATGCGAGCGCGCCGTGTGTTCCGGCATGAGAAAGATTTCCTGCGGTTGTGGACCTTTCTTGCGGGCCTAGCAGTCCTGTTCTTCGCGACTGAATCGCCGATTGCGACCCTAGACGGTTTCTTTCTTTTGGCGCACATGACGCAGCATTTGTTGCTGATGATGGTGGCGCCTCCGTTGGTGCTGTTGGGTTATCCGACACTCCCGCTGCTGCGTGGATTGCCTCGCACATTTGTTAAGGAAGGGCTAGGTCCGTTCCTCTCCTGGCCAGTGTTGCAACGGGTTCTGCGATGGCTGACCTCGCCGCCGATCGCCCTGCTTGCTTTTGCGGTGAGTACCATCGTTTGGCATTTCCCGAGAATCTATGAGCTCGCGTTGCGGTCTTCAACCTGGCACGGTGTTCAGCATGCATGTTTCTTCTGGACAGGCATTCTTTTTTGGTGGCACATCGTGCAGCCGGGACCGGGGAGAGCGCGGTGGCCGCGCTGGACGGCGATTCCGATGCTGCTCATCGCTGATGTTTTGAACACGGCATTATCGGCGTTTTTCGTGTTTTCGGGACGGCTGCTTTATCCCGTATATGAAACGGTGCGCATCGGCCGTATGGGTGCCCAGGAGGATCAGACGATTGCCGGATTGATCATGTGGGTTCCGGGATCGATCATTTATCTCGTACCTGCATTTGTGATCGCGATGAGCCTTTTATCGGGTACGCGGATGAGGCGGGCGAATCCGATCATCAAGCGAACCGACAGGGCAGCGCCACCGCCTGTAAAGGGAGCTTCAAGATTGCCCGCGCTGAGGCGAGTGGCGCAATTCACGATGGCGATGATCGCGATAGGCGTGATGGTAGATGGATTTCGGGGACCCCAAGTGGCGCCGCTGAATGCTGCGGGAGTGCTGCCGTGGATTCATTGGCGGGCGTTTTCGGTGTTGGCGTTGTTAATTGTCGGAAACCTCTTCTGCATGGCGTGTCCTTTCACATTGGTTCGCGACGTGGGGCGGATCATTCTGCCCGCGAGATTGCGCTGGCCTCGATGGCTGCGAACGAAGTGGATTCCAGCGGCGCTTCTGGTGATTTATTTCTGGGCTTATGAGTCCTTCAATTTGTGGGACAGCCCGTGGCTGACGGCGTGGATCATTGCGGGGTATTTCACGGCCGCCCTAATGATTGACGGGATCTTTCGGGGCGCCAGCTTTTGTAAGTATGTTTGTCCCATCGGGCAGTTTCAGTTTGTGAGCTCGTTGGTTTCTCCTGGCGAGATCCGAGTGCGCAGCCGCAAAGTTTGCCAGAGCTGCCGGACTCACGATTGCATTCGCGGCAATGAGCGTGCGCGGGGATGCGAGCTGTACCTATTTCAGCCCAAAAAGGCCGGGAGTCTCGATTGCACGTTTTGCCTGGATTGCGTAAAGGCGTGCCCGCACGAAAATGTTGCGCTGCTTCCGGTTGCTCCCGCGAGCACGTTAATTGGCGATCCCTATCGCTCGTCACTGGGCCGATTATCGGAGCGCAGCGATGTTGCTGTAATGGCATTGCTGATCGTATTTGGCGCGTTTTTGAATGCGGCCGGAATGATCGCTCCGGTTATGGCATGGGAGCATAGCTGGCATACGCGCTTGGGCCCACATACGATGCCGATGATCGTGGGCGCGATTGTGGGGCTGGGACTGTGCGTGATTCCGGCTTTCGTTGTATTTACTTGCCGGATTTTGAATGGGCTCGTGGACTCGGTTAGAAATTTATCTGATGTCGCTCGACGATTTGTGCTCGCGCTGGTGCCGATTGGATTCGCAATGTGGGTTGCGCATCTCCTCTATCACCTGGCGATTGGATGGAAAGCCGCTTGGCCGGTTGTGCAGCGTATCGTGGTAGGCAAGATAACCGCTTTTTCGGCGGCCGTGATCCCGGCTTGGGTTACTCCGGTTCAGTTAATTACGCTCGATGCCGGGCTGATTCTCACACTTTATGCCAGTTGGCGCGTGGCTTCGCAATATGCCGGTCGACTGCGCAGTGCGGTCGCGCTTGCCGCGCCCTGGGCCGTGCTTTCCTGCGGGCTTTACATGGCAGGCGTGTGGATCTTTTTCCAACCAATGCAGATGCGCGGCATGTTGCATTGAGCCGAGCCGTCGGCCTTCGTTCACGCATTCTGATTGGGCTGTGGGTCAGTACGCTGCTGCTTGGCGATGGAGGCACAGTGCAATTTCAAAAGCGAGCGGGGCCATTCTACGTAACTCTTTTCAGCGCGCCTGTTCCGCTCAAAGCGGGAATTGCAGATCTGAGTGTTCTAGTGCAAACCGCGGAGGACCGAAGCGAGGTTCTGGATTGCGATGTGAAGTTGACGTTATCCAAGCCGGGGGATCGAGATGTAATTGTTCATGCGACACGAGCACAAGCGACAAATAAGTTGTTATACGCGGCTTCGGTGATGCTATCTTCGGCGGGAAAGTGGAATGTGGTTGTCGAGATAACGAGGCAACGCGAGGCGTTCGATGTTGCCGGTGAGATCGACGTCTCTCCCCCGGAGACTCGCCTGGTTACGTACTGGCCTTATTTTGCAGTGCTGCCGGTTGCGATAACGCTGTTCATTTTGAATCAGCGATTGAAGCAAAGACGGAGACTCAGTTCTCCGCGAGCACGGCCATAGCTGCATTGCGGCCGTTCATCGCAATGACGCTACCGCCGGGGTGCGTGCACGCGCCGCAGAGATAAATGCCCTGCATTGGTGTTTTTGCGCGCAGGCGATTACTCCACATATATTGCGGCAGGCACTCGCCTTGGAAAATATGTCCGCCTGTTAGCCCAACTCTCTTTTCGATATCGGATGGCCCGAGAACCTGAGCATCTATGACGGCATCAGGGATATTGCTGCAGAATCGAGCGATTGCAGAGAGGGCAAGCTGCTTGGCTTGTTCTCGATAGTCATCCCAGTTGCCGTTTGCGAATACAGTAGGCACGTACTGCGAAAAGACACTCATGGTGTGCGTGCCGGGAGGCGCGACGCTCGGATCGTGCGCGCTTTGGAAGTAGAGCTCGGTCCAAAGATTTTCGGGCAAACGGCCGTCGCGAGCGGCCGTGTAACTCGCTTTCCACTGCTGTTTTGTCAGCGGCGTGTTGATCTGTCCGAAGTGATGAGCTTCGCAAACGCCTGGCCTCGCACGGAAATTCGGCAATTCCCGAAGCCAGACATTCAGCTTGAGAGTGCAGCCCTGAATCGGGACGGATTCCACTTGCGCGCGCCATGCCGGATCGGCCGCATCGCCCAGGAGACGCAACGTCGCGCGTGGGTCCGCGTTAGAGATTACGGTTCGCGCCTGGATGTGTTCTCCACCTTCGAGCAGCACGCCCTCGCCGGGAAGAATCTGCGACACTGGAAGGCCCGCAGCGATCACTGCGCCAGCTTCTTGAGCGGCATCGCACAAGAAGAACGAGACCATGCCCATGCCGCCTTGCACGTAACCCCAAGTGCCGGGAAATCCGCCAAGGCGGCCCGAGGAGTGATGGAAGCGAATGGAGGCAGTGCCAGGATCAAAAGGGCTGGCGTTTGTTCCGATGACACCTTGGCCGAGATAGCCATATTGGAGCCGCTCGTCCTGAAGATAATGCTCGACGAATTCCGACATCGACCATTTGAAGAGCATTGAACGAGCTTCCTCGTCGTTGCCGAGACGATCTTCGATCTGTTCTCGCGTGGGCGGCTCCCCGATCCAGATGTCGCGTTCGTTGGACGGCCGGAGTGCGTCTCGAGTTCGGCGGATTACGTCTGACATTGCGCGCCAACCGGCGAGATCACGAGGTGAGAAGCGAGCGATCTCGGCATCGCATTGTTCGTCGTCTTCATCGAGCTGAATGCTGCTGCCGTCGTCGAAAGGAATAAAGAGGCCGTTGAGCGCAGGCGTCCAGGAGTAACCGCGCTCGGGCAATTCCAATTCCTCTATAACCAGCGGGTGCAGCAACCCTGCAAGATAAGCACAGGGCGACATGCGAACGCCGGGCCAAGGTTCTTCAATGGTGCATGCGCCCCCAATGCGCTCGCGAGACTCAAGAACCAGAACACGTTTTGCAGCCCGTGCAAGATAGGCAGCGCAAGTAAGTCCGTTGTGTCCCGCGCCGACGATAACAGCGTCCCAACGCTGTGCAGCCAACTCGCGAACCGGCGCGGGAAGGCCGATAAGGCCGAGGGATTGAACCGCGGAGCGATTGTTTGACGACAAGTGGTTGCCAGTCTGGCGTTCCGCTTAGGCTGTCCTTTGCGCTTCCGCTTTGCCATCGCCTGACATGGCGGCTTGGGCGGCCGCGAGACGAGCTATGGGGACGCGATAGGGCGAGCACGAAACGTAATCCATGCCGATGCGGTAACAGAACTCGACCGAACTCGGTTCTCCGCCATGCTCACCACAGATGCCGATTTCGAGATCGGGCCGCGCCTTGCGGCCTAGTTTTACGGCGTGTTCGATGACTTTGCCAACGCCATCCTGATCGAGTACAGCGAAAGGATCGGCTTTGAAGATCTTTAGATCTTCATATTGCTTGGAAAATTTCGTGTAGTCGTCGCGGGACAGACCCATGGTCGTTTGCGTGAGATCGTTCGTGCCGAAACTGAAAAATTCCGCTTGCTGGGCGATTTCGTTGGCCGTCATCGCTGCACGCGGGATCTCGATCATCGTGCCGACGTAATATTTCAAGTCGCTCAATCCCGCTTCGCGCAAGACCTCTTCAGCGACTTTCGTGACGATAGCCTTTTGATTCTCCAGCTCCTTGACGCTGCCTACGAGAGGGATCATGACTTCCGGGATGACGTTGATGCCTTTCTTTTTGACGTGAACGGCAGCTTCGAAAATGGCGCGCGCCTGCATCTCCGTAATCTCCGGATAGGTGATGCCGAGGCGGCAGCCACGATGGCCTAGCATCGGATTAAATTCATGGAGTTCCTCAACGCGCCTTAACAGCTCCGGCAACTGCTTCTTCAGCTCCGGAACCGGAATGCCGTACGTTGTAGCCATTTCCTTTTTATCTTTGGGAGAGGCGCTCGGGAGCTTGGCGATATCAACCATCAAGTTCTCGCGTTTGGGCAGAAACTCGTGGAGTGGCGGATCGAGGGTGCGGATCACGACAGGGAAGCCGTCCATCACTTGAAAGAGCCCGGCAAAATCTCTGCGCTGCATAGGCAGGAGCTTCTGGAGCGCTTTCTTGCGGCTCTTCGCGTCACGAGCCAGGATCATCGTTTGCATGTGCGCGATGCGATCTTCTGCGAAGAACATGTGCTCGGTGCGGCAAAGGCCGATGCCTTCGGCCCCGTATAAGCGGGCCTGCTTTGCATCGCGCGGAATGTCGGCATTTGCGCGCACGCCGAATTTGCCGCGAAATTCATCCGCCCAATGCATGAACGTCGCGAAATAATGCGATTTTGGATCGGGATCATTGGTTTTGCATTGGCCGAGATACACCTCGCCCAGGGTTCCATCGAGCGAGATCCAATCGCCTTGTTTTAAAACGGTCTTCTTACCTTCAAACAGAATTGTGGCTTCTTTTGTTTCCTCATTGATCGCGAGCGAGGATGCGCCCACGACGCACGGGCGGCCCATTCCACGGGCCACAACGGCCGCATGACTGGTGAGCCCACCGACAGCGGTGAGGATGCCTTTCGACACATCCATTCCGTGTATATCGTCCGGGGTTGTTTCCTTGCGGACGAGAAGAACTGGGCCGCCCGAAGACATTTCGACAGCGTCCTCCGACGTGAATGCAGCTCGTCCGACTGCTGCCCCGGGCGAGGCGGGGAGTCCGGCTGCAATTTTCTGAAGCCCTTTCCGCATGGCAGGGTCGAGCACAGGGTGCAGAAGCTGATCGAGTTGCGCAGGGGCGACGCGCTGCACGGCTTCTTTTTTCGAGATGAGTTTTTCTTCCACCATGTCGACGGCGATGCGCACGGCGGCTGGACCTGTTCGCTTGCCGTTTCGAGTTTGGAGCATGTATAGCTTGCCCTCTTCGATGGTGAACTCGAAATCCTGGACATCCCGATAATGCTTTTCAAGATTCGCGGTGATCTCTCGAAGCTGTTTGTAGGCCTCAGGCATTACCTGTTCGAGCTCGGCGATCGGCTGAGGGGTGCGAATACCGGCGACGACATCTTCACCCTGCGCATTCACCAGAAATTCGCCATAGAAGACCCGTTCGCCCGTCGATGGATTCCGCGTAAATCCAACTCCGGTGCCGGAATGCTCGCCCATATTGCCGAAGACCATGGCCTGAACGTTCGCGGCGGTGCCGATTGAATCCGGAATATTTTCCATTCGCCGGTAGTAGACAGCTTTGGGCGTATTCCACGAATTGAACACGGCGTCACGCGCGAGGATCAATTGCTCTTGTGGATCCTGAGGAAAATCCTTGCCGGTTTCCTTCTTCAACAAATTCTTGTACTCGGCGATGATGGTTTCCAGATCTTCGGCTGTCAGATCCGTGTCTAGCTTCGCTTTGATCTTCGCTTTCCGCGCATCAAATATGTGATCGAATTTGGCCATGTCTATGTGAAGGGCGACTTCGCCAAACATCTGGATGAAGCGGCGATAGCAGTCGTAAGCAAAGCGCGGATTGCCCGTTTTCCTGGCGAGAGCTTCGGTCGATTGATCATTAAGGCCGAGGTTCAGAATCGTGTTCATCATGCCTGGCATAGAGAACTTCGCGCCGGAGCGCACACTGACGAGCAGCGGATCATCTGCTCCGCCGAACTGCTTGCCTATTTGTTTTTCGAGCTTGGCAAGGGCATCGTGGATCTGATCATCTACAAGTTTGGGAACTTGATTGCCGTGCTCAAAGAAGAGATTGCAAACTTCTGTGGAGATGGTGAAACCCGGCGGGACAGGGACGCCTGCTTTGCTCATTTCCGCGAGGCCGGCGCCTTTACCCCCGAGAATATCGCGCATCTTTCCGTCGCCATCGGCATGGCCTTGTCCAAATGAGTAAACGTACTTTTTCATGAAATCTTTCGTCTCCTGGTATTAGGCTGCCGTTGAGCTCGGAACTATTTCCGAAAAGTCGGCTATGGTTGAAAATTCGCTGAGCAAGCTCTGCAAAAGCGCTAAGCGGTTATGCCGGATGTCAGGATCCGGATCGTTCACTAGAACTTTGTCGAAGAAGAGGTCCACTTGCGGCCGAAGCGAAGCGATTGCCGCCAATTTATCGGCGTATGAGGAGTCTTTGGCAGCCTCTTCGCGAACGCGCAGGAAGGCGCGAAAGAGATCCTGTTCGGGACCTAGGCTCAATAGATTTTCCTCTGGAAGTCGATGTTCTTCGAATTTGGCTTGAATAAGGATGTTCTTGATCCGTTTGAAGCTGGCGGCAAGCGGCTCGAAATCCGCAGTGCGGCGCACGTGGTGGACAGCGTTCGCGCGGTTTGCGAGATCGTGCAGGGTAGTTCCAGGGGCCGCCATGACCGCATTCACTTCGTCGACGTCATATTCGAGTACGTTACGCAGGTAGAACTGGATACGCTCGCGAATGAACTCGGCGAGATCCGGAATGCCCTCAGCGAACGGCATCACATTCAACGACAGCTTCCCTTCGAACAGGATTTTCACGACACCCTGTGCCGCACGTCGAAGAGCAAAAGGATCCTTTGAGCCTGTCGGAATCAAGTCAATTCTAAAACACTCGCGAAGTGTGTCGAGCTTGTCGGCAAGAGCGAGGACTTGGCCCTCCAGCGTACGGGGAATCGAGTCTTCCATGCTGAGCGGCTTGTAATGATCGTAAATTGCTGTCGCGACCGCTTTGCTTTCTCCCTGAGCTCTTGCGTAGAGGCCACCGACGATTCCCTGCAATTCGGTGAACTCTTTAACCATTTCGGTCGTGAGGTCACATTTCGAGAGAAGGGACGCACGTTCAACCGTATTTTGATCCGCACCGGTCTCAGAACTCACTTCTCGCGCGAGTGCAACGACGCGATCCGTTTTTTCCTTATAAGTCCCGAGCTTCGCGTGAAATGTAATTTTGGCGAGGTCTGGGATCCTCGCCTGAAGCGGCTTGTGCTGATCAACATTCCAGAAGAACCGCGCGTCGTTGAAGCGCGCGCGAAGGACACGCTCGTTGCCCTGACGGATCAGCCCGTCCGGATCTCCGTCCGTGTTGGTGACAGCCACAAACTCCGGAGCGAGGGATCCGTCCAGGTTTACGACTGCAAAATACCGCTGATGGTGGCGCATCACCGTCGAAAGAATCTCTTCAGGCAACTCCAGGTATCTGCGATCGAATGCACCGCGGATCGGAGTTGGAAATTCGGTCAGGTAGACAAGCGTTCTGAGGAGATCAGCATCGCGCCGCACGTCTGATCCGAGGCTGGCTTCGATGCGTTGCCTCCGCTCTTCCGCGCGGACGATTACAAAATTTCTTTGTAGCTCTTCGAAGTACGTGTCAATGGTGACGCGAACCGGGTCTTTTGATCCAAGAATGCGATGGCCCTGCGTTGTATTTCCAGATTTCACGCCAGCGACTTCGAATGGGACGATGTCATTCTCTAACAGCGCGAGAATCCACCGAATGGGTCGGATGAAGCGGACGCCGGACTTGCCGGTCCAATACATCGATTTCGGAAAATGAACCTCCGAGATAACCTCAGGAAGCTTAGCACTCAAGGCGTCCGGAATTCGCTGCCCTTTGGTGAGCTGATGAAAGACGAAGCGCTCGCCTTTCGTGTCCTGAATTCTGTCCAGCTCGACAACGGTTGCGCCCCATTTGCGCGCAAAACCCTCGGCGGCTTTTTCTCCGGCCGAAATATAGGGGCCGGGCACCACCGTTTGCACATCAGGGGCTTGTTCTGAAAGATCTTTCGCTAACAGCACTATCCGCCGCGGCGTTGCTTCAGTGATAAACGCTGACCCTGCGAATGCGCAAAGCGCCGCCTTAAAACGCGTTCTCAGATTTTCAACCGCGGGTTCGATCATCCAATCCGGAATTTCTTCCGTGCCGATTTCGAGCAGAAAATCCGGCATTATGCCAACGCCTCTTCATGAGCAAACTTCTGTTGCACCCACGCTTCGGCCACGCCGACAGCTAAGCGGCGGACTCGCGCGATTACGCCGACACGTTCCGTAACGCTGATCGCTCCGCGCGCATCGAGCATGTTGAAAATATGCGAGCATTTGAGCGCTAGATCATAGGCGGGCAGCACAGGGAAGTTGTCTTTCGCTTCCGTTTTGTTAAAGAGCTGGAGAAGCCGGTGGCACTCGCGCTCGTGCAGCTCAAATTCCTGCCATAGCCCGGAAACGTCTGCCACTTCGAAATTGTAAGCGGAAAACTGTTGCTCCTCTGCAAGCCGCACATCTTTGTATTTCACCCCGGGTGCCCACTCGATGTCATACACGCTCTCGACATTTTGCAGAAAGGCGACGATACGTTCGAGACCGTACGTAATCTCGGCTGGAACGAGATCGAGATCCATTCCCCCGCATTGCTGAAAGTAAGTGAACTGCGTAATTTCGAGACCGTCGAGCATGACTTGCCAGCCGATGCCCCAAGCGCCCAAGGTTGGAGCCTCCCAATTATCTTCTTCAAACTTGATGTCGTGCTTTTTTAGATTGATGCCGATCGCTTCGAGGCTGCCAAGATACTGATCGAGCACGTCATCAGGGCTAGGTTTGAGAATGACTTGCAGTTGCTGATGTTTATATAAGCGATTTGGATTCTCACCGTAGCGACCATCAGCGGGGCGGCGGCTCGGCTGCACATATGCAACTTTGTAAGGTTTGGGACCAAGAACACGCAAAAACGTTTCCGGCGCCATCGTGCCGGCTCCTACTTCGAGGTCGTACGGTTCCTGAATCACGGCGCCGCGATCGGCCCAATAGCGCTTCAGCTTGAAAATCGTGTCTTGGTAAGAGTCCATTGAATTTGACTGAAGGTTTTCGAGCGCGTCACGTTTAGAGGCATTCGAGAAGGGCCGGAGTATAGAAGCGGCGCTCTACGTGTTCCTCCATGCGGCGGATAAGAAATCGCCGCAAATCAAGAGCCGTTTCCTTGTTCCAGGGATGCAATGGAAGCTCGGCGATATGGCTGCGAAGCATTACGCCTGCTAAATCTCGTGAGAAAGTGGAGAGCGCTCGATCAGGGTGATTTGTGAGATCGGGAAGAAAGCCAGAAAGCCGCGTGGCCCAAAGCGAAAAATAGGTAATCGCAGTCCAAACGCTTCCGGCAGCACGGCGATGCATATATCCGAGAACGGTTGTGAGTAACCGAAAGAAAATTTCATTCGGCTCGTTCGCAGGGAGCATGTGATCACTCACTTCGGCAACATAGTCGAGCGCTACCCCGGCTTCAAAATCCGAGAGTAAATCAAATTGCGATTGCAACAAATCGCAGGAGTTCACATTCACCAGCTCGCGTGTCTCTTTTTGTGAGTAGGATAAATTGACCAATGAGAGCCGCTCGAGTCCGGATCCGAAGCTGCTTTTCGGTTTTCGTGCCCGCCTTGCTACCCCGCGCAATTTGCCCTGATCGCGAGTAAAGAAACTGACAATCAAATCCGATTCGCGAAAAGGGTAGGTTCGCAGAATGTAGGTTTCACTCACCCGGGCCGGCATAGCTGAATCATTGACCACGCACAGATGCTGCGGGCAAGCTGTACGCTGGGTCCGGCGCTAAGCAAGTTTGCAGCCGGTAGAATTCTCAGAGTAACAAAAGAGCCTTTACCGCTCGCCGGGGCATTGCACAGATAATGAGAGCTGACCGAGGTATAAAGGCGTGGAATCTCTAAACTTCTTCCATCGTAGACACTTTCTGCAATGCACGACAGCTTTCGGGGCGGCCACTTCTGGGCTGACTCTTGTTCCAATAGCAGAAGCGGCTATGGAAGCCGGAGTTAACATCATCGGACCAAAGGAAGGATATTCTCCTCAAATCGGGACTCTGGTATCGATGATGACTTGGATGAGAATGGTTGTCCTGATGTCGGTAAAGGGCATGAATCAAGAGGACCTCGATTTCCTCCTCGACAACAAAGCCAACAGGATCGGCGCTCTGCTTCTCCACCTAGCAGCTACCGATGTGTATTAACCACATCCATACATTCGAAGGGAAACCATGGGACAGTTGGGGCGAGGAAGTGAAACGGAAGTGGGACATACCGATGGGCCTCGGCGAGCCAGCACGGAATACGATCAAAGGTCATGATCTGACCTATTATCTAAACATCTTGGAGGAAACGCGAAACAGAACTCTGGCTGAGTGTCGAAAGCGGGATGACCAATGGCTGATGGTGGTGGATAGACACTGGGGATGGGATCCCACGAATAATTACTGCAAGTGGTTCCACGTGTGCGAACACGAATCAAATCACAATGGGCAGATCAAGTTTTTGAAGAGCCGGATCCCGGGAGCGAAGGTGGAAAACGGGTGAAAGGGAGCGCAGCCAACTTTGCTCTCACATTGCCGGTTGCGCTTTGGATTGCGACTCTACCGGAATTCATAACTGCTCAAGAGCATTCACCTCACCTGCTCCTGACAGCACAACGGCTCAAGCGGTTGCAGCATGACCGGGAGCGTCAAACGGTTCGTTGGTTGAATTTCGAAAATCGCGTGACTACGGTGCCAGATTCGCTGGAACGGGGCTTCGAGTTGGCTCTTTATTACCTGGTGACGCGGGACCAGAAACGCGGCCGGGAAGCCATTCAGTGGGCCCTTGATCATCCATGTGAACTGCGCCAGATTGCGTTAATTGTTAACTGGTGCGACCCGCTAGTCTCTGACGAAGAGCGGCGAAAACTGAGATCAAACCGATGCGAGCGTGCGGCGCGCGATGGACGCGCAATCGCGACGATTCGCGATGATTTATTCCTTCGAATCGTGTGGGGAGAAGAGTTACCCGGACCTCATACAGGGAAGCAGCTCGAACAATTCGGGTTAACAGATGCTCGCAACCTCTTGGCCGCTTGTGAGTACATTGCTACAGTGCGCCGAGGTCAAGGGATAGATATGCGCCAGGATGATGCCCCTTTCTTTCGGAGGCTTCCGGCTGAGTTTCTGCTGGCCATGAAACCGGCGGAACTCGAAAATCCGAAATGGGAGCAGGCCGCGGCGGCTCTTGCGCTGGTGTCACTCGATCCGAATCTAGATAGCTCCCAATTCCTCCAAGGATGGGCGATGGAGGACCGGCAAATGATTCGAGAGGGGCCGGGGGTGGCGTATGAGCTGTTGTGGGGCGATCCCTATCTACCGGGAGTGAGCTATCGAAACCTTGATCCGTGGATATATGACCCCGCGGGATTATTGTATGCACGTACTGATTGGAATCGCGATGCATGCTGGATCAGCATTTCGCCTAATAGAACTGAAGATGCGAATTGCCCGCCAGCTTGGCGGGAACATCCTCAGACGTTCGGGAGCATGACGTTGATTCCCGTTACCACGCAGTGCATTGATGTGCCTCAGGTGAAGGGAAGGGAAGCGGCGATCCTGTCGGGATTAAACCCTCATGAAGCGGTTAGCTATCTGAACGGCAAGAAGCGGGTTTCGAGTGAGGCCGATGCGGCTGGTTTATGGGTTCTGCCAGGCTATATCGAAGGGAAAGTTTGCCGTCTTATGATGAGGAGCGATTCCGTTCCCTCCCTTGCTACACTGGGGCTTCCGAGATGATTGCAGCAACACAATTGCGCCCCGGCATGGTGGTGAAGTTCAACAACGACCTTTACTCCGTATTCAGTATGGTTCACAGGACGCCTGGCAACCTGCGTGGCTTTGTTCAAGCTAAAATGCGGAGTTTGCGGTCTGGCTCGATGATCGAGCATCGCTTCTCGTCTGAAGACCGAGTAGAGCGCGTGGCTCTCGATGAACACGAAATGGAGTATTTGTACGACGATGGCGAATACTTTTATTTCATGAACACTGAGAACTATGAGCAAATGCACTTAACCAAGGACATGCTCGGTGATGGAGTGATGTACCTGATCCCGCAGCTTAGAGTTAACGTGGAATTTTATGAAGGCAAGCCCATCAGCGTCGAGTTACCGCCGAGCGTCGAGATGACGGTAATGGAAACGGAGCCGGGATTGAAAGGCGCTACCGTGTCGAACGTTACCAAACCGGCGAAATTGGAAACGGGATTGGTGGTCCAGGTACCGCCGTTCATAAATCAAGGCGAACGCATCCGCGTAAGTACATCAGAGGGGACCTATCAGGAGAGGGCCTAGGCTACTGCGCTAGAAGATACTTGGCTTTTTAGCGAGCAAGTGATTCCGAGCCGTTTGTACAGTTCGGCGGAACCGCTGTGGGTGAGGCGCACGGCTCGTGTTCTGGAATTTGTAGCTAGCCAACCGATCTCCTTCAAGCGTGCGAACAGCGCCATTCCAAGTGGCCCTCCGAGATGGTGGCGCCGCTCCGTCCAATCGAGGCAAGCGCGGCCCTCGCTCTTTGCTCGAGTACGTTGGGGAATTCGTACTCCGACTTCACGGCACCATTCGCGGCCCTCACCGGTAAGCGAATATGCCTTGCTCGCGATGGGAACTGTAAATCGCTTTTCGAGTAAAGCCTTATTGATCTCGATTGCGAGGCGGCCTGCTAGATGTTTATAGCAGCTTCGCGCGAAACGAAGTTCCCTGATTGCTTCTGACTCGCGGCGGGCTATCGAGCGAGCGGTGACCTGTTCTCGCACGGGCACGAGCGCGGCTAGGGATTCGAGCGCGGAAGCAACCGTGTCGTTCGCCAGCCGGTAATAGCTGTACTTCCCCTGTCGTTCCACGGTGATGAGCAATGCCTGGAGCAACTTGCTCAGGTGAAAACTCGCTGTCTGTGGCGCAACGTTTCCGATAAATGCAAGTTCTCCGGCCGGTAAGGCGCGGCCATCGATTAGCGCTGCAAGAATGCTGGCGCGAACAGGATCTCCGATTAAAGCGGCCATCGATGCGATATCCGGTCCCATGTCCATGCTTCGATCGTACGCCGACATTTTTGAAAACAGTTCGATCGTAATCGAACTGAAAGGCGCTTTGTCCGATTAGCCTGAAAAAGAACGAAGGGAACCACTCTATGCTGACGCTTTGTATTAAGTACAAACTTGACTCCCACAAGCTTTCCGAATTCGAAGGATACGCAAGAAACTGGCCGGCGCCTATTGAGCGTTGCGGCGGCAAGTTAGTCGGCTATTTCCTACCGACGAAACTCGCCGGGCGAACAGATGAAGGGCTCGCACTGATCAATTTCCCGAGCCTTGCCGCGTATGAGCAGTATCGCGAGCAATTGATGAACGATCCCGACGCGAAGGCGAATGTCGCGCGAGCCGATAACTCAGGATGCATTCTTGTTGAAGATCGTTCTATTCTTCAGCCAGTCGGGATGGAAGCATGAAACAAAACCGAACGCAGGCGATACCGGGGTATGACTACGGTGAGGCGACGGTTGCCGCGTCGCCGGTGACCATTGAAGAATTACGGCGCCTTGAAGAGACGGTGGGATGGACTGAGGACGATGCGAGATGGCTTCGCGCGGCCGCCGAAACTCTGGTGCCACAATCTGAACGCATGGTGGACGCATGGCGGGCCAAGATCGGCCGGCAGCCGCATTTGAGTAGGTGGTTTGCGAAGGCGGATGGCACTCCAGATGATGCGTATAAGGCAGCGGTCAAGTGCCGATTCGTTCGGTGGGTTTCGGACATTTGTCTGCGCCCCCATGATCAGGACTGGCTGAATTACCAGGAAGAAATCGGCCTCCGGCACACGCCCGCCAAGAAGAACCAGACCGATGGCGGTCAGACGCCATCCGTGGTTCCGCTGCGCTACTTGATCGCGTTCGCGTCTGTCGTGATCACGAGCGTCCGATCTTTTCTCGACTCGAGTGACCGGAGCGAGGAAGAGTTGAAGGCCATCGAAACTGCGTGGATGCGGGCAGTTCTGCTCAGTATTGCGTTGTGGGCACGGCCCTATGCTTCTGAGGAGTTGTGGTAGTTGTCGCCCCCCGCTATCCCTTCGGTGTGACCTCGAAAAATGTGCTCAGGTACTTATAGCTTTTTTGCAGACTAGCGATCGGGTCGCCCGGAGTTTCATCTTGCTCAACGAAGTAATGCCTCACGCCCGAAGCATCCGCAGCGCTGAGTACGCCGGGTATATCGATGGACCCGCTCCCGACTTCTTTGAAGGCGTTCTTCGGCACATTTTCGTTGTACTGCGCCCCGCCCCCACGAGCTTTATCTTTCAGGTGAAGCAGACGGACGCGGCCTGAGTATTGCTTTAACAAAGCAATCGGATCATGGCCCGCAACGGTGACCCAAAATATGTCGATCTCGAGATGCACTAAATCTTTTTGCGTCTCGCTCATCAAGATGTCGAGCCCTGTAGTACCGTTGAGCGGCTGGAATTCGAAGGCATGGTTGTGATAGCACAAAGTCAGCCCTCTTGCGTTCGCTTGCTGGCCCGCCTGGTTTAAGGTCGAAGCAAGTCGTTTGAAAACGTCTGCTCCGCCGCGATTTTTAGGGTCGACGTACGGAAGAACAACGTATTCGAAGCCGCGTTGCTTCATGTCGTCCATAATCTTCTCTAGTTGGCTACCTCCTTCCATGAACTTCGCCGTTTGAATGTGAACGCTTACTGGCGTCAGTTTGGTTTGTCTCAGGGCGGACCAGATCTGATCGAGGTTGTCGCTGGTGGCCTCGACTTCGGTGTAGCCAATATCCTGTATCGCTTTGAGCGTCGCAGCGGGATTTTTCGTAATGATGTTTCGGACTGTGTAGAGCTGAACTCCGAGATTATTCGGCCCGAGTTTTTCTGTAGCGGCAAGGACGTGAGCGGCCGGGAGCAGCGCGGCCGTTTGCGCGAGAAATCTGCGGCGGGATGAGGCAAACATGCTTTCCATACTATCGATTTCAACTTCTCGCCGAACTTTGCCGGTTTGCAGAAGCCCGCTTCACCTGGGCGGCTTGTTCGGATTATCACGGGTGCTAAAGAGTTGGAGAATTAATAGCGCAAGCAAGGTTAGTCCCGCCGCCATCGCAATTACCACACGCAGATGCGACATGAGGAAAGCGACTGTTTGATGCCCATAGTGTTTACCCAAATACGCAAGGGCAAAGTAGCGAATTGCCCGCGCTGAAAGCACAACGAAGACGAAGTACGACCATCGCACCTGAAGAGCACCGGCGCAGAACACAGGGACCTTCATTGGCATCGGGATGGGAGAGACGGCGGGGAGAAAGACGGTGACGAGGCCGTAGCGCTCGAACCAAGCGTGTAGACGTGCGCCTCGGCGGGTAGAGATGTGCTTTGAGAGTAGTATTTCGCCGCCCTTTCGTGCAATCGCAAAGAGCAGAAGCGTTCCGGCAAGCGAGCCGATGATCGCGCAAACTGCACCCACGTACGCTTGCTCTGGATCTCTCGCTGCGATCGCCAGCACTAATGCATCGACACCCCCGACGATTGGAATGCCTGCGGAGTCGAGAATGGAAAGGAACAGTAGGCCGTAAGGCCCCCACGAAATCAGGAGTTGTACGAAGTGCTTCAGGAGTGGCTCTGGGTCTTTCCGTCCGGCGGTGAGTCCAGCATGGCGAAGAGTCCAGCTTCGTCGAGGACCGGGATATTCAGCCCGCGAGCCTTGTCAAGTTTAGAACCTGCATCTTCGCCGGCTATGACATAACTGGTCTTGCTACTTACGGAACCAGCGACTTTTCCTCCGGCAGCTTCGATACGTGTTTTTGCTTCGTCCCGGCTCAGCGTCGGCAAAGTTCCTGTGAGGACAAAGGTGAGCCCGGTTAGCAGTCCTTGCTTTTTGGCCACTTTCGGTGCGGTGAAGCTTAGCCCGGCTGTCCGAAGCCGCTCAATCAATTCGCGGTTTCGCTTTTCAGAGAAGAACTGCCGGATTGAATCGGCTACTTTCGGCCCGATCTCGGTAGCCTCTTGCAAAACCTCGATCGGCGCCGCCGCAATCGCATCAAGACTGCCAAAGTGATCAGCAAGAATCTGCGCCGTGCGCTCGCCGACGAATGGAATGCCTAGACCATTCAAAAGCCGCGCGAGTGGTTGCGAGCGGGAATCATCGATATTGTGTATGATTTTTGAGGCGGACTTTTCTCCCATGCGCTCGAGCTCGAGAAGCTGATCCAGCTTGAGTTCGTATAAATCCGCGATATTGTGAACCAAGCCGCGAGCGAGGAGTTGATCCACCAGCGCGTCGCCTAGACCATCGATATCCATCACTCTGCGCGAAGCGAAATGAAGGAGAGACTCGCGCAGCCGCGCTGGACAGTTGGTATTGATGCAGCGGCTCGCCGCCTCGCCTGACTCGCGAACGATATGCCCGCCGCACACCGGACAGGAGGAGGGCATTCGAAATGGTCGCCTATGCTTACCCTCTTCGGCGACTCTTACGATTTTTGGAATCACATCGCCACTGCGCTCGATGAGAACAGTGTCGCCAATCTGCACGCCCAAACGCGCGATCTCATCTTCGTTGTGCAGTGTGGCGCGCGAAACCGTCACGCCTCCGACGTTCACTGGCTTTAGGTGAGCTACGGGCGTGAGACTTCCGGTCCTTCCCACCTGCACCTCGATGTTTTCGAGCACTGTGGAGGCTTGACGCGCGGGGTATTTGAAGGCTATTGCCCAACGCGGTGCTTTGGAAGTCCAGCCAAGCCTTTCCTGCTGCTCGACGGAATCGATCTTCGCAACCACGCCATCCGTTTCGTAGGGCAGGGTATCGCGTTTCGTTTCCCACTCGCGAATAAATTCGAGCAAATCGTCCAACCCGCCGCATTTCCTGCGATGCGAGTTTACCTTGAACCCCGCCGCCACCAGGGTCTCGAGGGTCTGCCAATGGCTTGAGAGCAGAGGCCGCCCATCCTGCAGCAGAAAATAGGTGAAGTAATCAAGCTGGCGAGCCGCCGTAACGGAGGGATCGAGAGCCCGAAGCGCGCCCGCTGCAGCATTTCGCGGGTTAGCGAAACGCGCAAGTCCCGCCTGATCCCGCTCCTCGTTCAGGCGCTCAAAGGAACGGCGCTGCATGACCACTTCGCCGCGAACTTCAAAGCTCTCTGAAGTAATCCTGTCCTTCTTCGTTCGCAATGGAAGCGATCGGATGGTACGGGCGTTCTCTGTCACGTCTTCACCCACGCGCCCATCGCCGCGGGTGACGGCTTGCTTGAATCGCCCCACGCCGTAGTATGCAGCCATCGAGAGCCCGTCGAGCTTCAGCTCGGCCACGTATTGGTATGGCTCACCCTTTAGAAGCGAACGAACTCGCGCGTCGAATTCGCGGAGTTCCTGCTCATTGAGCGCGTTATCCAGGCTGAGCATTGGGGAGCTGTGCGGAACCTTAACGAAGCCTTCGCGTGGTTGCCCGCCGACGCGCTGTGTTGGAGAATCTGGCGAACGAAGATCAGCGTGAGCTTCCTCGAGATCGCGGAGCTCGCGCATTAAGCGATCGAAGTCGGTGTCCGAAATCTCAGGCCGATCGAGAACGTAATACAGATATTCGTGATGCTCCAGCTCTCTGCGTAGTTCTTCCACACGCTTGGCAGGGGAATGCTTCGTCATCGAAACCTATAATGGTGAAGTTGTCGTTCCACGCGAAACGCGTAGCACTCATTTACAATCCGGCCGCGCGAGGATTACTGCGGCGGCCGCATCTGCTCCAACGTAGCATCGCTGTCTTGGAGGGTCAGGGACTCGAACCGAATCTAATCGCCACAACGGGTCCGGGAAGCGCAGCCGGCCAGGCGCGGCAAGAGATCGACGATGGCTGCGATCTGATCGTCGTCGCGGGAGGGGATGGGACGATTAACGATGCGGCGAATGGGATGCTTGATACCGACGTGCCGCTCGCCATTATCCCCGGCGGCACGGCGAACGTACTCGCTAAAGAGCTCGGGCTTCCGCTGCATGCGGTGAGAGCTGCATCGGAAATTTCAAGACTAAAATCGTGCCGGATTGCCGCGGGCCTGCTGCGCGCAAAGGGTCCCGGGCGTCGCTGCTTTTTATGCATGGCGGGAGCTGGTCTTGACGCCGAGATCATTTACCGTCTTGATCTGCATCTTAAAGCCGCAGCAGGAAAGTTTGCATACTACGCCGGTGGGCTCGGACAGGTCTTGCGGCCGCTCCGGGAATTTGAAGTGAAGGTTGACGGAAAAAAATTCGAAGCCAGCTTCGTATTGATCAGCCGGGTCCGCAACTATGGCGGCGACTTAGAAATTGCCCGGAATGCGTCTTTGCTGCGCGACGATTTCGAAGTAGTGCTGTTCCGCGGCAAGTTCGGCGCTCAATACTTGCGTTATCTTGCCGGGGTGTTGCTGCGGAGCGCGCATCGCATGAAGGGCTGCACGGTGCTGCGGGCAGACTCCGTCACCTGCGAACAGCCGCAAGGCCCCGCTGTGTTTGTTCAAATGGATGGTGAACTGGCCGGTGAGCTGCCGATTAGCGCGGAGGTCATGGCTGACGCACTCACTCTACTCGTTCCAGGGAAATTTCTGGAGCGCGAACAGGCGCACGCAGCGGTTCCGGTTTATGCCCGCGCCCCTCGAACCACCTGATCGTTCGAGATGGATAATCTTACGCATTCCCTAACGGGACTGGCGCTTGCCCGGTCGGGATTGAATCGTTATTGCCCTCACGCCAGCCTGCTGATGATTCTTTCCGCCAACGCGCCTGATTTAGACATCGTCGGACTTCGTGGCGGCCAGCTTCGTTATTTCGAATGGCACCGCGGATACTCGCATTCTGTTTCGTGTCTTCCGTTCTTAGCTCTGTTGCCGGTTTTCGTAGTGGCGCTTATTTACCGCCGAAAATTGCCTTGGACGAAGGCTTGGCTCTTGTGTTGCCTTGGAATTGGCAGTCATCTGATGATGGATTGGACGAACAGTTATGGCGTTCGCTTGCTGCTCCCGTTTTCTTCGCGGTGGTTTTCTCTTGACCTGAATGGTTTATACGATGCATGGATCTTGGCGGTGTTGGCGTTTGCCGCGCTTTGGCCTGCTTTTGCACGTCTCGTGAGCGGTGAAATTGGCGCGCGTTTTTCCGGCGGCCGCGGGACAGCAATTTTTGCGCTCGTGTTCTTTGTCCTGTTTGACCTCTCACGTTTATTGCTGCATCAGCGCGCAATTGCACAGATCGAAGCCAGACTGTACGAAAATTCGCCGCCCGTTAAAACAGCCGCCCTCCCGGAATCGTTCAACCCGTTCCGGTGGACGGGTGTGGTAGAGACATCTAACCAATACCGGTTGCTGACTGTGAATTCGTTCGGCAACATTGATTTGGAGGAAGGTGCGATTTTCTACAAACCTGCGGCACGCGATAGCATTTACAACGCGAAGCAGACTGAGCCGTTTCGATATTTTCTTTACTTCTCACGTTTTCCTGTTTGGTCGGAGCTCCCATTCGCTAAGGGTGAACAAATGGGAATCAAAATCGATTTGACAGACCTGCGATTCGGAACTCCTTGGGCGGGATCGTTTCATTGCAACGCGATCGAGAACAGCAGAAACCACGTATTGCGCTCCTGGTTCACTTACGGAGCGGACTCAGACCTCGGGCAAGGCGCGAGATAATGACGCGTCTACGAGGTTCGGCTCGGTCTCGGCAACGGCCCGCCAGTCTGTCGCTCGGGTAGTCGAGTAGCTGCGCAAGGTCAACCTCAAGCTCGCTCTAATGACCGCAGAGAATCGATTGCGATTTAGGGCGATTAAGAACAACGGAGCGGCCCGGCCTGGCACGTGAGAGTCGTCTCGTTGCAGAAGTCGACTTCTCTGTCCTTCCTAAAAATCGCCCAAAGCGATCTGTTTTCCTCTTGAACAGAGATCCACCCGACTTCAATTCCGAACAAGAGCACGTAAAGTAACTCTTCGTGAGAGTAAAAAACGTGCCAGTGTCCAACTTCATTCCGAATCTGCCTAAGGCACTCTTGCTTTAAAGGAAATAGACGCAAGTGATCAGGCAGAAGCGAATGGGACACAAAATGGAGATCTGCGAAGCCTGCCCGCTTGAGGACGCGGGCTATCTCAAACAACAAGTTATATGCATACGCTTTGGGAATGTGTTGAATCGTCGCGGCGGAATAGACGAAATCGAAAGAGTTATCCTCGTACGGAATCTCAACGCCGTCGTAAAGGCGGAAATCCAGCGCTGTCGTCTCCACTCCGTCGCGAGCAAGCCTTCGTTTCGCGTTTTCAATCATAGACGCAGATACATCCAAGCCAACGACCGTCGATGGATTCAGTTTCTGAACCGCAGCTTCCATGATGTAGCCGAGTCCGCTTCCGATCTCCATAACGCGTCCGCCCGGCCCTGGCAGACTCCACGGAAAGAGCCTCGCAAACGTGTTTACGTATGCCTGAGCTCGCGTGCGCAACCTTTCTTTTGGCACGCCGTCGTGAATGCGGTTCTCGACGGATTCCAATGATTCCGCTGGATCCTCCCACGTCGCAAAGGCGGGATGCATATCACGCTTGATGCGGGCGTTTGTAGTAATACTTGTTACCCTCGAATACCCCGGCAGAGTCGGGCGGCAGATCAGTCGCGCGCCAGTAATGCGTGACTAGACTCTTCCGAGTTCGCGTCTTGTCGAGGATCGTGATGCCGCCGTGGAGTAGCTGAGCGTGCCAGAGCAACGTATCGCCCGCCGAGCCCAAAAAGGCCGATTTATGTAAGCCTCGACCGGCTATTTCGCAATCGAGATATTCGCGACACGAGTCGCCCCCGCCGTGCAGAAGCGCAGAGCAACCGTCGCCTGCTGCTGTATTCTCAGAAGTGGTATTTATGACGCACGTTCGCACGGCCTTACCTGCATTGCTGATTACTAGCGCGCTCTTTGCCGCCGCTTCATACAAACTAGTGAAATCTATCCCGATTCCGGGCGAGGGCGGTTGGGACTATCTAACTGCAGACTCGGAGAATCGTCGACTCTACGTCTCCCATGCAACGCAGGTGGATGTTGTCGACCTTGATTCAGGAAAGCTGCTCGACAAGATTCCGAATACAAACGGTGTTCATGGAATCGCTGTTGCTAATGATCTACACCGCGGATTTGTCAGTGATGGACGCGATAATCAGGTCACAATTTTCGACTTAAAGAATTTGTCGGTGATTGCAACTGTCAAAGCCGGGACGAACCCGGACGGCATCGTCTATGATCCGTTCAGCCAGCGTGTATTTGCATTCAACGGCCGCAGCAAAGATGTGACGGCGATTGATGCCGCGACAGGAAACGTTTCAGGAACATTGCCCCTCGGAGGGAAACCCGAGTTTCCCGTAACAGACAGTCAGGGCAACGTATACGCAAATATCGAGGACACGAGCGAAATTGTTCACATCGATCCGAAAGGACTCGCAATTAAGAACCGTTGGTCCCTGGCGCCGTGCGATTCACCTTCGGGACTCGCGATTGACGCAAAAAATCAGCGGCTCTTCTCAGTGTGTGACAACAAAATAATGGCAGTGTCGGATGCAGGCAGCGGGAAAGTGATTACGACTGTGCCGATTGGTGAAGGTCCCGACGCTGCAGGATTCGATCCGGAAACAAAGCTCGTATTTTCATCTAACGGGCACGATGGAACACTTACGATCGTGAAGCAGGAATCGCCGGATAAGTACTCCGTTGTCCAGACCGTGAAGACGCAGCGTGGAGCGCGAACCATGGCGATCGACCTAAAGACTCACCATGTTTATCTCGCAGATGCCGAGTTTGGACCCGCCCCCGCGGCAACGGCGGACAATCCACACCCAAGGCCAAAGATCCAGCCGGGGACGTTCAAGCTCCTGGTTGTGTCTGAGTAGTGAAGCAGAACGCTTTAATGTTGCGGTTGCCGCCGAGATTTCTGGTGATGGTATTGCTGAGTGTCAGCGGAACGGTGTTTTCCGCAGCAGCACAGCAATCGCCCGAAACCCCGGCTAAGCCTAATTTTTCGGGCCGCTGGCGCATGGTGAAAGACAAGAGTGATTTCGCTACGTTCAAGATGCCCGATATCATCGTTCGCGTCGTCGAGCATCGCGACCCAACTCTTAACGTCCACACAGTCCAGACTACCGGCACGAAAACGTCGATTGCCGATGTGAGCTACACGACCGATGGGTCGGAAAGCAGCAATGTTATTAATGGCCGCCCAGCGGTGAGCAAAACGTTCTGGGACGGCGCAGCACTCATGATTCGGACCCAGATGAAAGATTCTAAGGGCGAAGATGAAGTAATCGAAGACCGCTGGGAAATCACCGATGATCAGCAGATCCTGACGGTGTCGAGCCATATCACGACGCCACGCGGACAAGTGGATCTCAAGTTAGTATGTGAACGGAGAAGGTGGGTGGCTAAAATCGGCTCTTTTTCGAATCGGCAAGGACCCATTTCGCGGCCCAATAACCGCACATCCCATGCACACTCGCCCCCGGAGGCGTAGAGGATGAGCACAAGTAGACGCCCTTAAGCGGCGTTCGGTATTGACGCCAAGTCGGCCTGAAAAAGAACTGCCGGAAAGTTGGCGCTCCTCCTGCGATATCCCCGCCGATTAAGTTTTCATTCGATTCCTCCATTTGTTTCGTATTGCGGGTTGCGGTTGCTAGTACGCAATCGCGGAATCCGGGGGCGAAGCGCTCGACCTGTGCTTCGATGTCGGGCAGCGCGCAATCGGGCCAGCCATTGGGCACATGGCAATAAGCCCACGCCGTGTGGTGTCCCGCAGGAGCGCGGCTCGGATCGAACAAGCTCGGCTGACAAAGCAGAACGAAAGGTCTATGGGGTGGGCGCCCTTCCCAGGCGTCGCATTCCGAACGGGCGATCTCCTCAAGTGAACCTCCGAGGTGTATCGTTGCCGCGCGCCGGCATTCCTTCGCCTTCCATGGAATCGGTTCCCTCAATGCCCAATCGACCTTAAAAACGCCAGGGCCGTACTGATATCGCTCGAGCGAACGGCGGAATCCGTTCGGTAACCGGCCACGAGCCAAAGCCAGCAATTGCCGAGGAGTGACATCGCACAAAGTTGCGTCTTGGCCGCCAAGCTCATCGAGGCTGCCCACGCGGGATCCCGTAACAATTCGTCCACCGAGCGAATTCAGCACGCTGCTGAGCGCGTTCGCGATATTTTGTGTGCCTCCTCGAGGAATAGGCCATCCAACCGCGTGTGCGGATGCGCCCATAATCAATCCAAAGGCTGAACTCAAAGGAGCTTCGAGTTTCAGAATCGAGTGCGCTGCCACGCCAGCCCACAGCGCACGTGCTCTGAGGTCGCGAAAGTGGTTATTGGCGATGCGGGTAGCGGGTTGAATCGCGCCTAGACCAAAATGCGCTAATAGAAACGGGTGTTTCGGCACATAAGGTTGCGGTCGCAGGATCTCTTGAACAAGCGTCCGCCATTTCTTAACCAGAGACTTGAAGAGTGCTTTATAACTTGTTGAATCTTGTAGAAATTGTCGCGTGGTCTCGTCTAGACGCCGTTCCAGTGTGATAGCTGTCCCATCGTCGAGAGGATGAGCAAGGGCGGCGGGTGACCAGACCCAATTGAGTCCATGCGTCTGTAACTGGAGCTTAGAGAAAAAAGGCGAACTGAAGGCCATCGGATGGACTGCAGAGCAGACGTCGTGAACGAAGCCGGGCAATGTGAGTTCCGCTGAGCGAATGCCCCCGCCAATGCTTAATGAAGCTTCGCGAACCACAACATCCCAGCCGGCTTGCGCAAGGACTATGGCCGCCGAAAGCCCGTTGGGTCCACTTCCGATTACCGTAGCCGCACGCTTCATACGTTCGATTATGGATGACCGTAATAGACTGGATCGGGAGAAAAATCATGACCAGCAATGTGAAATATATCCCCGACGGATATCAGGCCGTTATTCCTTACCTGGTGGTTGAGGATGTGGCTGAGCTCGTGGATTTCATAACGCGCGTTTTCGACGGAAAAGAGGGTCACCGCTCCATGCGGCCGGACGGGACGATCATGCACACCGAGGTGAGGATCGGAGATTCAGTGGTGATGATGGGAGGCGCTAACCAACAGTGGAAAGCAATGCCCGCCGGGCTGTATATCTACGTTCCCGACACGGATGCCGCATACAAGCGAGCGCTCGAAGCTGGCGCGACATCTGTCATGGAACCGGCGAATCAGTTTTACGGCGATCGGAACGCGGGCGTGAAG
This sequence comes from Acidobacteriaceae bacterium, assembly GCA_019240405.1. Classification (GTDB taxonomy): domain Bacteria; phylum Acidobacteriota; class Terriglobia; order Bryobacterales; family Bryobacteraceae; genus Bog-105. The sequence continues at coordinate 91,028 of JAFAYL010000023.1, forward strand.
GACTACGCCGGCAATTACTGGTGGATTGGAACTCACATAGAAGATGTTTCGCCGGAGGAAATCGAGAAGCGCTACGCGGCAAGCGGAAGGCGCTAGTGGGGCCGGCCGTGCTCGTCAACGAACTGTAGCAGTGTTTCCGGCTTGACACGCAGTTCGATAAAAGTCGCGTCTTCTCCGTCAAGAGTCGCTAGCAACAGATGAAGATCTCTTGGGTTGGAGGACTGAGCGTATATATTCGTCGATTCTCCGGCGCGGGAACGCACTCTGACAATCGGGCGCCATGCGGATCCGACAACCGTATCGATCAAGTGACTGAAAGCCTCGGATTTCAGGTCCACATTCTCAAAAACGGCAAGGTGTAATTGAGTGGCTCCCGCTGGATGCGCTACTGCAACTGCGAAACGTGCGACGCCAAACATTGGAATGTGGATGGGTTTGGCGGCGCTTTGTCGAGAGAACTCACGAACAACCCAATCGAACTCGCTCGCCTGTGATGCTACCCCGAATGCCACGGCAAAGCTGAAAACCGCAATTAGGCGGCGCATAGTTATTCCTCGTGCTTGTCCTCATCGCTGGACTTGGATTTCGAACCACCCGATTTGCCCGGCTTGGACTTGTCTAGTTTGGGAATTCCCATGTGACCGCCCAATTCGCTCAGTTCTTCCGGATCGATCGGACCGTCTATATGCACGATGGTCAGTTCCTTTGGTTCCGCGCAAATTACTACGAGACCGCCAAGCTGATCCCCGTTTTTCTTCAAATAAACTTCGGAGTTCTCACCCTGAACTGATTTAACGCCCACAATGCGCGCCCAGTCCGGGGTCCTCAGTTGCGAGCGGATCGCCTCAACGTCGCTTTTCGAATACTGGCCGTCTTTATCAAATTCGAAGCTGCGGACGTAGACGCCCTTCAGTTTTGAGACCAGCTTTTTCACCTTTGCTTCATCCGGATCATCTTTAGATAGAAATCGGCTCGCGAGCTGAAGCATAGATGTATCGAGGGTCACGTCGACTGTTTCGGTCGCGTGCTCCGCGAGCTTGTCGAGATTTACTGGCATTTTGATATCTTGCGCAAGCAGCGGACAGAACGCCGCGATGGCTAGCATGGATAATTTCCACGTCATTGATTTACTCTCCCGAATTGAATTTTCATGACCTGCTGCTGTGTTTTTTGCAACTTCGAGCCTGCGATTCGCACTGCGACCAGGAGTTTTTCTTTTGCTGCTTCTCCTTCTGTGGCACGCTGATGTTCGCGATAGAACGCTGCGCCGCCTACTAGCAACAGCGCGGCCATGACCGGCACTAAACGCGGTGTCCAAGCGCGTCCGGACAGCCACTGCCAACCGACTGCCAAAACGCTTTCCTGTCTCTTTGCTCTTTCCATAACGCGGGCGGCAAAGTTTGGCGGTGGTTCCTTGCGGGTGAGAGCTTGCCGTAGCTGATCTTCAAACGATGTCATGTGCTCTCACTCCATTCGGGATGCAGCCTGTGAGCAGTCTTGGCTCTCAGAAGGTCCAGCGCCCGCGATAGTTGCGTCTTCACCGTGTTAACGTTCATGTCCAGAATCCTGGCAATTTCTTCAGGCTCCATCCCCTCCTGATAACGAAGCACCACCAATATGCGCTGTTTTTCCGGAAGCGATCCAACCATTCGCTCAAGATATGACGAAAGCAGAGTATCCTGCACGCGCTCGAGTGCTGTGGGCTCGGCGATCTCTTCTAAACCGGTCTCGCGATGCGCTTTCCGCCTTCGCACTACGTCGATGCATCGTCGGCTGGCCACTTTCCGCAACCAGAACATGATGTGCTGGGCTGATTGCATCGACCGCCAGCTTCGATGCAGCTCAAGAAACACATCCTGGGCTATCTCTTCGGCGGCGGCACGATCGCGTAGAAAATGCCAGGCAATGCTATACACCATCGCTTTGTTTGCCTCTAAAGCATCGCAGAAAACGGGAAGACTTGTTTCGCATTGGGCTGAAGCCGATGTTGTGAGCGCTACCAAGAGTCCTCGTCCCGCGTTTCGCCTTTCAAATGACTGATACGCAACTTGGGCCTGAATCGACTCGAAAAATAGTACGGCCTTGGCGGGCGAGTTCAAAAAAAGAAAAGCGGCGGTACGTTAAACCGCCGCTTCTTGAATCGTTTCTCGGTAAGGCTATTGTTCGTCGTCTTCGTTTAGCTCGGTAGAGATTGGCTTTAGGGTTCCAAGCAGGCCGGTTGGGCCACCCCCGGCCGTGAAGTAAAGGCTGTCGGCCGCACCGGAGCTGCTATTACCATGACCGAACGTGAGCGTCCACAGTCCCGGGATTTCCACGAGCGCCCCTTTCGGCGTCAGCATGTTTCCCAAGAATTGGCCGTTCACTGAATTGTACGCGGCGATCGTACCGGTACCGAGGAAATCGCCAACCAATAATGCGTGGCTAAACTCTCCAAAATCCGCAGGTGCAAGCACAACGCCCCACGGCGCATTTAGCCAGCTTCCATGTTGTAGTCTCTGTAGTAGGGTTCCCTGCGGACTGTACACATCGACAAAACCAAGTCCGGCTCCGTCGACGGGAAATGTTTTTGTCGAATTCTGCTTAGCATAGGTCACGTACAGGTTCGGTCCGATGCCCTGAATGTTGAACGGAGCGAAATCCTGAGGAATAGTCGCATCAATAAAAGCATTCTTGGAGAGAGTCACCGGTTTAAAGCTGCTGTTGTACACCTCGACCTTTCCGGTATGAAAATTGGCAACATAAATCATTTCGTTTTCGCCAATTTCTCCGATTGTCGCTCCGGTATAAACCGCCCCTTTAGATGAATTGTTCACTTTGATCACTGCGCTACTCGCGCTTACTCCGGGGTTCCAACCGGAAACGGTGCCGTCTAGAGTCACATAGATAAAGAAGGCCGGATTGCCGGGAGAGAGCAGAAAATCTGTCGATTTTCCATTGAACATAATCCCGGTGGGATGTCCGGTCCCCTTGCCCGATCCAGAAGGAACCTTCACCACCAAGCTCTGAATATGGCCAGCGCCATCGTACAAAGTGGAAAGGCCATCATTTTCATCGGAAACCCACCACGGGCCACCTGAGCTGGCAACCAAGCCCCAAGGGTTCTGAAGATTAGGATCCTTTGCGTCCGTAACCAGATCGGTTTGTGTATAGTGCTGGGCGAAGCCCAGCGTCGAAAGCGCGAGCGCGCAGAGTCCGATTTTGAGTACTCTCAGACGCGCTCCACATAATTTGGCCATGCATAGCTCCTTTTCATTTCGAGATCGAGTGAACTTTCACTCTGCGAGAAGTCTAAGAGGCTTAACGCTACCCTGTCGTAAACGACTTGTAAAAAGGTTGTGAGATTTCCAAGATTGCTAGCGCACTTACACTCGCTCAAGAATCAATGCGATTCCCTGACCAACGCCAACGCACATCGTGCAGAGCGCATAATGCTGGCCCGTTCTTTGTAATTGATAGAGAGCGGTAGTGACAAGTCGGGCTCCGCTCGCACCCAACGGGTGACCGAGAGCAATCGCGCCGCCGTTTGGGTTCACGTGATCGGCATGTTCGGGTAGCCCGAGCTCTCTCAAAACGGCTACCGCTTGAGAAGCGAACGCCTCGTTCAGCTCAACAACATCCATTTCGCTGAGCTTGAGATTTGCTTTTTCGAGTGCTTTTCGAGTTGCAGGAACTGGACCCATGCCCATGATGCGCGGAGGAACGCCTGCCGTAGCCACCCGGACAATTCTCGCCTTCGGGGTGAGCCCGTATTCGTTCGCCGCGGACTCCGAGGCGATCAAAACAGCACATGCGCCATCGTTAATCCCAGAAGCGTTACCTGCTGTTATCGTGCCTCGCGGCTTCACAACCGGTTCGAGCCGTGCTAAGGCCTCGGCCGTTGTCCCGGGACGGGGATGCTCGTCTCTCGAAACTGCCATTGCCTTCCCCTTACCTGGCGAGATGGATACCGCAACGATCTCTTCGGCGAGCGTGCCATTTTCCATTGCGGCCGCGGTCCTTCGCTGGCTTCGTAAAGCAAAGGCGTCCTGATCGGCGCGGCTGATTCCAAACTCTTGAGCGACATTTTCCGCGGTTTCGGGCATTGAGTCAATTCCGAAACGGCACTCGATCAGGGGATTTACGAAGCGCCAACCGATTGTCGTATCTTCAAGTTTTGTGTTTCGCGAAAAGGCCGATTCGGATTTTCCGAATACGAATGGAGCGCGGGACATGCTTTCGACTCCTCCCGCAATCATGAGAGAACCTTCGCCGGTTTTGATTGCCCGCGAGGCGATCGCAATAGCATCCATGCTGGACCCGCAGAGGCGGTTAACTGTGGTTCCCGTTACTTCGACGGGTAGACCAGCTAGGAGTGCCGCCATTCTAGCAACGTTGCGGTTATCCTCACCAGCCTGGTTCGCGCAGCCGTAAATCACGTCGTCTACAGCTCCCCAATCTACGTGAGAATTGCGGGCCATCAGCGCTTTGACCGGGATCGCGGCAAGATCATCCGCGCGAACCGACGCAAGTGCGCCGCCATATCGTCCAAACGGGGTCCGAATCGCGTCGCAAATGTAAGCATGTTGCATGCTGTTTGTCATTCTGCGGATGTGCTACCGGCACTCGTCCCGTAAGCAAGCGCTGTTCGGGCGTAAAGGTCCCGAAGCACCACGAGCTCTTCCGAACAAGGCGGAGAAGTCTCATTCAAATCCCGGCTTACTTTCAAGTCCCATCCCGTTGCTTCGCGCGCTCTTTTCTCGGTAACGCCAGGGTGAAGCGACGAGAGTACAAGTTCTCGCGTCGTCGAATCTGAAATGAAAATCCCGAGATCTGTGATAACTGTGGTTGACGCGTGCTCGGACCGGTGATCGCCAAAACATCCGCATGAGGTCACGAAATCGACCTTCTCTACGAATGTTCTGCGACTCTGCTTGAGGATGATGCACACGCGCTTCGCGGCTATTGCAATCTCTGGCGCCCCGCCGGCTCCCGGCAAGCGTACCTGCGGCTTCTCGTAGGTTCCGCCAATTATCGTCGTGTTAATGTTCCCGAAGCGGTCGATCTGCGCGGCACCGAGAAATCCAACATCAATACGGCCGCTCTGAAGCCAATACCTGAAAATCTCAGGAACCGAAACAACGCTATCGGCGGTCTGTGCCAATTCACCGTCGCCAATTGAAAGCGGCAGAAGACCGGGCTTCGCGCCAATAGTCCCCGATTCATAGATCAGAACGATGCGAGGCGCCTGCGTGAGACGAGCCAGATTGGCCGCTGCGCTGGGCTTCCCAATCCCAACGAAGCACACATCACAGTCGCGCAGATGGCGCGCAGCCGCGATCGTCATGATTTCATCTGGCGTGTGTGGTGCGTCAGGCATCTATCTTCACTTTTTCACTTTCCAGGCTACGCATGAATTCTGAAAAATCCGCAGTCGAGAGGACGTGCCGTGTCATCCACGCTCGAAACGAGTCGCGTTCGCGCGAAATGGTATCCCAAGCTTTACAGAACGCATTGTCGCGTTGATAGTATCCGTGTGCGTAAGACGGGTGGGCCCCGCCTGGAACCTCGCATACGTAGGTCACGGTCCAATGCGGCAGCACGCAACTGTTCATCGGCGCTTCGAGATTCTCCACGATTTCTTCCACCGTTACGATGGCTTTCTTTGCAGCCAGCACGGCCTCCTTTTGAATGCCGATGATGCCGTAAATCAGCACATTGCCTTCGAAATCTGCTTTCTGTGCATGAATAATCGTGAGATCCGGATTCAGGGCGGGCGTTGCGGCTAGCGTTTCGCCAGTGAACGGGCAAGTGACAGATTTGATTTTCGGATTGAATTTGGGCAGATCGGATCCGACATAGCCACGCACGACAGCAAAAGGCAGCCCGGAAGCGCCGGCCTGATAACGTGCCGCCATATCGGCGTGACTGTGTTCTTCAATGTGCAGAGGTGCAGGCCAAGCGGATTGGATTGCGTCTCTGAAACGGTGCAGCGATCCAACGCCCGGGTTTCCGCCCCACGAAAAAACCAGGTTCGAGGCGCAACCCATGCCGATCATCTGGTCATAGATCAGGTCAGGCGTCATGCGAATCAAGGTAAGGTTCTTTCTTCGTTGCCGGATCACTTCGTGTCCCGCTGCAAATGGGATAAGATGCGTGAAACCTTCCATCGCGAGCACGTCGCCATCATGGACTAGATCGGTAATGGCTTCCCGCAAGCTGGTTATCTCAGCCATTTCGCAACAATGTAACTCATTTCTGCTTCGGCAAGTGTACCCGGCAGGCCGCATTGATTGTCGCCCGCTCTTCGCCCTGGAATTTTTCGGGTATGCGGAAGGGTCACAATGAGCGGAACGAGTCCATCCATCAAGTTGGAGCGTGAATTTCATGTCTGCGCAGACACAACCTAACCCTTGGAGCCAGCGGCAAGAACCAGAAAACAATAATGCGGAGCAGCTCGCGAACGCACTGGGTTGGTTCAGTGTTGGTCTTGGGCTCGCCGAGATCGCGGCACCAGGAACCATCGCAGAGTTGATCGGTGTGAGGGATGACGACCGAACACGCGCTTTGCTGCGGATCTACGGAGCGCGCGAGCTCACGGCAGGTATCGGGATTTTGGCGCGGCCTCAATCGCCAGGTTGGGTGTGGAGCAGAGTGGCGGGCGATCTCCTGGATTTGAGTGCACTCGGCTCCGCCTTCAATTCGAGTCGCACGAACCGGACAAAAGCGAGCATCGCGGCGGCAGCAGTGCTCGGCGTAACCGCTCTCGACGTCTATTGCGCGAAACAGCTCAGCCAAGTTTCCGAAAACGGCGAAATCGAAACCAGGAAATCTGTTCGCGTCAAAAAGGCTATGGTCATCGGCCGGTCGCCTGACGAAGTGTATCGATTCTGGCATGACTTCAGCAATCTGCCTAGCTTCATGAAGCACCTCGAATCGGTCGAGGTCACGGGTGACCGTCAATCGCACTGGAAGGCAAGAGGACCCGCTGGCAGAACCGTCGAGTGGGATGCCGAGATTGTTGAAGATCAACCGAACAGCATCACCTGGCGCTCCATCCCCGGCTCCGATGTCGACAACTCCGGATCGGTGCGTTTTGAGCGTGCAACTGGTGGGCGCGGGACGCTTGTCACTGTGGAACTCGCGTATGCACCCCCTGCAGGCGTCGCAGGCGCGGCTGTGGCCAAGCTCTTTCGCGCAGAACCAGCGCAACAAGTGGAGGACAGTCTGCGGGCGTTGAAGCAGGTTTTGGAAACTGGCGAGATTGCAAAGTCGGACGCAAGCATTCATCGTGGAATGCACCCTGCTCAGCCTTGCTTGAAAGCGGCCGCCAAAGCTGCAACCGCGTGACGGAGCCAGATCACAAGAGAGGAGAAGCCGATGAAAGCCAACTGTTGGATGGGCAAACACGACGTACGTGTGGAACAGGTTCCTGATCCGCAAATTCTGAATCAGCAGGACGCAATCGTCAAGATTACGTCAACCGCGATCTGCGGCTCCGACCTGCATCTGTACAACGGCTTCGTTCCAACCATGGAGAGCGGCGACATTTTGGGTCACGAGTTCATGGGCGAAGTTGTCGAGATCGGGCGTGAGGTGAAGAATCTCAATATAGGCGACAGAGTAGTCGTTCCGTTTCCGATCGCCTGCGGCCGCTGCTTCTCTTGTCAAAGGGAGTTATTCTCACTCTGCGAAAACTCCAACCCCAACGCCTGGATGGCCGAGAAGCTCTGGGGCCATTCGCCCGCAGGCCTCTTTGGTTATTCGCATCTGATGGGTGGCTACGCCGGTGGGCAGGCCGAGTACGCTCGAGTACCTTTCGCCGACGTTGGTCCGATCAAGGTCCCGGAGGGTTTGAGCGACGACCAGGTCTTGTTTCTATCCGACATCTTCCCCACCGGCTACATGGGCGCTGAAATGTGCAACATACAGTCCGGCGATACGATCGCGATCTGGGGCTGCGGGCCCGTTGGTCAATTCGCCATCAAGAGTGCATTCTTACTGGGCGCCGAGCGCGTGATTGCGATTGATCGGTTCGGCCCACGCCTGAAAATGGCTCGTGAGAAGGGACGGGCGGAGACGCTTAACTACGAAGAGGTCGATGTCCTGGAAACGCTTAAAGAAATGACCGGAGGTCGTGGGCCGGATGCCTGCATCGACGCTGTCGGCCTGGAGGCTCACACGCCGAGCTTGGTTCACGCATATGACCGTGCGAAGCAAGCGTTAATGCTCGAGACCGACAGGCCCATCGCGCTTCGTCAAGCCATCATGGCCTGCCGTAACGGCGGAACGGTCTCCGTAATTGGGGTCTACGGCGGTTTCGTCGATAAATTCCCAATGGGCTCGGTCATGAACCGCTCGTTAACAATCCGGACCGGGCAGGCTCACGTACAGAAATATTTGCGGCCGCTACTTGAAAGAATTCAAAAGGGTGAAATCGATCCGAGTTTCGTCATCACCCACCACATGCGGCTCGACGAAGCACCGGAAGGATTCGCGATATTCTTGAAAAAGCAGGACGACTGCATCAAGATCGTCCTCAAACCCCACTAGGCCCTAAGGGGCTCGGCGGACAAGTAGTCCAGTTCGGACCACTGTATTTGAAATCTAAATGACTCTCATAAGAAACTATAAGGCGGTGTCGATGAAACGCCCTGAATGGAGTTACTTAGAGCCTAAAGCGATCATTCTGGTCGGCCCGCCCGGTTCCGGCAAGGGGACTCAAGCCGCGCGGGTGTCTCCCGTCTTAGGCATTCCCACTGTTTCTACGGGTGAGATGCTGCGACGTGAATGCCAATCTGGATCTGCTCTTGGTCACGCGGTGAAGGCGATCCTTGCCTCCGGGCAATTGGTCAGTGACGATTTGATGAATCAAGTTGTTGCCTCACGTCTCCGCGAATCCGATTGCCGAAATGGCTTTATTCTCGACGGGTATCCACGCACTGTGGCACAGGCCCGTTTTCTGGAAAATCTGCTTGTGGAATTGAACGTTCCGGGCCGGGTTGTTTTTCATTTCGATATCTCGAATAAGGACGTCGTATCTCGTTTGACCCGGCGTTTGCAGTGCGCCAAATGCGGCCGGATCTTCAGCATGAGTGCAACCGCCGGAGATAGAGAGATGCTGTGCGATCGCGACGGCTCAACGCTGGTTCACCGCCCAGATGACGATGCCAACTGCATTCCGGAGCGATTGCGGCTGTATGAGAAGAATGCAAATCCGCTGCTCCGGTTTTATAGGCAGCGAGGCTGCCACAGAATTCGCGCGAACCGGTCCCCGGAAGAGGTTGCGCGGGAAATTCTCGCCGTCGTCAGTTCCGAATCCACCACCCCGCGTGTAGTTTTTAGTCGTCCCCGGGCGAAAGCTGCTGGCCAACCGAGCTACTCGGTTTAGTGCTTAGCCACTATTTATCCCCGTTTCGCAGTAATTCCAAATTTTTCCAGTTTCGCCGAATGTTTACGAGTACCGCGAGTACTAAGTAACCCTGGTATTTGCCCGTAAACACAGGTATTCTGATCGAGCACAAGTAAGGCTAGGCGGAAAAGTATTTCTCGCCCAGAAGTACATGTGTGAGAGGAAAATTCACTTTTGAGGAAACATGTCGAATAAAAAAATCTTTGCAGCTCTAAATGTAACGGTTGGATTTGTGTTGGCTGGGTCGGCGTTCGGAGTTGCTCGGAACGGGCCAACCGTCAGTGGACAGTTCATCGCCGACAATACTCCTGGTTTTATCAAGACAGCCAAGAAGCTGGGTCCGGAAGATTCGTCCAAGATCATCGAAGTCGCGATGTGGCTAAACTCGCGTAACCAGAGTGAAATGGATGCTCTCGCCGGCGAGCTTTATAATCGGGAATCAGTCAATTATCATCGCTGGCTGAAGCCTGCCGAATTCGGCGAAAGGTTTGCGCCCACCCCAGAGCAAGCCAGGGCGGTTGAAGAATTCTTGGTTTCACACAACCTCCGGGTAGTCAAAGTGGGTCCACAAAACTGGTATGTGCGGGCGCGCGGCACAGTAGCTGCTGTTGAAAAGGCGTTCAGTGTTCACATCGAGAAGTTTGACGTAAACGGAACGACGCGGCGTGCAAACACCTCCGATCCGTATGTGGAGGGGAGCGTAGCCCCGCTCGTACGAGCAATCTATGGTCTAGACGATCTGGAATACGAGCACCCGCTCTCTGTGCGAACAACTTTGCAACAGACAGCGAATCCGGAACTTAAGTCGTTGGCGAACGGAGCGGATTCTTCGTTCTTTACGTCCAACTGCTTCACCGGCGTCACGACGCAGACGTTTTCCTCGGACGGCTCCTACCCGATAGGAACTTATACAGGAAACAGCTACAACGGAACCGAGAATTCCGCAGGTTGCGGCTACACACCGCAGGAGATTTACAAAGCTTACAATTTGAACGCCCTGTACAAAGCGGGATTTGATGGCACGGGGCAAACCATCGTCATCATTGACTGGTGCGGTTCAGAAACGATCATGGACGATGCGAACACGTTCTCTGCCAGGTTTGGTCTGCCTCCGCTCACGCTGCGGAACTTCAGTATCATCGAATACCCGACGGCATCCACCTGTTCAAGTCCGAACGTGGAAATCAGTCTCGATGTGGAGTGGGCGCATGCGATTGCTCCGGGAGCCAACATCGATCTTTTGGTTCCACCGACCGCGTCGTTCCTCGACGTGGATGCTGCAACGCTGTTTGCGGTAACTGTGGGTTTAGGAAATGTCATGTCGGGCAGTTTTGGCAGTGAGGAACTTTACACCCCTAAGTCAGTACTAATAGCCGAGAACATGATTAATGAAGCTGCGGCTATGCTAGGAATCTCAGCAGATTACTCATCAGGCGATTCCGGTGATTTCACTTTTGATTTCCCGAAGTTCAACCCTCCGTCGGTCAGTGCTCCGGCCGACAGCCCTTGGGCGACCGCGGTCGGCGGTGTCACTCTAGCGCTGAATCCCGACAACAGCATTGCTTGGCAAACCGGATGGGGTAATAATGAGACCCTCCTCGTCGAGCCAGGATTCGTATTTGATCCACCCGTGAACTTTGGATTCGTATACGGGTCAGGCGGAGGTCCCAGCGGTTTCTTTGCGAAACCGTCATTCCAAAAGAGTTTGCCTGGGCACCACCGTCAACTTCCGGACATCTCTTGGGTTGCCGATCCATTCACCGGAGTGATCGTAGAGCTCACAGTTCCATTTCAATATCCTCCTCAGTTATGGGAAGTAGTGGGCGGAACGAGTGTCTCTTGTCCGATGTTTTCTGCTCTATGGGCGATTGCCAACCAGGAGGCTGGCGCGAGTGCGCCTCTGGGCCAGGCCGCTAGTTATCTTTACACTATGCCGGCAGGAACGATTACTGACGTGCTTCCGAAGACTTCGTCAACAAACGTGACTGCCACGATCCAGGAACCAAGCGTCATCCATCACTACACCGCTGACCAATTGGCTTCGCCACTTGAAGGTACGACTAAGTATTACGACGCAATTTGGGACATTCCGCTGGAGCAAAATTTTGTTTACTTGGTGACCTTCGGCACAGATAGTGGCCTCAAGACCACTCCTGGCTGGGACAACGTCACCGGCTTGGGCACGCCAAATGGCAAGGCCTTTGCCGATTTCTTTAATCCGCATCACTAAAGCTGGTAGGGGCCGGGCATGTCCGGCCCCTATTGCTTACCCACAAGCGCTTTGAAGAGCGCATAAACAGGAATTCCGATTACCACGATCACCACACCAGGAAATGTAGTCGCCGGTCGATAGGTGAACAACACCGCCAAGATAATCGCTGCGCTCGCGATATAGAGCAAAGGAACAACCGGATAGCCGAAAGCTTTGTAAGGACGATCCACGTTCGGGCGCAAACGGCGCAGGCGGAAAATGCCCGCGATCGTTAGTATGTAGAAAATCAGCGCCGCGGCAATTACGTAATCCAAAAGGTTGCTGTAGAGATTTCCATACGTTCCGCTTTGGGGATCGTACGTTCGCGCGAGTATTAAGCATGCGCACCACACGCCCTGCATAATCAATGCAGCGCCGGGAACATGGGCTCGATTCACAGTCGCCGCGCGCGGGAAAAATACGCCGTCTTTGGCCATTGCGAAATACGCTCGCGCTCCGGAGAGAATCATGCCGTTAATGCACCCAAAAGTCGAGATCATGATTGCAATCGCAATTAGCGGGCCACCCAGTCTTGGGAAGATTGCCTGCAGCATTGCGCTTGCAACGCGATCTGATGGCGCGTGCTGGATTGCATCGAGCGGCAGTGTCACGACATAAGCAACATTTGCCAGAAGGTAAAGCGAAATGACTAAAATAGTTCCGCACGCCAGTGAAAGCGGTACATTGCGGCTCGGCCTTCTCACCTCGCCCGCTGTGAAAGTGATGTTGTTCCAAGCATCCGCTGAAAAGAGTGATCCGACCTGTGCCACGCAGAGCGCGACTAAGACACCGATGGCGGTATCGGCCGCAAGGCCCGGCGCTAGTTGCGTCGCGCCTCGCGGAGTCCAAGGAGCGCTGAAGTTTGCAGACAGCGCGTGCGCGTTCCATCCTAAGCCGATTCCGACTACGATCAGCGCGAGAAGCGAGCCGATTTTTGCCGTAGTGAACGTGTTTTGCACAAGCCTGCCATAATCGAGACCGCGCGTATTTGTCCAGGTGAGAAGTAAAACGAGCAGTATCGCAATCACCTGTGCCGTCGAAAGTGAGAGAGCGTATCTGCTGCCGATGTGAATCGGTGCCATCAAGTAGCTCGATTCAGAGACCTGCGGCGCCAAAGTCCCTAGATAACGCGCGAAGCCCACGGCCACTGCGGCGATCGTGCCCGTCTGAATGACAAGAAACAGGGTCCAGCCGTAAAGGAAACCCCAGAGCGGCGAAAACGCTTCCCGCAAGTAAACATATTGCCCGCCCGCGCGGGGCATCATGGATGCGAGCTCGCCATAAGAGAGTGCGCCGGCAATCGTCAGCAGGCCGGTAATGGCCCAGCTCGCGAGCAGCCATCCGGCGCTTCCGAGCTGGCGCGATATTTCGGCGGAGACGATGAAGATTCCGGAGCCGATCATCGAGCCGGCCACAATCATCGTCGAATCAAAAAAACCGAGTCCACGTGTTAATTCGGAACTTGGGACTCCAGTTGAGGTCGGAGCGTCAGGCATGATCTCTTGTTAAGAATACATATTGACAAGGCAGGTGGCGCTGATTAGAGTGATTGCAAGCGCTTGCAACCTGCGGCGTCCTGGTTTTCAATGCAAAAACATGCCCTGTCACGTCGCGAGTTTTCGGCTCTTGCACTCGCTGCTCCGGTTCTGCTGAAAGGCTCACAAGTAAGCTCTCAGGCAGCGCGGATTTCCATCGATCCAAACCGCGTGATCGGGCAGATTGATCCCCAGATTTACGGCAACTTCCTCGAGCATCTTGGACGTTGTATAGAAGGCGGCGTATTTGATGAGGGCTCGTCGCTATCCGACGCCGAAGGCTTTCGCCGCGATGTGCTCAAGGCCGTAGAAGATCTACATGTCTCGATTCTGAGGTGGCCGGGAGGTAATTTCAGCTCGAATTACAACTGGATGGACGGGATCGGCCCGCGAGATTCGCGACCGCGCCGGTTGGAAATGGCTTGGGGCACCATTGAAAGCAACCGTTTCGGTACGCACGAGTTTTTGGACTATACGTCCAAGATCGGCGCCGAGCCGTACATCTGCGCCAATCTTGGAACAGGCACCTGGGATGAGGCGCAGCAGTGGGTCGAGTACGTCAACTTTGATGGTGATACCGCAACCACGCGGTTACGCAAGAAGAACGGACGCGATAAGCCGTGGAAGGTAACGTACTGGGGGCTCGGTAACGAAATGGATGGGCCTTGGCAGATGGGCCATCGAACGGCGGATGATTATGGCAAATTCGCGCTCGAGGCCGCGAAGTTGATGCACTGGACCGATCCGAGTATTAAGCTCGTCGCTTCAGGATCATCCAATTACAGTTCGGGAGTTGATTGGGTCGGCTGGAATCGAACCGTTCTGAGTTACTTGAAAGAGCATGTCGACTATCTTTCGCTGCATCTATATGTCGGGAATCCAGAGAATGATTACTATGAATTCCAGGCTAGCACAGTCGGTTTAGCGAACCGAATCAAAATCACGGAAGGAGTTATTCGGAACGCTCTTTGGGATGCTCCGCGAGATAAGAAAATCTATATCGCATGGGATGAGTGGAATGTTTGGTATCGAGCGCGAAACGATAGCGAACGGGGCCGCCGGATTTTGGAAGAGCGCTACAACTTAGAAGACGCGCTCGTCATTTCCAGTTTTCTCAATACGTTCGTTAATCACGCGCATATTGTAAAGATTGCCAATATGGCTCAGCTCGTGAACGTCATTGCTCCTATTTTTACGAGTAAAACCGGGTTGTTCCTTCAAACCATTTATTACCCGCTTCAGCTATTTGCGAGTAACTCCCATGGCCGCGCGCTGGAATTAGTTGTCGAAAGTCCTACTTACAACTCCAAGCGCTTGGGCCCCGTGCCTTACTTAGACGTCTCCGCCGCATACAACGACGACGGCACGCTGATTCTGAACGTGACCAACCGGCATCGCGAGCAGTCCCAGGATGCTGTTTTCGAGCTGAAGAGCAAGCATTTTAACGGGGACTTTCAGGTGTTTGAAGTAAATGGACCGGACATAAAGTCTGAGAATAGCTTCGAATCGACTCTGGTCAAGACAACAACACAAAAGCCGATCGCCCCGAATGGCGCAACATTGAAATGCTCCTTCCCGGCACACTCGTTCACCATGCTAAAAGGGCGCTTGAGGTAGAGATTCAGGGCACGTAGCGAAACGATACAGTGAAGATTGCGCGTAAAGCTTCAGCTTTTGTCGTCTTTCCTGATTTTTGCCTTGTCCGGGCGAACAGACGACCGGATTGAGGCTCTCGAGCGAGCCGCGGACCTCATTGCGCATCATGAGCTAGCTTCTGCTGATGCGCTCTTACAGAAACTGCTGAATCAGGCGCCCGACGATGCATTTGCGCTCAATCTTCTCGGATTCGTGCGCCTCGAGCAACAAAAGCGGGATCTGGCGGAAGCGCTATTCCGGAAATCTATCAGAGCAGACCCGCGCATTCCCGGTCCGCATATCAATCTAGCGATACTTTACGGGGCGAACCGGCCGTTTGATGCTATTGAGGAGTTGAGAGACGCGCTGCGGCTCAGCGCGGGTAACGCACAGGCCGAATCTCTATTGCGTCAAATCGCCAAAGAATCGGCTTTGCAAGCGATGCGCTCGGGAGATAAAGAAAAAGCGCTTGCGATTTTAATGCGGGCGCGTGAGGCCAATGCCCGGGATCAGGAACTGCTTTATGAGTTGGGTTTTGTGGAATTAGAGTTTGGCGCATATCAGGACGCGCAACAATCTCTTGAAGAAGCCCTGCGCTCCAAGCCTGATTATTGTGATGCGATGTATGCGTTGGCGCGAACATATCTATCGGAGAACCGGGCGGGTCAGGCGGAAGAGCTGATGCGCAAATATCTCGCCGCAAAACCCAATGATGCAACCGCTCACTACGGACTGGGTTACATCCTAATGGCAGAACAGAAGCTGGAGGAAGCCAAAGCAGCTTTCCAGAAGTCGCTCGTATTACAACCTGAGCAAACGGAGTCATTGTTCCAATTAGGCGAGATCGCGATGGAGCAGGGAGGCGAAGGTTCAGCTCGAGAAGACTTCACGAAGGTGTTGGCACGTGATCCCAAACACGGAGGAGCTCTGACAGATCTTGGCATTCTCGCTTACCGAGCCGGGCGGTATAACGAAGCGAGAACTTATCTGGAACGCGCTATTACGAGCACGCCCTCTTATCAAAAGGCGCATTATTACTATGCGTTGACGCTCGCAAAAACAGGAGATAAGACGAAAGCCGATCGCGAATTCGAAATTTCCAGATCCTTGCAGAAGACCCATACCGCGAATGCGCGATTGGAATTAACTGAACGGTGACCCTCCTACGCTGCATCCTGATCGCCGGAGTGATTGCAGCGATTCTGTTGATCGCTAGCGAGCCGCCGAACGTCATCCCAGGTAAGTTTGTCGACGTTACTCAACAGTGCGGTGTCAAATTCGTCCACAAGGCCTCTCCGACCACGCGAAAGTATCTGCCCGAAACGATGGGATCTGGTGTCGCGCTCTTTGATTACGATAATGACGGATTGCTGGACATCTATTTCGTCAACGGAGCGCGAATCGATGATCCAACTGCAGCAGGCACTGTACCTCAAAAAGATAGCCCGCAGTATTGGAACCGGCTGTATCACCAAAAGAAGGACGGAACCTTTGAGGATGTGACGGAGCGCGCCGGAGTTGCCGGAGTGGGATACGGAATGGGAGTCGCCGTTGGCGATTATGATAACGATGGCTATGAGGATTTATATGTAACGGGCTATGGACACAACACGCTGTATCACAACAACGGCAATGGGACGTTCACGGACGTTACGGCTGAAGCTGGGGTGGGCGGCAGTGGTTGGTCGACCAGCGCCACTTGGGTGGATTATGACAACGACGGTAAATTAGACCTAATCGTCGCGCGATATCTGACCTGGGACTTCACGGATATCTGGTGCGGGGAGCGCCAGGAAGGCCATCGCGCATATTGCCACCCGGATATCTTCAAGCCGATTACCTTCCTTCTCTATCATAACGAGGACGGGAAACATTTTCGGGAAGTCTCAAGGCAGGCGGGTTTGACGAAACCGGGGAAAGGCTTGGGGGTCGCCATAGCCGATTACGATCATGATGGATACCCCGATATCTTCGTCGCCAATGACTCAATGCCGGAATTCCTGTTTCACAACAAGCGGAATGGAACCTTCGAAGAAGTGGGCCTCGAAAGCGAAGTGGCCGTTGATGGCGACGGCCGCACGTATGCCGGTATGGGAGTTGACTTTGCCGATTACAATAATGACGGCTGGCCGGACTTGATTATCACGGATTTGGGTAACGAGAAGTATGCCACCTACACGAACTCACGCGACGGGAGCTTCACTTACGCGAGTTACACGAATGGAATTGCTCGAATGACGCTTCTGCACTCAGGCTGGGGCGTTCGCTTTATGGATTACGACAACGATGGGTGGAAGGATCTTTTCATCGCTCAAGGCCACGTGCTCGACACAATCGATATCAGCACGCCGGGTCTCCATTACAAAGAACCACCGCTGCTTGCGCGCAACACAGGTCACGGATTTGTGGACGTATCCAAGAATTCAGGCGCGATGTTTGAGGAGAAATGGGCGGCTCGCGGCTTGGCATTGGGCGATCTGGATGACGACGGCCGTGAGGACGTGGTGATTACAACCACGAACGGACCCGCCTACATTCTGCGCAATGAGACGCAGGCCGCAAATCACTGGCTCGCAGTAAAGCTGGTAGGAACGAAAAGCAATCGCGATGGAATCGGGGCAGCCATACAGTTAACAAATTCGCAGGGAATTCAATACCAAACCGTCACGACGGGCGGCAGCTACTGTTCGGCAAGCGATGTGCGCGCGCACTTCGGATTGGGTCCAGATACGCGAGTGCGCGATATCGAAATTCGTTGGCCGAGTGGCATTGTCTCGCATCTAAGGGACATTGCAGCTGACCAGATAGTGACAGTGAAGGAACAAGCAGCCGGGCCGGCAAAATAGGCCGCGACTCCGTTGCTCAAAACTCCAACTTGAGTTGAAGCTGTATTCGCCTCGGCCCCTCCAGCGTGTTGTTTGTGTTCAAGATTCCAAACGCGGCATCGTTCGGGTTCAGGTCGACAGAATTATGAGCGTCAAAGATATGCCTGTTCAGCGCGTTCAAAAAGCTGACCTGTAATAGCAGGTCCGTTCGCTCCGTGATCTGTGTGCGTTTCAGCAGATTAAAATCTTCCGCGTAGAAGAAGAAGCTTCGCGCCGTGCCGAGTTCACGCGCGAGGTTGCCAAGGTGATAACCGCCTGCCCCGATATTGGCGTTTGGATCGAAGAACGCGGCTTTGTTAAAGACGGGGTCTGTTACTGGATTGAAGTTCCCGCTCAGGTACTGCGAACTGAACAGCGGCTGGCCGGGCACGTAGCTGAACCGGATATTGTGATTAAAGCCCGGGATGCCCGTCGCGCAACAGAAGTTCGTGGGTTGACCGCTGTGATAGGTCTGGACGCCGCTGACGGACCAGCCGCCGAGCACCGCATTGACGACACCGCCGTGATTTAAGAACTTCTTACCTTTGCCGACAGGCAGTTCGTAAATGTAACTCAACACGAAGTTTTGAGGAATGTCTTGTTGACTTGGCGCCTTCTCCGCCTTTAGATCAAACGGATTTTGCACTGTGCCCAGGCCGGTGATTTGAGCGAAAAACGGAAGCGCGCTATCCGCGTCTGTCAGCGTCTTCGACCAGGTGTAGGCGGCCATCAGGTTCAGTCCGCTATGGAACCTTCGTTGCAGCGAAAGTTCCATAGCGTGATAGGTGGACTGTCCCAGATTTTCGAGGCAGCAGTCCGTGTTAAGCCCAAAAAACTGCGGATACGGTAGCAGGGCCTGTGCCACGGTTTGGCCCTTTGGGCCGGTCGGAAACCCCGGGAAAGGAGGCCGGATTCCCGCGACAGCAGATGTCGGCGACGGGAAGGTATCGGTGAGCAGGGTCCCCAATGCGAAGTACTGTGGGTTCAAACTGTTGATCGGATCGATGTTCGATCGTAAGTGAGTAGAGTGCTGGCCTACATACGCCACGTCTACAATCAGGTCAGTGGCGAGCTGCTGCTGTATCTCAAAGCTCCAGTTCTGGATCATTCCAGGGCGACCGTACGACGCGTCGACATACGCATTGGCCGGATTGCCCTGGAAGTTGACCTGAGACGGATCCAGATTCGGTGGAGGTGTGTAAGCCGGCACCCCCGAGGCGATATTGAACGCCGGAGCAAAGCCGTTTGGGCTGTTGAAACTCGGGTTGGCCTGGAATCCGGTCTCGAGGTCGTTGCCAAAATCGGCATAAGTAATCGCAGCGTAATAAATGGTGTATCCGGAGCGAATCACCGTTTTTCCGTTTGCGGCCGAAGGTGCCCACGCGAATCCGATTCGCGGCCCGAAGTCCTTATGGAACGTGTTGGCCCAAGTCTCGTCAACAATGCCGTTTCGTCCCGGTCCCTTGCCGGCAAACACTAATGCCCCCGGGCGGCCGCCGGCACCAGGATTCGGCGCGGTCAGGCTGATGTTAGATGTATTCCCGTGTGCTTCGAAGCGAGGCGCGTCCACGTCCCACCTCAGGCCATAGTTGAGCGTGAATGTCGGGGATATTTTATAGCTGTCCTGTCCAAACAACGCGTAGTAGTGTGAGTGCCATCTCGGCTGACTCGCATACGCAGTAAGGTTCGCATTGTCTACCAACCCGAGCAGCATGCTCGCAACGCCGTTTCCGCTCAATCCAGTTGTAGACGGGGTTGCAGCGGTTTCCGCGCGAGCAAAATTGAACGTTCCCGCCATATTGCTGAGGGACCCCGGCTCGAATATCTGGTATCGAAAATCCAAACCGAATCGAAAGTTGTGCTTTCCCGTGACCCAGTCCAAGCTATCGTTGAACCTCCAGCCATTGTCGATAGTGTCGTTACTGACGATGTTACCGATGCCCGTGATCGGCCCTTCATTTACGTTGATGCGTGGAAAAGTGGGCCCAGAAACTCCCGTGATGCCGAGCAATGCGTCGTAATCTGTGCCTGTTGAAACCAGCGTACTCGCGTTCTTGCTATTCGTGCGATTGAAACCGATATTCAAGTGGTCGAGCAGCGTGGGTCCTATGGTATAGTCATTGCCCAGCCGATAGTAATGAGTAAAGAAGTCTTGGGATTGGCCAGCACCCGCCGGTCCGGGAAGGAACGGCGTATTCGCGAGCCTTACATTGTCCCGCGAGCTGTACGTGACGTAGATCTTATCCTTCTGCCCCAGGTTCTGATCGAAGCGCATAGTCATCGTGGTCGATACAATCGGGAAGCTGAACGGGAACGCGAAGTTATTCACTACATTGCCATTCTGCGCCCCCGGGAAGAAACTGAGCAGTTTCTGGCCAATCGGAGAGAATCGGGATTTTGGAATCGCGTTCTTACCGGTTTCCGCTAGGAAAGAAATACGGCAAGTTACCGGCCCTTTCGGAGTGTTGACCGTTCTCGTTGTATTCGGATCGAAAATCTCGCCTTGATAGATAGGGGTGCCATCGCACGGGTTGGTGCCCAGGAAACCTTTAGGTGTCGCATTCAGCGACGACGTAAAATCCCCGCCGAGTTCGGCCGCGGTCGGCACCGTGCTCGTGTTCAGGCCCCCCTGATTCTGTCGGTACTGTTCCCAGGAGAACAAGAAGAACGTCTTGTCCTTACCCTTGTAGAGCTTTGGGATCCAGACGGGACCGCCTAACACTCCACCGTAATCGTTCTGTTTGTCTAGCGGCCGCGCCAAACCGAGACGGTTGTTGTTCCACGTGTTCGCGTCCAGATCCTCGTTGCGGAAAATGTCGTATGCCGTGCCGTGGAAGGTGTTCGTTCCTGCCTTGGTGTTAAAGATCTCAATTCCACCCGTTGTTCGGCCTAGCTCCGCCGGCATGGTGGACGTTTCCACTCTAAACTCGCCCAGGGCATCCACGGATGGTGCCGTTTCGTCGAAGGAAGAGCCGTTCTCAGACCGGTAGGTGCTCGCCCCATCGAGCAGAATCTCGGTTGCGTAATTCTGGCCGCCTGTAATCTTCGACTGGAACGTTCCACCGTTCGTCGAGCTGTTTGAGCCTACGCCGTTCGTGCCGGGACCGATGGTACCAGGCGTGAGGAAGACAAAGGATTCCGGCGAGCGGAGACTAGACTGACCGCTGCCCAACGCGAGAGGCAGGTCGAGCACCTGCTTGGTGGTGACGACCGTTCCGATGTCCGAAGTCTCGGTTTCCACGGTGGGTGCGTCGCCAGTAACGGTTACGGTTTCGTTGACCTGACCGGTTTCAAGCGTGATGTTGATCGAAGACGTGGTGCCCACTTGCACCACTACGCCCGTGATTTGAGCGGACTTGAATCCCGGAGCGGTGGCGGTAACATCATAGTTCCCAATCTGAACGTTAGGGAACACATAAGCTCCGGCACTGCTCGAGATTGTCTGATAAGTTGTGCCAGTTCCAACGCCCTTAGCAGTGACGTTCGCGCCTGGAACGAGAGCTCCGCTCGCGTCCTGCACGTTTCCGGCGATAGACCCTTGGTTTGTCTGCGCCGATGCGATCCCGAACGACACAAAAAGAGCCACTATTATTGAAGTACTGCCGTGCTTGTATCCCATGACTAATGCTCCTGGTCCTGTGCTCTTGCTTTTCTTTCTCATTGGACCTGCGGCTCCGTCGACCGCTTAATCTTGTCCTCTAATTTCTGATCCTGACGTTCATCCGCCTCTTGCTTCAACCGGAGAAATGAATTCAACGCCAGACGAGCTTCTTCGGGACGCTGCTCTCGCCGGTACAGTTGGGATAGCTGATAATACGACTGGCGCACCGTGTCCGGACCCGCTTCCCCTTTGCCATTCACAACTGCCAAAAAATCCCGGATTGCAGCGTCATTGCTCCCCAGTTGCGCCTCCGCGCGCCCTAATTGGTAATGAGCATCGCGTGACTCCGGATGTTTCTCGACAAACTTCGCCAGCAGGGCCGATGCAACATCTGATTTTGAGCGCTCAATATCTACAACGCCCAGCTTATACATCGCTGTAACGTTTTCGGGATTCAGCTTGATCTCGGTCTCGAACTCCGCTTCAGCCTTTTCAAGATAATTCTGTTTCCAGTAGATGTCGCCCAGCTCCTGGTGCAATCCCGGCTCGTCTGGTTTCAGCTTTAGCGCTTCTTGACACTCTTTGGCCGCATCGTCCAAACGATCCGCCTCTTCGAAAGACTCCGAAAGCACCTGATGGATGCGCCATGATTTCGGGTCGGCCTGATACATGCGCTCATAAGTTTCCTTAGACATCTGCATGTACGCGCGACCGAGGTGATACAGAATGTCGACACTATTGGGCTTGAGCTTCGATGCATTCTCGAGGTGTAAGACAGCGGAACCCGCATCGCCTGCGCCAAGCTCGGCCAGGCCTAGCCACATCAGTGCGTCAGGATTCGTGGGCTCCTCGTGGACCGCCTTGCTGAGCGCCGTAGCGGCTTCACCGTAGTTGTCCAGCCGGTATCGGGCAATGCCTAGGAACAAGTAAGCGCCATGGATCCCTTGCTTAAGCTTCAGGCTTTTTTCGAATAGCGCGGCTGCTTCCCCGGACTGCCCCTGCTGAAGCCGGACCAAACCCAAATCGAAATATGATTCCGCGAAATTGGGCTGCTCGGCGATACATTTTGAGAAGGCGTTCGCAGCTTCGTCCAGATGACCACTGCGCATTGCCTCGGTCCCTTGCTGGAAATTGGCCTGAAGCTGCTCGTCCTGTTGCGAATTCTTAGAGTGGACCGCTGGAGGCAGTGCGAGCAGCAAGACTGTCGGCGCGACAATACGGGCGACGGAGCCCCTGAACTCCATTGCTCTCCCTACTTATGCTTCCAAGCGACGGAAGCGCTTGCAGTATCCTACAGATTTCCTGTTGAGTCAATCCTTTTCTTGCTCGTGCTTTTTCCGGTAAATCCGTAAATATCAACTAATTGGACGGCGACGATAACATGTTCGCCATGGATCGCCGACAAGAGATTCATTGCCGGATTTTACGAGCAACTCCCTTGCCCTCCTCGATGGAGTAATAACGATCCACTTCAGGCAAAGAAAGCTTCTCAATCCTGCCGCTCGGCCAGTGGACCTCGACACTGTCGATCGTTGAACAGTGCCCTAAACCGAAATGGAGACGTTGATCATTGGAAGAAGCGTAACTACCTCCGCTGATTACATCCCCACGCTGGCGCATATTTCCCGCTCGCAGATACACGGTAGCCCCCACGGCATCTCGCGGACTTTTCGGTCCTCCGATTAACTTCAGTCCCACCCAATGGCGATCCTTCATCAGAGCTACATCTTGCAACAAAGCGGGCACTCTATCGAGCTGATTAATAACCACATCGATCCTGCCGTCGTTGAAGAGATCTCCAAAGGCCGCGCCTCGAGCCACAAATAACTGTGCCAGCCCGGTGTTCTTGACAGGTGGAATCACCTCAAACTTTCTTCCTTCTATGTTGTGGAAGAGTAGGGGGCGCTCCGCAAAAGTAGTGCCCCAGTCGGTCTTGTCAACGCCTGGATAGACATGGCCATTGGCCACGAATAGATCCTTCCATCCATCGTTGTCATAATCCAGAAAGCCGGTCCCCCAACCGAGAAATGGAATCGTTACTTCCGCGATTCCGAGCTGGTAACTCACATCCGTAAAATTTCCGCCACCATCATTCCGGTAAAGCGGATTGTAATCATCTGAAAAAACTGTGTTATAGACATCAAGCAACCCGTTGTTGCGATAATCGCCAATTGCAATTCCCATTGAAGCCGCCTCGCGCCCGTTTTCGTTGAACGCGTAACCTGATGCATAACTTGCATCTTCGAATGTGCCGTTTCCTTTATTCAGATACAAGTAATTCGGTTTCGAATCATTGGCGACGAGTAAGTCAACTTTTCCGTCGTTGTTAACATCGGCGAAGACCGCAGTTAGGCCATAGTAACCCTGCGGGTCATTGACTCCGAGCTTTTCGCTTACATCTGTAAATGTGCCATCGCCATTGTTATGGAAGAGGTGATCCGGCTCGCCCTTGAGCCCTCGCGGACCGCACATAACGTCTAGGCCCCGGAATTGGCAGTAACTGAACCGTACGGCGGGCGATCCGGCGATCGGGGGATGATCGATGTCGTAATGAACGTATCCAGGAACGAAGAGATCTAAGCGCCCGTCGCCATCATAATCGCCGAAAGTTGCCCCGGTGGACCAGTTGCCGAGCGTCACACCCGCCTTTTCGGCAACATCCGTAAAGGTTCCATCGTGATTGTTGTGATAGAGCCGGTTCTTTCCGAAATTGCTGACGTAGATGTCCGGCCATCCGTCGTTATCGTAATCGCCCACAGCGACGCCGAAGCCCCACCGGTCGTTTGTTACGCCCGCTTTGGCCGCGACATCCGTAAACGTCCCGTCATGATTGTTATGAAATAGCGCTGCATGTGGCGCTGCTGCCTTGCCCTTAAGGGCTTCATACGTTGAGCCGTTTACTAAGTAAATGTCCAGCCAGCCGTCGTTATCAAAATCCAGAAGCGCCACCCCCGAACCCACCGTTTCTAGAATGTATGTCTTCTCCGGAGTGCCCATGACGTGATGCCAATGCGTGAGTCCTGATTGCTCCGCGATATCTTGAAAAACAATCGGGCCACTGTCGACGAATCCGCCGGCAGTTATCGGACGATTCTCCGCATCGTAAATTGCCGCGTGTGCTCCCGCCGTCGACATTCCTCCTTGCGCTTGTTCTTGTGGTTTTCGCGGCTCGCCGGTTTGAGCATGGGCCTGCGTTGAAGCCCAGCGCCAGAAAGCGAACCCTACTGTTAGTAACGCAACGAAACAGGTCAACGCCCGGTACATACTTCGTTTCAGAATTGCTTGCATTGGCCCGACATCCTGAATTCACCTCTGAATGAGCGCGCCTCGACGCGCAGAGCCGCGCCTGAATTTAGCTGCTGCGCCTTGCTGCCGCCGTTGATTCGCGAATTACCAGGTCCGGATCGATCAAAAACTCGCATCCGTCTGTAGGCGGCGCTCCGGTTCCCGCTATCAACTTCTCGAATGCAATATGTCCGATGCGCTCACGAGGAACATGGACCGTGGTTAGCGTCGGGTGGCAGAATTCGGAAAGCTTAATATTGTCGACCCCAGTAACCGAAACCTCCTCGGGGACGGAGATCCCCTGCTCGCGCAACGCTCGCAAAGCGCCGACTGCCATAAAATCGTTCACGCATACGATCGCAGTCGGTTTAAACCCGCTTGCCGCGATCTCCCGGACTACTTGCCAGCCGCCTTCCAAATTGTCGTTCCCGGCAAACGTCCTAACTTCTGTAGTAGGCGAGAGCTTCGCGAAAGCCTCGATCAGCCCCTGTCGCCTCTCATGTAAAGGCGCGAAGTCCATATGATGCCCGACAAAGGCGATCCGTTTGTTATGTCCGAGAACGTAAAGGTACTCAGCCACTCTTTCCATGCCTTTTCTATAGTTCAGCCGGATATTTGTGATGTTCTGTCTAGCTGTGCCGACATCGTAGAACACAACCGGCAATCGGGTGGCAACCAGCTCGTCGATAATTCCGGGCTCGATTTCCGACACAATAGCAGCCAACCCCGCCACCCTTCGGCCCACCATCAATCGAATGCTCTTGACTAACTGCTCGGCCTGGTAATTCGTGTTCGCGACGACAATCTCGTATCCACGTCTGTGTGCGGCTGATTCAACTTCGCAAACAATGTCGTAAAAGAAAGGGTTTTCCATATTCGACACCACGATTCCGAGCGTGCGGCTCTTGCCGGCAGCCAGGGATCGGGCGTGCAGATTGGGATGGTAATTCAGGTCCGCGACGACCTTCATAACCCGCGCTCGCGTCGAACTCCGCACGACTCCTACGTTATTGAGAACCCGCGAAACAGTAGCGGTCGAGACTTTCGCTCGGCGAGCGACTTCTTCGAGACTCATGCCTGCCTTGGTGCTTTCCTCATCGTATCGCCGTCGCCGCAGTTTCGCGAAACTCTCATTCGGAGCATTGTTCAAATTAGGAGTGCGGTAGAGTTCGAGCAGCCGTTTCTTCGCCCTATCCGAGGTGAACGATTGAACCTTTTACCGAAAGATGAAAAGTTTTTCGAATACTTTCACCAGCAATCGGACATTCTCTGCCAAGCGTCTAGTCTGCTGCTTTCAGGATTACGAGGCGGCTATGGCGGTATGCGCGAGGTTTCAAAACGCATGGAAGCGTTGGAGCGTAGCGGCGACGACATCACACATAGGCTCTTTGACCGTCTACGCAAAACATTCATCACGCCGTTTGATCCTGAGGACATTCAGGCTCTTGCCGCCGCTCTTGACGACGTTCTGGATACTCTCGAGGACACAACCTTTCGCATCGTGGCGTATCGAATCGATCCCATTCCCGGCGCGGCTGTGGAATTAGGGGAGATGATCGCGAATTCCTGTCGCGCATTGGACAAAGCTTTACGCGCTTTAGAGAAAAAGGACTCGGTCGTAGAGGATTGTGTTGAAGTAAACCGTCTTGAAGATGAGGCAGACGCGGTGGAGCGAACGGTATTAGCGAAGCTCTTCCGCTCCGACACCGACCCAGTTAGTTTGATCAAATTGAAAGATCTCTACGAACTTCTTGAAAGCACGACCGATCGCTGCGAAGATGTTGCCGATGTAATTCAGAATATTGCGGTAAAGAACCTTTAGAGGTATGCCGCTGCTCGGTCTTGTGGTTTTTATCGTCATCGTGGCGCTGAGCTTCGACTTTGTAAACGGATTCCATGATGCTGCGAACTCGCTTGCGACCGTAGTTGCGACACGCGTTCTTACTCCAGCTCAGGCGGTGGCCCTCGCTGCTCTGTTTAACTTCATAGCCGCCTTTTTCCTGGGAACGGGGGTGGCTGCAACAGTCGGACGCGGTTTCGTCAACACAAAAATTGTGACTCCCTTCGTAATCCTCGCGGGACTAACAGGTGCGATTCTTTGGAATCTTCTGACCTGGTATCTGAAACTGCCGGTCAGTTCCTCTCACGCGCTCATCGGAGGCTATGCCGGCGCCGCTATTGCCAAAGCTGGATTCAGCGGATTGGTAGTCGGGAAATGGCCCACCACGGTCGCGTTCATAGTAATAGCGCCTGCAATCGGCCTTGTTCTCGGCTATACGCTGATGCTCGCGGTCTATTGGATCTTTCACACCTTTTCTCCTGCCCAGATGGATCGCTGGTTCAGACATCTGCAGATCGCCTCGGCGTCGCTGCTCAGTTGCGCTCATGGCACGAATGACGCGCAAAAATCCATGGGCATCATCACAGCCGTTCTTTTCGCCGCCGGCCTTCAAAAGACATTTCGAGTTCCTGAGTGGGTCATTCTTGCCTGTGCTGCCGCAATGGGATTGGGCACTCTCAGCGGCGGTTGGCGAGTGGTCCATACTATGGGAACACGCTTAACCCGCCTGAGACCTCGCAGCGGTTTCTGCGCTGAGGCGGGCGCCGCCACTTCGATTCTTTTCGCAACCTGGCTCGGTCTGCCGGTTTCTACGACGCACGTCGTTACCGGTGCGATTGCCGGCGTCGGCTCAATTCAGCGCATTCGAGCGGTTCGCTGGACCGTAGCGAGCGACATCGTAATCGCCTGGGTCCTCACGATTCCGGCTGCTGCTCTGGTCTCCGCCCTGGCATTTTTTCTGATTCGTCTCTTCAAATCTAATGCGTGATGCCTTTCACCTTGACCGTTCAATCCGGTGGCCCTATACTGCCACTGATAATGTAATCGCTTGCAGCCTCATATGCGCTTGATCCTAGCCGTTGTGTCAGGAAATGAAAAGCTCCTTACGCTGAGCTCCATCGATGTGCTCGTGATCGGGGCGTATTTCGTGATGGTGCTAGGCATCGGCTTCTATCTGAAACGATTCACAAAAACCGGCGAAGATTTCTTTCTCGCCGGACGTGATATGACGTCCTGGATCGCCGGGCTTAGCTTTGTAGCGGCGAATCTTGGCGCTCTCGAGCTGATGGGATGGGCCGCATCGGCATATCAGTACGGGATTCTCGCAACGCATTGGTATTGGATTGGCGCCATTCCTGCGATGCTTTTTCTCGGCATCGTGATGATGCCGTTCTATTACATTTCGAGAACGCATTCGGTGCCGGGCTATTTGAAACTGCGGTTCGGCGAGCCTGCTCGTGCGCTCTCCGCCATTACCTTCGGTTTCATGACCGTGCTGATGAGCGGCATCAACATGTATTCCATGGCGCTGGTTATGAAAGTTGTGCTCGGCTGGGATATCAACGTCAGCATCTGGGTCTCCTCGCTCACCGTCGCCGTCTACGTCGTCCTGGGCGGGCTGCTCTCGGCCATCTTCAATGAAGTGCTGCAATTCGTGCTGATCTGGCTCGGCGCCATCCTCATCTCCATCCTCGGCCTGATCGAAGCCGGGGGCTGGAGCGGCGTCACCGCCCGCATCCAACACAATT
>JAFAYL010000061.1 GCA_019240405.1 Acidobacteriaceae bacterium
GCAATCCGTCGCTTCCGGAAAAGAGCAAAGCACTATTCTCGCCTGGTTCGCCACCCTGATGCCTTCCGAGGGTCCAGCGCTTTGCGCGAGAGAGCCGCGCACCCACAGCGCGCCCTCGTCCAAATGCGGGAGAAATTCGGAACCGATATCGCCGCTGACTGTGAGATAAATGGCTGCGCAGAGGCTAGCAGCCCCTACGCCGACCGTCAGGAAACGCAAACGAATAGCCAGCCGTAGAGCGCTGCGGTATCGCTCGGTGAGCCAGACCATGATGGGGTTGTGCCATTCGCGGGTGCCCTTCGGGAAGAGAAGGCTGGAGAGCACGGGAGCGACCAGTATGGAAAACAGCAGCGCGCCCAGCAGAGCAAATGCGACGGTCCAAGCCATGGGCTTGAATAGCCGCCCTTCTACGCTCTGCAACGTGAAGATGGGCAGGTAAGCGGTGATGATGATGGCGATGGCGTAAAACACGGGGCGTTGAACCTCGTGCGCGGCGTCGAAAATCTTTTGCTGCACGGTTCTCTCGTCTTGCGCATTACGGCCCAAGTGGCGAACGATATTCTCGATCATCACCACGGCGCCATCGACTACCATGCCGAAATCAAGCGCGCCGAGCGAGAGCAGGTTGGCTGGAATATTTCTGAGATCAAGGCAAATCGCAGCGAATAGCAAAGAGAAAGGGATGGTAAGAGCGACGATGATTGCGCCGCGCACGTTGCCGAGAAACAGGAACAGGATGATAACAACTAGAACGATTCCCTCGCCGAGATTGTGCAGAACGGTGTGCGTTGTGAAGTGCAAGAGATCGCTTCGATCGATGAACGGGATGATTTTCACACCCGTCGGCAGAATGTGGTCATTGAGTTCCTGCACTTTCTTATTAATGCCTTCGAGCACCGGTTCGGCATCCTCTCCTTTTTGCAAGAGCGCAATACCCTCGACGACGTCATCGTCGTCGATGATTTTTCCGTCTTCGTGACGAAACGCCCGGCCGTTCTGACCCAGCCGAATCTTTGGACCTTGTGCTACGACGGCAATATCCTTTACGCGAATCGGTGTGCCGCTCTTGGTAGTTAAAACCGTGTTTTCGATATCGCGCACGTTTCTGACCAAGCCCACTTCGCGAACGTTAATTTGCTGCAAACCGGCTTCGATGAAACTGCCGCCTGCGTCTGCATTGTTGTTTGTTACTTGCTGTTCTACCTGGCTAATGCTCAGTCCGTAAGCGATCAGTTTTTCCGGATCGATGCGGACCTGGTATTCGCGTGTGGGCCCGCCAAGACTGCTCACGTCGACAACACCGGGAACCGACTTCAGGTTCTTCTCAATGACCCAGTCTTCGATCGATTTGAGCTCCATCACGTCATACGCTGGGTTCGTGCTGTGCAGCGTATAGAAATATATCTGGCCGACTGGGCTCCAATCCGTGCCCATCTGTGGAGTCACGCCAACCGGCAGATTTACTTGCGAAAGCCGCTCCAGAACTCGTTCGCGGTTCTCGAAATTCGTCGTCTCCTCGCCGAAAACCATTTCTACGTATGAGAGTCCGAAAAGCGACCATGAGCGGACATGGACGACTCCCGGAATACCGTTCATCACGGTTTCGATCGGTATGGTGACTTGTTGCTCAATTTGTTCAGCGGAGATGCCGGGCCACTGAGCAATCACATCCACATAGTTATTCGCCACATCTGGATACGCTTCGACAGGCAGACGATGAAAAGAGACAACGCCCCAAGCAAACAGCAGCACCGCGGCCGCGAGTACGAGAAAACGATTCTTTAAGGCGAAATCGACGAGCCTGCGAATCATCTACTCACTCACCGTGTGCTGCAGGTCGAGCGCATCGGACACAACTTGTGCCCCGGGTCCGATTCCGCTCGTAATCTCCTGCATATTGCCCGGAAGCGTGTTTCCACTGACTACCTCGAGGCGCCGGAAGAAGCCGTTTCCCACAGGGGTGTAGACCCATTCGCGATCGTGTAAATGCAGGACTGCCGAGGCCGGTATGCTGGCATAACGCTCCCGGCGCGGTCCGTGGAATGTCGCGGTAACAAACATCCCAAGACGCAGGACGCCGGGATTTTCCACCTGGAGCCGAACCTTTGCCGTGCGGATGTTCGGATCGAGAACCGGACCGATATTGTTAATTCGAGCTCTCAGGATTTTATCGGGATAGGCGGTCAGGTGAATTTCTGCATATTCCCCAAGCCGCACCTGAGCGAGATCGTTCTCGTATACGTCGCAAATCACCCAAAGGTGGGACATGTCGGAAATAGTGAACGGGTTCGGGGCAGACAATGCTTGCACGCCTGCGGCATTTGTAATTTCCTGATCGGTAATGACGCCTGTAACCGGCGCGTAAACGTTGACGATGCCTGTCGGATGATCCAGATCAGACCCGAGCAAGCGAAGGTGTTCGGCCGAGGTATCGAGATCGACCTTCGCATTATCTTCGGCATTCTGAGCCGTTTCAAGCGCGCTTTTCGGAATCGCTCCATGCTCAAAAAGCAGCTTCGCGCGATCGAGCTGCACCTTGGCTAGCTCTTCGTTAACCACCGCTTTACGGTAATCGGAGAATGCGCCTGCGATATCCGTGCTGCGAACTTTGAAGAGGAGCTGGCCTTTTTTCACCGCGTCTCCTAACTGAGCGTCGATTTCCACCACGCGCCCCGAAGCCAGCGATATCACGGGCACTTGCCGCGAAACATCGGGGTTTACGGCGCCGGTTACGTTCAACTCGGGCGAAGCAATATATTCCTGAGCCGTGACGAGGCGGAACTGCTCCGGATGATCGACTTTGAAGTGGTTGGCATCTACATCCGGCATAACGGTGGAACGGGACGGACCTGTGCTTCGCTCGTTATCCGTTTGCGCCTTGATGCTTTTCTCACATCCGGTAAGTAACAAGCTCAGACCGAAACAGAGAACTACTTGCACGAAAGCTGACTGATTCTTCATTCAAAGACCTCCCGGCCCACCGCCATATTCATTTGCGCGGCCGCAACCAAATAGGAGCCGACCAAATTGATGTATGCCAATTGCGTATCGCGAAATGCTTTCTCGGCATCCAGATAGTCGAGTAAAGAAGCGCCGCCATGCTGATAAGCAAACGCGACCTTATCGCGAACCGCTAGCGAAAGAGATAGATATTTTTCTTTGTAAGGACGCAGTAAATTCAGACCGCTTTGGAGGGTGACATAGGCGGAATCAACATCGTTGAATACTTGTGCTTCTGCGGCATCCCGCAATCGCTCGTTACGCGCGATGTCGATTCGGGTGCGTGCCTTTTCGCCTTGGTTGCGATCGAAGATCCGGAGCGGGATACTGACGCTCAAACCCATCGTGTTATCGGCGAAGGGATTGGCAATGGAAGCATTGTGTGTGAACCAAAGGCCGAAGGTGGGATCGGTCGATCCGTTCGCAATGGCAAGTTGATAATTGGTTCTTGCCATGTCGACCGATTGCACGGCCGCTTTGAGGTCCGGCCGAGCCGAGAGCGCAATCGTTCGGAATTGCTCAAGGGATTTTAGCTCCGGGGAATACTCGAACGGCCCCGCCACATCGAAGCCTTCAATCGGCGTCCGATCGTTCAATAGCTGGAGAAGCGTGATTTTCGCCGTCCGAACATTCACCAGCGCAGTTTCATAGTCGGATTCGAACTGGACACGTTGCAAAACCAGACGGTCGTAATCGACCTCGGCTAGATCTCCGGCTCTAAAACGGTCGTGGTTGACCGAAAGCTCGCGGTCCCAGTAGTCGAGATTCTGCTTGGCATTCTGCAGCACTGCTTTCGCTTGCAGTGCCTGCACAAATGCGTTGCGCAGATTGAAAATGAGGCTCCGCTCCTGATCCGCGTATTGTGAGATTGTGACTTCGGTATTTTCTTGCGCACTTTGAAGGCGGAGTTCCCGCTTGTGCTGGCGCTCGTGTAGGTAGCTAATGCTGGGTACTTCGAAGACACCGCTGAAAGGCTGCCAGACGCCTTTATTGCGGGATATTTGGAATCCATCTCCCGTCAGGCTGAAATCCGGGTTCGGACGCAGATACGCCGTGACCTCCTGGGCCCTCGATTCATCGATGTTGTCGTGAGCCGCTTTCAAGGTGGGATTCGTAGCTTCGAACTTCGCTTTTAGCTCTTCCCAGGTGAGCGCCTTCTGCGCGAACCCTTGAGCCGCGAGGAACCCCGCGATCATAGCGGCGCGAGACAAACGTCTCCTATATCGCGTATTGATCCGCAAGCTTCGACGTTAATGTTTTCTGCGTCGATATGCCAGCTATCTTGTTTCCAAACTCACCGCCCGTTGGATTAATCCTTCGATTGGCGGCGAGGTAGTGCGTGATTACAGAAGGTCCCGGTAATTCTCTAGCGCGACACGGACTAACTGGCTGCGGGTGCGCACGCCGGATTTTGCGAACAGATGCTGCAATATGTTCTTTACCGTACTCTCAGAAACATCCATACGCACTGCAATTTCTTTGTTTGACAGCCCTTGCACCAAAAATCGAAGCACATCCGATTCCCTATCGTTCAGCTGTGCTCGCTGGGGAGACTCGAGATAGTTTGTGCCGTTTCCTGGCTGTGGCTCCGTGATCTCTCCGATAATGGCGGCCAGTTTGGGCCGCGTGCTGTCTTTATATGTGGAAAACCAGACATCCGCCATAAACGATTCACCATTGTCTCGGTGTCCGCGGCACTGCATTGAGGTTCGGAATTGAGGTCCTTCTTCTGGGCGCAGGGCGTGATGCAGTTCCGGTAGATAAGCGGCAATCGGATGGCCAATTAAATGTCCGTCGCGAGGCGCTATCAGGTCAGCCGCCGCGCGATTAGCTAGCTCAATCAATCCGCGATCATTGATGGTGACAATCGCCGCCGGGCTTGTCTCAACCAGAATGCGTAAGCGCTCTTGAGCTTCCAGGTTCAGTCGTCGATTGTTTACCAGTTCACCAACGAACAACCCACATCCCACGAGCGCCAGCGATACGAAAGCTAAACGAAACCAGGCCTCCGAGGGATCAAGTGAGCTAAAGGCTTCGCTGAGCCCCGCGCATAGTGCGGCAAACAACACGATACTCCATCGAGGCAGAAATCCGGCAGTGAGCATGATGGGAAACAGGTAGAGAAATCCTAAGGACCAATAGGGCTTTGTCAACCAGTCAAACAGTGCGATGCCCAACACAAGTGCGGCGCTGATCGCCAAGACGGCGAATCGATTTCGCTGTTCCCAGATGTCCTCGAAGTGCCGCATTCGTTTGTTTAAACGAGCAAATTATCCCATTGCTTACGTGTATCGAGCGCCAATCAAACGATTGGGCGATCGGCCATTTCCGGATTCTTTTGGTCATTCAAGAGATTAACGGTATTTTCGATTGAGTGTCTTGGGCGGACACCGGAATGCGCTTACTCTCGCAGTACTTGTATTTTCGCGATGGAGGAAATCTGCCAGGCTCTTGTTATTGCGTTCATGCTAATCGTTCCCGCAATATCAGTAGCCGCCTTGGTCTGGATGATCTGTGAAAAGGCTTTCTTTAGGCGAAAATCTCGAGCTGGCTCGGGCGCTTTCAACCGCCGCATTGGGCGTAGCAAGCGAGCGGACGAGCGGGATGCCACAGCAGCCCGGGCCGCGGGTTTACGCATGAACTGAGGACATAGCTGCAAGAAGTCCATTTGTCCCTAGCACAAGGCCAGCCGGATTATTCAGTGGCGTTCTATGCACCTCCTCAACGGCATAAAGAAACGCGTGATTTTGCCGATATATACCTAGGAGTAGCTAGCGAATGGCACATCTGAATTTTTCTGCATTTTGGCAGGATGACGACGGGCAGGACTTGGTGGAGTATTCGTTGCTGCTGGGCTTTCTGACACTCACGTCCGTCGCCATAATCACCAGTGTTGCCAATAACGTACTGACGGTTTGGAACGGCATCATAAACGGTGTCAGCGCCGCTACCCGCGCAATTTCTTAACACTCCTGGCAGTCCTGAAACACAGACCCAAGGGGCCTTTTCGCAGCGCCCTGTCACTGGTACATTGAATTACAGTGCTGGTCAATAAGGATCGGACGCCGATGTGCGGCGACTCATCTGAGAATTTGCGCGCGCGTATTTCGGAGCTGGAAGTCTCGGTGCGCAGCCTGGAAACCAGGCTGGCCGGATATCGACGTGCATTTTTTGAAAATCCTCTGCCGGCAATTCTTTATCGGGCCGATTCTCTAGATATTCTCGAAGTGAATGAGAGCGCGCTCGCGCTTTACAGCTACCAGCGTGAGCAGATGTGCGCTCTCAATCTGATTGATCTTTTTTGGCGGCAAGGTGATGCAGAACGATCCGAATTAGCCGCCGAGCTGCGCCGTCCGATGAACGCCCTTGGCCCGTTCGTGCATCGTGGCTCCCAAAATGAAGAATTGATCGTCAACCTTGTGACTTTCGCGTTCGATGTCGAGGGAGTGGACGCCCGGATCGCAATGATTCAGGACGAAACAGGTCGCCATACGGCGGAAGAGGCCTTACGGTCAAGCGAAGAACGATTCCGCGAGCTCTTCGAAAATGCAAACGACGTGATCTTCCTGCACGACTTAAAAGGCAAGATTATAGCGGTGAATCGGGCTGCTGAATATCTCACTGGCTATTCGCGAACGGAAGTTCTGGGTCACGACTTTGAAACTCTGGTTGCCGAAGAAGCTCGCTATCGAACCCAGGACAGCATACGCGCTCATCTCGGCGGCAGTCCGACACAGAGGTACGAACTGCCGATCTTGTCGAAATATGGGAATCGGCGGTTCCTCGAAGTAAGCACGCGAATCATTTACCGTCGCGGTCATCCGTACGCGATTCAGGGAATTGGACGAGATATTACGGAACGAAAGTTAGCGGAGCAGCGGCTTGAGGAATCGTCTCGTGCGATCCAGCTGAAAAATGAGGAACTCAGCGAGGCTCTTCGCCTGGCGCGCGAAGCCACGCAACTGAAGGAGCAGTTTCTCGCAAATACCTCGCACGAAGTCCGAACGCCAATGAATGGGATTATGGGGATGGTCGATCTGCTGAGTAAAACAGACCTGAACACTGAGCAGCTCGAGTACTGCGGGGCAATCAGCCAGTGCGCAAACGATCTGCTGACCATCATCAATGACATTTTGGATTTATCGCAGATCGAAGCCGGGCGGCTCTCCCTCAGCGATGAGGTTGTTGACCTGCATGAGAGCGTCCGGACCGTGGTGAGATTACTTGGGTTCCGTGCCAGGGCAAAGAATCTCAATTTGAGTTACGGGATCGATCCGCAGGTACCTGCGCGGATTCGAGGCGACAGGGTACGCATCCGGCAGATTCTGACCAATTTGATTGCAAACGCGATTAAATTTACACCCGAGGGGGGAATACAGGTTCAAATTCAGTCGGTTCCCGATGGAAGCCGCTGGCGATGTCAAGTGATTGACACCGGAATTGGTGTTGATGAATCCGTGCGCTCGCGTATCTTCGAGGCTTTCTTCCAAGCTGACGGAACGAATCGCCGGCGGTTCGGTGGGACCGGACTAGGACTGACAATCTGCAAGCAGTTGGTGGGGATCATGGGAGGTCAGATCGGGATTGACGGCAACCACTCGGGTCCTGGTTCGACTTTCTGGTTTGAACTCCCGCTTCGCGCCGCTGAACCCGACTCCCTCCTCGCTCACTTCGCAGCTGGCCAGGAGATGGCTTAATACTCGATCTCCGGCCAGTCGGCGGGTCCCAACGCTGGCTTTCTCTTAGTCGTTTTTGATCGCCGGCTAAATCTCGCTCGGCCCGCTGAGTGTTTTTCTCGTGTACGGCGCAAGAAAAGCTCGCAAAAACAAGCACTCGGATCTCTGAGGGAACTTTTTCTGACTTTGAGGCGTAAAGTGGATGAAGGAGATTTTGTGCGACACTTCCTTTTCACTTGTGCTTTGCTGATTTCAGCAGCTTTTTCTGCCGGCGCAGCGGTTGATCCCGCCCTGCTGGCGCTTGTCCCCTCTGGGGCGAGGGTGGTTTCCGGCATTCAGCTCGATCAAGCTCGAAGCTCTGATTTCGGACAATACCTGCTTCGCCGGATTGACGCCGAGGACCAAAGTTTTAGAGAATTTTCTGACGAGACCGGTTTTGATCCTCGGCGCGATCTCAATGAGATCGTGTTTGCAAGCACTGGAGGCGCCGATCAAGCTGAGTCGCGTTTCGCCATCGTCGCGCGGGGCAGTTTCGACCCAGTCCGGATCCGCGCGAAAGCCAAGTCTGCCGGCGCAGTGATTCAACACTATCGAGGAGTCGATTTGATGGAGGATCATGCGGAGCATGGCGGGACAGCATTCGCATTCCTCGACGGGGGAATCGCCGTAATGGGAGATCCGACAACGTTACGGCAGATCATCGCGAACCGGAACAGCCCAACAAGTCTCGACCCCACTCTGCAGGACGAAATCCAGCGGGTAAGCGCTGATAACGAAGCTTGGTTCGCAACATCCATGCCAGGCTCATTTCTTGCAAGCCATTTGGAGCACGAGACAAAGCAGCCAATGCAGCACGCCCAGGCCCTTCAATCGATTTTGATGTCAAGCGGAGGCATTCACTTCGGAGACCTTGTTGCGTTCTCGTTTGACGCCAAGACGCGATCGCCTCAGGACGCAGTTTCGTTAGCAGACGTTTTCCGGTTTGGCGGCAGCATGATTCAAATGCAGCGCCAGAATGATCCGCGCGCAGGCATTATCGCGGCTGCAATCGACAAAATGACCATCACGACGAACGGCGCGGAAGTGCACGCGGCGCTGTCATTGACAGAGAAGAATCTGGAAGAGTTTGTGGGAGTACGAGCAAGAACGGCCGACCAGAGACCTCGTTAAGCCACAAAAGCTGTAGCTGAAATAACGACTCCGATTAGCGCTGCACCCGCGCCGGCCATAAAGAACAGTTTCTGTTTCATCAAAATAGACAAAGACGATAGCACAATCGCCAACTCGAGAAAGACTTCACCGACGTGAAAGCGTACCGCCTTGTGAGCGCTCTGGTCACGCTCTCTCTCGAACTCCCGCGCGTGCTCTTCTATATCGGCGCGCTGCTTCGCATATCGCTTCTCGTCCTGAGCGTAGCGGCTGACTGATGCC
The DNA here is from genome assembly GCA_019240405.1 of Acidobacteriaceae bacterium. Taxonomy (GTDB): domain Bacteria; phylum Acidobacteriota; class Terriglobia; order Bryobacterales; family Bryobacteraceae; genus Bog-105. The sequence continues at coordinate 9,108 of JAFAYL010000061.1, forward strand.
GCGTCACCTTTTAATTGAGTGAACGTATCTTGCGCAACCTGAGCGGAATAGCGCCGAATGTCCTTGGCCTGATAGAACGCCCATTGATCCGAGGCTTTCTGCTGGTTTAGCAGTTCTTCGGCTTGAAAGTGCTGCCCTAAAACTGAAACTACGGCGAGGAGCGCCGCAATAATTGCCATGCTTCCCGCAACCGTTTTGTCAAACGGGTCGTGAGCATGGTGTACATGTTCTTCAACTTCCTCGTTGACGGGCATGAGGACAAGCTAGCACGATCTCGTCAGAAAACTCCGTTCTCGGGGACCGATCTCGACATTTTCGAAATCTCGCGCACGAGTCGCCGGTAATTCAGGTGCGCCAGAGTGGTAAACGGGAACCACTCTCCATCGCGCCACGAAGAAAAATACCAACGGGAAAAGATAGCGAGATCTTCTGTGCGCTTTCGTTTCACGTTTTGGATGCTTAGCGCGCTTTCGAGACGTTCTCGCAGCTCTTGGTCGAGTGACTTGGTGCGCGGCTCTCCCGGGCGGAAATCGAGCAAAACCGGCTCTTGCCAGTAACCCTGCAACATTGGCCACAACTGGAAGTGCCCGGCTTGCGCAGCACGCGTGAGCGCAACTCCATTGAATAGGTCGATCTCCGTTATCACTTGGTCGCGCGCTGCAGTTGCAGCCTTCACTTTCTCGATCCGCTTGTGGATGCCGGCAGCCTGTTCAAATTCCGTCTCATCGCACGCCCGATCGCGCGCGGCACTAAGCACAGCGAGCGTGCTCCTGCCGTTCGTTGATAGAAACTCGCCCACACGTGCCACTTCGCTTGCGTACTCTTGGGCAGTAACAGCGCACTGGCAAGGGCGCAGACATTGATTCATTTCGCCGTAAATACAGCCGGGATGTTCAGAATGAGGCGCCAAGCGCTCTGTACATCTCCGGATCTGAAATAGGCCACTCGTTTCCTGCTCGTACAACTGGGCGGCGTCCCGGCTAGGAAACGGACCCAAGAACGCACCTGAGTTTTGGGAAACGCGATTGACGACAGCTAACCGCGCAAACGGATCATCACTCGCAAGACCGACGAACCAGGGCATTCGCAAACGGAGACGCCTAATGTAATCCTCCGCGAAATAGAGACGGGCCAATTCATACAACACCAGAGAGTTTTCGAGTTTCGATCCGGTGGGCCAACAGTCAATGCGCGCCAGGTTCGCCCGCAGCCGCCCGATGATGGAACCCGATCCGGCGCTAGAGGGAGCAAAAAGCCGCTTCAAACGCCGGGGCAGATTTGCTGAAGACCCCAGATGCGGATGATTGCCTGCAATCTGTAGCACGTACACGCCCGAAGTGGTAGGTAAAGCCGCAAGGTAATTCTCAAGATTCGCGTCGTGTACATCGAAGCTGAGAGGGGTCGAGATTTTCACTTGACACCCACATTGCTCAGTCTAGAATGGTGGTACTTCGCTATGGCAGGCTGTCAGCATGAGCGAACCGAGTTCCTATATCGGCGCGATGGCGTCGATTATGTCCGATGCCTCGATTGTGGTCAGGTCTTTGAAGCAGAGGATTTAGATACGGTTCCGGTTTACGACGACGACGAAGAAAAACCGAGAAAGCCGCGGTAAAACCAAATTGCGGCGAAGGGCCGCCGCCGTGAGATCCTGAAGCGAGCCGGAAATGTCGACTCTGACCCGCGTTTCGCCCCTCCAGAAGAGCGTATTGAAGGCCCCCTTGCGGATTGTTGCGATTGGGGGCGGCACAGGCCTGTCGACGCTTCTCTCCGGATTGAAGAAGCACGCCCGCGGCAGCGAAGAAACCCCGGAGCCGGGCCGGCCCGTTTTGGATATTACGGCGGTGGTAACAGTGAGCGATGACGGCGGAAGCTCCGGCCGCCTGCGCCGCGATCTGGATATTCCTCCGCCCGGAGATATTCGTAACTGTATGGCCGCGCTTTCCGAGGATGAGCCATTGCTGTGCCAGCTCTTTCAGTACCGGTTTGCCAGCGGCCGTGGGTTAAAAGGGCACAGTTTTGGCAACCTTTTTCTGGCTGCAATGCACGAAATTACTGGCGATTTCGTGCATGCGGTGAAGCTATCTTCAGAGATCCTGGCCATACGCGGACGCATATTTCCGGCAACTTCGGCCAAAGTTACCCTGGAGGCGCTACTAACGAACCGGAGTATCGTTCGCGGCGAAACGAGCATCAGCAAGAGCCGGCAGCCCATTGAACTGGTTCGCCTGCGGCCGGAAAATTGCCCTCCTCTGCCCGAAACGCTTGAGGCGATAGGCAAAGCCGATTTGATTACGCTTGGGCCTGGCTCGCTGTACACCAGCGTGATTCCGAATGTTTTAGTGGATGGCATCTCCGATGCGATTAGCCGGTCCCCTGCCCTGAAAGTTTATTTCGTTAATCTGATGTGGCAACCCGGAGAAACGATCAATTTCTCTGCGTCCCGCCACGTAGAGGCGATACACACGCATGCGCGGCGGCCATTGATCGATTGTGTGGTTCTGAATACCGCCCCCATTCCGGCGAAGCTGAGACGCAAGTACGCTGCGGCGCACGTTCGACCTGTAGAGAACGATTTTGACAATCTGGAGGGTTTGGGGTTAAAGGTGGTCACGGCCGAGCTGCTCGAACATGCCAGTACTGCACCACGGAAGGTTCGTCATAATCCGGGGGCCCTTGCCGAGGTGGTAATCGATCTTGCAAGCCGATCACGAGCGCAGCAGGTTCGACGAGAAGCATTGATGGCGCAGCGCGCAAGAGTTAAATGAAAGAAAACGTCACGGTCGTGATCCTGGCCGCTGGGCTTGGAACACGAATGAAATCGAAAAAAGCCAAGGTACTGCACGAAGCCGGTGGCGACACTCTGTTGAACCACATTATCCGGGCCGCACTGCACGTTGCGGCTCCGGAAAAGATAATCGCGGTGATTGGTTATCAGGCCGAGCAAGTGCGACAGACTGTCAGAGTCCCGGGGATCAGGTTCGCGGAACAATCAGAGCGGAAGGGCACCGCGCATGCAGTACTCTGTGCACGTCAAGCGGTTGAATCCGACGGCGGGCAGCTATTGGTCCTGAACGGTGACGGTCCCTTGCTGCGGCCGGCCACGCTCCAGGCTATCCTTGATTTTCGTTGCGGCGCATCTGCCGGCGGGGCCATCGTCACGACAGAGCTCGCGGATCCGACAGGCTATGGCCGGGTTGTGCGCGATCGCGATGGCACAGTATCGGCTATCGTCGAGCAGAAGGCTGCTACACCCGAACAACTGAAGATACGCGAAATCAACACCGGGCTCTATCGTTTTGACGCAGGGCTCTTCTGGCAATTCATTGGCGAGGTCAAGCCAAACAATCCAGCCGGAGAATATTACCTGACTGACATGGTCGAAATTCTGGCGACAAATGGACATCCTGTCGCAGCGCTGCTGATCGAAGACGAACGCGAATTACTCGGCATAAATACGCGCATCGAACTAGCTCTTGCCGATAAAATTCTTCGTACGCGGAAAGCGGAAGAGTTGATGCTGTCCGGGGTGACGATTGAAAATCCTGAAACTGTCACGATTGATGGAGGCGTGGAAATCGGACCGGACTCGTTGATTGAAGCTAATGTGCAATTGCGAGGGGCCACCCGAATCGGGGCGAATTGCCGGATTGCAACCGGCTGTGTTCTGCGCGATTGCGCAATTGCCGATGGCGTTACGATACTGCCCTACGTTGTCGCCGAGTCTTCGAGTGTTGAAAAGAAGGCTTCGGTCGGCCCATTTTCACGGCTCAGAATAGGTGTAGAGGCGGGGGAAAACAGTCATATCGGCAACTTCGTCGAGCTGAAAAAAACGAGGCTGGGTTCTGGTTCGAAAGCAAGTCATCTTGCGTATTTGGGCGATTCAGAAATCGGGACGAACGTCAACATCGGAGCAGGCACCATCACGTGCAATTACGATGGTCGGCGGAAGCATCAGACTAGGATTGAGGACGGCGTTTTCGTCGGGAGCAACTCGACGTTGGTGGCGCCTGTAACACTTTCCGAAGGGGCATTTATTGCAGCAGGGTCTGTGATTACAAATGATGTTGAGCGCGATGCGCTCGCGCTTGGTCGTGCATTTCAGGTAAACAAACAGGGATGGGCAAAGAAGCGCCGTGAAACACAAAGAGAAGCGGAACCGGTGAAGTCATAGGACCGTAACCGGATGATACACGTTTGGTATTCTTAGCTCGCCTATCGCGATAAGCTCACCTGACTGCGAAAGCGCTTTCACCAGTGAGGCGCCGGGCGGCACGACAAAAGGCGACGTTCGGAAATCGCGGCCTTGCCGAATTTGAGCTTCGATGGATGAACCGAAGTGCTCTTCGGGAATATGAGACAACAGACGGGCGGCGGGAATAATCGCGTCACACAAGCGGCCCGCAGCTGCGATTTCGGTAAACTGCTCGAGCGTTCGGGCTTGCTCAATTGTAAATTCGCCGGACTGTATTCTGCGCAATTTGCTCAGGACGGCGCCGCACCCTACTTTTTGGCCTAAATCATGAGCTAAAGCACGAACATAGGTGCCAGCAGAGCAACTGACGAGCACCTCGATTCTTGGGAGGGCGAAGCTCTGAATCTGAAGGCGATATATCTCCACCTCCACCGGTTCGAGCTCCACAGCAACGTGTTTCCGCGCCAATTTGTAGGCAGGCACGCCGCTGATTTTCTTAGCCGAAACGGGTGGAGGCGTTTGCTGGATGCGGCCACGGAACGCATCGAGCGCTCGTTCGATATGCGGCAGATCACATAGCACAGGGCCGCAGGCTTGGGTAATGATCCCGTCTAGATCATACGTGTCGGAAACCATCCCTAGCGTGATCTCGGCAACGTACGTTTTCTCGTGATTTCCAAAGTACTGCGCGAGGCGGGTGGCCGGTCCTGTGAGAAGGGCCAACAGGCCCGTTGCCATTGGATCGAGCGTGCCAAGATGACCGACACGCTTCGTGCTCGCGAGCTTGCGCCAACGATTCACGACATCATGGCTCGTGCAACCACTGGGTTTATCGATAAGGACGAGACCGTTCATGAATACGTCGGTGAAAGCGGCAAGTAGATGTTACGTTAGTCTTTTAAAAGAGGCATTAATTGGAAGAAGAAGTACTCGGAAAGGCCTACGATTCGCGCCTAATGAGGCGCATCCTAACTTATCTCAGGCCGTACAAGCTGGTGGTCGGAGCCTCATTGGTGTTGCTGCTTATCGATTCTCTTCTTCAAATTATCGGACCTCTTCTGACCAAGCTAGCAGTAGACAAATACCTGGTCCCTGCTCAGCATCCCGTCCACACGGTGCTCGACCGGTGGCTCTCAACAGATGTGTGGACTGGATTATCGCAATTAGCCCTTCTTTACTTGGCGGTCGTCGCGCTCGGGTTTTTATTTGATTTCGGGCAAACGTATCTCACTCAGTGGACGGGACAGAAAGCGATGTTCGATTTGCGCCGCCAGCTTATGGCACATCTGCAAACGCTTGATGTGGCTTACTACGATAAGCATCCTGTGGGCCGGCTTGTGACGCGCGTAACGACTGATGTTGACGTACTGAACGATTTATTTGCATCGGGTTTGGTCACCATTATCGGCGATCTGCTGATGCTGTCTTTCGTGATTCTCATTATGCTGCGCCTCAGCCCCGGAATGACTGCACTGATGATGGGCGTGATGCCCTTTGTTGTGTTGACTACCGTGCAGTTCCGCCGCAAAGCCTCCCAGAGTTACCGGCGCATACGGATCGCGATCGCCAAAATCAATGCATATCTGCAGGAGCACATCGCAGGAATTTCAGTGCTGCAATTATTTAACCGGGAGGAACGCAGCAAGGAAGAATTTTCGACAATCAATCGCGATCACATGCTTGCGTTTAAAGATGCGATTACAGCGTATGGATGGTTTTATCCAGTGGTCGAGTTTCTGGGCATGCTGGCTCTGGCGCTGTTGCTCGGTTACGGCGGCTTTCGAATACGCCATGGGGCGCTCACCCTTGGTGTGTTGGTCGCCTTCTTTCAGTACGGGCTACGATTCTTCCGCCCGATTCAGGATTTGAGCGAAAAATACAACATCTTGCAAGGCGCGATGGCGGCCTCGGAGCGAATTTTCAAGCTGCTTGACACGAACCCCCGCATCGTTTCTCCAGAACCGGCGCTGCCGGTTAGCGATGAGCCGCTCGACATCGAATTTGATCATGTCTGGTTCGCCTACCACGGCGAGGATTGGGTATTGAAAGATGTCACTTTCCGCGTTGAACCCGGCGAGACGATTGCGATTGTCGGCCATACGGGGGCCGGAAAAACGACGCTGACGAACCTGCTGCTTCGCTTTTACGATGTGCAGCGCGGCACCGTTCGAGTCGGCGGTGTGGACGTACGGGACCTGGATCTGTTCGACCTGCGACGAGGGTTTGGCATTGTGCTTCAGGATCCATATCTCTTTACCGGGACGGTCCAAACAAATATCCGGCTTGGCACAAACGGGATCACGCACAGTATGGTGCGCCAAGCGGCGGAACAAGTAAATCTGCTGGGGTATATCGAGGAATTGCCGGACAAGTTCGACACGCCAGTTCGAGAGCGGGGGAATGGATTTTCGACGGGGCAGAAACAGCTCATTAGTTTTGCGCGCGCGCTGGCGCACAATCCGCGCGTGCTGATTTTGGATGAGGCCACTTCAAGCGTCGATACCGAAACAGAGCTGCGCGTTCGTGAAGCTTTAACTCGGTTGGTTTCCGGCAGAACGTCGCTGATCATCGCGCACCGGCTGTCCACAATCCAGCGCGCAGATCGAATTATAGTGATGCACAAAGCGCAGCTAAGGGAGATCGGCACTCATCAAGAGCTCCTTGCAAAGCGCGGCATTTATTGGAAACTCTATCAATTGCAATACAAGGAGCAGGAGATTGAGGCAGGAGAAGAACTTGCTCCTCAACGGGTCTAGATTTTTCACTTTCACGCTCGCGTGGTCGGTCTATCTCGCGGCTACTCCCGCAGCTTTCCCTCGGCTTTCAGAGATACCGGATGCTGAAGTTCTGAAACCGACCAGTTTTCCATATCCGGAGAAGCTTTCTTATCACGTCGAATGGCGGATGGTGACTGCCGGAACTGCCACTGTGGAGTTGCTGCACCCATCGGCTGACGATTGGGATCTGAACCTGAGGCTCGAGAGCGCCGGAATGGTTAACCGTTTGTACCGAGTGTTGGACACGTACAAGGTCGCGATTAATGACCGCTTCTGTGCGTCGAGCTCCCTGCTCAATGCCGAGGAAGGCAAGCACCGGCGCATCACGCGGTTGACCTTTGAGGACGTACGTCACAAGGTGGAGTACGATGAGCGAGACCTGACCAACAAGGCGACGGTCAAGCGAACCCTCGACATTTCGCCTTGCACGCACGACATTACAGGGGCACTCGTCGCATTGCGCGCGATGAACCTCGAGCCGGGGCGATCTGCTACTCTACCGATCACTGACGGCAAGAAAATAGTGAGCGCCAGGATCGAGGCGCAATCGAAAGAGAACGTGACTGTTTCCGGCAAGTCGTACCACACCATCCGTTACGAGGCGTTCTTGTTCGATAACGTGCTCTACAAACGTAAAGGTCGCATGTTCATTTGGTTGACAGATGATAGTGACCATATACCCGTCCAATTCCGGTTCCAACTTGGCTTTCCCATTGGAACGATTTCGCTGGAGCTTGAGAAACAGCAGCGATTGTGAGTGCGCTTGTGCGCGGTAACTTGCATCGGCAATGCAACGTCCACATAAGAACATGAAGTTTCGCCTCGGTTTACTGGTACTCGCCGTCGCATTGATGCTGCAGGGACAGGTGCAGATGAACGTGCAGCAATTAGTTGAGTTTTTGCGCTCGGAACTAGCATTGAAGCAGCAGAGCGATAAACAGATTGCAGCGTACCTGAAGAAAGTTCAGCTTACCGAGAAGCTCACGGACAAAACAATTATTGACTTGGAAGCCCAAGGGGCAGGGCCGCGAACCGTAGAGGCGCTTCAGGAGCTCCGGGATCGCACGTCGAGCCTAAAGCCGCCAACACAGGATGCGACCTACTCGCCCGCGACAACGCCCGATACGACCGCACCGGGGCAAGGCAGCGTGGTGCTTCGGCCAAAGGTAACGATTCCGCCGCCGGATTCTGTCCGTCAGCAACAGATTCTCGGCGAGATTAAGCAGTACGCGATGACTTACACGGAAAATCTGCCTAACTTTATGTGTTTGCAGGTTACGCGGCGTTTTGTCGATTTTAATCAGAGTGATCATTTCCGGATTACTGACACCGTTAACGCGCAGCTCAGGTACGGCGACGGGAAAGAAGACTACAAGGTAATTTCGGTCAACAACCGGACTGTGGACCTAAAAATGGAGCAGCTTGGTGGAGCTGTATCAGTTGGCGAATTTGGAAGCCTCATGAAAGGCATCTTTGACTCAAAGAGTGAGGCGGAATTCGGCTGGGATCACTGGGCCACACTGCGCGGCAAGCGCATGGCAGTTTTCAACTATTTCATCGACAGCGGCCATTCTAGCTATTCCATTGATTACAACCGCGAGCAGCGGATTATTACGGCCTACAAAGGGTTGGTCTATGCGGACGAATACACCGGCGCGATTTCCCGTATCACGTTTGTCGCTGTGGACATACCGAAAAGCTTTCCCGTAAATGAAGCGAGCGAGATTCTCGACTACGATGATATCGATATCAGTGGACAAAAATACGTTTGCCCGTTAAAGGCGGATTTGCGAATGAGAGCCGGTCGAGAGAAGACCAAGAACGAGATCGAATTCCGGCTGTATCGTAAATTCGGTACCGAAAGCAACATCGTTTACGGCGCCGAAGCACCTGCTCCCTTGTCGGATATTCAAACACAGGAACAGCCTGCGAACGCTGCGCCGGGAACACCGGCATCGAAATCTGCTGCGCCCGCGCAATCTAAGTCGACGTCGACATCCGACCCTTGGAGATTACCCACGCCTCCTCCGCCGCCTCCGCAATAGCGCCCAGAGTCTGATCAAGCACCGTAGAATCGGTGCGATCGCTGACGGCAATTACATGCGAGGTACTTCCGGACGGTCGCCATCGAGAAAGCATTCGTTCGCAAGCGTAGCCTGCAAACACAGAAACTAACGGGAGGTGACAAGCCGCAGCCACATGCTGGCCGGCTGAATCATAACCAACATAGAGCCTGCTTTGCAGAATGTGACTCGCGAACGAAGCATAGCTGCCATCGTGAAGATTGAGCAGTGGAGGAGCTCGCAAGCGATCCACCAAACGATCGACTCGCGCAGTCTCCTCGCCTCCGGGGCCGCGATCCAGGAGAATGGGGCGCGCGAATTGAAGCAAAGCTGAGACAACGACCTGCTCAAAGTGATCACCCACAAGCTTGTCGGGGTTCTCACCGACGCCAAGACTAACTGTTATTTCGGCAAAGCTTTTCTGCTTTGGAGGCGCAACGTAGGGCTCCACTGATTCAATATTGAATACCTCGCGCAGCCATTCGGACGTTAAAGTAGAAAGACTTGCGTTCAATTCCCCGCCGAACCCTCGGCTTTCAAAAAAGAAATATCGTGAGTCATCGCAAATCGGAATTAGTCCGAGCTGCGTAAGGCGGGAATCGGGATCAATTACAATCGCGCCTTGTTCGTCAACCGCGACTTGCAGCTCGGCGGCTGCGGCGAGCCGCTCACGAAGCAAGCTGGATCGGCCGTACATGACCGCGATGGGCGTAATACGCGGGTCATCGGCAAACATTTCCGCATTCTTTTCCGGGCCAACAAGAAGAATTTCCGCTTCCGGAAAACGTTGCTTTGCGGCAGCAAGAGCCATGCTGGTCACTGCGACGTCAGCGCCTAGCGTCACTCGCGAAAGCACGAAGACGCGACGCACGTCGCCGCCCGGAAAGCGCCGAAGCTGGCGGACTCTTCCATATCGAAGTAGAAGTTCTTTAGCATCGTAATCGCGAAGCGCCCGCGAGATCACATGTGAAAAAAGCCTCGCGTATACATCACAGAGCGATGGCTCAAACAGGTCGGCCAAACGCTCGACAACAATGCCGAAAAGGGCTCGCGTTGCCGCTCTCGCCCGAAATTCATCTTCATCGTCGAGCGCGCGTTCAATCAGCGCGTCCAGCGGTCGCGCCGGCCATGTGCCATACCTCAAACAGGCGTCGAGGATCTCCTGCGCAAGTTCATTCGCCGGTATACTTGCCAATCAATAGACCTAGTCTTTCCTTTGCATCCTGTGGAATCGCCTTGCGGTCGGTAATGATCGCATGCTTCAGCGCCGAACCACATCCGCATGTTCTCGATTGAGGCATTTTCTTCATAGCGCGGCGCACAACCGTGCAGGCATTCTCTGCATTTTTCGTTAGATTAGCGATGATCTCATCGACTGACACTGCATCGTGCTGGTCGTGCCAGCAATCATAATCCGTGACCATCGCGATGGTAACGTAACAGATCTCAGCTTCACGCGCCAGCTTCGCCTCCTGCAGGTTGGTCATGCCGATTACGTCCATGCCCCAAGTGCGATAGAGATTGGATTCTGCGCGTGTCGAAAACGCCGGACCCTCCATGCAGAGGTACGTTCCACCTAGCTTGCTGTTGATTCCGGATCCTCTAGCAGACTCGTGAACGATGGACGCGAGCTCCGGGCAAATCGGATCGGCAAAGCTGATATGAGCAACTACGCCTTGGCCGAAGAACGTCGAGATGCGCCCACGTGTTCGATCAAAGAACTGATCGGGAATTACGAAATCGAGCGGCGCGTGCTCTTCTTTCAGCGATCCAACCGCACTCAGAGAGACAATCCGCTCGACGCCCAACATTTTCATTCCAAAAATGTTGGCGCGGAAATTCAGCTCGGAAGGCGACAGCCGATGACCCAGGCCGTGGCGCGATAGGAATGCTACATGTTGGCCCTCAAGTGTGCCGACAACATACACGTCAGAAGGCTCGCCGAAGGGTGTCTTCAGCCGAACTTGTTCCTCGGCCTCAAAGCCGCGCATCGCGTACAAGCCGCTACCCCCAATGATGCCGATGCTTGCTCTATTCATTAACCGGACCTACTTCTGAATAAGCTCCAACAGAACGCCACCCGTGGAGGCGGGGTGCACGAAGACGTAAACGTGACCGCCTGCTCCTGAACTAGGCTGGTTCAGTAGGCGCGCGCCTCGGGAGCGAAGACGCTCGGCTGCACCCTGGAGATCGTCCACCCGTAGAGCGATGTGGTGCAACCCAGGCCCATGTTTCTCGATGAATTTAGCAATAACGGATTCGGGACCAGTAGCCTCGAGCAGCTCGATTCGGGGGGAATCGGGTTGCGTTCCTGCAGGTAACATCACGACGTTTACGCGCTCTGATTCAATGGTTTCCCTTTGGCCAAGGGTCATCCCGAGCAAATCTCCGTAAAACTGTAACGCTTCGCCTAAGGTGCGAACTGCTATTCCCAGATGATCGATTTCGATGCTCATGTTGCCAGTAGCTGATCACGCAATTCCTCGACGGCAGTGTAAGGATCTTTTACTTTTGCGGCGACAAGATCTGCATGACGCTGAATATCATCTTCCGAGATCGAGGCCAAGAGGCTCTCCCGAAGCAATTCGCGCAACCTGAACGCCCACCTCTCGAGGCGCGCGCTCTGGTTCCCACGTTTCTCGAAGACAGAGCGAATCACGGTAAGCAGTTCATCGATTCCCTTGCCATCTGTTGCAATCACGCGGCGAACGGGAGCGGCTTCTTTCCGTTCCACTGCGTCCGCAAAGCTCTGCACAGCACGAATCTCCTGCTCCAGGCGATCGGCTCCGGGAAGGTCAGCCTTATTGATAGTAAACACGTCTGCAATTTCCATGATTCCGGCCTTGATCGCCTGCACATCGTCGCCCATTCCGGGTACGAGAACCAGCACGGTGACATCACCAAGCCGCGCGATATCGACTTCATCTTGTCCGACACCGACGGTTTCAATCATGACGACGTCACGGCCGGCTGCGTCGAGCAGCAGAGCCAGATCGAGCGTACTCCATGCAACGCCACCAAGATGCCCTCTACTCGCCATCGATCGAATAAACACACCTGGGTCGGAGTGATGATCCTGCATGCGAATGCGATCCCCCAGAATTGCGCCACGAGAATACGGACTGCTTGGATCGACTGCGATGATGCCGACGCTCTTCCCTTCTCGGCGCAGCGTCTTTGCCAGTTGATCGACCAGCGTGCTCTTCCCGGCGCCAGGAGGACCGGTGATGCCCATAATCATTGCGCGTCCTGTTTGAGGGAATAGCGCGGCGATAAGGTCTCTCCCGGCGACGGTTTGATTTTCAACCAATGTCGCAGCTTGGGCAAGCGCGCGCAAATCGCCGTCCAGAATGCGCCGTTGCAAGTCAGCCGTTCCCGATTCAAGTGCCAACTTATTCTTTTAGCAATTGGCGTGCGATGACGAGGCGTTGAATCTCGCTCGTGCCTTCGCCGATGGTGCAGAGCTTCACATCCCGATAGAATTTTTCGACCGGATAGTCTTTGATGAAGCCGTATCCTCCATGAATTTGGACTGCATCATCAGCGACCCTTACAGCCATTTCGGAGGCGAACAGCTTTGCCATTGCCGATTCTCTAGTGACACGTTTACCGGCGTCTTTCCGGACGCCTGCCTGATAGGTGAGCAATCTCGCTGCTTCAATCGAAGTCGCCATATCGGTCAGCTTGTGTTGAATACTTTGAAATTCGGAAATGAAACGGCCGAATTGCTTTCTCTGCTTCGAGTACTTGAGCGCCGCTTCAAACGCACCCTGCGCAATTCCGACTGAAAGAGCGGCTATGGATATCCGGCCGCCATCGAGTGTGCGCAAGCTATCAACGAACCCCTCACCCGGCTTTCCTAAAAGCTGGCATTGAGGCAAGTGGCAATTAGTAAACAGCACTTCTCCCGTGGCACTCGCTCGCATGCCAAGCTTGTTTTCTTTTTTTCCGACTGAGAATCCAGGCATCCCTTTTTCGAGAATGAACGCCGAGATGCCATGATGCGACGCCGAGCGATCGGTAACTGCCATGGCGACGCAAACGTTGGCGTACTGCGCATTTGTGGTGAACGTTTTTCCGCCATTCAGAATCCAGTGGCCATCCTGTAGCACGGCAGAGGACCGGGTTCCCGCCGCATCCGATCCTGCTTCAGGCTCCGTCAGCGACCAGCAGCCGATCCACTCGCCGGTGGCTAACTTGGGAATGTACTTCGCGCGCTGTTCATCATTTCCCGCAAGAAAAATGTGATTCGTACAAAGTGAATTGTGGGCTGCAACGATCAACGCCACACTTGGATCGACGCGGGCAAGCTCCTCGATGATAATCGAGTATTCGATATACCCAAGGCCTGCACCGCCTAATTCTTCGGGGAATATTGCGCCCATCAGGCCGAGCTGGCCCGCCTTGTTGATCACATCTAGTGGAAACGTCTGGTTCTCATCCCATTCGAGAACATGGGGCGCGATCTCTGCCTCGGCAAAATCGCGGATCGACATCCGCAATTGAATTTGCTCAGGCGTATATTCAAACTCCATGTCTCAAACCAACTCGCCAGCGAAATGTTTTTTGCGGATTCATCAAATTCTGTCGCGATCTTACCATCCAAGGACTCCGAAACAGGGGCGTGCCGAGGCCGAGAATTCATGTCCACAATAGGAATGCATGATCGAAATCGCGCCTTCAACGGCGCAAGATCTATCACAAGTGCTTCATCAGGCGGCGTCTCACTCACAAAGGATGAGAGTCATTGGACACGACAGTAAGCGCATGATGAGTGGCCCAGTTGCACCGGCTGATATCGCACTTTCGACCGCGAAACTTACTCGTATTCTTCAATATGAACCGAATGATCTAACAATCAGCGTGGAGGCCGGCATGCCGCTTGCACAAGTCCAAGCATTGCTTGCGAATCATAATCAGATGATCGCGTTAGATCCGCCCTTTCTTTCGCAAGCTACTGTGGGGGGAGTAATAGCTTCGAATTCGAGCGGCCCCATGCGGCGCGGCTTCGGAACGGCCCGCGATCTGGTCATAGGAATGACTTTCGCCACGCTCGATGGCAAGCTGATTAGCACAGGCGGCATGGTGGTGAAAAACGTTGCCGGGCTCGATATCGGGAAACTCATGATCGGTAGTTTCGGGACCCTCGGAGTGATAACGAGTGTAAATTTTCGTCTGCACGCGCGGCCTCCGGAGACGCGAACCTTTTTGTTTTCGCTGCCGGATCTGCAAACCGCGATCAAGAAGCGCGATTCGATCCTTGCCAGTGTGCTTCAGCCATTTGCAATTGATCTGATCTCGCCTGCCGCGGCGATTCGGCTAGGGTTTCGCGACTTCCTTTTGGCGGTACGGGCCAGCGGCAGTTCAGCCGTATTGCAACGATATTCACGCGATCTAAGTGGAAGCGCGGAGCTGACCGAAGGTCAAGACGCTGACTTCTGGGGACAAGTTCGCGAGTTCGCTCCGGAGTTTCTCGCACGCCAGCCGGAAGGTGTCGTTCTTCGTGTTTCAACCACACTGGCCGATATTCCTGCGCTCTTACGGCTTATTTCCGGGCCCGCCATTTCCCGTGCTGGGTCTGGGATTACGTATGTCTATTTAAGTTCCTGGCGAAGTGTTCCGCCCCTCTGGACAGCCGCCGTCCAGGGAGGATGGATTATTGCGGTTGAGTTTTCACCCGATGACGGCCGCAATGCAAATGAGCTGTTGCTCCTGCCCTCCATGGGAGGCACTACGAATTGCTTTGCCATGATGAAAAAAGTAAAGCAGATGTTTGATCCTCAAAGTCTCTTAAATCGCGGGCGTCTTTATGGCCGCATCTAGCGTTCTGCCAATCTTTTCAGATGATGAAGACGGGCCTGCGCAATCCGACCTCGATAAATGTGTGCATTGCGGCCTCTGCCTGAACGCTTGCCCAACCTATCGTGAGCTGGGCGTAGAGATGGACTCGCCTCGCGGCCGCATTTATCAGATGAACGAGATTGCAAATGGCGAGCCAATAACGCCGTCCCGAATACTGCATCTCGATTTGTGTCTGGCCTGCCGCGGATGTGAAACGGCATGTCCCTCTGGCGTGCCTTATGGCCGGATGATCGAAGCCGCGCGAGCACAAATTGAAAGTCGCCGCAAGCGAGGATTTTGGGGCCGCTTTGCGCGCAACGTGGTTCTCGAGCGCTTACTTCCATCGCGAACTGCTCTCGAGATTGCGGGAACGGCGTTATATCTCTATCAGGTGTCCGGCTTCCAGCGTCTGGGACGCCTCACAGGATTATTCCATTTGTTCCGAAATTTTCAGAATCTCGAAGCGCTCTCGCCAAATGCCGAAATACCGTTTTTCTACTCGAAACTCGGCAAAACGTTTCCAGCTATCGGCAAACGAAGATATCGCGTTGCGTTTATGTCTGGTTGCATCGCGAATGTTGCATTCGCGCGGCTGAACGAAGCCACAGTACGCGTACTTCAAAGAAACGGATGCGAAGTTGTAATTCCTGCCGGTCAGAACTGTTGCGGCGCACTTCACGTTCATTCAGGACTTAAGCGCCAAGCGCGCACTCTAGCGCGGAAGAACATCGATTCAGTACTCACTGAGAATCTTGACGCAGTTATTACGAACGCGGCTGGCTGCGGCTCGACTTTGAAGGAATACGACGAGCTATTAGACCACGATATGGCTTACCGTGACAAGGCGATTCAATTCAAAACGCTGATGAAAGATGTAACCGAGTTCTTGGCGTCAATTGGCCTCAACACGGAAATGGGCACACTGGACGTGGTTGCTACATACCAGGATTCGTGCCATTTAGCCCACGGCCAAAGAATTAAGGCTGCTCCGAGACAACTGCTGCGCGCAATTCCGGGATTGACTTACCGTGAGATGCCGATGGCGGATCTTTGCTGCGGAAGCGCTGGCATATACAACGTGGTTCACAGCGACCTCGCATTGCAAATTCTGCGACACAAAATAGAGAATGTTGCCTCCACAGGCGCTGCACTGATTGTCACTGCAAATCCCGGTTGCATGCTGCAGCTTTCCGCGGGGATGAGGCTGTATGGGAATGGACAGCGTGTTGCACATGTCGTGGAGGTGTTGGATGAAGCTTATCGAAAACTAGAACGTAACCAGACCTCAACGCACGCCGGGTTGTGCGCGACCTGATAACGCAGCTTACTCGTACCGCAGCGCTTCCACAGGA
Organism: Acidobacteriaceae bacterium; assembly: GCA_019240405.1. Lineage (GTDB taxonomy): Bacteria > Acidobacteriota > Terriglobia > Bryobacterales > Bryobacteraceae > Bog-105. The sequence goes on from JAFAYL010000061.1 coordinate 25,336, forward strand.
TCGAGCCTCGCCGCCTTGCTCGCCGGCCAAATTCCAAAAAACAGACCAGTGCCCGCCGAAACCAGAATTCCAAGCAAAGCCGCCCATAACGGGACCTTAGTTTGCAGACTGGTGAAGATGAGGCGCGTAAGCAGTGAAATCACCCAACCGAAAAGAATTCCCGCGAGGCCACCTAACCCCGTAAGCACGACTGCCTCAAGCAGGAATTGCAATACGATATCCGATCTGCGCGCTCCAATGGCCTTGCGGACCCCGATCTCTTTGGTTCGCTCCGTGACCGAAACGAGCATGATGTTCATCACGCCGATCCCACCAACCAGCAAACCGACCGAGCTGAGGACTACCATCACGAGCGCCGTCACCGATGTGATTTGCCGGAAATCACTCACCATTTGGTCGGCCGTAGACATCGCGAAATTATCCGGCTTATCGTAGGGAACGCGCCTATCATTGCGCAAAATTACACGGATCTCATCGAGAGCTTGCGGTACTTCGCCGTTCTTCGCCGTCACTACGATCGCAAGCTCTCTATCGTTTGGATACAGCTTATGAAGAGTGTAGAACGGCAGAAGCACACGGGTGTCCTGGTCGCCAAAAAAGGATGCTGCGGGGCGAATCATCGTACCGATCACTTGAACCTCGTGTCCATCGACAGTGACGAATTTTCCGACCGGATCCACGTTCGCAAAAAGGCCCTTCTCTAGGTCAGCGCCAAGCACTGCCACAGGCGCACGCTGACGGTTCTCTTCAACTGTGAAGAAACGCCCCTGGTGTAGATCAACTTGTCCACCCTTGGCATAGGCCTCTTCGACTCCGATCAGGTTCACGCCATACATGTCATTTCCGGCGTATTTTACGCGGATGAAATCGTTATCTACGAAGAGCATTGGGGAAACATCTTCACATGACCGGCAGCGCTCATTGATATCGAGCGCATTTTCATATGTAAGATCCTTGCGCGTCCGCTCTTCGGCTGTAGGCGCAGACGTCCGAAAGCCCGCAGGAAATTTGAAGATGATGATCGAATTTGGACCGAAACTCTGCAGTATCGACGTTATCGAGGAATCGAGCCCTGTGAGAATTGCCCCAACTCCAATGATGGTGCCAGTTCCCATGACAACACCCAGAACCGTCAGGAATGCACGCAGCTTGTGGGCGCGAATTGTTTGGAGTGCGAGCGTTGTGGCATTCAGGAACGCTAGCCAGTTCACTGGTTACCGTTCCTCTCTTAGCGCTTCTATGGGATCCAATTTCGATGCCTGCCGTGCGGGATAGATTCCAAAGAACAGGCCAACAATTGCAGAAAGCCCGACGCCGATCACGATAGATGTAATTGGAAGAGCCATAGGCACTGAGGTGGCACTTCGGACAATAGCGGCGAGAAACCACGCGATCAGGACGCCAATCAGACCGCCGGTTGCGGCAAGCGTCGCGGATTCGACCAAAAATTGCCGCAAAATGTCTGCCCTCCTTGCTCCTAATGACTTGCGTATTCCAATCTCGTGTGTACGCTCGGTTACCGCCGCCAACATGATGTTCATGATGACGATTCCGCCGACGATCATGAACACGGACACAATGCCCACCGCTGTAGCGGCAATTGCGGCGGTCAAACGTTCCCACAAGCTCACGAAAGAATCGGACGAAATAATTGAGAATGTGTCGTCCTGATTCGGGCGAAGATGGCGGAAAGCTCGCAACAGCATACGAACCTCATCCTCCGCTTCGTTTAGGTGCTGTTGGTCGAGTGCTTTGGCAATTAGCCGAATGCCTTGCCGTGACCCGAACATCTTGAAGTAACTCTCAATCGGAATCATTACGAAGTTATCTTGCGACTGTCCAAAAACGCTGCCGAGCTCCTTGGCTACACCTACGACTTCAAAAGGAACGCCATTTACCTGAATCATTTTCCCAATCGGATCTCGATCCAAGAAATAACGGCTACGAATATCATTCCCGATAAACGCGACGTTCGCATGCCGTTGCACTTCACTTTCGGAAATAGTTCTTCCGATGGCCTCCTGAACATTGTTTATCGCCGGAATATTCGCGGTAATGCCCTGGATGCTCACGCCTTCCATGGAATCGCCATGGAAGGACACGCGCGCCCGTTGCGAGGCCATCATTCCGAGACCGCGCAGCAGAGTGGTGTTGTCCCGGATGAAGTCGTATTCTTCCCGCTTGATTTCGGGGTTGCGCTTCGACATTTCCAGGAATTTCTTCGGGTCCCACGGACCGAACCAAGCCATGCGAACGATTCGGAACCCATCCGCACCCATATTCGACACTTTGTCAGCAATATAGAGATTCATCCCGTGAATGAGAGCCGTCACAGCAATCAGGGTTGTGGTTGCAAGAATAATGCCTAGCAATGTCAAAAAGCTGCGAAGTTTGCTTTTGCGTAACGAATCAAGGGCAATACGCGCGGCTTCCCAAAACGACGCACTGGGGCGGAGTTTCCTAGCGCTGGGCATTTCTACCTGCCAGACGTAAGATTGACCGTCATTGTTCCGGCTCCCGAGAGCGACTCCAGTTGATGGAGCCAATTGAGTACCAAACCGTCTGTCCAAAACCGTGGTTTGCTCCGCGATAAGAAGCCGAGATGGCCGCCATGCTCAGGGGCTACCAAGGTTAGGAATGGGTTCGAGCGAAATGCTGGATGATTGTATATCTCAAACGGAACCATAGGATCGTTTCTTGCAGTAATCACTAACGCCGGAATTCGGATTGCATCTAAGTACCGCGAGGCCGATTGTGTCGCGTAATAATTGGCAGCAGTTCCGAACCCAAATAGCGGAGCCGTGATCCGATCGTCAAACTCCCATATTGTCTTTACGTCATCCAATCCAGCGGTCGAATAAAGATGTGGGGTTAAAACACTCTTGCGCTGAACGCGTTTCTTCAAGCGGTCGAGAAATCGCCGGCGGTAGAGAAAATTTGCTGGCTTATCGATGCATTCGACGCAGGCCGCGAGATCGATTGGAGTGGAAATAGCGCAAACTGCGGAAACCAAATCAGTTTCTCCCAATTCTCCCGCAAGCTTCAAAGCGACGTTGCCGCCCAAAGAGAAACCCACCAGCACGATTGGTCCGAGTTGACGATTCGCGATCTTGTGCAACATCGTGCGAGTGTCGGTCGTGAGACCAGAATGGTAAGAGGTTTCGCAGAGCCCTTCCGTACCTCCACAGGTTCGGGAATTCACGCGATGGACGCCAAAGCCATGAATCAGTGCCTCTTGCGCGAGACTCTGAATGTAACCGGCATCCGCCGACCCTTCCAAGCCATGTAGCAGGACGATTTGTCCACGAGAAGTTGCCTCGGGCTGGTGTTCAATCACCAGGATGGTAGTCGTAGAGTCAATTTGATAGTGCTCGCGGACGGGCGGGAAACGCCGTTGATCTATTTTTCTTGGCCAAAAGTTTGCCGCAATCGTAAGCAGGTGAGGGTTCCGCAGCAGCGGCTCAAATTCGTGAAGCAAGATTGATTCTAGCGGGGCAGACATCAGATCCGGACAAGTTGCTCCTGTTCTTCTCCTGTAACCCGCGCAAATTCTCTATCGACATACATGTTCACCTCGGAACGAATACCAAACTCGGGAAGATAAATACCGGGTTCTATCGAAAAGCACGTGCGTGGTATGACCCGGCGGTCGTCGTGAGACTCGAGATTGTCCATATTTGCACCGTTCCCGTGCACGTCAGTTCCAATGCTGTGACCCGTTCGATGGAAGAAGAATGCGCCGAAACCTTGTGCCTCAATACAATTGCGAGCGGCGTCGTCTACCTCATAACCGGTGAAAGGCACCCCGCCCGATACTTTGTCGATAACGTAGGAGCAAGCCCGTTTTCTCGCAGTTTTAACAATTTCAAAAATATTTTGGATTTTGTCGGGCACCGTCTCGCCGCAGTATCCAGTCCATGTAACGTCGTAATAGACGGCGTTCGGTTCAGCTAGCTTTGCCCATAAGTCGATGAGTACTAGATCACGGGGGCGAATCTGTGCTGTTTTATCTCGATTCGGTTCATAGTGGGGATCCGATGCGTTAGCGTTGGCCGCCACAATCGGTCCATGCGTGGTCATTAAGGTTGAACGCGAAAAGCCGTCGACAATAAACTGCTGAACATCGAATTCAGTCACCGGCTGCATCGATTTCAGGCGGGCTCCTATGAACTCGAAGGCCTCTCGTCTTATCCGGTCGACGATTCTTCCCGCTTCGAGATGCATCCGCAACTGTTCCTCGTTCCAGCGAGCTTCGAATCGTTGAATAAGATCGGCTGCGCTAACTATCTCAACGCCAAAACCCCGGACCAGTTCCACTGTGCCGGCGTCTACTAGGGACACGTATGGGATTGCACATTTGGGTGAATACTGCATCGCAATACGCGAGCATCCTCTCAGAAGCGCGTGCAATTTTTCCTGTTGATCACTCCAGCTTGAGTATGCCTGTTTCTGCCCGGGCACGCTGTTCAGGGCGCTGCTTTCAATGCGGTGCACGAGCTTTCGAGGTTCACCCTGGGCGGGGACGAGATAGTACCATCTGCGCGTCGCTTCCACATCGTTGGGAATCCCTAATATTCGATACGCAAGTGGATCGCGGCGATGATGATCAAAAAACAGCCACGCATCGAGCGTTGCTTCACGCAAAGCTTCTTGAATCTCTTCAATGACCATTACTGAAATTTTACTTGCTTTATATAGACTTCAGCTTATTTATCGGCGGAGGTTCGGTTAGAAGGCTTACGATGATCAGGCTGAGAACTGACGTTACTAATGCTGGATATACAGCCGGAATCGGTGCGATCTGCCGTTGAATCGATACGGGGCCTTTTTCTTGTGTCAACTCCCACGCGATTGTAACTACAGTACCGAGCACGATGGACGTAATGGCGGCGGGTGTCGTCGTGCGTCGCCAAAAGAACACTGCCATTACAGCGGGCGTTACTGCTGCGCCATAAACTGTATAAGCGTACAAGGCAGCTCTCAAGATCGACTCGAATTGAGTGGCCTGGAGAACGGCAAAAATCCCAAGCAACACGACAACCATACGCGATACGAGCAGTATTCGCCTCTGAGTTGCCGCTCCGTTGATAAACCGCTCGTAGACATCGTGGATCAGGTTTGTTGCTGGAGAGAAAAGATAATTGTTGGCCGTCGAAATGACCTTTGCGAAAACTCCACCGAGCAAGATAGCCCCCAACAGTGAAGGCAACGCGGTCTTCGCGGTTAGCGGAATAATCTCGCGTGGTTTATCTGTGTGCAATTTTGCGCTTGCGATCACAGCCATTGCGACGAGCAGCGTCTCTAGCAATATTGTTCCTACGATCCACCCGATCACGGACTTTCTCGCATCGCTTTCGGATTTAGCAGAAAAAAACTTCTGGTACATACCTTGATTTCCGATTAAGAGCAACATTGTAGGCAAGGCCAACCCGATCGCGCCGCTTAGGGTATAATTCCCCAACACCTGGAAGTGAGTTGCTGGCAAAGAATTGCGAACTGCTGTCCATCCACCAACTCGCACCAACAAAATGGGGACGGCGACCATCGCTGTTACCGTAACCAGCGATCCAATCACTAAATCCAGATAAGCAATTGAAGCCATCCCTGCAGCAGCAGTAAACAAGACGACAAAAACCGCCACAATGTACATCCCTATTGTGCGGTCAATTTGAGGAAAAATGATGTGGAGCATGTCGCCGCCGCCAATAAATTGATAACTAGCGATAATTGTGTAGGAGATGACGATCGCAATGGTCGCGAGGACTCGCGCGCCGGAATTGTATCTTCCCTCAAGAAGATCGGGAACAGTAAATTGGGCAAAATGCCTCGCTCGGCCGGCGATTAAGCCTATAACTAAAAGTCCTGCCCACCCGCCCAGCGGCTGCCAAAGCGCTACAAATCCATTTCGATAAGCGTTTTCCGCCCCGGCAAACAAACTCCCCGCGCCGATCCACGATGACAGTAAGGTAAAGACCAGGACTGGCCAACTGAGAGTTCTGCCTGCAACAAGAAAATCGGTCTTATTCTTAACCTGAGTGGTTTTGTAAGCCGTAATGCTGCAAAGCAACAGGACAACGAGTGAGACTGTGACCGCGTAGATCAACCGACCATCTTACTCGTACGAGAGAGGGCAACCGTAAGGGCGATCCGGCCAAACCTTAGAATCGGATCGTCACACTCAAATCCCGGCCCGGGCTAACGGTCGAAGGCGTCCCGGAGCTTGGATCTACATCCAAAGCAATATTCACGGTCAGTGCGGCGTTTTCCTCAAGCGGTGGGAGAGTGACGCCGTCCACAATATTGGACGTCAGTTCACCAGGTGCGATCGATAGAACCGCTGAATCGCCTCCGTAGGGAGTCCCGTTCTGTAGAACCGTTACTGTGGTCGTATAGCCCTGTGCTGGCTGACTCAGCGTCGCTCTCAAATCTCGCACGGCGTGGTTCGCCTCAACTAGTAGAGGCGGAGCGGCATTCTGCTCAGTCGCGAGATAGCCACTTACTTGGATTGAAAATTGCCCACCTGATAAGGTTCGCAGTCCGTTGTCTGGATAAGCTGTGTAACTTTGACTTGACGCCTGGCTATCACCAAACGAATTTGTCACATAGAGCTGTGCCCCAGCTATCCTGATGTCCGGTAGAGTAACTGTGTGCACGTAATTGTTCGATGCTCTATCTTCAAAGAAACCACGCGCGAATGGCAGTACCACTACTAAGCGCTGCAGGTGAAATACCGGCTCGCCAGCCGCGTCTGCAAGAGCTTCGGAATTTAGCGCTGACCGCGTCACTTCATAGCTGTTATTTGACGGATCGACGGATATGATTGACATCAACTCACTCCCGACTTGGACAATATCTCCAGGCTCAGGTTGCGGGTTCGGTATTCCATTCAGGGTGATTATTGTTGAGGTTGCATCTATAGGGGCGGTTAGACTGTAACTGGTAGGCGTATAGAGCTCGTTCCAGGAGAATAATTGCAAAGTTCCCGTGGAAATTGACGACGTGTTCGTCAGATCGTTAAAGCCGATCCCGAAGATTGTCACGTTACCGCCGCCGGGTACAGCCACGGAAAAATTTGGAGCACCAGCAACGCCGGTATCTGACTCTCCTGCTCCTAGTGCCCATCGTGTTAGAGGACATAGATCAGGTGTACCTTCTTGGTTAAGAACGTTAGCACCGCGCCCTGAGACGTGAATGACCGTCCCGGCCCGGTAAGTGATCTCAAACTGGGCGATGCTTGTCATTGATACAGCGCCGAATTTCCAAGAACCTTCCGCCACCACAAACGTACTGCTCAAATCGGGATTTATCGACCAAGCCTGGGTCACAGTGAGCGTTGTCTGATCATTCGCTGCGATCACGCGCTCCTGTCCACGCCCGGTCCCTTCGATGATGCGGACGACCATTCCGGAATACGCCAAGTTTGTCGCTCCCATATCAGCAGAGCCAATTGAAGTGGCGGAAAAAACGGTCGCTGTGAAAGGCCCTGCATATTCGAAACGGTAGTAGAAGTTTGCATGATCGAAGTTGACGTCGGGCGGCCCTGCAGGCTGGGGAGGCAGGCCCGCATCACTGAAACCGCTACTCAGTGGAACCTGTGCCGCAATCCGGTATAACATCTGGGGCGTAGTGCCACGATAGATGTTAAACGAAGCCGCCGGCCGTGGAAAACTCAGTCCGGTTAACGAAACAACATTGTTATTCGATCCGGCCGGTATCATGGCAGGGACAGTGAAGGAGAGAGCACCTTCATTCCCCGCCTCATCAACAGCAGTAACCGCATAATACAAATTATTCCCGCCCGCAAGAGAGCCCCCGGTCGTGCTGTATTGGGGGGAAAGGCTGACCAATGGAAGATTCGACCAGTTGAGACTCGGCTTAGTGGGCTGGGTGAAACTCACGGTTAGAATGTCAGTGGCCGCTCCGTCACTCTCAGTTTGAACTGCGTCCGTAATATTGAAATTAAAGTACTCAAATTCGCCATTTGCATCCAGATGAGGGGTCACCCCAATTAACGGCCGCGGCATCTGGTTTTCGCTGCCTGTTTGTCTACCTGCTCCGCCTAACACCGTGGGATTATCGCTGTACCAATCATCATCGTGAATCTGCGCCAATACCGTGACGAGTTGATAATTCATTGACGGGGAAAGTTTCACAACGCGCAAAGGTACGCGTGAAAATCCTTCCTTTAAATAAGTAAGCGCTATGATATCGCCAGGCCGGACCTTGAGCGCGCGAAAACTGGTTTGGAACTGGACAAAGAGATTGCCCTTAGTCGATTTATCTAACTGCCGAAGCAGAACTCGATTTGCCTGGCTAAAATTTGCGACCCCCAAAGCCGTGGATTGGCTGCTGATCTCATATCCGATCAGTCCGGCATCATCCGCGTCGACGACCGTTAGACTATCCTGCTGGTACTCGTTCGATTCGTCTTGAAATTCTACGCTTAACCGATTTGATGTTTCCGCGATACTTCGGGAGCTCAGTCTAACCGTCGAGCCCCCGTTTGCGTTTCGAACGATGCCCGAAAATGGTCCCGCAGCATCGCTGAATTCGTAGGCTGGCCAACCTCCGTTTAACGGTTCAGTACTGTTTCCGCCATCCGGCAAAGTGGGCTGTTGCGCGGCGATCGTCGTCTCGGGCAGCAATTGTAACAGGCCTGTCGGTCCATATCGCAGCATCAGACTCGAGGCGACTCGGATGCCTCGCACTATCGTTGCCGCGCTTTGCCGCTTCGTCAGAATCAGATTGCATTCGAATCTGGGTACTTGAATATCGTTGCCATTTAGATCGGTTGTGTTGATTAGAGTACTGCAGAACTCGGCAGCTGAGCTGAACGATTGGAGGTCTAAATCCGAAAGTGACCAGCCGCACCTTCTAAGAAGATCGAGAATTACCCATGCGGGATTATTCGTAAACGAAGTGGATTGAAACACACCGTCTGGAGTGTACGAATCAATTTGCATTCCTTGTAGAAGTACTTCCACGGTTGGAAGACTTCGTCCGCTGCTGATGCGGTTGGGAACAACAATTGAAGCTGCAGAGATGCTTCCGTACGGATCGCCCAAAGGCTGTCCATTGGAATCCGTGAAGTCCAGATTGAAGCTCCCTGCACGGCTGCCATTCGTGAAGACGTTGTACCAACCAGTGGTGGTCATGTTCTGAGCCTGAACCGCTTGAGGAATTTCTACGTCATTGACAACTACTTTCAAAACGTTCTGGATTGTTCCCATACCCAGAAGAACTTCCATGTGCGTGAGATTACCGTCGTTTCGCGCAAATATGACGGGCGCTTTCAACCATCCAGTCCCATAAACGATCGGAACCGGGTCGTTGTATTTTGCTGAGTTGTCCAGAAGCGGCGAAACGTGGGACGTCTTATCCCCTGAAGTCCGCACCATAATCGCCGAGGGAACAAATTCGAATCCGCCAAACCGCCTGGTAACCCTGCCGGATTGATCAATATCGAACATTCCTCGCTGCTGGCACTGCGTTCGCGAAAGATCACAAGAAGTAAATGGCTGCCCAGCATTTAGGTTCCCCACGCCCCCTGGGATATCCGCAGAATATCCACAGCGATAGAACCGCGAATATCTACCACTGGTTCCCCCGTCTTTAGCTTCTGACCTTTGCTCCTGGTTGACGGGAAAGTTCCAGGCACACGAGCGTTGGACTCGAACTTCGGGTAAAGGTATTCGCTGTAGACTCAGCTTATTAGTAAAGCTCAGTGTCAGTGCATCTTCAGTGATTTCGTCGGGATCACCCGCGATTCCTCGAAATAGAACCGTGCTCTCAGTAGTAATTGTTTGATTCTGCAGGTCAGCAAACGCAAAATAGACAGTAAGTTGAGATCCCTTGAAGCCCATGCCGGCATTGAGTTCCGAAAGAGCCGAATCCGCATTCGCTAATGTAAGCGAAAGCTGGGATAGGCCATCCATTGCATCATCTGCGGATAACTGAAGATCAAATAAATTGTGCTTGAGAATCCTTGCGGAATACGGTTGTCCATTAAATACGAGGGAGTGCGTACTCCAGTTTTCGATATCGCCAGACGGCAAAATGCACTGGAAAAATAAAAGGGGCGTATCGCTTTCGGCAAGTTGTTTTATGTCGTTGATCGTCCCCATTTATTGTTCCTAAATTGCCGTTTCGATGCTGAACGAAGTGGAAAAGAGATTCGGACGTTGTGCGACTACAGTGAGTTCGTTTACTCCCCAATGCGCGTTCGCATAGATGCCACCTACTTGCGCCGTTGGTCGATAACGGGACGGTGCTATCTGCGGTTCTAGCTGTAATCCATAAAGATTCGCGCGCTGGCCTGCAGGCAGGCTTACAGCGATCGTGAAATTCGAGTCAGTGTCACTCAACTGACCACTTGAAATTACGCGATTCCAGCTGGGACCTATAGCAACACTCGTGCTTTGAATCGAAGTGGCTCGCCGGATCAATGTGATGTTGGTCGGCTCGGCGCTGCTCGCATAAAGCGAAAAGCAGTACATGTAGCTTGCGGGCACAATCATCGTCTGGCTAATCTCTTGATCAGCTTGCCCGGCGTTCGTGACCGCGAAAGCTGACGAGCCTCCTTGAGGATCGGCGACACCAGAGGTCAGTTCCATTGTGCTCACTCTCTGCCAAACCGATGCTGTCAAATCAGAGCTGGAGACTAACATGTTGTCCGTTGGATCGATAAACGTAAAAGCGTGGAAAGGGCCAATACAAGCTTCGAAATGTTCCTGAATCGCCTGTAGTTCGACGGCAGACAAATCAGAGTAAGTCAACTCCCAAATTAAACGCCCCCCATATGGATCGGAATATAAGACCATACTGCCGTCTGGGAGCACATTCCTGACCGTCCGGGCTAATCTTATTTTTCTAATCGGGTATTGCGCAACAGCCCGCTGGGCGAGTTGTGGAAAAAATAAGTTAGCCATTAGCTTCTATTACCCATAATGAAGTCGAGTTGACATCCTCACCTACGTATTCGGTGACTAGTCCTGGCGCGCCGATTCGGCAATTCGGAACATCATTGCCGGTAAATGGGTCCGGAAAGACAAAGGATGAATAGTCTCCCTGCTCGGACACAAAGAACGCCTCTAGTTGCTGAATCTCCTGATTATTCAAGAGATCCAGCCGGATTTCCCACGAGCGAAAAACTCTACCCTGCACAAGGAACCGCTGATCCGATCCATCAAGGAATCGAATCACTTGCGTAGCTTGGCCGCTGGTAAGCGGAGCTGGGTATTGGGTGATCGCTCCAGAGCTAAGAAAGGGAAAGTCGGCCATAACTAAAGTTCCGCAATAACGTCGTTAAGTGAACTGGAATTCAAAATCGCCGTTTTTACCGACTGGGCAATTTGGGCGCTCTGCGCCTGTATCCAATAGGTATCTGGTCCAGATCCGCTATTTTGGCTTCCTCCAGCCGATCCGCCGATGCCACTCGACTGGACCGCATTTCCCTGGTACACGCTATTGCCTGTTGCGCTGACATAAACCGTCTGTTGCTCCGAGGCTGGTAGTTGAAACTCGACTAGCGGAGGGAGCGTACTCTTGGCTCCCCCTCCGAATAGGCCTACAATGCCGGAAATCAGTGACCCCAGCCCGCCAATTCCTCCGAAACTTCCAGTAAATGCGCTCGCGATTCCGCCCGATGCCGTCTGCTTCAGTAAATTGGTCCATTCGCTACCGGAACTCGAGGCTTTTTGGCTCGAAGAGGAGGGTCTGCCGAACTTAATACCTTCCGGCGTAACCTTCCCGCCCATTGAAGCTCGACGCGTATCTCCTAAGCGTGGAAGAGTCGGGTTTTTTTCGGTATCTGACGCGCTAGCCTGCCCAACCAGGTTGGTGGGCGAAAACAATAAACCGCTCTTTAGTCCTCCACTTTTTGTTCGCGACAATTCGCTCAAGATACCTGATAAGTTATTTTTCGACTTCCCCACGCTGCTTCTCCACTTGAACGGCCTCGTCAAGAACCATGAGCGCCTCGGCCGCCTTAGCATTCATGGACAAAACGTCTGTTCCTCCGAACTGCTTCCACACCTTGAACTGCTCGATAAAATACAAGCTCTGTGCCGTAATCACTGATTTGGGGCACTCTGACGAAATCACTCCCCCTCGAGCCCAAACTGCTCTCGCGCATTCAGGTTCTTTGTTCTTCACCCAAGCGCAGTTTCTAATTCGGACCAGGCCGCCCGATCGGCATGTGTCGCAATTCCACGCGGCCGGCGAGGAAAACTGGAAATGGAACGCGACTAATAGTTTTTTCGTTCGTCTTCAGACAGCCCAAGCTCGCTACGGATGTCCGCAATAATCTCGTCGCTGAGTGTTTCCGGACCTTTCTCTATGAGCAATTCCACATTCGCCGACTGTGAATCAATTGTTAGTCCTGTAAGCTCGGCGAGACCCCACTCCAAATAGAGTCGTCTGACCAGTAAGTCAACAAGCGTTCCCTCGAGCTGCTCTGGCGTCTCGCCCGCTTGGAGGAATTCTTGTTTCAAAGAGAGCGCGCGGGCTCTTTTCGTCAATTCGATTCGCTGCTCTAGCGAAATACGCCTGGTTGCATATTTCACCCCTGGAAGCGCTTTACTCTCATGCCAAGTCACGCTTGTGTAACAACAGCTTTTATGCAAACGCGATGGAAATTTCATCATCCGAAGTTCCTTGCGCCCGATTGTTCTTGAACTCCCAAAGTAGTCTCGTCTCCGAGTCGTTATAATTCGGGATCTCCGGCACAACATTGGGAAGGAAGATACCCATTAATTGACCCTGCTGTTGGCCAAGCTGCAGCAATGCTGAAATACTGTTACGCAACTTCGCCGCCGCGTACAGGGCGGAGGTTTGAGCATCACTTTGCGCTAACAGCGTGAAATCGCAGTTCACAATACGCGCTCCTGGTGCAAGTGCTCGTGGATACGAGGTGCCGAATTCCTTATTCCGAACTTCGATTTGGTTGTTTACTCCAATTGTTGCGCTCGTTAGTGTGAAAACCTGGTTCACCGGACTCCCCAGCCATACCTCACCTAAGTGCCCTGGAACGATTGAATAGTCGAATGTGGACAAGGCCGGTTCTTCTGGAAAGCTACTTAGGCCTCCCATCCCAGGGTTGAAACTGCTCGAGTCAATAAGATCGGCCGCTGGGCCGTCAAACATGAACTGGTGATAATCGCCATTGACCGCAATGTCGAGGCTATTGGCTGCCGCTCCCGTGACGATGCGGCTCACGGCACTTAACGGATCCCAGTAATCATAGAGAGTCACACTTGGTAAGGCAGTGGACAAACCATATGTAATCGCTGGAGCCAGCATCGCATTTTGATTCGGCGTAGACGAAAATGGCGCAGTAACGGTAATCGTTACTGGATCTGAAACGCTTGTCACAAATCGAATTTCGTTGCTAAAGGAAACGGCCTCCCCAAACGCGAGCCCGTGTGGTGTGGCGGTTTTCAATTGCGTGGCAGTTTCCATCGACGCTACCAGCAGACCACTGTTCATCTGAGGCGAGGCGCCAAGTGCTGAATGAAACAGAGGTCCGTAAGAAGGCTGCCCTGCTCCGGTCCATGAAGTCAGGTAAGTCCGAACTTGGAATGCAGTATCGCGGCGGGCATTTCTTGACGTACCGAGAAACGTCCGTGTGCCGGTCTTATCAAGTCGTTTGCCAGGCTGCATTAGCTGTTGAGCTTGAAGCCGCGCCGCCGGAAACCTATTCGTCGCATCGATAGTAGCCGCTTGACCATAGGCTGTTTCCTCGGCGACATAAAACCGATTCGCATTCGATGAGATGTAAGTTGCCATGATCGTTGTCCTAGTTACGGCTCACATTCAGGTTGCAGGTTACTTTTGCTGATCCAGAATAGCCGAGCCCCCCGACTCTAGGCGCTTGGAAGCTGACATCATAGACACCCGAAAAGAAAATACCGTCACCCCAGTCGCCGATATTTTGGCGCAGAATATCGGTCATCGCTTCCACATAGAAGTGAATCCACTGATCCGTTTCCTGAAGAAGATTCGAACTTGCCCAGAGTTCAACGGTTACAGAAATCGTTCCCGATAAAGACCGGAATTTTTCAATTTGGGTATTCTTTAGGCCAGCGCAGTAGATGGAGATCCGTGGGTAAGTAAACTGAAGATCTTTATCGGCCATGTCAGCGCTTGCCGAGCTGAGCACGATTTGATCTGGACTTATAACCGGCAGCGTCACGTTTGATGACGTTGCGATTGCATTAATCTGCTGAGACAGTGCATTCGCGTTGGTCAATAAGTCCGAGACCTTCTGAGCAGCTAGGAGTGTTAAGGGCGGCATTTTTTATCCTCGTTGACTCAGTCTTGGAAGCACGATGTAATAATTTGGCTGTTGACCGCCCGAAGCTTCCGGCCCATCCACTAGGCCGGTTCCGGGAAGCTGCCACGTTGAACCAATCTGAAGTGGGGCTGTGTTTTGGCGGGTCAACTGGTCTTCGGTCGTCCCGGCGTACACGTTCCAACCCACTGCAGCACTTGGCGCATTAAGAGCGCCTTCCGCCATGGCCACAGCTATGGTGCTTGCCCCGTTGAGGATCAGCCCGTTCACGGGACTCACCGCGCTTTCAGTTCCACGGCTGTCAACCCAAGTAGTTTCGATAAACATCGCAAATGCTGGCGAGGTCCCATTTTGTATCGAAACTAAAGGCATGGCAGGCCTAGGTAGCGGGTTGTACACGATTCCCAGGCCCGACATGAATACCAAATCGGACGCCTCAGCAGCCTCGTTCTGATACTCCGTCCACTTGCCTTGAAACCGTGTGTTCAATTGAACGTTATATGCCTCAGCAAAAAATCGAGAGAGCGACTCGAAGCACACCCAACGTTGCAGCACGGGCGTCACGACGACCGTCGACAGCCCAAGAAGACGGCGCTTCAGATACTGAGGATCCGAGGCGCCCGCTCTAAGTAGCCAAAGCAATAATTTGTCGCTGACTGCATCGGTAGCTAACTTAATCTTGGTGTCTACGTTGATCCCGTGCGAAGAAGCGACCTGCACTAGGGACGTTTCAAACTGCAGAAGATCGTCTAAAGTTACGATTTCGGCATCAGTGAACAGAGCCATGACACGCTACTCTCCAGTTGTGCATGGATCTTCAAGCTGAGCTGCAATATGATGCTTTATCTCGCTATCGTTGATAATTGCGACTTGCACTCGTCTCGCTAACTCAGCCTTCTCGGCAGCCTGCCTGGCGTTCGCTTGTTTCGAGCGATAGAGTTCCTTCTCTTCTTCACTGGCCAGCACCGCTCGCCCTTCGACGATCATTTTGGCTGCCATTTCCCTAGAAACCTCTGAGATTAGTCCCTGCTTGCCACCGTCTGGTGTCTCAAGGCTTACGACAACTGGAAATCTCTCGGGTAAGCTGGCTTCAACTTGTCTCAATTTTCGAAAGTACTGTTTCAAATCCATGGGATCTCCTAAAATTAAGGGAGCCAGAAATGGCTCCCACAAGCTCGAGAGAGTGAATGCTGCCGGTTAGCTGTTAACCTGAACGGCGAAGTTGTTGCGCAACACCCCGGTCCCGTAGAGCACGTCGACTGTGAACTGTTGAGAAAGGGTGTTCGGCTGATAGCTCATAACCACTCGAAGTCCAAAGTTGCCCATTTCCGCATGTTCAGCGATTGCGCCAGTCCCAGGAAGAGGTTGCGGTAGTCTCCGGATTACCAGTCCAATCGCGTCGCGTGTGAACGCGAGGTTGTGCGTGTTCGGATTTGCCGTGCCGGTCGTTGGCACGTATTGAGATCGGAAAATAAAGAAGTCTTTGATCTTGCCTACGTTGCCTTCCACCAAAGCACGTAATCCCGCCTCTCCAGCTGAATAGTATTCACTGAAGCGTGGAATCTGGCGAATTTGTGAATACGTACTCGAATCCACAACCAAATACTTCGGAGCGCTGGGCGGCACCTTTGCAGCAAATAGTGCAGTTTCCGCGGCGTCAATGATTGCTTCCGTCACTGGCGTTCCCGCCGACCCGACTGGCGTATTCGCCGTGAACTGCCCGTAGAGGTTCAGCAAGTCGCTCTCGACCCGCTCAGCGATCGCAACCACAGCCGGCTGCATATACGCCTTCAGCAACTCAGGAAAGGCCAGCGCTTTTGTGACATCGGGAATCTGAAACGTCGCTTCAGCGTGCGTGTTCAGAACGATTTGCGCATTTCCTAAATTGGGGTTCTGCGGTGTTACTGTGCCACCTTCAGCAATGTTATTAGCGACCAGCGCCGGAGGAATAGGGATATTAACCGTATCTCCGGCATGAGCCAGAACCGGCTCGTAGTCACGGTTCACTAGGTTGCCCATAACGAGATTTCCCATTAGGGCCGGCAATGCATCGGCAGCAACAAGCTTTACGATCGCATTTGCCAAATTGGCAGACGTAATTATTGACATAAATCTCCTAAATTAAAATCAGATTTGTTCTACGTTTGAGTCACTTACACGCGCAAAGCCTCCGCTACGTGCTCAACAGCACCCATCAAAGTCGCTGCGCAATCTCGATTATTTTGCTAGGCGCCTCGCAATGCCTGTGAGGCCAGCCGCGCAATTTCCTGGCGTACGCGATCAAGATCGTCTGGGTTCATTCCAGGCTTGATCTTGTCAATCTCGATACCAGGTGATCCGCCTTGCCCACCCTTTCGCGGAATCGGCTGCACACCGCTCCCGCCGGCAATTCTTGCCGGAAGGAGCTCTGGGTTCTCCTGCACGAAGCTTGTTAAGTACTCATGCAGTGACTTCCCCTCCGAACCGCGCGCCTGTAAGCGGCCATCCTCGGCGCGTATAATGTCGTCCCTAATCGCGCGAAATGCCAGATCCACTTTCGCGACTCCAAGCCGCTGTAATTCATTACGGATTTGCGAGCTTCGATCGGCTTCTTCCGCCGCTGCCCTAGCGCTTCGATTTTCCTCTATTAGCTGGTTTAATCTGGCTTCCAGGCTTTCCCGCCGCTTCCGCTCATCTTGTAATTCGGCCTTGTAAGCCGGTTCAGCCTTCTGCTGCTCAGCGTGAACGAATTCTTCGATTGCCTGCCGGACAACGTCGCGGACCTCAAGCCCACTTACTACCTGGTCACTGATAGGCTTTTCCTCAGACATAACTTCTCCTCTGCATCTAATTCACGTTTGCGTGTTGATTTCTTCTGCAATCTGATCCTTCGTTTCTTGGCGAAGATCACTTAGAAACTTGAACGCAAGTCTCTGAAAGATTTGTCGCTTTAAAGTTGGCGACTTAATACCGAGCTGAAGTAGATTTGTCGCCTCTTGTAACTCGGTTCCAAAGTCTCCAATGTCCAGCTCGTCTAACCCCGAGACTGACACCACCAATCCATCCTCCCGGGCATCGCTCACCGCTGTTATCACCTTTTTGATTGTGTCTTTAACCATGTCTCCATAGCCGCGCAACACCTCTTTGGTAATCGTGAAGTCAAGCTGTTTGCTTGCGGCGGATTGGGCATGGCCACCCACCATCTCGCCTGAGGCCTGCGCCAAGTAGCAAACCCGGTACATCTCTTCTTTGAGAGTCTCGAGATTTTGCGCGGCTATCTGGTACACCTTGCCCTCGGGTTCCGTCCACCCAAAGCGATCCTGGGGCCCAAGTTGGATGTAGTAACTTTCACCCACGATTTGATTCCATTCGCGGTCTGAATAAATAACGGGCATTGCGAATAAGCCCATTCCGATCGCCCATCCAAGCGCGTTCGATTTATTGAAATGTTCCAGTTGAAGTTGAGCAGCCTTGTTCATCAGCCACAAACCATCGCTCACCTGCATAGTCAGCAAGGGCACCCGTCTTTGCCGCGCCAGCCCGTGAGAGCCATGAGCGATCAAATCGATCTTTGCGGGCTTGCTCGTCCCTATTCCTTCGAGCAAAGGAAACGTCGAGCCGGGATTCGCTTGTTCAATGTTTTTATAAGTCCGATATTCTGTTTTGTCGAAGTAGTACCAATACGTCTCTTGAACAAGCTCCGGCGACTCAGGACTAAGCTGCCGCTCAATTGTCTGCTTCAGCACTATCCACTCAAATTCGCCGCGCCCGTCTAAGCTCCAGTTGATGAGATCCTCGGCCGAATAACGAACGAGATATGCCCGCGACAAACCACCCGCATCCTCTTCGGCGCGATTCGCCGGAGGACGCGCGGCGCGCGGGAAGTCAATCAGAATATGGCTGCGGCCGGCGATCAGCGTATCTGTGAAAGTTCGCTTGAAAAACTCAGTTAGGCTTGTCCCTCTTAGATCACAATCGTCCGCCAAGGTAGCCAAAAAACTCTGGCCTGCTTCGTTCCCGCCATAGAACTGCAAACTTGGCGCCCGGCGGAACAATGTCGCCGAATACCAATCAACAATTGAACCGATATAGTTTTCATAAAAGACCCTCTGCAGACGCTCACTGTAGACATCGAGTGGCTCCTTCTGGCGCCGAAGCAAGTATTCCGCCGCCCTATATTTGAATTGCTGTCCACCTGCGTAAAGGTCGCGATATGAGCGCCACATCAACTTGTGCCGCTTGTAATCCGGATGCTCCCGGTCGATATCAGTCATGTCTTTCCTTTGCTTCTTTGCGTCCTTTTACTCGCTGGTAACTAAAACAAGGGCCGGTTCATCTCGCCTGTTGTTAGCTTTTCACCAAACAGCGCCCAAACCAGATATCCGAGCGCGTCGGAGGCATGAGTACGCCGCAGATCGCGCACTTTATCAATCACGCCCGAATCCGGTTTAAAAATCACTTCTTCGAAGTCTTTAATCAATTCTTTGCACCGCGCATCCACTTCCAAGCGCACTTCGCCTACGGCGTTTGTCAATAACCCGTTCACCTTTTGGACCCTGCTCAGAACCGGCGGATTCTTCTGTGGCACGCGCAGCCGAACGCTTCGGAATCCCGCGCGATAGAGCGCACCCTGCAGCATCGTGTAGTCCGATGTCCCAGTCGTATGCATACTTCTCCCGCTCGCATCACCAAAAATCTCTAAACCCACCGGATGATTCCTGTATCGGTTCTCGAATTCGAGACCGGCTTCCTCGGTCGTTGCTCGGTCCAGGACGATCTCATCAATGGCCACGAGCCGTCCATGATGTTCCTGAGCCAGCACGGAACTCATAGGCGCCACGTTGAAATCAAGCGCCCACAACAGCGGCTTGGCAGGGTCATAGGCCTGCTGAACTACATGCACTGCTGCATTAAAGCAGTGATAAACGCGATCAGCCCGGCGGTTCAGATACTCGCCCAACACTTCCTGTTGGTAAAATTTCGGATCGTAACTGGTTTCCAGCCTCTCGTAATAATCCGGCGTTCTCTCCAGCAGAAAGCGATTTTCAAACGGCCGTGCGCGGACACATTCGTAACCCAAAACCGGTTTATCGATAAACCGCTTATATATCCAGTCGCGTCCCTGAGGAGTCCACACCCCAAAGCCGCACAACTTCTCCGCTTTCGGGTCCCGCAAACGAGCCTCTAGCCGAAGCCACGCCTCCTCTCGCGTATAGGAGAGTTCGTCAATTCCGAACCATGCGAGGTTCGTTCCTCGCAACCGTTCTGGCTCGTCTAGAGAACGCAGCAGAATCATTGTCTCGGGACCTTTGATCGTCAGCTCACCATCGGCTTTGCGGTGCTCATATTCAATCTCTTGCTCCTCCATCACCCCGAAGAGGCCGGCTAACGTGGCGTCTCGCAGCATCGCGAATGTAGGAGCCGCCAACAATCCCTGTCTACCCCGGTTTACGAACGAAAGGCGCACGGCTTCCGAACACAGCGCCGCACTTTTTCCAGATCCTACAGGCCCGGAGAATCCTTTCAGCCTCGCCTTGAGCCCTTCAAATACGCTCTGCGAAGGCAGGGGCATCCGTGGCCAACAAAGTTCTTCACTTGGCAGCTCGCTCAAATCCGCTTCGCTGCTCAATTCCATCCGCACACGACGGTAAACAACGGGGTTTCACGCCAACCCGAAATTTTTATTTAAGAAGCTGATAACAGGACAGATAGTTTTTATTTGAGTTTCGTGATCCCCGTCTGAGACACTTGAGCGGATTCTTCGACTGTTGACGTAAAGGAGACTCCACGGCCCGTTTTTCGTAGTACGATACGGGTTTACAGGTTCACCGATGATCGGTCCTGACGATTTCGATCCTCTCGCCCCCCAGCGCGAAGCGGCCGTGTTTTACGGTCTCTTCCTGCGCGGCCATTCGGCGGACGATCTTCGTCGCGATATCGATGTACCCCGGCCGGTGTTGGACAAATGGCTCCATCCTCGACGCTATGAGACTAGCTTCAGGAATTCATTGCGAAACATGTACACCTATCGCAAGCGAGTGTTGGCTATTTTCGATGAACTGGTCTTGAAAGAAAAACATCGCGTGCGCATCCATTAGTATCCCTGCTGCATCCAACACCGGATGCATCTTCCCATCTATCAGGTAGACGCCTTCACTGGCGGCGTATTCGGAGGGAATCCAGCCGCCATTTGCCCCCTTGACCGGTGGCTCCCCGATGGTACGCTCCAGGCAATCGCTGCCGAAAACAATCTTTCGCAAACCGCCTTTTACGTTCGCGAGGACGGACATTTTCATCTACGATGGTTCACTCCAGCTTGTGAAGTAGATCTCTGCGGCCACGCCACTCTGGCATCGGCCTACGTCTTGTTTCGGGAGTTGAACGAGCCGGGCGATGTTCTGCGCTTCAAAACCCGATCGGGAGAGTTGGCAGTTAAACGTGACGGGGAGCGACTATTAATGAATTTTCCTGCCCGACCGGCTACCAAAGTCGACGTACATCCCGGATTGATCACCAGCCTCGGGGAAACTCCAACCGAGATTCTCGGCGCCCGCGATTATCTGGTGCGCTACGATTCGCCAGATCAAGTCCGTTCGCTGAAGCCGAATATGGACGGACTTCGGAATTTGGATCGTTTTGCCGTGATCGCCACTGCCGTCGGCTCCGACTGCGATTTCGTCTCCCGGTTTTTCGCGCCTTCTCAAGGCGTCCCGGAGGATCCAGTCACAGGTTCGTCTCACTGTACATTGACACCCTACTGGGCCGAGCAGCTAAACAAAACCACGCTCCATGCGCGCCAGATTTCCGCCCGCGGCGGCGAACTGTTCTGCAAGCTCCAGGGAGATCGAGTTGAGATCGGAGGGTACGCTGCACTCTATTTGAAAGGGCACATCCGTTTTTGAATTCCGTTTACGCAAGCTCCGGCGCCGAACATCGTGCGCGATGTTCGCTGTCGAAGCGAATGCTAAAGCTACCGGGGGATATTACCAGTTACTTTCTTTCACACCGCCTGAGAGAATCTGCCCGCTTGATCTACGTTAAGTCATCAAGAGCATCTGAATGCTGAATATGAACGCTTTCTCATGAACCGGGAAAACTTACAGCCGCTCGACACCGAGCCTTGGGGCTTCCAAGCAGAGACCCGATCGTCCTCCGGCGAGAAGAATATCTCGGGACGCGAATCTCATTGCAGTGTAAGGTTTTCCATATTTCGCCGATACGGTATGAAACGCCAACGACCAGCTATCCGTGGTCGCGATATTCTCCGGACCGGCTGCGGTGCTTCTCTGGGTGTTCGAGGCCTGAAATTGGTATTTGAATTGCTTGACGGCTGTGGTATGATTCATAGATCCGAAAAGCGCCTGCTTATCGGACGAGCAGTGCGGAGTCTCTGGAACGGTGCAATGTGCGCGCCAGGGCCGCACGCCCGCGCGAAGGCTACCTACGAGATACAGTTTTGTAGCAGGGCCGGGTTTCCGGTGTCTTGCCAAGCGCGGGTAGTAGTTTTAACGGGGTGAACCTTTTGGGAATCTCCCTACGTCTAAACGAAAGACTTGGCTACCTGAATCTGTTTTTGTATGGGTATGCCTGTGGTTGAAAAGGAGAAATGAAATGACGAAGACCGAACTAAATAAATTTAAGAAGATCCTGGAAAACAAGCAGGACGAGTTAGAGCAGATCGTCCGCAAGCGCGACGCGATCACCATCGAGAAAAGCGCAGATGCTCTCGATGAGGTACAGCACGCCGCTGAACGTGAGCTAGCTATCCGGAATTTGGACCGCGAATCACATCTGCTGCGAAATGTCCGGTCGGCTCTTCGCCGCCTTGAAGAAGGCACCTTCGGAATCTGTGTCCATTGCGAGGAAGAG
Source organism: Acidobacteriaceae bacterium (assembly GCA_019240405.1). Taxonomy (GTDB): domain Bacteria; phylum Acidobacteriota; class Terriglobia; order Bryobacterales; family Bryobacteraceae; genus Bog-105. The sequence goes on from JAFAYL010000061.1 coordinate 47,474, forward strand.
ATCAGCCCAAAACGACTCGCTGCGGTACCTTGGGCAGCATTCTGCATCCAGTGCCAGGAGCAAGCTGACCGCAATCACGAGGAAGGCAACGACATGCTCGAAGACATGCTCGTCAACGCGGCTTAAGGCTGACTCCGCGATCCCTTCTAAGTTGCGTTCTAGAGCCAATATAAGGCTCATTCGGACTCTTCAGCAGTGGGTCTGTCGATCCCGGTGGCGTTTGACACAGCCAGCCGGGTAACCTGGGGACACGCGCTGTCGCCTTCCTAATTCGGAAGGAAACTCAGCGTAAAACTCTGGGTCTCAGTGTTGTCTCCCGTGTCTTCGATCGCAGTCTTATTGTTTGCACACTTGGTGGCCAGTGGTCAGAACGCCACTTCCGCCCCGACGAAGCCCACTGAGCATGTTCTAGGGACTATTACAGCAGCCGATCCTGGGTCGCGTACCGTCACTGTTAAAGAAGATAAAACCGACACACAGTACGCAATTTCCCTCGAAAACACCAGAACGCTTCTTAGAGTCGAGCCGGGTGCCAAAGATCTAAAGAGTGCAACGCGGATCACGGTTGGGGACCTGGCTGTTGGTGATCGGGTCGACGTCCGCGGCTTTAAGCTGGAAACCAGCCCAAATTCGCTCTCCGCAGCCAGCGTGATCCTCATGTCTGGCCGTGACATTCAGCAGGCCCGTCAAGCTGAAATGGCTGATTGGCGGCGGCGCGGCCTAGCGGGTGTGGCGGTTTCTGTAGATAGCACAAACCACGATATGAAGATCAGAACTCGCACTCTTGAAGGACCTCAGATCGTTACAGTAAATGTTCCCGATGAAGCGAAACTTAGCCGCTATTCTCCCGAAACGCCGAATGCTCCACTGCCCTCGCGGCTAGAGGCTATCCAAACTGGTGACGAAGTTCGAGTGTTAGGGAAAAAAACTCAGGATGGTGCTGCCATAACGGCTGAAAAGATCTATTCGGGTTCCTTCCGCACGGTCGCTGGAACCGTCACCGCAGTTTCTCCGCAGGGTAACCAGATCATCGTAACCGATCTGCAAACGAAACAACCAGTCCAGGTGGACCTCACGCCTGACTCTGCCGTTCGAAGACTGCCGCCAGAAATGGCTGCGATGCTCGCAAGGCGACTGAACCCAAATGCCCGTCCTGATCAGCGAAGTCCGGCTCGGCCTGACAGGCCCGGGACAGCCAAATCAGGCCCGCCGTCCCTCGGGGCTAAAGCGGGCGAGCAGGGTGGGAGTGACATCGGCCGGCCACCAAACTGGACCCCATCAGGTGCTCGGCCAGCGGATGCCTCCGCTGGTTCTGGCGCAGGTGACATATCGCAATGGATCGAACGGCTGCCCAAAATCAGCGTCTCTGAGTTGAAATCCGGCGATGCCGTCGTTGTCTCGGGAGCGGCATCCAATGACAAATCTAAGCTAATCGCCACCAACATAATTGCCGGCGTTGAACCCATCTTTCAATCTGCTCCGCCGCGTCAAGGAAGGTCTCTCGCCGAGGATTGGAACTTAGACATTTCAGTCCCTAACCAATAAGCGAATCGTGCCCCATCGCTGACTGCTTGCTTAGAGAATCAATGAAAACAAATATCATCCGTGTGCTGCTCGGCGCCGCGTCTGTTGCGGCGATCGTCGCGCAAACCGCCAACCAGGCTCCACCTCCTTCTGCGCAACGCAGCGTTTCGTCCCAAACCGGCCAATCTCCTCCGGGCTCGCGTGCCGCGGTCACTGTCCGCGGCACCGTCAAAGATGATACGGGCGGGGTCATTCCCGGAGCTGTCGTCACCTTAACCGACTCCGCCGGTAATGCTAAAACCACAACGACTGGAGCAGATGGAACTTACGCTTTCCGCGGAGTCACACCGGGCTCATACACCGTTTCAGCCACCTATTCAGGCCTGCAACAAACCGGTCCTGTGGCCGTCAATCCCGCTCCTGGGCAACCCGCGGTCGGCAATGTTGTGATGACGGTGCGGACTCAACGCCAAGAGGTCACCGTAACCGATACGACTACAAACCAGGTCAGCACAGATCCAGCAAACAACGCCTCTGCTTTAGTTCTTCGGAAGGAAGATCTCGACGCCTTGCCCGACGATCCGGATGACCTGGAGGCCGATCTGCAAGCGCTAGCTGGCCCTTCAGCCGGACCAGGCGGAAACCAAATTTTCATCGATGGGTTCACCGGTGGAAGGCTTCCTCCTAAGCAATCAATTCGCGAAATTCGAATTAACTCCAACCCGTTCTCTGCCGAGTACGACAAGCTCGGCTACGGCCGCATCCAGATCTTCACAAAGCCAGGCACCGATAAGTTTCACGGTCAGGGATATTACGATATCAGCGACGCTATCTGGAATTCGCGCAATCCCTTTCTGAGCGTCAGCCCGCCTTTCAGAACCCAGCAATTTGGCGGCAACATTAGCGGCCCCCTGGGCCAGCGTGCGAGCTTCTTTATTGATGCTGAGCGCCGCAATATCGACGACAACGGGATTATTAACGCCCAAATCCCCGCAGCCGATTTCGTCACTTCCGTGAGAGATCAAACCTTCTATCCGACCCCACAGCGGCGTACCACGGTGAGTCCCCGCGTCGATTACCAGTTCAATGCAAATAACACCCTGAGCCTGCGTTACACCTATCTCGATAACAACCGTCTTCTAACCGGTGTTGGCAGCTTCAATCTTCCTGGAAACGGCTACTCGCTATTGAATACAGAACAGACCGCCCAGATCGTCGAGACTTCAGTCCTAAGTCCCCATGCCGTTAACGAAACCCACTTCCAATATGCTCGCGAAGATCAGTTCGAAAAAAGCCAGCTAACCACACCCCAGCTCAACGTAGCCAACTCATTCGTATCGGGAGGCTCTGGATATAGCTCGCCCCAATACGGCTCTACTTACGACATTCAAAACCAATACGAGCTTCAAAATTACACAACTCTAACCTACGGAGCTCATAACATAAAGACCGGCATCCGAATCCGGAGCACCACAATTGATGATTACTCGCCGAAGAATTTCAATGGCGTTTACACCTTTCTGGGTAATTCTCAGCGCACATCGATCGAGCAATACCTCATGGCCGAAGAACTGCTTCACGCTGGATTTAGTAGTCAGACGGTGAGCAATCTAGACGACGGCCCTTCGATATTCACTCTCAGCGCTCCCGGGCCGTCAGGCAGCCCGTTCGTCGGTTTTTATCAGCTCGACTTCGGTCCGTTTATCCAAGATGACTGGCGTGTGAAACCCAACCTGACTTTGAGTCTCGGAATGCGCTGGGAAGCGCAAACGAATATATCCGACAAGAATGATTGGGCACCTAGATTCGCCTTCGCGTGGTCGCCCGGCGCAAAAGGAATTAATAGCCGCCCCAAAACTGTGATCCGCGGCGGATGGGGCATTTTCTACGACCGTTTCCAAGCTACCAATATTCTCGCCGCCTATCGCTACAACGGAGTAAACGAGATCAATTACGTCGTAGATAAGCCTACTCTATTCGACGCTTCCTTCGATACCATTCCCACGAGCGAACTCACCATTTCAAACAGTCAGCAGCGTTATCAGATAGATAGCCATCTTCATGCACCCTATCTCATGCAAACCGTCATTGGCGTCGAACGTCAACTGCTGTCGCATACCACTTTAACCGTCAATTTCATGAACTCTCGCGGCCTTCACGAGCTCAGGACTGTTGACATCAATGCTCCAATACCAACGACATCGAATCCTCTACCCGGCGCGCCAGTTTCAGTCGCGGGCAGTTCCGCAGTAAATGCCAACAGCATCGGCATCCGTCCGTACGGCGATGTGGGTGACATCTACAATTATGAATCGACCGGGATCTTCAAGCAAACTCAGTTGATCGCCATGCTGAACAGCTCGATCGGACGCTGGTTTACTCTGTTCGCCCGGTATATCTACGGCGAAGCTCATAGCGATACCGATGGTCTAGGGACGCTTCCTTCCAATCAGTACGACTTCGCGGAAGATTACGGGCGATCTCAGCTCGATATTCGAAATCAGTTTTTTGCCGGGGGCTCCATCGCTGGTCCTTGGGGCTTACGATTCTCTCCTTTTGTTGTCGCTCATAGTGGCACGCCGTTCAATGTCACAACTGGAACTGATCTTTTCCTAACAGGCCAGCCGCAGCCCACGGCGCGGCCGAGCATTGCCGGAGGGCCGGGTTCAAACACCATCGACACTCCTTACGGCTTTCTCGACACTCTCCCTTTGCCGGGGCAACCGCTCGTCGAGCGCAATATCGGCGAAGGCCCCGGATTTCTCGGCATCAACCTGCGGGTGAGTAAGACGTGGGGCTTCGGAACAACTAAATTTTCAGGACCATCGGGCGGCGCGACATCCCGGAGCGGCTACGGCGGTGGCGGACCTTTCCGCGGCGGTTTCGATACGCTTACCGAACACCGATACAACCTGACACTCTCGGTGGGCGCGCGCAACATTCTAAACCACGCCAACCTCAATACTCCAAACGGGGCGCTCACATCGCCCTACCGATTCGAATCGACTAACATCACCGGTGGCTATGCTGCCGAAGCAACGGCCAGCGATCAGCGGCGCCTTGACTTACAACTACGATTTGCCTTCTAAGCCAGCGGAACTGAAAGGGCCTTACTGCGGATTGCCCGGATTACCCGCTGACTGCTGCTGTTGCTTGAAGGCGTCCAGGCTACCCTTTTGCAGCATTGACGTTCCTGTATCGATGAAGGTCGGGATCGGCGAGTAGGAGTTTGCTCTCCAGTCACCCGATAAAGGATTTGGCTTGTGGTGGTGCAAGTCATCCAGCACCTTGCAGCCGTAATATCCCATCGTATAAGGTTTTTGAGCAATGGTCGCGGAGATCACGCCCTTCTGAATCCAATCTAAAGTCCGCTGATCTGTATCCATGGCCACGATCGTGATCTTGCCTGTTAAATTCTCCCGATTCACCACCTCACCCACCTCCGGGCAGGCAATTGCCTCGAGGCAAACAATTGCATCCACTCTGTTCTTACTCTCGATAATCGTTCTCGCGTTATCGAAAGCGACGGGAGCATCACCCTTCATATCGATTGTTTGTGCAACTTTGATGCCCGGGTGAGCTTGGAACGCGCTTTGATAGCCTTCCAATCGCTCGTTCAAATTGGCTTGAGCCGGAATCGTAAAGATCGCAACCGAACCTTTCCCGTTGAGCAGTTTCGCCACCAGCTCGCCGCCGAGTTTTCCCGCGTTGAAGTTGTCGGTGCCAATGAACAGCAGTCTCTTGCTGTCTGGAGCATCCGAATCCACCGTAATCACCGGAATACCTTGCCCCAATGCCGAATCGATGTCGGGCGCGAGCACCTTGGCATCCGCCGCTGAAACCATAATTCCGCTCGGTTTCAGCGCCACTGCTCTCTGAAATTCTTTCTCCTCGCCCTGAGGATCATAGGTGTCTGGTCCTGCAATATCCGACTTGACCTTCATCTCGGAGGCGGCATGATTCAGCCCGGCCAGAACGGTCTGCCAGTACGCCAACTTGATATTCGCCGCAACGAGAAAATACTTTTCCGTCGGCTCGTGCGCTGGAGCTCCACAGCCGCTCAAAAAAACCAACGTGACGGTACCCGCAACCGCAACCCAAATGTTTTTCATCATTCCGTAATACCTGCGCGGGAGTATATCATGCCTTGTCTTCAGTCATTCGTTGTTCCGGCATGCGCGCTCGTACACGAGGCGGGCCGATGCTAGATCTTCAACGGCAATACCAAGCGACTTGAAAATTGTCGTTCGCCCCGCCTCCGGATTAGATATCTTGCCAGCGAGCAGTTCACCGATCTCTGCATAAATGCTCGCTCTGGAATGCAAAATCTCGCCGGATTCCTGCAACGCAGCTTCGCGCGAGTCAACTACGACGGTCGCCTCTCTCATGGCCTGAGCATCAATTTCGCGCTTCCCCAGCCCCACTGCACCCACTGCATTCACGTGTGCGCCCTCCTTCAACCAAGTTCCGTACAAAACCGGCTCCGAGGCGTTCGTAACTGTGACTACCACGTCTGCGCCCCGAACGGCTTCTTCCGCCGTCATGTTCTTCGCACCGATTTCAGCAGCAAATTTTGCCGCGTGCTCAGCATTACGGCTCCATACACGCACGTCTACAAATCTGCGCACGCGCTTCAGTGCTTCAAAATGCGTCCTTGCCTGAACACCGCTTCCCAATATCGCCAGAACCGAAGCATTTTCGGAAGCGAGCAGTTCAGTGGCAATCGCCGACACCACTGCTGTTCTCCACGCAGTGATAACACGGCCATCCATCAGCGCGAGAAGTTCCCCCGTATCTGTCCTGAAGAGGAGCATGGTCGCCAAATGAGTGTGCAGCCCGCGATTCGCATTCTCCGGGTAAACACTCACAAACTTCGCGCCCATTACGTCGCCGTAAACGGCCGGCATAATCCCAAAGAAGGCTGCATGTTCAGGAAGCGGCACTATGGTGCGCACCGGCTGCATCACACGTCCGGCAGAAAAGTCGATGAGCGCTTCCTTCAATATTGGGAACAATTCTTCCAAGCAAAGAAGCGCTTGAACTCGCTCCTCAGGTATAAAAATAATTTCCATGCTCTGCTTGCCGCTCCTCGACGCTAACACTGCTAGACTTGTGTGTGAAAATATCCCGAGTTTTTAATAATGCATCACCCCGATTTGCTAGGGACGCTTGGCGCGCTCCGCTCTAGCCGTTTTCTCGATCAGCTACAGCCGGAGCGAACGCTTAAAGAAGAGCTTCGCTCGAATCTCATCTGCAAATTAAACCGCACCGAGACTCTCTTTCCGGGAGTTATGGGATTCGAAGACACTGTTCTCCCGCAAATCGTGAATGCCATCTTATCGCGTCACAACTTCATTCTTTTGGGCTTGCGCGGGCAGGCCAAAACGCGCCTCGCGCGATTACTTACGAATTTTCTGGACCCGCAAATGGCCTATATTGCGGGATGCGAGATTCGGGACCATCCGCTACGCCCAATCTGCAAACAATGCCGCGAGAAACTTGCCACGTTGGGCGACGATACCCCAATCGCCTGGATCTCTGCCCAGGAGCGTTATATCGAAAAATTAGCCACTCCCGACGTGACTATCGCCGACATGATTGGCGATATCGATCCAATCAAAGCTGCTCGCTCCGGACAAGATATTTCAAGTGAGCTGACCATCCATTACGGACTTCTCCCGCGCGCTAACCGGAGCCTCTTCGTCATCAACGAGCTTCCCGATCTGGCCGGCAAAGTTCAAGTCGGTCTCTTCAACATCATGCAAGAGGGCGACGTTCAGATCAAAGGCTATCCCGTCCGTCTTCCGCTCGATGTTCTATTGGTGTTCACGGCAAATCCGGAGGATTACACGGCGCGCGGAAAAATTATCACGCCCTTAAAGGACCGTATCGGAAGCGAAATCCGCACGCATTATCCCTTGACCATCGCGCACGGCATCGCTATCACCAAGCAAGAGGCCTGGACGCGCCGCCGCTCGCCGGTTCAAATGGAAGTACCCCCGTACCTTCACGAAGTCATCGAGCAAGTCGCATTCCTGGCGCGCGAGGACAAGCGTGTAGACAAGAGATCAGGAGTTTCGCAGCGTTTGCCCATCAGCGTTCTCGAAAATGTGATCTCTAACGCCGAGCGGCGTGCTCTTAAAACGAAAGAAACCGAGGCCGTCCCGCGAATTCTCGATCTCTATGCAGCCCTACCTTCCATTACTGGAAAGCTCGAGCTGGAATACGAAGGTGAGCTGAAAGGCGGAGATGCCATTGGCCGCGATCTCATCCGCAATGCAGTGGCAAAAGTTTATACCTCGTACTTCGATGGCGTGAATCTGCGCCATCTCATTCAATGGTTCGAGCTGGGTGGCTCGATTCGTGTCGATGAGACAATGCCTGTTACCCAAATGCTCGAGCAGCTCGACCGCGTTCCGGATCTGTTCTCATTTACCCGCAAGCTAGGTGTCGATACAGATGAAAGCGACGCCATGCGAGCCTCGGCCGCCGAATTTATCCTCGAAGGCCTGTATGCTCACAAGCGCATCAGCCGCAACGAAGAACTTGAGTTCGTGGCTGGCGAGCGCCTGGTCCGTGAAGAACGTGTTCACGAGCGCGAAGACACGCAACGGCGCGGCTTCGACCCTCGACGGGGCGGGAATGGACCTGGTGGAGGCGGCCGCCGGAACCTCAATTAACTTGCACAGCAAAGCAGCCGCATGAGACGGATCTCTTACTCACGCTTCAATGAAGAAGATTTAGGGATCGACGTCGACGATCTCGTTCGAGCGCTCGCCGACTACTTCCTCCAGAGCGGCTATAGTGATCCGTATCTCCGCTTCTCGGAGATGAACCAACACACGCTCGAAGATCTCAAACGAGCGATTGAGCGCGCGCTTGAAAGCGGCGATCTCTTCGATTCCGAGCGCGCCCAACAGATACTCGAGCGGCTTCAACAGATGTCGGCCCAGCAACGCGATCAATTAATCGAGCGCCTCGTCAATAGGCTCGAACAGGCCGGATATGTCGACGTAGAGGGTCCACCTCCGGAATCAGCTACTGCTCCCGGGTCGCAGGATGGCCCGGAGACCCGCTCGCACTTCGAAGTCACCGACAAGGCCATCGACTTCCTCGGATTCAAGACCCTGAAAGATCTTCTTGGCTCGCTCGGTAAGTCGAGTTTCGGCGCGCATGATACCCGCGACCTCTCGACCGGCATCGATTCGAGTGGCGCCCCGAAATGTTACGAATTCGGCGACACGCTCAATCTTGACGTGCCAACCACGTTATTTTCCGCACTGCAACGAGAGGGCCTGCGCCTTCCCTTGAAGCTGGAGTATTCGGATCTTCATGTACACCAATCCGAATATCAAAGCTCATGCGCTACGGTCCTAATGCTCGATTGCAGCCACAGCATGATCCTATATGGCGAAGATCGATTTACGCCCGCAAAAAAGGTCGCGCTCGCGCTCGCGCACTTGATCCGCACGCAATATCCCGGCGACTCGCTGCGATGTGTCCTTTTTCACGATTCGGCCGAAGAGCTGCGCATCTCCGAGCTGGCGCGCGTGCAAGTTGGTCCATACTACACGAATACTCGCGATGGCCTCATCCTTGCCCAAAGACTTCTGTCTCAAGAAAAGAAGGATATGAAGCAAATCGTCATGATCACTGACGGAAAGCCGTCCGCCCTTACACTTGAGGACGGTCGCATTTATAAGAACGCTTTTGGCCTCGACCCGCTCGTAATTAGTCAAACCTTGGAAGAAGTAGCTCGATGCAAAAAACAAGGCATTTTGATCAACACTTTCATGCTTGCCAGCGACTACGGTCTGGTGCAGTTCATTCAGAAAGTAACCCAGATGTGCCGCGGGAAAGCTTACTTTACCACGCCTTACACACTCGGCAATTACTTACTGATGGACTACATGAACCGCAAAACAAGAACCATACACTAACGAAGTAAGTACCCGCTTATAACTGAGAGCACATAGACCACAGGTAAACTAAAGAGACTGCTATCAACCCGGTCTAACATTCCTCCATGGCCCGGTAATATTGCGCCGCTGTCCTTGATTCCTGCACCGCGCTTGACCGCAGATTCTGCCAGATCACCACATTGCCCGGCAATGTTTCCAGCAAGCGCGATACCGCCGACATGCCAGAACGGAATCTGCGGCATGAAATAGCCCATGTAAATAAGCCCGAACGCAACTGAACCAAATACAGAAGCTACGGCTCCCTCCCAGCTTTTGTTAGGACTTATCGTGGCCGCCAACCGGTGTTTTCCCAATCGCCGTCCAGTGTAGTACGCCAGAGTATCACCAGCCCAATTTAAAGCCAGACCAAAAAATAGCCAGTGGACGCTCTCACTGCGCAGGAGCACTGCAAAGCGCCACGGCGCAAACGTGTAGAGCGCACCAAAAAACGCTGCAGACACCGCTGGGAGTACGTTCCTCAGATCTCGATCCCGCAGTGCATTTGTCAAAGCTGCAGCGCTGAGAATCGTTAACCCGATCACGGCTTCTTCGGGCCATAGCAAGATCAGAATACCCGCCGCGATTCCGAATAACCCAGGCCGCGGAATGTTGTGAGCGCCTACAAGTCCCGCGTACTCCCAGAAGCAAAGCAGACTCATGCAAACAGCAGCCACTAGGAACAGCCACTGAGGCGCAAAGAAAACCAGATATGTCGCGACTGCGATTAACCCCACCGCAGTTAGGGGGCGCTTCATGACCAAAGGAGGGCAGGAAGGAGAATTCGGTTACGCGAGAGGCATTTCCACTTCCTCTTCTTCCATAAGAAGGGAAGATGCATCCACTACCGGTGCCGCGCTACGTTCCACTCCCCCAAAACGACGCTCCCGGTTTTGATATTCGAGGATCGCTTCGAGAAGATCTGCGCGCGTAAAATCGGGCCAGAGCGTTTCTGTGATGTAAAGTTCCGCGTATGCGATCTGCCACAGCAGAAAATTGCTGATCCGCATTTCGCCCGAGGTCCGAATCAGTAAATCGGGGTCTCTGATCCCCGCCGTGTAAACGTGTTCTGAAATCGCGTCCTCGGTAATTTCAAGCGAATCCAACTTCCCTTCAAGCCTCGCGTTGTTAAGGATCGAGTTCACCGCGTCCACTAACTCAGTGCGGCCACCATAATTGATCGCAAGATTCAAGCGCATCCCGCGATTCTGCGACGTTTTGCCTATTGCACGGCGCAGCTCGTCTTGAACTACACTCGGTAACGACTCCAAACGCCCAATAACCGCCAATTGAATGCCGTTCCGGATTAGATTCGGCAGTTCTCGGCACAGGTAGAATAGCAACAGACGCCACAACCCCTCCACCTCCTGACGAGGTCGCTTCCAGTTCTCAACCGAAAACGCATAGAGAGTTAACGTCTCCACTCCCAGTTGCGCGCACGTTTCCACCACCGTTCGTACTGGATCTACGCCCGCCTTGTGTCCCGCGAGCCGCGGAAAATTTCGCCTTCTCGCCCAGCGGCCGTTCCCGTCCATTATGATCGCTATATGGCCAGGCAAACGGTTGGCCTCGAGTTGCATCGCAATTCCCCAATCGCGATCCCCGGGAGAGAGGGCGTCAAGCAGCTGCTTCATAGTGTAAAGCTCTATAATACATCAAGGGAGCCGTTGAACCCGCCAACTACAGCCTCTTGATCAAAGGCACGAGTGCCGCTCCTACGCAAAGAAAGCTTCCGAACGGCAGCTCGTAAGTCGACGCGTTTTTTCGCGCGAGCCAGATGTAAGCCAGCCCGACCACGGAACCGCTTAGCGTCCCAATCAACAGCGCCAATAATCCGTTTTCCGGTCCGAGAAACACTCCTATAAGAGCTAGCAATTTCACGTCTCCCAGTCCCAGCCCTTCGCGTTTGCGCACGCGAGCGTATATGGCGCCAAGCAGCCAGATCGGTCCAGCTAGCACGATCGCCCCCAAACCAGCATTGAACAGCGATTGCCAAAGCATTCTCGACCCGGGCAAGACAATTTCGTTAAGTTGTCCCGGTGTTCGAATGAATACAGCAAAAACCAATCCAGCTAAGAGGCCGCCCAGCGTCAATTCATCCGGCAGAATGCGGTCCTCTAGGTCTGTCCAAAGCAACGCGACAACCAAACCCTCGAAAAACGCCCATTTCAACGCCCGCGCATCCCAACGATATTCAAGAGCGATCAACCCGAACATGATCGCCATCGTCAATTCAACAATGGGATACCGAAGCGCGATGCGCTCGCCGCAATATCTGCAACGCCCTTTAAGAAACGCATAACTTAGCAGCGGCACGTTATCAAACCACCGAATACTCGCCGCGCATCCAGGGCAAAAAGACCGAGGCGCCACTACCGACAAATCGCGGGGAACCCGGTAAATGCACACATTCAAGAAGCTGCCGAACAGCACGCCAAGAATGACTGCCGCTGAAATGTACAGCGCCTCCAAGTCAGGCAGCAAGCGCCCTCTCGTAAGACAGCAGTGTTCGCGCGACGAGATGATCCTGTGTGAAGCGTTCCCGAACGCGGTTTCTGCCTCCCACAATCAATTTGTGTGCCAGCCCTGGTTGCTCCACTACTCTCCTCATGGCGCCCGCAATCTCATGCGGATCGTTCGTCACAAATGTTCCCGAGACTCCATCCTCGAACACTTCGTTGAGACCCTCAATGCGGCTTGCGATCACCGGAACGCCTACGTTCATCGCAATCAACGCCGCCGATCCCAATCCTTCCGATCGCGTGATGTAAATAAACATTGATGCTTGCCGGAGATCACCCGACAGATTATCCGAAAAGACAACTCTCAGCCCAGCTAGACGCGCTGCCTCTTCGATCAAGTCGCGGCCCTTCTGCGGATCGTACGATGCTATTGCCACAGCCGGATGCTCCGAGTTCCACGCTGCGACATCTTCTATAACTTCTACTCCGTCGTACACGACGTCGATCTTTGCCTCGCTCACACCCACAGTTCGCAACTGCATCGCTACGAAATTCGAGACAGCCAGAAATCTCGCCGCGCGCTCATATTTCCAAGTGGAGACCAGGGACCGCCCGACCGGGAACGCCACTCTGCGCGAAACAACAAATCTGCCGCGCGAAGCTATCGCCGCAATCGCATGCGCTCTTGCGTCGTGTGCATGAACTATATCCGCTTCAACGCTCCTCTGCCAGAGCTCAGATGGCCCAGCGGTGCGCACCGTGAAGCCTGCATTAGTGGCGGCGATCGATAATGGCCCCTTCTTCCGGGCCAGCAGAATTGACTCATGCCCCCGCTCTCGCAAGCCCTTCAGCAACAGAAGCACCTGATACTGCCCGCCGCGCATCTCCCTTCCAGTGTCAACGTGCAAAATGCGCAAGCTTATGATTTTCGGCCGGGGCTCATCAGCCGAGCTTTTGAATATTTCACGAAATTATAGAATGCACCCATGTAAGCAATCGTTAGCCCTTCAGCGCCGTCCAAAAAGCCAAGCTTTAAGAAGTAAGTCTTCAGAAACGTCCAAGGCGGATCAACAAGCAATCTGCCTAAGCTCACCGCCTCGCCCCGGGAGACCATCTCTTGTGCGCCGAGCGTGGTGTACCGATCCATGGTCCGCACGTGCTCGGATAATGAGTTGCACGTAAAGTGAAGGAGATTCGATTTCAAATGTCCTATCGGCCCCTCTACCTTTACCGACTCATGTACAAATTCACCCACCCACTTCGCTTTTCGCCGGTCAAATAACCTGACCTTTCGATCGGGATACCAACCACTGTGCAAAATCCAGCGCCCGAGATATTGAGCCAATCGCGGCATAGTATAGCCATCAAACTTTGGGCCGCTCTTTTTGATTTGCCAGATTTCCGCTTCCAGAGCCTCACTTAGGCTCTCGTCGGCATCCAGCGACAACACCCAATCGTGAGTCGCCAATTGCGCTGCAATGTTTTTCTGAGCGGCAAATCCATGCCACGAAGCTTCCTCCACGCGCGCTCCGAGTTTTGCCGCGACCTCGACGGTCCGATCGTTAGAACCGCTGTCTAGTACCAGAATCTCATCGCAGCAGCGCAAGCTCTCTATTACCCGGGCGATATTCCGCTCTTCATTGAACGTGATGATGGCCGCAGAAATTTTTATCTGCATGCCGTCCTATTTGGTGTACACCGGCACAATGCATATCGAAAACAGAAATAACAGCAGAGCCACTACGCTGACGGCCGCGCGATAGCCGTCCAACCGTGTTTCGTCATAGACCAGTGGATGTCGCCTGCCAAAAAGAAAAATCACTGCGGCTAAAACATACCACGGCCAGTACCAATACCCCAACGCCACCAAGACCACCGGCAATGCGGTTGACACGCGCCGGTGAGCCTTCGCCCCAAACACTGCGTACAAGATGTGGCCGCCATCCAATTGACCTATCGGCAAGAGGTTTATCGCCGTTGCGAGCAACCCCGCCCATGCCGCGAGCGCGACGGGGTGAAGCAGAATATTGGCATGTGAGACGCCCGGAAATCGCTCTGCCTCGAGAGCCTGTAAAAGTAACGGCGCCTCAAATACAAACGGACCGTGCGCCCCTGCCCCGGGTGTTACCCGCGAGAGCCGAACGCCAATGAACAAAAACGGCAACAACATGACGAATCCGGCAAGCGGCCCCGATACGCCGATATCGAACAAGCTTCGCCGCTTGCAAATCGGCGATTGAATCCTGATAAATGCGCCGAGCGTCCCAAAGAGCGTCGGTGAGGGCATGAAGTAAGGCAAACTCGCTCTCACCCGCCAGCGCTGGCAAGCGAAGTAATGTCCAAACTCATGCGCCAGCAGTATTAACAATAAAGGCAGCGAGAAGTTCAATCCGCTGAGCACGCTTAAGTCGCCGTGCGCGAGCCGTGCGTATCCATTGACCAGCAATTCCACATCGAGCGGGCGATTTTCCCGGAAACTCTCTACTTCTGCAAACCCAAACACCGTGGTCGTCATTCCGGTCAGGACAAAAAGCAACACATGAACCCACGTTTTCCGAGGCAGTCCGACCCGCCGCACGCTCCGCTCAAGCTTGTCGAGCGTCAGAGGTGGTAATGGCGTGCTTTCGTGAGATTCTGACGATTCGTTGGCGATTCGCCCCGTTAAGCCCGGATCAGACACTTCGCCTATTGCAGCGTCTGCAGTTCCTTCCCGGGTTTAAATCGAACCGCCTTACCGGGCGGGATTGCTACCTCGGCTCCAGTTCTCGGATTTCTTCCGATCCCAGTCTTGCGAGGCCGAACGTTAAAAATTCCAAAACCACGCAGTTCAATCCGGTCTCCCTCACTCAACGCCTTTTTCATCGTTTCAAAAACCGTTTCGACAGCCATCTCGGCCTTCGTCTTGGTTATCCCTGTTCGGTTAACGACCTCATTGATGATATCCAGCTTGATCAAGGAACCTCCGGAACTATCCTCTCGCGCTAACTACATAAACATTATGCCGCCTCGTCCACAGCATTGCTGCAAGCATAATAAAAATCAGCTTACAGTGCTGTCAACCGACTCGCGATGTGCAGGCGGGCGTACGCATTTTTTTCAGGATGGGGTAAGCCCCTCGTTAATTCTTACCTGAGTAAGGGTATACCCTAAGATTCAACTCTCTCCTGCAACAAGTACTTATAGTTTGGCCGTCAAGTTGCAACCTCTTTCCTTAGAGAGCAGTCGCCGATGGATTCATTACGAATTCTCTTGGTCGAGGACAGTCCTAGTGACGTCCGCCTGATTCGAGAAGCGATGAAAAAAACTCCGATCCCGCTGGAGATCCGCGTCGCTCGCGACGGCGTTGAAGCGATGGACTATCTTCACCAAGCCCAGGCGGGCCTCGTCCACTGCCCGGACATCATCCTGCTCGACCTCAATCTTCCCAAGAAGAACGGGCGTGAAGTACTAGCTGAAGTCAAAGCCGAACCCAAGCTGAAGCAAATTCCCGTTCTCGTGATGACCAGCTCAAAAGCCGATGAGGATGTTCTTGCGGCATACAGCTTGAATGCGAACTGTTATATCGCCAAGCCGGGTGATCTCCAGGAATACGAGAATGTAGTGCGCGCCATCGAAGACTTCTGGTTCATGACCGCCACGCTTCCGCATCAATTCGCCGCGGCTTAAAATGCAACAATTCTAGCGAGCGGCTGAGTTTGCGTTCTGCTCTACCGCAGTTCTTGCCGCTGTCAATGCCGCCTCATAATTCGGGTGATCACCCACTTCCTTAACGTACTCGACATGGCGAAGCCGGTTCTCGCCATCCAAAACAAAGATCGCCCTGCTTTCGATGCGCAGATCGGGGATGAGCGTCCCATAATGTTCCCCGAAGGATCCGCTTCTATGGTCAGAAAGCATTCCCACCCGGCTTATTCCAAAATTTCCACACCAGCGTTTTTGGGCGAAGGGAAGATCCATGCTGACCGTGTAAATCTGCACGTCTTTCAGCTTCGCCGCCTCGTCTTCAAAACGCTTCGTCTGAGCGTCACATACCGGCGTATCGAGGGAAGGAACTACGCTGAATATGCGAACACTATTACCCGTTTTCGCCAGGTCGACTTTCTGCAGCGAATCATCCACGACTTCAAAATCGGGCGCCGGGTCCCCAACGTGCAATTCAGGACCTGCTAGTGCAAGGGGGTTGCCTCTCAACGTTGTTTCGCGAACTGCTTCATTCGTTTCTGCCATCGGCCACAGTGTATCAGCAGCACCCCCGCCCGTGTACATAAGCCGAATGGCTAGTTTTCCGGGGTTGTTTTCGTCTTATCTTTAAACGCCAGGCGGTAAGCGCGGCGTTCAGCCGCTTGATCAAATCGGCGCTTCTCTTCGTCTGTTTCGGGCACAATTTGCGGTAACACTATCCGGTTTCCCGCTGGATCCAAAGCCACAAACGTCAAGTATGCGGAAGATGTGTGTCGGATATCGCCTCCCTGCAGGTTCTCTACCCAAACTTTCACTCCCACTTCCATCGAGGTCCGGAACACACGGTTCACCTGTGATCTTAATCTCACGAGTTCTCCCAACCGAACCGGATGTAAGAACGTCATTTGGTCTACGGAGGCCGTCACTACGGTCGATCGTGCGTGCCGCATGGCTGCAATGGCGCCGCATAGATCAACAAGGTGCATCACATGTCCGCCAAGCATCGTACCCAACGCATTGGTATCGTTAGGCAGACAAATTTCTGAATATTCCGATTGTGATTCCCTTACCGTTCGAGGCTTGCCGGCTGCTTCGATTTCTAGCTCTTGAGTTATGTCCGGCACTAGCCGCGCCTTCCCGGCTTATCAAAATGTGCTAAATAACTTCGGCAGAATGCTAGCGCCTGCGCGTGAGCGCACTGGTCTTCCAACGCCGGCTCTAGGCGCTCACTCGCCACAACGTATGTAATAGAACGCCAGCGCAGCGGGAGGTAATCCTGCTCTTCAATGCAGATCAGGCTCAAAGCAATCTCGCTGCGGCCGGCAATATCGTACCGAAAAGAAGACCGGAGCTCGTCAGTCGGAAATCGCTTGCAGCATTCTTTCGAGTAACCATGATTACAGCCTCGAAATCGCATCTCCGAGGGTGCCCTAAGGGGCTCCGTGCCCGCGTGGCATACGCCCTCGTACTCATCAATTAGGGGCAGGCGGGCATTTGCATAATGTGGATGCGCGGCAACGTTTAGCGGCTCGAAATAAGGACAAGGCATCTCTGATCCAATTCAGAGTGTCCCGCCGTTTATCTGCCGAAGTCAATATAACCGCGCTCCGGATCGGTCGCTAGCAAGGTAACTCGTATTCGATCTCCAACATCCACCCCCGCTTCGCCCCGCATCAGCCGTCCTTCTACCGGCGGATTTAACACCCGCACGAAGACTCCTTTCGGAGTAACACCGGTGACGATCGCATCAAAAGTTTCACCCCGCCGATTCCTAAGCGCGACCGCCGCCACGCGTTTGTTCATTGCTCGCTCTACCTTACGTGCAGCGTCTTCCTTCAATGTGCAATTGCGGGCAATCGAGTTCAGTTCATCTTCTGAGTAGGGCGTTCCTTGTCCCGCGACTGTCGCTTTGACGAGCCGTTGCAGGACGAGGTCTGCGAAGCGGCGATTCGGCGCAGTCGAGTGCGTGTAGTCGGTTGCTGCTAAACCGAAATGTCCCTGGTCGTCGGCGCCTGGCCGCGACATTACGTACTCACCCGGTCCCATCAGCTTGACCACGGCTAACGAGAGATCGGGATAGTGTAGCGGATCTGCCGCGCGTCGCCGTTCCAAGAATGCATTCAAAGCACCCGAGTCAGGCGGCGCCGGGAGATGCTCTCCATATCCTGCCGCTAGCTCGACAATCCTGGCCCACCTCTCGGGAGCCTTCACGACTCGCCGGATCATCGGGACGCTTTTTACCTTGAGCGTTTTCGCGATGGTTTCATTAGCCGCGATCATGAAATCTTCAATCAGATCATGTGCCCGCGTCTTCTTCATACCGGCTATGCTCTCCACCGCGCCGTTACGAATCGTCGCGCTGGTCTCAACGCGATCAAAGTTCAGCGCGCCAAGACGGTACCGCTGATTGCGCAGAGCCGTTGCTGCTTCATCTTGCAATTTGAGCTGCGACGCGAGCTCATTCGAACTGCCCACCTTGGTATCCGGTTTTCCCCACCCTTCGAGCCAGGCCCCCACTCCGCTGTACGTCAGTTGCGCCTTGTTCCGTACCAGCGCACCGTAAACGTCCGTCGACCCGATCGAGCCCTCTGAGCTCACGACCATCTCGACGATGATCGCCACTCTGTCCGCACCCTCCCCGAGAGACGTGAGATCTGTCGAGAGCGCTTCCGGCAGCATCGGGAAATTGCGCACCGCCGTGTAGACGGTTGTTGTTTCACTCGCCGCGTGCTGATCGATGGGAGAACCAATTGCTACAACACAATCCACGTCTGCAATCCCTACGAGCACGCGGATTCCGTTGGATACTCGTTCTGCAGCTTCTATCTGGTCCAGATCGCGCGAAGTATCGTTATCGATCGAAGACCAGAGAACGTCGCGCAGATCTCGCAAGCTGTTTCTCGAAATTTCCGTGGGCCGCGCCTCAATAGCCGCGAGCTGATTTCGTATTGACGGAGAGAAGTCTGGGTGGAAGCCCTCGCGCATCATCTCCTGATACGCCGATGCAGCGAGATCAAAGCCGGCCGGATACATCGAAGAGGAGATTAGTAGCGCAGACTATCAAATGAAACGCAGGGGTTAAGAGGAGAAATCGGGATCGAGCGCGACCACCCTGTCCGCCAGAGCAGGATTGGCTCTTGGTCGCCGAGCTAGACCCGCCCTATGTTCTCGACTGAGAGCGCGTAAATAGGGATAATATTCCACAGTATCCTCACGTCTACCTGCATCGGGATAAATCGACACTGCCATTTTGGATTCTTTTGAGGCTCTCCGCTTCATCTCCGCTGGCTCGGGTAAAACGCATCGCCCCCCAATCAAATCAGCCACCCACATTGCCTGCCGTTCTAAAACCGGAAAGAACGCGCCAACCACAGAAATTCGGCCTACGAAATACAAATCCGGTTGATCCGGCGCGACCACTCGCAAGTATCGATCTACGAATGACCCGTTTTGGCCGGCCACATCAGGGGAAAAGAACGAGTACGCAGGTTCGTAACCGGTGGCACACACCAGCAGATCGCAGTCCGTAAAGCTGCCGTCCGAGAAGACAACCCGATTCCCCTCAAATCTCTCAATCCCAGGCTTTACAGCGACTCTATCTGCATCGATCAGGGTTGCGAGATGGTCATTGATTACTGCAGGTTTTGCGAAGGAGGAGGCACCCCGCTCCAAAACTGCACAAACCTTGGGAGATACCGATCGCCGGTAAAGCATAAGGCGCCAAAGCAGCTTTATCGCCGCGCGCGGAAGTAACGCTAACCAAGCCCGTGTGTTCTGGTCACGCGGCCTACCATGCACGTATCTCGGCACGAGATATCCCCCGCTGCGCGTTGAAAGTATGACGCTTCTTGCCGCATCCACTGCGTCACAGGCGATGTCCGCACCAGAAGCGCCAAAACCTGCCACCACGACCCTTTTCCCCAAAAACACATCCCGGATCCGGTACTCGCAAGCGTGCATCATTTTGCCATTGAAAAATCCCGGTATTCTGGGCCACTTGGGTTTCGAATGGCAGCCAGTAGCCACCACAACAGCTTCATAGTCCCGGCTGAGCCGCTCACCTGATCGGCTCTCGGCGGTTACTTGAAAACCGCCGTACTCTCTTGGCTCAACAGCGATTACTCGAGTTGAAAACGCAATTCTTTCCGCTAGCTCCGCCTGTTCGGCGAAGCTCGTAAGATACTCCAAAACTTGGTGATGGGTCAGAAAATCATTCGGCCGAGCCGGCATCGGGTAGCCGAACAACTGCATATTCACCTGTGAGGTGTTTGTGATGAGTGAAGAATAAACCGACGAACCACTATCATTTCCGAATCGCCAAATTCCTCCAAGTTGAGAGCCTGCCTCAAAGCAGTCGAACGAGATCCCCGCATGCGAAAGGGAGTGCGCCGTGGCGAGTCCTGCTGCGCCCGCACCGATAATGCATACTCTGTTCGGCTTCATGAAATTCGCGAGTTCTCTCCCAGCGTACTAGCCGCACCCACACGGCTTCAAGTAAATTGCGCTCCAGTACTATTACCCCTTACTGCGCAGCCGGAGATAGAAGCGTGAGGACGCTTACGCGAGACAAGCCAATTCGGTAGCAAAATGCGGGCAAGAGGGTGTCCTGGGGCGGTAGCGTCCCGAAGTTCGGAGGCATAGCTAAGTGAGCTGCCGGCCCCTCGCAACTCGCAAGGGCGCTATTTGGAAGTGCCCGGAGATGGATGGGCATTACGCCAGTTTCACGGCCTTGGATTTTCGAATCCGGAAGTCTCGGGTTAGGAGCGGAATATCGTGCGTCAGGCTCGTTGCTGCGATAATTTCGTCCGCGGGCTCGGACTCGAAGTCCAGCGCTCGAAGCTTTAAGCAGACTTGTCGCGTAATGGGCCAGACATGGACCTGATCCATCGCGGCTGCGGAGGTTTCATCATCCAAACCGTACGCCAAGCGCCCAAGCTGGTGCAGCTTCGCGATTTCCCACAGCACGATTGACGAGATACTCCACTCAGGATCTGCGGTGAGGACGTTTCGCTCGCGTGGTGTGAGACTTCCCTCGAACGCTTTGATGAGAATATGAGTGTCCAGATTCAGCATCCCAAGCTGCTCCAGTCGAAAAGAGATCGTCTTGTGGATTCGAGGCGAGGCCGTTCATGATCCCAATGAGGTCGGAGCAGGAGGAAGGAACGGGCGTGACCTTCGCGACCGGCCGTCCGCGCTTGGTTATGAGAATGCCATCTGCTGGCAGGCCGTCAAACAAGTGCAGGCATTGCTCCCGAAAATCGCTGACGCTCAAGCTCTTCATATCACAAGTGTACAGGCTCTTGTACACTCCCCAAAGGCGTTCAACAGGTTTTGCGAGGGTTGGTCGGGGCGAGTGGATTCGAACCACCGACCTCCTGGTCCCGAACCAGGCGCTCTAGCCAGGCTGAGCCACGCCCCGAACATCTCTTAGTCTATCGGGTTCGCCTTGCGCGAACCACCAAAACGGGCACATCGCACCCGGCTGCTAATTGACCTTCTTCAGCTCCGCAGCGAGTGCATTAATCCCTTTTCGACGGTAAACCTCAGCGAGCCTTTGCTGTTCAGGCGATGCCGCGAGCGCCCTCCGCAGCCCAATCTCACTCGTTGCCTCCGTGATGTCCCGCCTGCTCGGAATCCACACATTCCCGTCTGCAAACTCTACACTGTCGACGAACGCCATCACTGCGCCAATCTGCATCGGTTGCCCCGTTGGATGAGAAAAGCGCAAAATCCCCGGTTCTGTTACTTTCGCCTTCTGCACGGGTCCGAGCCGCATCGAAGCTGGAGACGAACCCGCAACGAAATCTCTCCCTTGTTGATCGCGCACAATCCAGCCCATTTCAATGCTCCGCACAGTCTTTAGCGATCGGTTCTTCACTTCTACCTGCGGAGCTCTCACCTGGTTACCGAAGATCCGTGCCGCCCCGCCGAGCGGCTCCACTGGAGAGCTTCGAAAAGAAACCGGAAGTACGCTGACCGCTTGTTCGCCCTTCTGGCTCGCTTCCGGTTCGCGCAGCAATGCTAATCCCAGCTGTTGCGGGCTGAGATCCTGCATTCCGAAATTCAACTCTTCGCGCAATTGCGCCAGCTTCCCGGTCTCGAGCAAACCCGCCAAGTATCGCCGGTCCCGGCGCGCTTCCAGTTCGTACACGGTGAGCGCGCGCCGCGAATCTAATGTGTCAGGACCGTAGTAAGAGAGATCGTTGAACAGTGCGCAATCAAGCGTAACCTGCACCATCGCTCCCTCAGTCTTCGTCACGTTGAACGGCCTCAGCAGCTCCATATCGATTCGCACTGGAAAGACTTCGCCCGGCTGAGCATTCAGGCTGGGCACGGTCACGGAACCTTTTCCCGCGGGCGTCAGGTCTTGCGCTTCCACTCGCAGCGTCAGTCCGCAAATGGTCTTGTTTCCAGTGTTTCGCAAAACAAGCGACGTGTGAAGATCGAGCGCCATCGAACTTCCGCGTACATGCGCAGTCGTCGGCCCCAGACTGAACGATACGAATAAAACCGGGGAGTCACGCGGAAATTCAACATCCAGCCAGCGCCCGCCCGTGTCGCTCGCCCACGCGCAGACCGGCAGGACGAGCCCAAACAAAGGCGTAAGCCCCCGCAGCCTTAAACTACTGGCCATACACGTTGGTGATTGTCACCTGCCCGGTTTGTTCATCCACGAAGCGTGCCCCGAGCGAAGAACTGCCTGCCAACGAAACGACAGCCGAAGGTGGATGAAGTATGGTGAGCGTCGCGCCTTGGGTTCGCACCGCAATCCCCTGCGGCGTCGTCTCGACCACGCTGCCCGTTATCTGCGGACTTTCAATGCCGATCGACCGCCGGATTGAGGCAGTGAGATGCTCTTTCTTGTCGCTGGGAATATTGGCAAACCATCCCGTGAAGAACAAAATCGCCAATCCTACCGAGGCTCCAGCCGCACGCCATACGAGAGTTCGGCTGGTTCGGACATTATCGATGCATCGCGCTGCCGCGACCCCAACCGCGATGTTCCCGAGCATTTCCCGCTCGAGACGGGTCCAATCCGTAATCGATTCAAATCCTGTCAGCGTCTGCGTTCCGGCTTCCCGGTTCAACTCCTTGCGGGCAGATCGGAAACGCGCGACTTGCTCTTCGCATCTCGCGCAATTTCGGACGTGACCGCCCAATTTCAGGCGCATGAGCCACGGCAGATCGCCGTTCGAATAAAGCGCGAGAGCCTGCAAGCTCGGGTGGTCGTTCTTGGTCGCCTTACCGGATCTCACGACAGTTTCCTCGTTTCCAAATACCGCTTGAACTTAATTCGCGCATTCGCAATGTGGGAGCGCACGGTTGCCATCGAGCAGTTCATTTGTTTCGCAACCTCATCGGCCGGCATATCTTCGACATCCCGCAGCAAAAGCGCGGTCCGCTCCCGTCCTGTCAGCGTCGCCAACCCGCCGTCAAGCTGCAATTTGCGCTCGCCTCGGAGCAGCAGTTGCTCTGGACTCTCCGTACCCGCAGCCTCCGACAATTCACTCACATCTGTAAAAGTAAGCTTTTTATTGCGCCTCAGAAAATCAATCGCCGTGTTGCTCGCGATTCTAGACAGCCACTGTCCCGCTTTCTCTAAATCCTTCAATTGTGATTGCCGCTGTAACGCCTTAATGAACGCCTCTTGCGTGAGGTCCTGGGCATCATCGACGTTTCCGACAATGCGGTAGATTAGCAAGAAAATGCGCCGCAGATTTGCTTGCACAAACTGCGTCTGCGCTTCGGATTCCGTCTGAAACTGCGCATCCGAAATGCGAGGCGGGGGTTCGTTCATGTACCCCTCCGCCACCAGTACGTCTCCGCCTGGCTGCCGTCGACTCCACGCACTGGTCCCGTCCCCGCGCATTCGCCTATAAAAGAATGACGAAGCACTGCTACAAACGTGCAGAATCGCCAGGCCATGGACGTTATCTTAAGGATATATGAGATCTGTGGCCGTGATCGGCATCGGAAAAACCGCGTTCGGAGCCTTTCCGGACCGCGATCTTCGCTCCCTTGCAGTCGAGGCAATCACCCATGCGCTCAACGACGCCAACGTCTCTCCGCCAGCCGTTCAGGCCTTTTATCTTGGCAATTTTGCCGGTCCGTCGTTCGTCGGCCAAAACCATTTAGCGCCTTATATCGGCTCTGCCGCCGGCTTTGAAACCATCCCTTGCACCCGGGTTGAGGATGCCTGCGCTTCAAGCGGCTCGGCATTCTTTCATGGCTGGCAAAGCGTTGCTGCTGGTATTTATGACATCGTCGTCGTGGGTGGGGTCGAAAAAATGACCTCCCAAACCACGCCGCGTGTCACCGAGATCCTCGCGGGCGCCGGCGACATGTCCGGTGAAGGCCGCGCAGGCGCAACGTTTCCGGCTCTTTTCGCAATGATCGCTCAGCGTCACATGTACCAATACGGAACCACGCGTGAGCAGCTCGCCGCCGTAGCCGTGAAAAATCACGCCAATGGCGCAAAGAACCCTCAAGCGCACATGCGCAAGGTCATTACCCTCGAACAAGCGCTCGCAGGCCGCCCGATCTCCGAGCCGCTTACCGTCTACGATTGCTCGCTCATCAGCGATGGAGCGGCTGCCGCGGTCCTTGTTCCGCTCGATCAGGCAAGCCGTTATACCTCGCGCCACGTGCGTGTCCTCAGCGTGGCCCAAACATCCGATCACGTCGCACTCGACACGAAAGCGGATATTACTTGCTTTCCCGCTGTCGAATCCGCCGGCCAGAAAGCGTACGAGCACGCTGGCCTTGGCCCGCGCGATATCGAAGTCGCCGAGCTTCACGATTGCTTTACCATCGCCGAAATCGTCGCCAGCGAAGATCTCGGGTTCGTCGAAAAGGGCAAGGGTGGACCGTTTGCCGCTGAAGGATGTAGCGCCATCACCGGCCCGCTTCCCATCAACACCAGCGGCGGTCTGAAATCCAAAGGCCACCCCGTCGGCGCTACCGGCGTCGGTCAAATCTGCGATATCACTATGCAGCTTCGCGGTGATGCGGGCGAGCGACAAGTGCGTCATCATCGCATTGGCTTAGCGCAAAACCTTGGCGGCTCGGGCGCCACCTGTGTCGTCACA
This sequence comes from Acidobacteriaceae bacterium, assembly GCA_019240405.1. Lineage (GTDB taxonomy): Bacteria > Acidobacteriota > Terriglobia > Bryobacterales > Bryobacteraceae > Bog-105. Next base: position 72,188 of record JAFAYL010000061.1, read on the forward strand.
ATCCTGGCAGCAGCCTAAGGCAAACGGAATGCCATCAGCCCACGGAGTCGTTTACACCGAAACTGTCGTGCATGCCCCACCCGAACAATACGCGGGCGACGCTCCCTACCAACTCGCTATCGTGGATCTCGAAAATGGAGGCCGCCTGACCGTTCGCATCCTCGGCAAAGAACCTCAAGATCGCGCGCGGATCGGCGATCGCGTCGAATTCGTTGAAGAACGAAACGGCGTCTCTTATTACCGCCGCGCTATCTCGCAATCCAATAAACTATGAGTCTCACTCGCCGCCAATTTGCTCGCGCCGCTGGACTCGGCGCCGCCGCGTCTTCACTCGCCTCAGGTAATCGAGTCCCAGCTCAAGCCAGCGACGCCCAGTCCCGCAAACTGGGCTACTGCATCGTCGGCCTCGGCCGCATCTCCATGGATCACTTCATGCTGGCTTGCAAAATGTCTCAGTATTCACAAGTCACTGCGCTTGTCAGCGGGCATCGTGATAAGGCGGAAAAGATGGCCGCCCAGTACAACGTACCAACGAAGAACATCTACAGCTACGAAAATTACAATGAAATAGCCGAAAACAAAGACATTGATGCGGTTTACATCGGGCTGCCCAACAGCATGCACGCCGAATACACCATCCGCGCGGCGAATGCCGATAAACACGTACTCTGCGAGAAGCCCATGGCAACCAGCGTTAAGGACAGCCAGGCAATGATCGACGCCTGCAAAGCCGCCCAGCGAAAACTGATGATCGCTTATCGCTGCCAGTACGAGCCTACAAACCTTCGGGCCGTGCAACTCATCCGCGACGGCAAGCTCGGAACCATCCAAGCCATCGAAAGCACGCACGGTTTCAACGAGCGCGCAGGCGAATGGCGGCTCAACAGAAAATTGGCTGGAGGCGGACCGCTGATGGACGTCGGAATCTATTCCCTGAATGCCTGCCGCTATCTCACGGGCGAGGAGCCCATCCGAATCGAAGGCTACTCTTCAGTCATCGACAACGACGGCCGTTTCAAAGAAGTGGAAGAGAACCTTTCCTGGACCATGAAATTTCCGTCGGGCGTGGTCGCAAGCTGCGCTACGACCTATGGCGCGAATATGCCCGGCTTCTTTCGCGTGCACGGTTCCAAGGGAATGATTCACATGGAGCCGGCCTTCGCCTATCAAGGTCTGCATCTCAAAGCCGAATTCGACAACGAGCCTCCAATAGACGAGCCGAACAATTCTAAAGATCCTTACCAGTTCGCGCTCGAGGCCGACGATTTCGCCCGCTGTGTCTTTGACAACAAAGAGCCCAAAGCGAACGGCGAAGAAGGCCTCCGTGATATGCAGTGGATGGCGGAACTCTACAAATCAGCGGGCGTCAAGCTCGCCTAAAATCAGGGCGCCTTCAGTTCCCGCTCCGCCATTTTTCCTATCAGCGTGTTCAACGATGTGAGAAAGTCAATCGGCACGGGAAAGACAACCGTCGAATTTTTTTCCGACGCGATCTCAACGAGCGTCTGCAAGTACCGCAACTGAATCGCTACCGGCTCCTTCTGGATCTGCTGCGCGGCCATGCTCAACTTCTCCGCTGCCATGTATTCACCTTCAGCGTGAATTACTTTCGCACGCCTCTCGCGTTCTGCTTCCGCTTGTCGCGCGATCGCCCGGATCATCTGATCCGGCAGGTCCACCTGCTTCACTTCCACCATGGTCACTTTCACTCCCCATGGCCCGGTGTGCTGATCTAACACCTCCTGCAATCGAACGTTGATCTTCTCGCGCTGGCTGAGCAATTCGTCCAGCTCCACTTCGCCCAGGACACTCCGAAGCGTGGTTTGGGCAAGCTGGCTCGTGGCGTAAAGAAAATTCGCCACTTCGATCACCGCGCGCAGCGGATCGACTACCCGGAAGTAAACGACGGCATTCACCTTCACCGTTACGTTATCCCGCGTCACCAGATCTTGCGGCGGTACTTCGAAGGCTTCAATCCGCAGAGAAGTTCGAACGATTCGATCGATGGGCGAGAACACCAGAATGATTCCAGGCCCTTTCGGCTGGTGCAACACTCGGCCCAAGCGGAAAATCACACCTCGCTCATACTCCGCCAGAATCTTCACCGACGAGATCAAATAAAACGCCAGAATGATGATCAGAATGATGAAGCCGCCCGAGAAAACCATTGCGTTTTACACCGCCTCCACATATATAAGTAAGTTCTCTTCAACCCGCCGGATCGTTACTCGCTGTCCGGCGGGAATTGGGTGATCGCTGCGCGCCCGCCAGTATTCGCCGCGCACCAGCACAGTGCCTTCAGGATTGATTTCGGTGCGCGAAACCCCAACTTCGCCGACTAGCGTCTGCACACCTGTCATCTGTTTGTTCTTTCGCGCGCGCATCCCGATCACTCCCAGAAAGATGGTAAGAATACCAAACGCTATCGAGATCGAAATAGCCAAACCCGGCGTGATCCGCCGCGGTCCTTGAATCAACATAAGCGCGCCAATCACAAGCAACACAGTCCCGGCCAGACCGGAAATCATATGCGTGTAATATCGCAGCTCGATTGTCAGCAGAATGATTGCAAGCACCAGAAGCGTCAAACCGTACCAAGTTGGCGAATCCTGATAAATACCGTACGCGCCGGTGCAAATCAGCAGTACGCCGAGCAAGCCTGGCAAGACCATTCCCGGCGCATGCACTTCCCAATACACCCCAAGCGCTCCCAGGATCAGCAACAGAAACGCAATATTCGGATCGCTCAAAGCCGCGCCAACCATATCACCTCATCGTCTCTCCCGATGGGCGGGTAACCGGCACTCCTGCAGCTACCGGTTTCCCAAAATCCGGCATACCGTTCGCATTCCAGGTGAACGGCTGCATTCTCGGCGAGCGCCGGTCCGGGTTCGCGCATCCCCCGCCCGGCTTAGAAGTCGCGTGATACAAAATCCAATCCTGCTTGCCATCTGGCGATTTGAAGAATCCGTTGTGTCCAGGCCCGTACACATGTCGATCAGGCGCTTCCGCAAACACGGGCTTATCGCTTTTCTTCCACGATGACGCGTTTAGGACATTACTTTGCGAGTCCGCGGTAAGCATTCCCAGTTCGTAGTAATCAGTCCAGCAACCGCTCGCCGAATATAGCAGAAATATTTTGTCTCCATGCTCGAGAATCTCAGGCGCCTCGTTCACATCCACGTGCGGTGGGTCGGAATTGGGGAGATCGCCAACCTTCTCCCACGGATACTGCGGCCGCGAGATTTCCACGCGTTCCCCTTCTACTGTCCAGGGATTTTTCAACCTCGCCATGAAAATATCTTGTTCCCCGTTCTTCTTGCCCTCCCATCCCGACCAAACCAGATACGACTTCCCGCGATTCTCAAATACTGTCGGGTCGATTGCCCATTTGTCCGAGCCATCCGTAATCTTGCCTTTGAAGACCCATTCGCCTTGGGTAGGCTCCGCGGCCGCGTTTTCGAGCACCCATAATCGATGCGTGTCGTTCTCTCCTCCATCTGCAGCGAAGTAAATGTACCATCTCCCATTCAAGAAATGGAGCTCCGGGGCCCAAATGTCGCAGCAATCCTGCCCCGTCTGCGGGGGTCTCCAAACGGTTTTCGCGGTGGCAGTTTTCAAATCCGCCAGACTGCGCGTCTTCCATATCCTCAAGTCGCGCTGGGTCGTCTGCATGTAGTAGTAGTAACCATCGCGATAAATCACCCAGGGGTCGGCTCCTTCCGGCAGCAACGGATTAGTAAAGGTGCTTTGCCCGGTTCCGCTCAGCCCCGCACTGGCAGCAACCGCGACCAGAACGGCGGTCGTGATTTTCATGACTAAACCTTTACCTTTCATGCGGCTGAACAAAGTTTAACGGCTCGGGGCATAACAAAAGCACAAAGGGGCCCGTCTGTTGTATTGGAGACAGAAATCTCAGCAAAGGAAAACACCATGAGAAAACAGATTGCAACATTAGCGCTCTCTTCACTATTTGGGCTCGGAATATTAGCCGCGGCGCCACCGAATCAAGGGGACCAGAATCAAAATACTACGCCCCCGGCCAAAGAGTCTGCCCGCCGGCAGCAAGCGGATCCGCAGCGAGAAGTCAACCGGCTTGGCAAAAAGCTGAACCTGACAGACGATCAGAAAAATCAAATCCTGCCCATCCTCACCGAGCGGCAGCAAACAATGAGGAGCATTCACCAGGACAGCTCTCTATCCGCCGAGGATCGTAGAGCGAAAATGCGTGCTGCTTGGGAAGATAGCGACAACAAGATCAAAGCAGCGTTGAACGATCAGCAAAAGCAAAAGTACGATGAAATGCAGCAGGCTCGCCGGGAGCGCATGAACCATCATCGCGAACAGGGCCCAAGGAGCGCGCAGCCTCAAAGCTAACGCATTATCCTCTAGGGGCGAGGGATCCCTCGCCTCTGCCTCCGTCCTCTTTCCTGCTGACGTGGACGTTCCGCAGATCCATGTTGCCTATCGGGGTGTCAGGGCGTGGTCTGCTGAGTTGTGGTCTGCGAGGCCGCAAGCGCGAACTTAGCGCAGTTCATCTGTAGGCTGATCGGAGCCTTCCGTCCTGACGCCAGATCCATAACCAAGAAACCCCAAGGTTCTCCAAAGTGATCGTGCGTGTTCGCCGCCACATCAGACAATCGCTTATCGAGCTCCTTTCGGAGGTGCATCACCTTGGGATCTCCCACCTGCGGTCCGGTGCCTTGCGAGAACAATCCAAGTATCTGGGCCAGCCCATCAGCCAAATTGTGCATCGCGTCAGCCCACCATCGAATTGCCAGATAATCGGGAATAATCGCGTTAATCTCTTCCGGCGTGAAGCCCTGATCGCGAAGCACTGTGGAGAAAGTCGTCGTGCCACCCTGCATAGATTGCCAAATGGCATCATTCTGCAAAGGGCGCAGCCGCGCATCGCTGATCGGCGGATCCGGCACAATCAGGGCAGCCATTGCTTGCCGCCCCAGCCTCTCGTATTCGTTCTTGGGTCGCGCCGCTCCCGTCCCATCCAAAAACAAGCTGTGAAAGACCCCATTGGTGTAAGTCGAATCGAGATACAGAGTTGCCAGGCCAAGCGAAGCGGAACCGCGAAGCTGCTGTAACTTATTTCTGGCCTGTTCCAGTCCAATTAATTCCAAAGCTTGGGCGATCTGCAGGTAATTTTGTAAGTTCGCTAAATTTGCTTTTTCGTGCAGCTCAAAAAACCAATACTTCGAACTGATGCCTGGCGCCTGGAGCACAGTCTTACTTGTGCGATAAGTCACCGTTACCAGAAAGCTCTCCGCTAGAAGCTTTCGCAATTTACCGCTGTTCTTCGCAAAATTGTTGCTGTCAAATTGAACCCGGTTCGCGCCAACTTGGTCCGTGATCGTGATATCGCCGATCTGCCGATCGACGATCACGGTGCCTTTCTGAAACAGCTCGCTGACCGAGGCGTAGTTGAATATTCCAAGCAAGTTCAGCTTGAGTATTCTCGTCCCTCTTCGCAGTGTCGAAAAAATGCTCTTCAACGGTTTCACTCCGGTGAGAGCCGAACCTTCGAGACCACTCAGATCACCCCGCAACGCGTGTTCTACAGCCTCCCGCCCAGCCTCGTCTACAGCATGCAAGTCGATCTCATAGCTGAACGCCGTAGACGTTGTTTCCAGGAAATTCAATTCGCTCGTCAACGAAAGCTCTAAACTCCGCTCGATTCCCGTTTTGATCGCCTCCGCTATCGTTGAAATCTGTTCTTCTTTCAGCCCTGCCTTGCAGAACGTGTCCTTATCCGGCACAGGATCACTGCTTACAGCCTGCAACACCCCTTTGATCAGGTCGAATCCCTCCACCTCTGGTCCTGCCCCAAACTCCGCCTTCGCGCTGACGTCAAACTCCGAGCCGCGCTTCTTCTCATATCCCAAACGGAACTTCTTACCATCGAGCCGCTGCACTCGCAACTGATATTCGCCCGTGAGCGTGTAGGCTGCGCCAACCGTGAGCGAACCTCCATCCTGCAGCTTCAGTGGACCTACATTCACTGCTGTGTTCACCGTCGCAAGCGGATTTACCGCGCTCAGCAGGTTCGCCTCAGCGGAAAATTTCAATGATCCGCTCCCCTCCACTGCGGCCACAATCCCCGTTTCCATCGCTTCTATATCGCCGAGGTCGCCAGGAACCCTGAAATGCTCAAACAGCGTTCGAACTGCGGGTGCAATGTCGTCCGTCAATGCAAATAACCTGTAGTTCGTCAACGCGATTTCGCTTCCGGCAATAAACCCGAATTTTAGAGCCGAGGCGTCATCCTTTACCCCTGCGTCGACACCAGCCTTGATGCGCGCGGAAACGAAGGCGTGTTGCTTATCCGGTATCGGAATCGGATCTCGAAAAGGATCCTCATCTCCGCCGAAAAGCGCATCGTTCTTGACAATTTCAACCGTGCTCGTCAACTCCGGTTTCACAACGAGTTCCGCGCCGCTCGTACCAAGCTCGATCGACTTATCAAATGAGATACCCGACGTCTGTGAGCTAAACGGAACCTGTCCAATCTGCAAGCCTGCAATCGCGTTCGCGTTATGCAGCACCCCCGTGATCACTCTCGGATTCTTGAGGTACTTCAAAAAAAGACACTCCGGATCAGGCGACGCATCCACAACAAGTCCGAAGCCATCACGCAGTTCAATCGTTGGCATATACACTCCCACTCAAGTCTTTGGGAGTGTATCAGAACGCAGGACTCCCGCTCACTCGTATCATCAAAACACGTGGTTAGTAAGTTTCTCAGCAGACGACAAGCTGTCCGGCTTCTTGTTACCGCGCTCTTGCCGCCGGCTGGGAATCGCATGTTTTTATCTCTGAATAGCGTGTTGGTTTCAGGACGCGTCGGTTGGCCGGAGTTCGCCCGTTTAGCCGCGAAAGTAGGTTTTCCAGGCACGGATGTGATGCTCCAACCAGCCATGAAGGCTGGCGCCGAGGCTATAAGCGCGTTGCTCTCAGAGCTGAAGCTCCGTCCGGCCGTTCTCGATTTTCCCGTCGAGTTCCGAAAGGACGACGTTGCATTTCGGGCCTCACTGCCGGAGCTGGAACAAGCTGCTCCATTCGCCGCCGCGATCGGTTGCCCAAGAATGATCACCTGGATTTTGCCCTCGAGCGACACACCGAAAGACGAGCTACGCCGCACCTACAAACAGCGCTTCACAGAGAGCGCTCGTATCCTCGCGCGATCGGGCGTGCGGCTGGGGTTGGAGTTTCTCGGTCCGCTGCACCTTCGCAAACAGTTCCGATACGAATTTATTTGGCGCATGAACGACATGCTCGAGTTTGCGAAAGAGTGCGGTCCAAACGTCGGCCTTTTGCTCGATACGTGGCACTGGCATCACGCAGGCGCGACCACTGAGGACATCATTCGAGCTGGACGCGAGCGTATCGTGCATGTGCACTTCAACGATTCACCCGATCTTCTGCCCGAGCAAATCCGGGATGACCAGCGTCTCTTACCCGGTGAGGGAGTCATCAACCTCGCCGGTTTCCTGCATGCTCTTGAAAAGATCGGTTATACGGACGCCCTCAGCGTGGAAGTCTTTGGCCGCGGCCTCTCAAAGATGACACCGGAGGCAGCCGCCCGACTTGGCCTAGAAACCTCTCTCGCGGTCTTCCGCAAAGCCGGCGTTCCACAACCTCGTCCCTAAAGGGATGGGGCTCAACGCATCTCCGAACGCCACGCGCGCATCGAAGGAAGCATGCTACAGAAAAGACACTTAGGAAGCGAAGGTCTCGAAGTATCAGCTCTCGGACTCGGATGCATGGGAATGAGCCAGTCCTACGGCGTGGCGGATGAGAGCGAGTCGATAGCCACGATCCACAGAGCGTTGGAGGTCGGCGTCGATTTCTTCGACACCGCTGAAGTCTATGGCCCGTTCATTAACGAAGAACTCGTCGGACGAGCATTGAAAGGACGCCGCGAACAAGCCGTTATTGCAACAAAGTTTGGGTTCCGCATTGAAAACGGCAAGATCAGCGGCACTGACAGCAGGCCGGAACATATTCGTGAGGTAGCGGACGCTTCTCTGCGTCGTCTCCAGACGGACTACATCGACCTTCTTTATCAGCATCGCGTCGATCCAAACGTTCCGATTGAGGATGTTGCGGGAGCTGTCGCCGGCCTGGTGCGCGCCGGCAAAGTCCGGTTCTTTGGCCTTTCGGAAGCCAGCGAGAAGACAATCCGCCGCGCGCATGCGATTCATCCCATAACTGCATTGCAGAGCGAGTACTCGCTGTGGGAGCGCAATCTCGAGCCGTGCATTATCCCTGTGCTGCGTGAGCTTGGAATTGGACTCGTACCGTTTAGCCCATTGGGGCGCGGCTTTCTGACTGGAACAGCCAAACGCGCTGAAGAATATCCGGAAGGGGATTACCGGCGCGGCGATCCACGGTTCCAGGGCCAAAATTACGACGCCAACATGCGGGCCGCATCGGTTGTTCAGAAGATCGCTAAGAAAAGAGACGCCAAAGCCGGGCAGGTCGCGCTGGCATGGCTGCTGCGGAAGGGCGACAGCATCGTCCCAATCCCTGGCACTAAGCGGCGAACCTATCTGGAAGAAAACGTCGACGCTATTTCGCTACAGCTTACGCCGGAGGAAATGGCGGAACTCGATCAGGCATTGTCGTCCGAAGCGGTGTCCGGGCCGAGGTACAACGAGCGCATGATGGCGATGATTGACCGCTAGAGCCGACAGTACGCACGAGGGTCCGACCACGATGAGCGCAAACAAACTTGTCGCAGTTATCACTGGGGGCAGACAAGGGATCGGCCGCCGAACTGCCGAGTTACTTGCCGAGCGCGGGTACAAGATTGCGATTATCGATCTGCATCAGCCGGCCGAGGCGATCCATGCAATTCAGGCCGGGGGCGGTGAGGCAATCGGGTGCGCGGGCGACGTTACGAATGAGGCTACGATCCGCGGATTCGCGCAGCAGGTCTTTGACCTGTATGGGCGAGCAGAGGTGCTGGTGAACAATGCAGGAATCAGCCTGATCTCACCGGCCGAACACACTTCTGCCGCCGACTACCGGCGCGTATTAGACGTGAATCTCGTGGCGCCCTTTCTGCTGGCGAAGGCATTTGGAGAACAGATGCTGAGGGCGGCAAGCGGGTCTATCATCAATGTTTCTTCGGTTGCAGGATTACTGGGCATTGCGGATCGGGCAGCCTACAATGCATCGAAGCACGGATTGATCGGCCTAACGCGAACGCTTGCTGCTGAGTGGGGCGGACGAGGCGTGCGAGTCAATGCTGTTTGCCCCGGTTGGGTAAAGACGGAAATGGATTTGACCGATCAAGCACGCGGCAGCTACACAGATTTCGACATCATTGAACGCATACCGATGGCACGTTTCGCGACTCCTGATGATGTTGCACGGGCGATTGCCTTTCTTGCGAACAGTGACGAGAGCGGATTTATCAACGGGCAAGCCCTAACCGTCGACGGAGGATGGACCGCCGACGGAAGCTGGCAATCGCTCCGCCTCGGAAAGAGATAGCATAGTTCCAACGGCAGCCAGTTCTTCATCACCATGCGCCAACCATGACCAGAGACGAAGCCTGGAATATTGTTTGCGAGTTCGTCAAGAATGAGAACCTGCGACGTCATATGCTCGGCGTGGAAGCCTGCATGGTCGCCTATGCAGACAAATTTGGAGAGGACCGAGATCTCTGGGCAATTACGGCGCTGCTGCACGATTTCGATTGGGAGATTCATCCCAATGCGCCCGATCACCCAATGAAGGGTGAGCCCATTCTGGCCGGACGCGGAGTGCCCGATGAAATTCGCACGGCGATTTTGTCGCATGCGACATATAGCGGTGTTCCTCGCAACTCAAAACTGGAACGGGCCCTATTCGCCTGTGACGAACTCGCCGGATTTTTGGCCGCGTGCTCGTATGTAAAGCCCGGACGCAGTGTCTATGAACTTGACGTCGCGTCAGCAAAGCGAAAACTTAAAGACAAAGCATTCGCGCGCAACGTGAATCGCGAGGATATCCTCACCGGAGCACAGGAACTGGGAGTGCCGCTCGAAGAACACATCGCCTTCTGCATCGAGGCGATGAAAGCGCGGGCTCCAGAACTCGGGCTTGCAGGAACGCCGCAAGAGCAGGCTGCGGGTTAGAACCGCAGCACTGTCTCGCCGAATTTACTTTTTTAGTGCAGGCTAATGCCGCGCTCGGGCAGCGCGCAAATCGTTCACGTCCTGCAACAAGGCGTCACGGCTAGCTGCCTGAAGCGTGTTATGGTCCAGAACGTTCTGAACGTCTCCAATTGCCGAATCCAACTTGTCTTTATCAAAATGGCCTTTTGATAAATGGCGGTCAAATGTAGAAAGTGATCGCTGCGCGTTGTGATAGCGCTCCCGCTCTTTTTGCCCATGCTCCATATCCGCAGCCGCTCGTAAATCGGTCTGCGTGCGGTCAACCAAGCTGTGGATGTCACCCCAGTTGGCATTGTATTCCTGAAACCCAGGAGTGCCGGATCCGGAGAGCGCCAACGCCCCGCCGGCCGTTAACCCCAAACCCAATAAAGCTGTAGCAAATGCCGTACCTATTATTTTCATATCTGAAGTCTCCTCACGACTGCTGAATGTAAGACGCTTCCCAAAAGGCTGGGATGAGTACCAAACCTCTCTCGCCCAGATTAATTTTCCATAAAGTGATAGGCGATCATATGGCAAATCACCAAATGAGCATCTTCAATCCGGCCCATGTGCTCAGCCCGAACCTGAATATTCAATTGCGCCAAGCTGCCAAGCTGACCGCCGTCGCGACCCGTGAGCGCAAGGGTCCTGCAGCCGATTCGATTGCCGTATTCGATAGCGCGCAACACATTCGCTGAATTTCCGGAGCCGCTGATCGCCATTACCAGATCATCCGGTTCGGCGAAATTTTTCAGTTGTTCCTCGAAAACGCACTCATAGCAAACATCATTGGTATAGGCCGTAAGAGTCGGCATCGAATCTGTGAGCGCAAGTATTCGGAATCGGGCCTCACGATCGAAGCTAGCCCCTTTTACAACGTCGCAAGCAAAGTGGGACGCTGTCGCGGCGCTCCCGCCGTTTCCACAAACGAAAATCCGGCGGCCATTGTCCCGAGCTTCCCGAAACCAAACAATTGCTTGCTCGACTTTATCGAGATCAACCGACGCTATAGCGTCCAAAACCTGCGAACGGTAGATCTCGCTGAAAGTCATAGCAAACAGTACTAGTCCATCGATCTTGGTGGCCCGAGATTAATTCCATGATAGCGGTCTCCAAAGTGCTATGTGGAGCGCGCTTCACACCCATCCGAGTGGAAGTACCAGCCCTTACCAGCGGAAACGTAAGTGTCACAAATGAGTCAAATTTGACGGGTACTTGGGTTCGAAGGCCCCGGTAATGTATTTTGGCGGGCGCCTTCAAAAGGGAGAGAAAGAGAGGAGAGGATAAATGCTACGTTACGCGTTGATCTTTCTTGTGATCGCGATCATCGCTGCCGTGTTCGGCTTCGGCGGTATTGCGGCTGGAGCCGCAACCATTGCCAAAATTCTGTTCGGCGTATTTCTGGTCCTATTCCTAGTGGGCCTGATCATGCACCTGAGCCGCGGCGGAACCGCTGTATAGCGGGCGCGAAGAGCGCCCGGACTGGTTAGAGTCAGAAAAGAAAAAGCCCGGCAGCGAGCTGCGGCCGGGCTTTTTTTCTCTCCTATTGATTGAAGCATACACGTGTTGCGGCGCGTGTTTTCCCTCAGCAATTTCCTCGATTATCTTTTTAACGAAAGCTGGAATGTCTGCCGGTTTGCGGCTTGTGACAAGGCCTTGGTCAGTCACAACTTCCTGATCCGTCCAGTCTCCGCCAGCATTCCTGATGTCGGTTTGTAGTGACGGCCAAGAAGTCAGTTTCCGGCCTCGCACTACGTCGGCCTCTACCAACAGCCAAGGACCGTGGCAAATCGCGCCGACCGGCTTTCCACTTTTGAAAAAGGACCTCACGAACTGAACGGCAGAGGGTTGCATGCGAAGGTGATCGGGATTCATTACCCCGCCAGGAAGCAGCAACGCATCGTAAGATTCAGGATTGGCTGATTTCAGATTCACATCGACTGGAATCGCTTTGCCCCAGTCTGTGTGATCCCAGCCTTTGATCTTTCCGTCTTTCGGCGAAATCACTTCGACTTTGGCTCCCGCTTCTTCGAGCGCCTTCTTAGGTTCAATTAATTCGACCTGTTCGACCCCGTCAGTGGCCAGAATAGCGACGCGCCGGTTTTTGAGGGTATCGCTCATTTGAATCCATCCTTTCTACAGATTGGATTCCAGAGCCAGCGCGTAGTTTCGGGCAGTCGGAGCCCCGTTTCAGGAGCCTCATCGACCTACTAAATACAGCACCAGCACAATGATCAAAAGCAGACCAAGACCGCCGCTCGGGTAATAGCCCCAACCGGCGCTATAGGGCCAAGTGGGGAGCGCCCCCAATAACAGCAAGAACAGAAGAATAATCAGCACCAATCGCAGCATAGATTACACACCTCCTCCGAATTACTGGTTCTTACGGTAGCAGATTGCTCGTCCGTTAAAGCAGAGATCCAAGGGGATGTTCGGCTAGGAGACGCCCAGTTCATCACTCTCTTCAAGAGGCTCGAATTCAATCACCATTTCGGAATTCTGGAGCGCCTCTTGGAACGCTTGATCCTTGCCATCGGCGACGTCGTACTCCCAAACTTCGGTTGCGAGACTCAAGAAATCGTCATCCTCTTCCAAAATCTCCGAGGAATGTTTTGCATCCGGCCCCGTGCGCTCAACAAACGTCGAAGCTAACACTGTTTCGTTGTCCAGTTGCGCCTCCAAGAAGCTCGCCGGATCTTCTGCTTTTTCGCCTTCGCGGTTAGAACGTTCCCGGAATACTACTCTGTATTTCATGCGTAATTCGGCAGAGCCTATTCCCCGGACGCCCCGGATTTGGGCATGTTCGATTGAATGGACTTGATTTTGTCCAGATGCCCCTGGATCACCGGCAGTGTCCGAGATGCGAATGCCTTGATCTGATCGTCCTTCCCGTTATTCGCTTCCTTCTGAAACTCTTTCACGTCCTCTTCGTGATCCATGACCATATCTCTGACATACGCGCGATCAAAAGCTTCTCCTGAGAGCTTCTCGAGCCTGTTGCACATCGCGCGCTGATGCGCGTTCACATCAGCCGGCAGTGTCATATTTTCTTTTTCGGCGACCGATTTTAGATCGTCATTCGCTTTCGAATGATCGTCGACCATCTGCTGACCGAAGGCCTTAACGTCAGCGCTGTTACCCTTTTCGGCTGCGAGCTTTCCCATTTTCACTTCAGCCAAGCCGCCTTGCGCGGCTTTCATGGCAAAAGTGGCATCGGGTGATTTCATCATTTTGGTGCTGCCGGTATCCATTTTCTGGTCGGTAGTGTCTTGTGCTCGCCCCGCCAGCACGACACTCGCGGCAAAGATAACGACGCCGAAAAAAGTGCTCTTTCTTCCTGTCATGAAACAAAACCCTCCCGCTGATTTGATTTGCGCATCGGTGGGCGGTTACGTTTTAACTGACTTAACTGACGAACAACTCAGGGGAAACGGATCCAGGGGAACTATCAGCCTTAGTTTCAATCCAACTGGTGCTCGATCGCGTAGCGCGTCATCTGCGCCGTCGAGTGCATTCCCAATCTTTCCATGATTGCGGACCTGTGAAATTCCGCAGTACGGACGGAAATATTCAGTTGATTCGCGATATCCTTTGCGCTGCAGCCCTGCGCAATCAGGCGCAGAACTTCGCGCTGGCGCACTGTAAGCTCGCCCGGGCCTGCCGGAGTGTCCGCCGGCACGGGACTCAAAAGCGCTTCGCCTTCAAGGACGGCCTGAATTGCAGAAATGAGCTCCTGGGCAGGAAGCCGTTTAGACAAATATGCCTTTGCTCCCAACTGAGCAGCTTGGTCGACGTACCTTGAATCGGCATACATCGAAAGAAACATGATCGGCAGTGAGGGTTGGCGCTGCAGCACTTTTCTTGCCGCGGAGAAACCATCTCCGCCAGGCATGCTCACATCCAGAATCGCTACATCGGGCCGAAAGCGCTCTACAGCATCGATGAACGCCTCACTGTTATCGACGGCCAAAATATTGAAATGTGTCTTCATCATCTGTTTCAAAGCGTCGAGAATCAGATGGTGGTCGTCCGCTATAAGCACCTTTGGGAGCGCCGTCTCATGAGCCATTTCGGTTGCTGAAGTCACTCGATCCTCCTTGAAAGCAGATGCACTGAGCAACACGCTTCCTGTTACTATCCAAGAGTATTTTAGTACTCAATGCGCCTGAGGTGTCAAAGTAAGTTATGATACGAAATTGCCGTTCTATTTCTGATCGGACCCGCAGCTAGATTTTATGCGTGTTGCCATCATAGGGACCGGGTATGTCGGTCTAACGACGGGCGTTTGCCTGGGTTTTATTGGCCATTCCGTCTCCTGTCTGGATACGGATTACTCGAAAATCGCAGCTTTACGAGCCGGCGAAATTCCGATTTATGAGCCGAATCTGAGCGATTTGCTCGAGGAAGCGCGGCCGAACTTACGGTTCACCAGCAGCTATGCCGAAGCCATTCCCGACGCCGAAGTGGTTTTCATAGCCGTTGGGACCCCTCCCACGCCTTCGGGAGCACCGAACCTCGAGTATTTGTCACAGGCCGCCCGGTGCATCGGGCAGCATATGAATGGCGATTTTACGGTGGTGGTCAACAAATCGACTGTGCCCATCGGCAGTGGTAACTGGGTGGACTCCCTGCTCCGGGAATCTTACGAGCAGCGTCACGGAACAAAGTCTGCGGATTTCGCGGTGGCTTCGAATCCGGAGTTTCTTCGCGAAGGTTCGGCGCTGCACGACAGCCTTTACCCGGACCGCATCGTTATCGGCGCGGACGAATCGCGGGCCCTCGAGTTGCTCTACTCTCTCTACCGGCCGATTCTCGATCAGACCTTCAATGCCCCCACTTACCTGCCACGCCCGGATTGGGTAAGCGCGATTCCTCTAGTGTCGACCGATTTGGCTTCAGCAGAGCTGATAAAATATGCGGCAAACGCCTTTCTCGCGCTGAAAATCAGCTTCATCAATGAAATCGGGCTGCTGGCCGAGCGAGTGGGCGCGAACATTTCCGAGGTCGCGCGAGGAATAGGGCTGGATTCGAGGATTGGCTCGCGGTTCTTGAATGCCGGAATTGGCTGGGGCGGTTCCTGCTTTGGAAAAGACACGGCGGCGCTGGTGGCGACGGCCGGCGAGTATGGTTTGAGCATGCCCATCGTCGAGGCGGCGCGCAAGATCAACTGCCGGCAGCGCGACCGGGTTGTCGAGAAACTCCTCCATGAACTGAAGATTCTGAAAGGCCGGACAATCGGCATCCTTGGGCTCGCATTCAAGCCCAATACAGATGACCTCCGCGAGGCGCCGTCCGTAGAAATCGTCCAGAAACTGGTCGACCGTGGCGTGCGCGTCAAGGTACACGATCCCATCGCGCTCGACCGCTTTCAGCGCGAACATGGCGCGATGTCCGTGCAATCGTGCAAAACCGTAGAGGAAGTCGTGGAGGGTTGCGATGCACTGGTTCTCGTCACGGAATGGAATGAATACCGCGACCTGGATTGGGAGACACTTGCAGCAAAGATGCGATGCCCGGTAGTTCTCGATGGCCGTCACGCGCTTGATCGGGAAAAACTGACGCGAGCGGGCTATCAATACCTGACACTCGCGTGAGAACCCGGGTTCCCGGGCCGGTAGCACCTTGAATTGAAACTTCCTTCCGCTCTTAGCGATTCTTCGCCCCGGCTTGCTTCTCTTCGCCCAGCGCTTCGGCTTCGAGTGCGCCGGCCTCATTCGCGATCTTCTTCCAGCGTGGCGGCCGGCCCCGCCGGTGGTTAATAGCGGCGAGCCGTTCGAGCGCCTGAATCGCTTCATCAATGCGCTGTCTCTCGGCCTGAAGCTCCGCAATGATCTTAAGCAGGTCCACTACGGTATGAGTTGGGCTTTCCGTCCCGGCCCACTCTCTAAGACACAAAACCCCGGCCAGTAGTGACTGACCGGGGGTTTTTACTTAATGGGGCGACGTCCTACTCTCCCACACACTCGCGCGTGCAGTACCATCGGGGCTGCAGGGCTTAACTGCCGTGTTCGGGATGGGAACGGGTGGGACCCCTGCGCTACAATCACCCAAAAGTGGG
The DNA here is from genome assembly GCA_019240405.1 of Acidobacteriaceae bacterium. Taxonomy (GTDB): domain Bacteria; phylum Acidobacteriota; class Terriglobia; order Bryobacterales; family Bryobacteraceae; genus Bog-105. Next base: position 88,406 of record JAFAYL010000061.1, read on the forward strand.
GGCTCGCCGGGGGCGAGCTGAATATCGATGGGCAACGGGTTTCTGCGTCTACAGTAAAATTTTATGGTCAAGCCGAACGGGCTATTAGTAACGGTAAGCTCAACACATTACTGTGCTTACACATCCGTCCTATCAACGTGATCGTCTTTCACGGCTCTTCAGGGAGATCTCATCTTTGGGAAGGTTTCGTACTTATATGCATTCAGCACTTATCCTGACCAGACTTCGCTACTCAGC
>JAFAYL010000059.1 GCA_019240405.1 Acidobacteriaceae bacterium
ATGCCTATTCCAACAAGCGGATATGAATTTGAGCCAATCGCAAGCGTCGCTGAGGCCAGACCGCTTTGCCCTGGAGCGAACGTCACCGTGAAGGTTGTGGAAGCGCCGGCAGCAATCGTGCTGGACAGAGCAGAGAGATTCAAAGCAAATGGGCTGCTTTGAAATGGCGGGAACTGAATTGACACGGCAGGCGTGTTCAGGGCACTGCTGGTTTCATTTGCGATTGTAATGGTGAACGACGCGGTTGCGCTCAACGATACGTTGCCGAAATCGAGTTGCGGCGACGAAGCGTCGGGTTGAAGCGTGCCGCTCCCGCTTGGTCCGTTATAGGTAGCGACCAATTGAGGCGCGGTGGCATTTCCCTGCAAGGTCGAGACGTCCGCAGTCACTTCGGGACACTGTGTCGCGGGATCCGTGCTATCCAAGACGCATCCGTTTTGCTGAACCTGATATTGAACGCGCAGCTCGCCTGTGATCGCCCCGACAGAAGCTGGAGTGAAGTTCACGGTAAAGTTTTCGAAATTTGAAGATGACGGAGACAGGATTTTATCCTGTACCGTGCCAGTAACTGTGAAGTTCAGACTTTGTGTGTCTGAACCTGAGGCATCGGCTACGAAAATGTTGTTTATCTCGATGGGCGAGCTCGTTGGATTCGTCGCTCGTAAGACGACACTGGATGAGCTTGATTGGGCAGTGTCGGGGAATTGATAAGTTCCGGGAAGCGGACCAACGATGTTTGAGCCGGTTGGATCGGTGATGAAGAAGCTTGGGCCCTGGGCGCAAATGGGCGTGCAGACCAGTAGGGCGAGAATGAGTGACTTCATTTATTCACCGCCTCGTTTGTGGGAACTGGAGCTAGGCAGTCCGGGTAGTTCAGCCCACTCGGCAACTCTGCTGTTCAAGTGAAGCGCCCAGGATTGCTTCGTCGTTTGCGAAATGACGTGCAACCAATCAGCGGCCATGCGCTCGATGACTAAATCGTTCTGAGACGCAGCGTCATGGGAGAGGGTCACGGTGCGGCGTGTTCCGTTCGCAGCTTCGATTTCGAGGCCGTCTTTGTCCTGAAAGAGCACCCATGAGTGATAGAGAACTGCAGGACCTTTGATTCCTGGGAGTAACTTGACGGAAGTGGTCTCGCCGGTATCGAGGGAAACGGCGAGTTCAGAGATGTTCCCGTCACTTGTTGCGACGAGCAATTCGGCTTCGTGTGTATTCAACACGTCGACAGAAGTTACGGTTCCGGAAAGGCCGGCTGTGCTGAGTTGGACTGGACTCAGGGACTTACCGTCCCAGCGAAGTAGAACCTGTTCGCGGGGCAGGTAAGCTATAGCCGTCGTAAGATTCCCGTCAATATTCAATAAGGGATGTGTTTCGGACGAGCCATACTCGCCGAAAACGGCGCCTGTCGGCCCGATCAGATGGATATTTCCGTGTGATGCGACGAGTCCACCAGAGGCGGAGAAAGCGACAGCATCTGTAGAAGCGAAGATCTGCTCACCCGTGATGAAATTGTTCGCGAGGCCGTAAACGGCGCGCGCGGTCCCGTCTGCGTATCGGACGAAGCCAATCTTAGGAGCGCCGACTTGCGCCTCCAGCAAGCACGAGATTGAGGTGACGAAAACTACGGTAACTAGGGTGCAAAGCTTCATGGGTGCTCCTACTGGCTGAGAGTTTAGAGTTTTTAGTGCGGTCCGCCGACGCTGATTCCAGGCGATCCGATCGAGATTCCGGGACCGGAGTTGGACGCGCCGCTGCTCGATTTTTTGCCCATCATCGCGACTCCGGCGCCGCCCGCTGCGGCTGCAACTGCTGCCAAAATGATCCACTTGGTTTTGCTGCTATGAACCTTCTCCGCTCCGGGAGCATTGACGACTGAGACCGCAGGCTGGTCGTTCCCCGCAGATGTCAAGGGCGCGGCGGGTTTGGGGGAGATGGGTGTCGATCTTAGATCGGGAGCTTTTGCCGGTTGCCCTAGCGATGTGACCTCGACCTTCGGTTCGACCGGTGGGGAGGCTGGCACAACAGGCGGGGCTTCGGCGTGCAACTCAACCGGCGGGGGCGCTTCAGGTGCTACTTGTGGTGGGGGAGGCGGGACAGCGGCAATTTGAGTAGAGGTGAGCGTTAGCTGGATCAGAACGCCCGAATGAGCTGTTCCCTTTGTGGCCGTGGCACGAATAGCGACCGGACCTGGGGTAGAGGCGCATAGAATGCCGCCGATCTTGGCCCGGCCGGTTTGGTCCGTATACGCCACTGCGGAGTGCGTGCCGTCAGCAAATTTTCCGTTCGGAGCAGCGTCCGGCAATCGCAGTGTCACGACAGCGTCAGGCACGGGGGTGCCCCGTGAATCGGTGACTTCGATCAGAAATCCCTTAGCGGAATGGGAATTAACCGGAATTTCTGCGCCGTCGCTTTCAATCAGCCGGAGCTGCAGATCTTCAGGAGGTGCGCCGTTAGAGGACGGTGTGGCTCCGGTTACGGGAGTTTGCGCCGAGAGCGGTCCAATAACAAGGATCGAGGCGAGAATGAGGGAAACAAAACGGCTAATGCGTCGCATGCGGCCTTTTTAGCCGCAATCGACTACATAAGCTGGATCAAGACAACAGTGATGTTGTCAGGTCCGCCAGTCTGTCTTGCGGCGTCGACAAGATAGTGGCATTTCTCTGGGAGAGATTTCTGCGAATCGAGAGTCTGGTGCAGGATTTTTTCTTCGAGAACTCCGTGCAATCCGTCGGAACACAGAAGAATCTGATCTCCGGAGTTGAGATGGAGGGGACGGCAGTCCACCCGAAGCTCGTCCATGGAGCCAACGGCCATCGTTAAGACATGCCGCATGGGGTGTTTTCGTAAGGCTTCGTCGGTCAGTCCGAGCTGCGATCCGACCTCATTCACCCACGTTTGATCGTGCGTAATGAGAGAGAACTCGCGATTTGAGCAAAGATAAGCGCGGCTGTCGCCGACGCTTGCCACCTGAACTTCGCCGTCATGAACGGCGCGGACGGCAAGGAGCGTAGTTCCCATGCCGTCGAGCTCGGGGTTCGCGCGGGCAGCCTCTCGCACGGCGCGGTTGGCCTCCACAAAACTATGTTCGAGCGCCTCGATCCTGTGGTCGTTGGGGGAGCTCAGAAGGACTTCATAGACCTTTTCCGCGCTTAAACGGGAGGCATATTCGCCTGCATTTGCCCCACCCATCCCGTCAGCGAGGACGAAAATGCCGGACGCAGTGTCGCTAATGAAGTAATCCTCGTTATTGGGACGGACACAACCGGCATCTGAAAGGCCGAAACCCTCTAGCATTCAAGTTTTTGATTATAGTACTGGCAGCATGCTCTGGATTGCAACGCTGAACTGGGCCTTTACTCTGTGGCTTTCGGCTGCAACATGGCTTTCAGCTCTCGGAATGCAGTTTCATCGAAGTTATTTTTGAGCCGCTCGCGAGGGAGTGACTTGACGTCGGCCAGATCCGCATCGCGGCGTTCGATACGATTCAACAGATCGCGCGCATCACCCTCATCTGGATCGCGCTCGATAAGCTCTTCGAGGCGCTTCGTGGATTCGTCAAAGTTGCCATGTCGCAGCAGCGCGAGAGCCAGATTGAAACGATAGGCTGAGTCGTTCTGATCGCCGTCCAGCGCGCGGCGGAAGTCATCAATTGCGGCAGGGGAATTCAAGCGGTATTCGGCCGCAGCGAGATTGTTATAAACCTCGTTAAGCGGGACTGTCTTACTAACTTCGCGAAAGTAATCAGCGGATTTTGAGTAATCGCCTGCGCCGTATGCGCCCAGGCCCATTTCGAAGCGGGCTTCAGCATATCTGGGATCGTTGACCGGAACATGGCCGAACCATTCGACGGCCTGGCGATACTCCTTGCGATCGAGAGCCAACTTTCCAAGCTCGAATGCGGGAGCGGTGAATTGCGGGGCGAGGGACACGGCTTGAGAAAACCACTTCTGCTGTTTCTCCTTGTTCGAAGATAGAAGCCCGCGAATGTAGCTCTCCTCGGCATCGACGCGCGTGAGCTTTTGAGGAATCATGAACTGTTGGAGATCGAAATTCGCCCGCGGCTCCAGATACTTCAGCGATGCCCAGGCGAGATGCTCCTCGAGGCGCGAAAGATCGGTAAGCTTTCCTGCTTCGGATAGCTCCGGACCGTCGTGCATTTTCCTAAGATCCAGAAAGCGGGCGCTAACTTGGAGCGAACTATTCTTAAGTTGAGAATCGTTTGCAGGTAAATTGGCATTGTAAGTGCCGTAACAAAGATAGTCAGTATCTAAGGTTTGACCTAACTTGATAAGGGTGCCCTTTGTAAATTGAGCATCGGACCTGAGCGCCAAGCGCCGCATAGCTTCAGCGCGGGAGGCGCGATCGAGTACGATCTCATTGGCCGCCCGGAACTCGTTGCGGAGTGTTTCGGCGATGCTTTCGCCCACCCAATCGAGATCTGAGTATTGCGAGTTGTTATGGAACTGAAGAACGAGGACAGTGGCGGGGAAGGCGCGGAAGGCCAGCGTCAGAGCGGCCCCGAAAAGGATCGCGCGCTGTAATTGCACGCCCTCATGCTAACAGGGAGGATGACTAGGAGCTTACGAACGCTCCAGCGATATTTAAAGCTTGTTGCTGGATTCGAGGCTCATCTCCGAATCCGGCAAGCCAATGAACGTCGTGTTCGGCACGAAACCAAGTCATTTGCCGTTTTGCGTATTGCCTGGTTCGGGTCTGGCATTCTCGAAGGGCTTCTTCGCGAGTAAGTTGGTTTGCGATCACCTTTAGCGCTTGCTTGTAGCCGAGCGATCGGAGCGGTTTTGCAGCAGGCGAATACCCGACCTGGAGGATTGCTTTCGTTTCGTCGATTAGGCCGTGTTCGAACATCCAAGCGGCGCGGTGGTTCAGACGTTCATATAACAACTTTCGATCTGGAGCGAGGCCGATTTTGAGGACCTGAAAATCTTTCACCGAATCACGCGGCCGATTTTGAATTGTGCTGGCTGGTGCTCCGCCTGCGATGGTTAGTTCTATGGCGCGAATCAATTTTTGATGGTCATTGGGATGGATGCGGCTGGCACCAATTGGATCGCGATGCCGAAGAAAACGATGGAGAGCATGTGGGCGGCGCGCGGCGATGCCGCTCAAACGTGCCCGAAGATCCGGATTGCGCATGGGAGCCGGCGATAGCCCATGGAGCAGCGCTCTGAGATAGAAGCCTGTTCCACCGACGACAACTGGAAGTTTTCCCTTGCTGCGAAGGAGAGATAAAACGGCTCTTGCCATTCGGGCGTAAGCGCCTGCGGTGAGCTCTTCTTCAATAGATAGGATGCCGGTGAGATGGTGCGGAATTCCGCGCCTTGCCTCAACCGGGACTTTCGCCGATCCAATGTGCAATTCCCGATAGACCTGAATGGAATCGCAGTTGATAATTTCCCCGTGGAGCTTTTCAGCGAGAATCAGGCTGAGATCGCTCTTAGCGGCCCCTGTGGGCCCGAGTACCACAAGGAGGGGCGGGACCTTTCGATCGAGGCTCAAAGTAAGATCCAGGTGAGTTGAAACGGCCTCAGCCGCGCAAGCATCGCATGATTAACCGAGCTATACTGGCTATCAGCGGACAACTTCTATTCAGCCAGCGGTTCCGGGCGGCTTAATGTTTCATCTTTACTTTAATCCCTTGCGCTCCACCTGTCTCCCCACCCTTGCATTGACGATCGCGGCAAGCGTTCCGGCGGCTCAACTCGCCGCGCAAATGCCCGCGGCCAAGCCAGGGAGTGCCAATCCCACGCTACCCGAGCCGACGAAGCAGGCAAGCTCGTCGAAATCGGCTGCGTACTACCATTACTCGCTCGGTCATTTATATGAAGAGCTCGCCGGAAGCTACGGCAATCGCACGGAATATGTGAACAAAGCGATTGATAATTACCGGCTAGCGATGAAGGAAGACCCAAGCGCCTCGTTTCTGGTTGAGGAAGTTGCGGAGCTGTATCGCGTCTCCGGCCGCATACGCGAAGCGGTCGAGGAAGCTCAGACAGCGCTCAAGAACAATCCTGAAGACCTGAATGCGCGGCGCGTCCTGGCCCGCATTTACACGCAGCAGATTGGAGACGCGCAGACGAACCACGTCGATGAAGGAATGGCCCGGAAGGCGGTCGAAGAGTACAAGATTATTGCCGAAAAAGATCCGAAAGATGTCGACAGCATGGTCATGTTGGGGCGGCTCGACAAGCTGCTGGGGAACTCCGTCGATGCCGAGGCAGCCTTTAGAAAGGTTCTCGCGGCCGATCCGGACAACGAAGATGCAATCACAGGTCTAGCGGGCGTTTACTCGGATCGCGGCGATGCCCGGGCGGCTTCGGAGCTTCTGGAAAAGCTCACCAAGAAGAACCCCTCGCCTCGCGCCCTTGTGGTTCTGGCGAACAATTACGAGCAGATGCGCCAGTATGCTCAAGCTGCTGACGCTTACAGGAAAGCGCTGGCGTTAGATCCAAATCGCGTGGAACTCAAGGCCGCGCTTGCACAGGACCAAGCGCTGGCAGGGAAGCTTGACGATGCTCTGAAAACTTATCAGGAGCTGGCGGACGCGAACCCGCGCGACGCGCAACCTTATCTCGGAATGTCGCAAATTTACCGAGAGAGGAAAGACTTCGCACAGGCTCGCAAGATGAGCGATAAAGCGAAAGAAATAGACCCGGAGAATCTAGAGGTACGCTACAACGAAGTTGGCCTGCTCGAGGATGAGGGGAAAACGAACGAAGCGATTGCGACACTTAAGGGCATTCTGGACAGCACCTCGCGGCATAACTATGACGAGAATCAACGGGCGAACCGGTCAAAGATGCTGGAGCAGCTTGGCTATCTGTATCGGAACAGCGATCAATACGATCAGGCAGTAGATGCATACCGGCAGATTGCCGCCCTTGATGCGAACTTTGCGCCTCGCGCGGAGGCCCAGATTATTGATACTTATCGCGCCGAGAAGGATTACGCCAAAGCGCAACAAGAGAGCGATGCGGCTCTGAAGAAGTTTCCGAATGAACGGACAATTCGGGAAGTTTACGCGCAATTACTTACTGATGAGGGCAAGAGCGATACCGCGATTGCCGAATTGAAGAAATCGCTGGACGGCAAGAACGATCGCGAAATTTATATTGCGATAGCGGAAGTGTACGAGAAGAGCCGCAACTACTCAGAGATGAGCAAGGCGCTGGATGCAGCCGAGAAATTGTCTCAAGATAAGTCGGAGAAAGCGACTGTGTTGTTCATGCGCGGAGCGATGTACGAACGGCAGAAGCAGTACGATCTGGCTGAAAAGATGTTCCGCCAAGTGCTGGATGTGGACCCGGCGAATGCTTCGGCTTTGAATTATCTCGGTTACATGCTGGCGGACCGGAATGTGCGGCTGCCAGAGGCGCAAGATCTCATCAAACGCGCGGTGGATACCGAGCCGAATAACTATGCGTTCCTCGACAGCCTGGGGTGGGTGTATTACCGGTTGAACCGCTTGGATGACGCGCAACGGCAGCTAGAGCGTTCGCTGCAGTTGATGTCAAAAGATCCCACGATTCACGATCACTTGGGCGATGTGTACTTCAAACAGGGCAAAATCAAGCAAGCGATCGATCAGTGGCAATCGTCTTTGAAGGCTTGGAGCGCGAGCTCACCTGCCGACCTCGAGCCGGAAGAAGTCGCCAAGGTTCAGAAGAAGCTCGATAGCGCGCGAGTGCGTCTGGCGCAAGAGCAGGGCCCGAAACCGGAATAATAATAAAGGGCTAAAGTTTCAGTAAAGCTCGCAGGCGCTTGGTCTGAATTCGGCTGACTGGGATCTCGGTCTGCTTCTTATCGTCCATTTTCAGTTGAAAACTGGACTTGAACCAGGGAATCACTTCGCGAATGCGGTTGATGTTCACAAGAAATGACCGGTGCACGCGCCAGAACAGATTCGGGTCAAGGTTCGACTGTAATTCTTCAATGGTGCGGTAATTCGATTGACCCTCAAATTGTGAAGTAACTACCGTAATCAGGCCATCATCGATAGTGGCATAGATCATATCCTGCGCGTCGACAATCAGGTTGCGGTTGTTATTTTTGACAAGCAGCTTACTGCGTTGAGGCACCATTTTTGATTCAGGAGCGCCCGATTGCTGCTGTTTCGCCTGCTCCCGTTCGTCAACGGCTCGTTTAGCACGGAGGATCGATTCCGCAAGACGTTCTTTTTCGACGGGCTTTAATAAGTAGTCGATTGCTTCGACTCGAAACGCCTCGACAGCATACTGATCGAAAGCCGTCGCGAGCACGAAGTAAGGCAGCGCAACATCCTGTTCGCGCAGTTTTCGTATTAGGCTCAGGCCGTCCAGGCCGGGCATCTGCACGTCCAGAAACACTACATCCGGCTCAAACTCTGCAATCAGATCGAGCGCTTCGAGCCCGTTCGAAGCGGTTTTCAGAAGTTCAATTTCGGGGAATTGTTTTAAAAGGTAAGACAATTCATCGCGGGCGAGCTGCTCATCATCGACAACGATCGCCGAGATCGTTCCCGCGATTCCCTGCGGCATTCGAATGCTAGTATAACGTAGGCATTGCAGACACGCGTCGTGAAGTGAAAGTTCATTTGTTACCCGCGTTACCGTCCGCAGTTCCTTTTCAAGGAGATTGTTTCTCTTGTCAAAGCAGGGTAATGTCGCGATAGCCCCCGCTGACGGCAGATTGGGCGTCCTGATTCCCGGCATGGGCGCGGTAGCGACAACGTTTATCGCCGGCGTGGAAGCCGTTAAGCAGGGTTTGGGCGAGCCGATCGGCTCGTTGACGCAGTTGGGCACGATACGACTCGGTAAGCGGACCGAAGGACGCACGCCGCTGATCAAGGATTTTGTTCCGTTAACACCGCTGCATTGCCTCTCGTTTGGGACGTGGGACATTTTTGAAGACAACGCGCTGGAAGCTGCATTAAATGCGAAAGTGCTGGACACTCCGCTGCTCGAGCAGGTAAAGGAACCGCTTTCCGCAATCAAGCCGATGAAGGCTGTATTCGATCACGATTATGTGAAGCGAATCACGGGTCCGAATGTGAAATCAGGTTCCAGCAAGATGGAGCTTGCCGAGGCGCTGATGGAGGACATTCGGGAATTTAAGCGGCGGAACGGGTGCACCCGGCTAGTTATGATTTGGTGCGGCTCAACCGAAGTGTTTCACAAGCCGGGCGCAGTGCATCAAAGCGTCGCGTCCTTCGAAGCCGGGCTTGGCAATAACGATCCGGAGATTGCACCGAGCCAGATTTATGCGTATGCGGCTCTCAAACTTGGCGTGCCGTACGCGAACGGCGCGCCTAACCTGACCACGGATGTGCCGGCGATGCTGGAGCTCGCGCGCGAGAATCAAGTACCGATTTGCGGAAAGGATTTCAAAACCGGGCAGACGTATATGAAGACGCTGCTCGCTCCAGGCTTTAAAGCGCGGATGCTGGGGGTACGCGGCTGGTTTTCCACGAACATTCTCGGGAACCGCGACGGAGAAGTACTCGAGGATCCTGGGTCATTCAAAACGAAAGAAGAAACGAAGCTCTCGGTTTTGGAACAGATCCTGCAACCTGACCTTTATCCTCGCCTCTATAAGGATCTCTATCACGCGGTGCGGATTAATTACTATCCTCCGCGGGGCGATGCGAAAGAAGGCTGGGACAACATCGACATTTTTGGATGGTTGGGTTACCCAATGCAGATCAAGATCGATTTCCTCTGCCGCGATTCAATTCTGGCTGCGCCGCTGGTTCTGGATTTGGTACTTTTCCTCGATCTGGCGCAAAGGGCGGGCCTAAAAGGTATTCAGGAATGGTTGTCCTTCTACTTTAAGGGGCCTATGACAGCTCCTGGGCTATACCCAGAACACGACATATTTATCCAGTTGATGAAGCTGAAAAACACGCTTCGCTGGATGCAGGGCGAAGATCTCATTACGCACCTCGGCCTCGAGTACTACGATTGAGACGCAGTTGGGCCGGTAGCCGTCCAACTAGCAGGTAATTTAGATGCCCCGGAAAGTTTCCGTTGCGCCCTCAAACCCGAAGCGCAGAGGTACCGACGTCCTTGCAAAGATTCCACGACAACGCGTTCTGGTGATCGGCGGAACTCAGTTTATTGGCCGGCTGATGGTTCACAAGCTGTTACGCGCGGGGCACGAGGTTTACATCCTTCATCGCAAATCACGTCATTCGTTTCCCAAGCGGGTACACAATCTGGTAGCTGATCGGAACGACGCAGCGGCGGTTCGAAAGGCGGCCGGGAACATTCAATTCGATGCCGTATACGATAACGCGTATGACTGGCAGCGCGGCACGAGTTGCGCGCAATTGGAAGCCACAGCCCAGATTTTCGATGGCCGCGTAAGCCGGTACGTATTTATGTCGAGCGTGGCTGCGTATGGCGACGGGTTGAATCATCATGAAGGCGACGCGCTCGCGCCCGATGACCATCCGAGCGTGTATGCGCGAAACAAAGCGATGAGTGAACGAGCGCTATTTCGGATGCATCAGCGCTCGGGATTTCCGGTGATCACATTGCGCCCGCCATTTGTGTATGGGCCAGGAAATCCGTTTTATCGCGAAGCATTTTTCTGGGACCGCTTTCGCGCAGAACGCCCGGTGATTCTTCCGAGCGAAGGGCACCGCCTGATGCAATTCGTATATGTGAACGATTTGGTGGATGTTTCGCTCAGAATGTTGGAGCTACCGAACGTTGTTGGGCATGCGTTTAACATCGCAAATCCGAGAGCCGTAACTCAGCATGAGCTTTGCCTAGAACTGGCGAGAGTTGCGGGGGTAAAGGAACCGCAGTTGGTTCCGATCCCTCGCGAAAGAATTCAGCGCTTGGGAGGCCACGTGATGGGCGAAAAGCTTTATTTCGGCTCTTACTTTGATGTTCCCGCGATCACGCAAATTATCACGAAGGCACAACGGATGCTCGGCTTTAAGCCGACGGAATTTGCCGTGGGGCTAAAAGCGACGTATCGGGCGTATCTGAAAAAACGCGGGTTCCCACGTCCGGATTTTACGTTCGAAGATGAGCTGCTAAGGCGGTTTTCGCCCCAGATGCAAACGCCGCGTTCGGCGTGAAGAGGAAGCTTCAATTGCTTACGCGGCCCTTTCAGGCTGCGCCAAATTCCTGTCCTCCCAACCGTCACTGTGCTCGAATAAGGATATGAAAGCTGCAATCGTATCTCTCGCGCTGCTTCTCGGCGCCGCCGCCATCCCGGCTTACCAACAAAGTGCCGGGCAGGATATGAAGGATGCCGGTACCGAAACAAAGAACGCTGCCAAGAGCGCCGGACGGGCCGCCAAGAAAGGGGCCACGAAGTCCACGCATGCTGTGAAGAAGGGCGCCAACAAGGCCGCAACCAAAGTCTCTGATAAGACCCATTGATATCGCTGGACAGGAAGTTCAGGCAGCCAGTAACGCCGCGCAACGCTTCTGCCTGCCGAGGAAACAGCTCCGAAGCAGTAGCTTTCGGACGATTCGTGTGTGCATCGGATGGCGCAATGTAGTGCGCGCCCATTTTGAAGAATTTTTCATCTTCCTGAGGGCTATACTCGGAATGTCGTCTGGATAGATTCAAGCATCATCCAAGCGGCTGTTCCAACTCGAAACTCACTCGGGCATGCCTCATTACGATCTGGTTGTGATTGGTTCGGGACCTGCCGGCCAGCGCGCCGCCATTCAAGGCGCCAAAATCGGCAAGCGAGTCGCGCTCATTGAAAAGCGCGAAGTGATCGGCGGAGTTTGCATCAACACCGGAACTATTCCGAGCAAGACGATGCGTGAAGCCGTCCTGCATCTATCGGGATACAACTACCAGAACATTTACGGCGTCAGCTATCGAGTGAAGGAAAAGATCACGATGGCTGACTTGGCTTTCCGCGTGCAGCACGTGATCAAAACAGAGGTTGACGTTACGCAGGCTCAGCTCTCGCGCAATGGCATTGAGGTGCTTACCGGAACCGCCACGTTTAAAGACGCGACGACGGTGCTAATCACCAACTCACGAGGCACGGCTGAAATCACAGCGGACAAGATTGTGATCGGAACGGGCACAAAGCCGGCTGTTTCTCCAAAAGTGCCGATCAACGCCCGAACGATCATCAATAGCGATCAGATCTTGGAGATGCCTTCAATTCCCCGGGCTCTTATCGTAGTCGGCGGCGGAGTGATCGGCGTTGAATATACGTGCATGTTCGCAGCGCTCGGGGTTCGCGTGACGCTGATCGAGAGGCGACCGCGGCTGCTTGAATTCGCGGATCAAGAAATCGTAGAAGCGCTTTCCTATCATCTCCGGGATCACCGGGTCACGATGCGTCTCAATGAAGAAGTAGAGAGCGTCGCGGAGAGCGCGGACGGCGGCCCGGGGGTGATCGCGTATCTGGAGAGCAAGAAAAAGGTATCGAGCGATTCGCTGCTCTATGCCGTGGGCCGGCAGGGAAATGTCGACGAATTGAATCTTGGAGCAGCCGGAATTGACGCCGATTCGCGCGGCCGTATCAAAGTAAATGAGCACTATCAAACGGTTCAGCCGAACATCTATGCTGTCGGCGACGTGATCGGATTCCCCAGCCTTGCCTCAGTTTCGATGGAGCAGGGCCGGATTGCCGCGGCGCATGCCTTTGGCATTTCCATTTCTTCTGATCCGAGTCACTTTCCATTCGGCATCTACACAATTCCCGAAATTTCGTTCATTGGAAAGACCGAAGAGCAGCTCACCGACGAAGATGTCCCGTACGAGGTCGGCGTGGCATATTATCGCGAGATCGCGCGCGGGCAAATCCGCGGAGATACAACAGGACGATTGAAGCTCATTTTTCATCGTGAAAACTTGGAGCTGCTCGGTGTGCACATCATCGGCGAAGGCGCATCGGAGTTGTTGCACATTGGGCAGGCGGTCTTAATTTTGAGAGGCAAGGTAGACTACTTCATTGACACCGTCTTCAATTACCCAACGCTTGCGGAATGTTACAAGGCCGCGGCATTCAACGGCCTAAACAAGCTGGTGCGGGTTTAGCGGAATCATATGGCATATGGCATCGGCATCCTAATCGCGGAACGATTCGCTGTCGCCGCAGTTTCGGAGCACGCCATTTCAGGATCCTTGCACGTTTATCCGGAGGATGCTTCAAAGACAGACGTACTGCAAGGGGTTCCGGTTGAAAAGATCGTCAGCACAGCGCTGGAACAAGTGCAGCAGCTTCAATTGACCGAGACGCCGACATATCTCGGAGTTGGAATTCCGGGCATTGTTCGAAACGGCGTCATTGAGGATTCACCGAATCTCGTTCAGCTTAAGGGCGCCAAAATGCAGGCGCTGATGACTGAAGCTTTCACACCAGTGTTTGGCACCTTATCGATTTCAATTTTCAACGATGCGGACGTTATGGCAGCAGGCATTGCCGCGACGCGCGGGCATCTGGATCAGCTCATTAGGGTTTGGACGCTGGGAAATGGGATCGGCTTCGGCCTTTATCCATACCGCGAGGGTATTTGGGAGGCGGGACATTCAGTGGTGACGCTCGATCCCAAAGAGCAATATTGCGGGTGCGGAGGACGCGGGCACCTCGAAGGCATTATGGGTAATCGCGCGATGCGTCTGCGGTTCATGGATATGGAGCCGGATGAAGTATTTCGCGAAGCGCAAGCAGGCGATTCGCGCTGCATGGATTTCGTCAAGCTGTGGCATCGCGCGCTAGCTGCGGCGACGGCGAGCAGCATTCACATGGCGGGACCAGGAAAGTTCTTCATGACTGGCTTCAACGCGTCATTTTTGAACCTTACGCTGTTGAATGAATATCTGCACGACATGGTGAAGCTGAGTCCGCTACAGGGTTATTCGCTCGAAATTGTGCCGGGCGGAGAAGCTGTTGCTGCGGTTGGCGCCGCGGTGAATGCGGCACAGGCGGCGGAACGATCCTCGCTCGCAGTCGCAGGCTGAGGTCGGAGCGGACATAAACGCTATCCATCACGGAATAGTGACCGCGCCTGTACACTTGTAGGTAAAAGATGCGCTTGGCGCGCTTCCGGTCGACGATTTTCGCCTTGCTCGCCGTTGCTTGCGTCACATTCCTTTGCTATCGCATTGCGCATGCCGACGCGACGATTGCCGCTCTCGCCCTTTTTCTGACGGTTCTTTTCACTGGCGCGAACGCCAGGATTTTTGAGACCGTCGTGGCTTCTGTAGCAGCTACGTTGTGTCTCGATTACTTTTTCATTCCCCCGGTCGGATCCATCACAATTACTGACCCACAGGGTTGGATCGCGCTAGTTATGTTTCTTACGGCGTCGCTTTTCGCCACTCATCTTTCAACGAGCGTTCGCAGGCAGCGTAACGAGCTGATCTCAAGCCACCGTGAACTCGAAAAGCTTTATGCGCTGAGCCGCTCGATGCTGTTGAGCGGCGGCGAAGACGTACATCGCCTAATTATCAACAAGTGTATTGAGCTATTCGGCTTCAGGGAAGTGGCGTTATTTGAGTCGGCGACGGGTCAGATACACCGTTCTCAGAGGGACAGCCTGATCCCGGATGAAAAGTTACAGCAGGTTTCACGCTATGGCTCTGTGGAACAGGAAGAAGGGACGGGGACGACTGTTGCGCCGATTAACTTGGGAAATAAGAATCTGGGTAGCCTCGCTTTCCGGGAGGTCTCTTTGCCTGAAGCGACATTACAGGCGCTTGTCAACACAGTAGCTGTAGGTCTTGCGCAGGCACACGCACATGAGGCCGGCACTCGCGCGGAGGTGGTCCGGAAAAGCGAGGAGCTGAAATCGACGATGATCGATGCTCTGGCGCACGAGCTGAAGACGCCGCTAACCTCGATGCAAGCTGCCGCGGAGACGCTGACGAAGCCTTCGCTTTCCACAGAGCAACGTCACGATTTACTCGAAGTCATTCAGCAGGAGACAGAAGGTCTTAAGCGTATGCTCGATGAAGCGATCCACCTGGCGAGGATCGATGCAAAGAAGCTGAAACTTGAATGCCAGCCGATCGAGGTGGGCGAGCTGATCCAGGCCGTTTTGAGCTCGTTGCGCGAACAACTCGCTCCGCATCGTATCGATCTCCAGATTCCTTCCACTCTTCCGCCGGTTCTCGTTGATAAGGAATTGATGGTGCAAGCCTTGAAGCAGCTTCTGGACAACGCAGCAAAGTACAGCGTGGAGCGTGCTGTCATCAGTATTGCTGTTACGGAGGCTAATGATCTGCTCTCTATTTCCGTTCGCGATCGAGGTCCGGGATTGACAGAGATAGAACAGGGTCGAGTATTCGACAAGTTTTATCGCGGACGTTACGACCGCTCCGCGGTGCAAGGGACCGGCATGGGGCTGGCGATTGCGAAGGAAATAACAGAAGCCCACGGGGGGTTCATCGCTGTCGAAAGCCAGGTCGGGCAAGGCTCACGTTTCACCATTACTCTGAATGCGGCAACGCGCGAGGCGATTGGAGTAGCTGAGCAGCCAGTATGAATTCCGCGCGTGTTCTGATCGTCGATGACGAGCCTCAGATCCGCCGCGTAATGATGACAGCTCTTGCGGCTAACGGTTATCAGGCGTACCAGGCGCGAACGGGAGAGGAAGCGCTCGAAGCCCTTAGGAATGAAGATCCCGATCTGATTCTTCTGGACCTGAATATGCCGGGAATGGGCGGCATGGCGGCATGCAAGGAAATTCGAGCGGTTTCGGAGGCGGCGATTATTGTGCTGTCGGTTCGAGACTCAGAGAGGGATAAGATTGCCGCGCTTGATGCGGGCGCTGATGACTACATCACGAAGCCATTTAGCACAAATGAGCTTATGGCCCGGATCCGGGCGAATCTTCGGCGTGTCCCCAGCTTGCCCGAGCAAAGCGAGGCCGTTATTGTATCGGACGAACTAACTATCGACTTGCCGGCGCGTCAAGTGATCGCGCGAGGTCACCCGGTTCGCCTCACACCGAAAGAGTTCGATCTTCTGCAATACCTGTTGGCAAACGCAAACAAACCTATTCCACATCGAAAGCTGCTGCAAACGATCTGGGGGCCGGATTATGGCGGTGAAGTGGAGTATCTGAGAGTTTTTGTCAGCCAGTTGCGTAAGAAAATCGAAGCCGATCCAGCCCGGCCTCAGCACATTGTGACCGAACCCTGGGTCGGTTATCGTTTTGTATTGCCGCCGAAACATGGATAAATCCGGAAAACTGACCATCTTTCTCGGTTACGCCGCGGGCGTCGGAAAGACATATCAGATGCTCGAAGAAGCGCAGAATCTGAAGGCCAAGGGAGTGGATATAGTGATCGGCTACTTCGAGCCGCATGGCCGGAAAGACACTATCGCGAAAACCGAGGGGCTTGAAACAGTGCCTCGCAAAAAGATCGAGTATCGCGGGTCGATTTTCGAAGAGATGGACGCTGATGCGATTGTTGCCCGGCATCCACGCGTTGCGGTGATCGACGAATTTCCCCACACGAATGTTCCCGGATCTCCTCGCAAGAAGCGATGGGAGGACATTCAGATCATTTTGGAAAACGGGATCGATGTACTGACAACGATGAACGTGCAGCACCTCGAAAGCCTAAACGATCAAATGGAGCAAATCACCGGCATCAAAGTGCGGGAGACGATTCCGGATTGGGTTGTCAAGCAAGCGGACGAAGTGGTGATGGTAGATCTCACGCCGCGCGCGCTTTTGAACCGGCTCGAGCGGGGAGTGGTTTATCCCGCCGAGAAAGCGCAGCGCGCGTTGCAAAATTTCTTCAAAGAATCCACGCTGGTGGCGCTTCGCGAGATGGCATTGCGGCAGACCGCGCACGAAGTAGAAGAGCGTATGGAACAGGAGATTGAAGCTCATGCGCCGCAATCTGATTCTCAAGACTCGCTGGGACATGCCCGGCGCCTGAACGACGCAGTGGTGATTTATATCAGCGACGATCCGTCAACCGCGATGCTGATCCGACGCGGAAAACGGGTTGCGGACGTGATTCATGCTAATTGCTTCGCCGTTTTTGTCGCCGAGCACGCGGACTTGCAAACGTTGCCTCCCGGCAAGCGTGAAGCCGCCGAACGGCATTTGAACTTCGCGCGCAATCTGCACATCGAGACTCGCGTGCTGGTGGGGCGCGATCATGCGCAGACGATTGTCGATTTCGCGCGGCTCCATAATGCACGCCAGATCTTTCTGCCGCGTCTGGTTGGGAAAGGCGCCGATCGCCTTTTGGGCAAGAGTTTGGTGAACCAGGTAGTGAGATTGGCTCATGACATGGAAGTTACGATCGTCGCGGACCGCAGGCACGAGAAGGCGCCGGCCTGAGTGGCGGGCCTAGGCTACACTGAAGATCTCGGGCCGTGGCGCAGCCTGGCTAGCGCGCTTGCTTGGGGTGCAAGAGGCCCCGGGTTCAAATCCCGGCGGCCCGACCAGTTAAGTCCGGGCTCTGGCGCGAGGCTCTACCCCACTTACCGGGGCACCCCGTGGTAGAAGCTGACTCCTCAAGGGTGCCGCCGATTTCTGATCGAGAGCCCGATTCAATCGCTTACAAATTCGCCTCTGACTTGTATCAGCCGGCCAAAGACGTAGCCCGATACAAAACCACCCACTAAGAAGAAAGGGGTTGACTCATTTATCAGCGGGAAAGTCCTGACTCCAGCAGGGTACACGGTGCCGCCAAAATAACTTAGGGTTGTCATCAGGGTTGACAAGATAAACAGCGAAATTGCTCCGGCTATTGCATATGCCCAAACGGACTCGACGCGGAGCCGCTTAAAAATGAGCCACGTTGGCAATCCAAAAATCAACACACAAACAAGGCCGATAGGATATCCATAAAACATCACAACGAAGGTTATGGCCGGCAGGTGCTTCAGATAAGAACCAAAATTCAGCGGGGGAAAGTTGTAGATGAACGGCCACGCGAGAATGATGAGAACCGGGAATACCAAGGGCGTTACGAGGAGCGCCGGCCAGATCCTCTTTTGAACTCCTTTAGGGTTGATAGCTCGAAGGGGGGACATGGCTCAAGCCGCCGATTTTACACGCACTAGATATAACGAATCAACACACTCCAGGCGCGGTCACTCGCACCATACGACCGTGGCGCGTTGGAACTCGGGAACTCTCGCGATCAGTTTGTCTCCGCTGCGTTGGAATGGAATGTCCAAGGGTTCTGCGAGATAAGGCAGCCCACGAATATGCCGGCAGGCGCTTGCCGGAAAAGAGATCTCGACCGAGTCCTCAGCCGCAGGTGTGACAATTCGCTGCGCCTGGATGCCTTTGAAGTTATCTAAGAAGACGTGCAAGGCTCCGTGCACCCGCGCGATCTGTGAGACGACAAACGGCGGCGCTTTGACGGAGACCGGATCGGCCTTGGAAGATCGGCCGAGGACTTCGCTCTCGAAATCCGAAATCAGCTGCATTGTCCGGCTTGTGATGCGACCTTCCGAGGCAGCTTGCGCGAAATCCTGTTGCAACACCTGCTCGAATTGAACTCCGCGATCTTCTTTCGCCCACCGGACGCGATGGCGATCTCCGCTCGAAGCCAAACGTTTTAGCGGATTCTCACTTCTCTCCGCGCCGTCTGATTGCCGTGAGCCGGATTCACCCGTTGCGTAAAGAGCAGTACCGTCCGCTGAAAGAGATCGGAGCCGAGAAATTTCTTGGTCGTTCAGGCAACGGGCATCGGGCAGGATTAAAAGCGGACCACGAAACTCCGCCAGCGTGCGCGGGGTTACGATTTGGAATTCACGATGTGACATGAGCAGCAGGTTCATGAACCCTTTGAACGATTGATTGAACAGATCCGAGAAATAATCGCGGGTTTTCGGCGAGAAATAGACGCCGATCGGGGATAGAGGCTCGCGCGGATCGTAAAAAACCCGCTCGTGTTCGCGAATCCACGCAAAGATCTGAGTCCGAGTCGCGAGGTCATTCGAGCCGGACATGACGTGCCCCTGGGCGTCCCACGTATTCGCGCCCGCGGTGAGTTGAGCTGCGAATAGCGTCTTCATTGCTTCCGGCTCACTGACGTTTTTCTCGCCATCCCAGGAGTAGTTGAGCATCCAGGTAGGCTTGTTGCCCGCGAATGCGCGGAAAGCAAACATCCCGATCATCTCGTCGAACCAGTCGAAAGCGGATTTGGACGCGCCCATCTTGTCGCCAGGTCCCTGATATTCGTGCGCGATCGCATCGACAACCGGATACAAGTCGTACACGTCGGCGCCCACGACGGGCGCCTCTTTCTCGATACCCGGAAAAATCTCGGCGATCGTCTTGCAGTTCGGGTTGCCGGCTTTGACATTGGAATCTACTTCTTTCATAAAGTCCGTAACCGCGTCTATTCGAAAATCGATCCAGCGCCGAAATCTAACATCGGACACGTCGCCGGCGCGTATGGTT
Organism: Acidobacteriaceae bacterium; assembly: GCA_019240405.1. GTDB lineage: Bacteria > Acidobacteriota > Terriglobia > Bryobacterales > Bryobacteraceae > Bog-105. The sequence goes on from JAFAYL010000059.1 coordinate 19,371, forward strand.
TTTGCGTCGATACCGGTTCGTTGCTTGAACGCAGCCGTCGTGTGCGTATCAAAGCTGGCCCAACTCTTTTCCCATCCGGTGAAATGGGTCATCCAGTAGGGAACGTCGACGTAAACACCATCGATGCCTGTGCCGGCGATCTGGCGAACGAGGCTCATGTAGCGCGCTCGCCATTCCGGAGGGAACGGCGAAACCCAAACATCCTCGTCGCCCGGCGCGACCCAGAAAGCTACTCCTCCTCCGAACAGAGCCGGCGTGCCGTTTACCTGCCGCTGCACCCAGTCCGAATGGTCTTTATATAAGGAGTGCCGGCTGCGATCGGCATGCGCGGTGATACATTCCCATCCCGCGATATATACGAATGATTTATTTCCGGCTGCGTGGGCGCGCTCGGCAGCGGACCGGATCGCTACCAGTTTCGCCGCAGGGTCGAGAAAACTTTCATACCGCCCCGGAATGTCGTTATCTACTTCGATGCCAAAGACATTGCTCTTTTGCGATTCTTCGACGATTGCGGCTGCGTTACCGGCATGCAATCCGTGGCCAGCGATGCGGACGTAGTGCATCCAATCTTCGGTCCTGTTATCAGCGGCGCAGCAGCGAACTGCGCTCACCAGGAGAGCGAAGCCGAGGAATCTCACGAATCAGAACTCAGCCCGAGCTACAAGCTGAATGTGTCGCGGGCTGAATCCATACGCGAGCGAGTTTACCGTGCCGAACAGCGGATCGCCATAGGCGTTATTGGGGAGACCGAAGCGAGTCCGGTTGAACACATTGAATCCCTCAAATCGAAGCTGCAGATGCACGCTTTCACGTATCGTGAACTCTTTTCTTAGAGCAGCATCGACATTGCGCACGCCATCGAGCCGCAACGAGTCGAAATAGCGAGGCGCATTGCCGAGCTGCTGATCGCCCGGATCGGCGAAACAGTTGATATTGAACATCGGCGAACCGGTCGCGGCGGCATTGTGATAGCTGATTCCGGTGCCCGGATTGGCACAGGTCACATCCGGCCGTTGGGTCCCATCTGCCAGCCGGGGCAAGCTCATGCCGATCGGGATGGGTTGGCCGCTTTGGATGGCGATGCTCGTATAGAGAGACCAACCGCCGGCAATAGCATCGAAGAGGCGAGGCATGTTGCTGCCGAAGAGCATGCCGCGGCCAAAGGGAAGATTCACGGAAGCCACAGCGGTAAAAATGTGAGGCGCATCGTTGCCGCTAATTCCGTACTCGCGGCTGAGGCGATCGAGAGCTTGCGGCGCTCCGTAAGAGTAATAACCGATCCAACTGTTCGCTCCCGAGGAGGCGTCATCGGTGTAGTGAGAGAGCGTGTAGCTGCCTTGAAATGTGAAATATTTCCCGGCCTGCTTCTGAAAATGGAGCTGGAGCGAGTTATAGCGCGAGTTGGCCGCGAGCAGCGGCAAGCCATCGAACTCGCCATCGAATTGCGGATATGGGCGGAGCACATTCAACAAGGGAATTGAGGGATTGTTGTAGATGGAATCGGGCTCGTGAAAAATTGCGTTAGGGCCGGCAAACAAGGGCAGGAACGGATTCGGCACGAGCGAGGCTAACTCATCGCTTGTGTACTGGCTGCGGATGTCTGTGGAGATGAAATTCCGGTTCCGGGTAAATCCCCAACTCCCCCAAGGCAAATGCGTGCTGCGATTCGCCGAATAATCCGCTCCGACCACAATGGCGCCGGGTAGCAGGCGCTGAACACCGAAGCTCCATTGATAGATTTCGGCGTTGCGGTCTGTTTCATAATCAAGGTCCGAAGTATCCGCAAAACCCCAATTCGCTAGCGCTCCGTATTTCCTTCCTTGCGGCGGCTGGAGGCCTGTGGGAAATGGATTCTCGAGCGTGGCGTATTGCGTCTGGTACCCGTCAAGTGAGAATCGAATGGGCTCAGATTTCGAAAATGCAGGTCCCGCGTACTGGAAATTTGTAGCGATGTTCATGCCGTAGTAAATGCCCGCGCCACCGCGAATGACAGTTTTGCTATCGGGCGCGTAGGCAAATCCCAAACGCGGAGCGAAGTTGTTGCGATCGACGGGAATGTTGCGCCGGCCGGGTGTTGCAAAAATTGTAGTGCCTAGGAGCGGACCCGATTGGAGCGGCAGACCAGGCAAGGTGATACCGCTGTTTCCGATGAAATCGCTGAACTGTATTCGGTTGTAGCGTTCCGTGTAGGGAGTGCTCCACTCATACCGGAGGCCGAGATTGACCGTCAGCTTGGGGCTGATCTTCCAATCGTCTTGCACATAGAATGCAGTTTCCTTCGACTTGTCGGCAACGCGCGGACGGATCGTGATGAGTGAATTGTTATCGCCATAACCCAGCAGTAATCCCGCGATGGGATTTCCTTGAGTGATGTCGCCGGCTAATGGATCGTTAGCGGTAGTAATCTGTGAAAAATCGAATGTTCCAGTGGCTGAGTCCGGCTGCCCGAAATTGTTGTAGAAGAGGCGCTGCTCTCCCCCGAATTTCATAGAATGCGCGCCGTGAACCCAGCTGACAGAGCCGGAATAGGTAAAGAGTGTGTGAGCGAATGCCGTGTCCACGCAGCACTGTGTGAATAAACCCGAGTACGGTCCATCATCCATATTGATCATCGGCATCCGCGTGAGACCGTTTGCCTCGAGAACGGACGGGAATCCGACCGAACTGAAGCTCGGATAATTTGTGTAACCTGGAGCAGCTACGCGGTCGAGACCCGCCCGGAGATCGACTAGCAGATTGGGTCGAACAGTCCAGGTGTAATCGATGACAGCATTATGCAGATTGGTCAGATAATTTGTGCCGTCGTTGAACTGGCTGTCCCCAAAAACGGTTGGGGTAGCGGAGAAGTTGTGCAAGCGGCTGTAGCGGACAGAAAGATGCTGGTTAGCGGTGAGTTGCTGATCCACTTTCGCGTCGAGCTGATACCCCGTGATCGTGCTTAACACATCAGTTCGAAAATTATTCGTGGCAAGCAGCGGGTCCCCGGGAAGATTTGGAAGCGGATAGAGACCAACTACTTTCATTCCGATCGGGTCCAGCGCCGATTTGGGAATGACATTACCTGGAAATTGGGACCGGGAACCCGGCAGGCCGGAAGTCGGATCGAAAATCAGATTCGGCACAGGGTTGCCGTTCGGATCGGTATAGTAGGTCTGCGAAAAATCGCCCTGCCGTTCGGCGAGAGTCGGAACCGTGGTAGAGACCTGTACGGGTGAGGCATCGTGCAGCTTTTCAAAATCGAACAAGAAGAACGTCTTGTTCCTCTTGATCGGGCCATTGACCATGAATCCGTATTGATCGTGCCGGTGATTGGGCTTGGGTATGCCGGCTGCGTTGCTGAAGAAATCGTTCGAATCTAAGGCGGATCTTTGCCCGAACCACCAGCCGCTCCCGTGAAAAGCATTCCCGCCCTGCTTCATCAGGATGTTCAAGACTGAGCCGCCATTATTTCCGAACTCGGCAGAGAAGCTGTTGGTCTGCACCTTGAATTCTTCGATGACCTCTACCGAAGGCTCGTAGTAGACATTCGAGTTTCCCCCTTCGCCTTGCTCGGGCGCGCTGGTAAGAGCTCCATCGAGACGCACCTCGGCGGTTGCGTTACGCTGTCCGTTCGAAATGAAATTCGTTCCGGAAGGGTAGCTATCTACCATTCCGGAACCCGGCGACTCAGTGACCCCGCCGGCAAGAAAAACGAGCGAGAAAAAGCTTCGTCCGTAAAGAGGAATATCGCGCGTGGTGCTACCGGTTATGGTTGTGCCGATCTCCGCGTTGCCCGTATCCAGCAGAGGCGCTGACTCATTCACGTCGACGGAAGCGGAGACGGAACCGATTTTGAGCGTAACGTTGATGACTGCTTCCTGGCTCACTTGGAGAACGATGTCCTTTGATTCGAACGGCCGAAATCCTTTGCTTTCGATCAACAGGTTGTATTTGCCGGGTCGAAGCTCATTGAAGGTGTACAGGCCCTGCGCGTTGGTTGCTTGTGTGCTCGATATGTTCGTTGACGTGTCGGTCAGAGTCACCGTCGCGCCTGGAACGACTCCTCCTTGCTGATCCGCAACGGTTCCGCGGATCTGCGCTTTGTATCCGGACTGCGCAGAGATTATGGGTGCGCTAAGGGCGAAACCGAACAACGCAGCGAACTGAAGTAAACGCTTCCCGGTGATCATCGGCCACCTCCCCATAGTGACCGCAGTCTATCACAAGATTTTTGCCTTTTTTGCCGATACCTTCTGAATTCTTCTATTGTTTGGGGTTTCTTGCTCGCTACAAGTGACGGGACCTCAGTTGGATGAAGGGAACGGGAACTTAAGAAGTGTGCAGCGCTTCCTACGTTTTCATTCGGGCCATAAAGTACAGGCCTGCGAGCGAAAACACCAGATCGGGCGACCAAGCTGCCATAACAGCGGGGAGTTGGTTCAAATCGCCGATCTGCTCGAAGAGAGTTCCCACTGTCCAATAAGCAATAGCGATCCCGAAGCTGATTCCGACTCCTGTCATCGCGCCGCGATTTCCAGCTACGAACGCGAAGGGAATGCTGAGAATCGCCATAATCAGCGCAAACAAAGGAACCGCAAACTTCTTGTAATACTGCACCTGGAGTGGAGTCGTATCGAGGCCGCTGGCTTTCAGATCGCGGATGTAATGGCCCAGCTCTTCGAAGTTCATCTCCTTGTATTCTTTTTCCTCTTTCACGAACCAGGAAGGAGGCTCGGTGAGTTGTGGAAATGATGCCGAAGCGCCGTAGAACGGATGGTAGTCACCCGAGCTTTTCCGAATCGTCTGACTCATGCCGTTTTGAAAGACCCATGTTTTCAGACTCGGCTCCCAACGCGCCCTATCGGCTGAGATTTGATGAACGATGCGGAAGCTTTTCGGGTCAAGCTCGTACACATTCACCTTCGACATGATGGCTTGGTGCGGATCGAGATAGCGGTAGTTGTAAATGCGCGAGCCTTCGCCATAGACCCACTGGCGGTCAGGGCGGAGATACGTCTGAACAGGCTTCTTTTTAATTTCGCTGCGCAGCATTTCCTGGCGCCGGTTCGCTTCGGGCAGATAGTAATGATCAAACCCGAAAAGCAGAACACTGATGAAAAGACTAACGACTAAGACTGGCATAGCCAGGCGATGAACACTGATCCCGCCCGCTTTGAACGCTGTCACCTCGTTGTACTTAGTAAGTATTCCGAAGCAGATCAGGGAGGCGACCAGCGTCCCAATCGGAGTCAAATCGTAGATCAGCTTCGGCGCAAGATGCGCCAGGTAATCGAGCATCATGGACATTGCGATGTCGTTCTTGATCATGTCGCCGAGAAGCTCGAAAAAGGTAAAGACTTCGATAAGCGCAACTAACGCAAGCAGCAAGATTCCGAAATAAAAAAGAAAACCGTTCAGCACGTAGACATCGATGAGCATGGGCCGGAACCCAAACCCGGGAGCTTTTCGCGACGTCGGGCGGGTTCGCGCTACGGGCCAGAAGGCCATAATGTTCGCGGGTATTCGTCGCACAAAGTTGCGGAAAGCGGCAACTACGTCCCGATCCCCTGGCTTCTCGAGCCGGCTTAACAGAATCACCCCGGCAATAGCGAACACGCCGTTTGGAGTCCAGACCGCGAGCGGCACAGGAAGGCTTCCCTTTTTCGCGAGTCCGATGAGACTGATGAGGCCCATGTAGTAGAGGAACGCAAGCAGAACCGTAAGGACAAAGGCAGCCGACTTTCCGCCTTTGCGCGAGGAGATACCGAGCGGGACTCCTACGGATGCCAGAAGGACGCAGGCAAAAGGAAGCACGAATCGCTGATGCAGCTCGATCTCGGCGTCGACATGATCTTCACGAGAAAGATCATGCTGCCGATAAACGCGCTTATAGAGCGGCCCAGTGTCCATTTCGCGCTCGGTCTTGTTGAGCTGCAGATCAGCTGGTTTCTGCGCCTGTAGAGCTTCCACTTGCAGAGGCGCTGCAGTGGTGATTACATTGCCATCTTTGTCGCGCTCGCTCGAGCGAACACCCGTCATATCGAGGATGATGCGGTTGTGAGCAGCGTCAGGATGAGGAATAGCTTGTTCGGCAACGATGATTCGCGGACCCTCACCTCTGTTCTTGCCCTGTTGCTGAAGCTCATCTGGCGGGGTGACGTCGGCCATAAATACTTGCTGCCAGATGACCTGTTTTCCGGCCGCGAGTACGTCGCCTACGTAAAGAACGGTGTTAGGAAATTGTTCATCAAAGATTCGCGGTTCGATATTGCCCGTAAGCTCCGTTGCCGCGAGCCCTCGAGCAATATTTGAATCGAGATGTAACGACAGGGGCGTAAGCCAAAGTGACGCGACGGCCGTGACGCACATCGCGAGAAAGGCAAATAGCAGAACGGGCCGGGCAACTGTAAGGCTCGATATTCCGGAAGCGCGCATGGCAGTGATTTCGCTGTCTGAAGACATGCGGCTCAGGCCGATCAGAATGCCGACCAACACGCCCAACGGGAGCGCGAATGGAATGGTGGAGGGCAAAGCGTATAACAAGAGCTTCGCGATGGTTTCGATTGGGGCAGAGCTCCTTACGAGAAGGACCGAAAGCCGCTCGATCGTGCGCAGAAAGAGCACGAACACGAAGAGAAGCGTTCCGAGAACCGCGCTGGTTAGGACTTCGCGAAAAATAGTCCTGCTGAGAATGCGCATGAATTACTATGCGTCGGGTGAAGAGCGAGGATCAAGCTCGCGGTAGGTTAACCGGCAAATTTCAGGATAACAGCGGACGCTGCGGCACTATTTCGGAGGATTCGAGCAGAGAAGAGAGCGGTCGAACAGACAGAGATTCTGCGCCTTCCAGCGCATAGCGGCCAAGATGCGGGTTCGACCGCTCGGATGATCGAAAAATATGAATTCCTCTATCGGCGTTGGGTCCAGCTTTCGGTACTCGCCAAGCAGGAGATCGGCTTCGGCTTCGCCATCAGGTTCCCGCGAGGCGTTCAGACCGAAGATATCCGCTTCGTATTCCTGGGTTCGCGTATAGGTGTTACCTATCGGCGTGTAGAGAAAGCCCAAGATCGAAAGAATCAAAACGGCAAGTGGCAGGGCTGCAGTATCGTCCACACCACGAATTTGCCAGCGCTCACCGCGCTGTGAGAGCGCCCAATCCATCGCCCACCGCAGAATTGCAAACATTGCGGCCACTACAATCGCGGCGAAGATCACGGAATTGTAAATATGATGGAGGACGTAATGGCCCATCTCATGACCCATCACCGCCATGATGGCCTGCGGTGAGCAACGATTCAGCAGGTTATCGTTCAACGTAATGCGCTCGGTCCCGAAAAGCCCGCTCACGTTGGCGCTGACGCGCTTACTCTGCCGCGACGCATTCACCTCGTAGACGTTACTGGCGGGAATGCCATTAGCGTGCGCGAGACTCAGAATCTGATTCTTAATTGCCGGATTTTGTAAAGGCTTATAGGTATTGAACAGCGGAGCGATGTAGACCGGAGCGATTAAAGCTCCGATGATTAGAAAGATAATTGCGGCGCCTGTGCCCCAGATATGCCAACTCCGTGGAAGGCGGCGCACGATGCCCACCAGAATTGTGAAACCGATGCCTCCTAACACCAAAACTAAAGCGAGCGCGATCAATTGGTCGCGGAACCATGACGCGAAGTTCTGGTTTGAGAGGCCATATTGATGTTCGCGGAAGAAGTCCTCGTAAAGCGTGAGAGGAAACGTGAGTATGGCCGTAACAATTGCTAACTCCATCCAATAAGCCCACGATTGAAGCCAACGAAAACGTGTAACTCGTTCAGCTAAGTCGCGCAGTCGCGCAGAAAGGCGGGTTTCGAGAAGCAGGAGCATAACCGCCGCTCCATATAAGAAATCCCACAGCAGGAGCCAGTAACCGCCTTCGAAATAGGCGTCCGATTTAGCGCGAGCTGCGGAAGGCACGCTGGCCAGCCAGGCATCCGTTGCGGCAGCGGCATCGAAATGACTAGACGGCTGAGCGGCCAAGGGCACGTTAGGCTCCGTTGAACACACGGCGACCGCCGTGATGGTGAGCAGCTGCAAGAGGATACAGAAAACTCGCATAAGATTTACGATTCTTTCACGTCTAAGAACCTCGATCGGACGTTTCGCACGGTATCATAAGAACGTCACAATAGAAGCAGAACGACATGGGACCGCTTGGCGTGCAAGAGATGTTGGCGATCTTCCTGGTCGCATTGCTCTTGTTTGGTCCGAAGAAACTGCCCGAGCTGGGGCGCATGCTCGGCAAGGCGGTTCGAGAGTTTCGCCGCGCCAAGAATGAGCTTAAGTCTACTTTCGAATCCCACCTGAGCGAACTGGAGAGAGAAGTGGACCTCGACCGGCAGCTTTCATCGAGCAGCCGCGATTCCACGGTGTACTACGCGCATCCTTACGATGAATTGGGAAACGAATCGAGCTACAATCCGAAATCTGCAGCTTATGGATCCTATGAATCCGGCACGAACGGCTCGTCAGAGGCAGATTCTAGCGAGGCTGCTAAAAGCCCGGAAAGTGCGGCGGGAAGCGATCCTCAAATACCAGAACACGAGCCCGTTCCTGGAACTGTTCCTCGCTCCAACAGTGTTCAGCCATCGATTACCGGTGATACGGAACAACAGCATTCCGCGTAATTGGTGGGCCAAGGATGTCAGACCCGTTTGAGCCGTCCGTAGATAAGCCAACGAGCGCGACAGCATATCCTCCCGCGAGGAAGACGCCTGTTCCTCCGCCTCCGCCAACTTCCGACGACGATGATGACGAGGACGACGATGAAGAAAAGGGCATGCTTCGCATGTCCTTCATGGAGCACTTAGAAGAGCTGAGGTCGCGAATCCTACGGGCTCTTTTGGGCGTGCTTGTCGCGTTTGTTCTAAGCCTGACGTTCTGCAAGCAGTTGTGGCAGGTTGTATCGGCTCCTGCCGTGCAGGCCTTGAAAAATCTTGGCATCAACCCACCGAATCTGGCCCAGATCACGCCGATGGAGAATTTCAACGTCATCTACTTGAAATTGCCCTTGCTGGTCTCGCTTTTCCTCGGCTCGCCTTGGGTTTTGTATCAGGTCTGGGCGTTTATTTCACCGGGCCTCTATAAACGCGAAAAGCGCTGGGCAGTTCCGTTCATTGCTTCCACCGCGGGCTTATTTATAGCGGGCGGACTCTTCGCATATTTTGTGGCATTCCGTTATGGGCTCGAGTTTTTGCTGGGCATCGGCCGCGATGTGCATATCACGCCGGTGGTATCGGTCAACGAGTATTTCGACCTTTTCGTGAACGTGACGCTCGGAGTCGGCCTCGTGTTCGAGATGCCGATTCTAATCTTTTTCCTAACACTATTGCGCCTCGCTTCTCCCCGTTTTCTACTCCGTCATAGCCGCTACGCAATTCTGGCCATCACGATTATTGCGGCAGTTGTCACTCCCACACCCGACGTTTTCAACATGATGATCTTTGCAGTGCCGATGGTCATGTTGTTTTTTGTCGGCGTTTTTGTCAGTTATCTACTTGTTTTAAAGAGAGAAGGCAGAAAGTTTCCGTGGGGGACTGTCTTGCTAGTCATTGCGGGAGCAATCGTAGTAACTATCGGTGTCATAGCTCTCCTTATCTATCGCTATCATTATCACGTCCTGACTAAGTGGCCCTACCTGGTGAGGTAATCGTCGACTTCAAATTACTCGCGCCAGAGCGCTGCGCCACCTAACAATCCGTCTTCGTTAGGTACTCGGGTTACGTTCTTCGGCAAGGGAATATCGATCTTGTGCGCGTTGCCGCCCCCAATATAAAGATGATCGTAATTAAAGAGAGCCTCGAGTTGGGTGATGGCTTTCCCGACTAATTTATTCCAGCGTTTTCGGCCGTGCTTCCTTAATCCGCGTATCCCCAGAAAATCCTCGTAAGTTTTATTTTTGTGCCACGGGTGATGCGCCAGCTCGAGCCCCGAAACGAGATAACCGTGCGTAAAGAGGGAGGAGCCGAAACCGGTGCCCAACGTGATCACCAGCTCGACGCCCTTGCCGTGAATGGCAGCGAATCCCTGTACCGCGGCGTCATTCGCTACGCGCACGGGCTTCTTCCAGCGGCGGGAAAGAACCTTCTCCAAATCGAAGCCAATCCATTTGGGGTCGAGATTGTGCGCTGTCATTGTCGCACCGCGCTTAACGACTCCTGGGAATCCTACCGAGACGCGATCGAACTTGCCGAGCTTCTGTGCAATTTGATCCATTAGAACCAACATTGCCTCAGGAGTCGCGGGATTGGGTGTTGCCACACGCTCCTTTTCCGTGAGCGGCTTGCCGGCTGCATCAAGCAAGAGTCCTTTTATCCCAGTGCCCCCTACATCGATTGCAAGGATCGTGATTTGCGTTTTGGGTTGCGGCATACCGTCACTTTAAGCTAAGTACAGCGAGCCATGTTACTTCCGCATGTGAGGTTTCGACTTTTAATCCATCATTCGCCTGATTTTTGCCTGAGGTGCTACCGAAATCTCGGGTATAGCTGTAATTTTTTCATTATGCGTTTCCTTTGAAACCCCGCCACCGCGTTGCATCGTCGGACTTAGTAGATTGGCATCCGACCTGCTTCTACAGAAGCGGACGAGTCGCCAATGAGCGGACTCGTGACGAATTGATCGCGCAGAAAGACGCGATGAGAAAGAAAAGATTAAATCTCGACCCGTGGAGGAGTTGAAATGAGCCATAAACTTCGTTCTTTTTATGTCGCGGCTTTGGCCGTTACAGGCCTGGGCTTGATAGGAGGGGCATTTCTCCCGAAAGCCCATGCTGATGCTTGGGACAAGATGACGATCGTGAGTGTGAATGAGCCAATCATCGCCGGAAACAAAGTACTGGATCCGGGTACGTACGTTTGGAAGCTACTCGATTCGCCGTCGGACCGGCATATTGTACAGATATTCGATAAAGACCAACGCCACTTGGAGACGACTGTTCTAGCCATCCCGAATTACCGGCTTCAGCCTAGCGGCAACACGCAATTTAGCTTTTGGGAAACTCCAGCCGGAGTTCCGAAAGCAGTTCGCGCTTGGTTCTATCCAGGGGACAACTTCGGCCAGGAATTCCCGTATCCGAAGAAGCTGATTGCGCAGTTAGCGTCGGCGGCTCCTGTTCCGGTACCGACGAATTATGCGGAACCAGAGCCAGCTCCCGCCCCCGCGCCTCAGCCTGAGGCCCAGCCGCAACCGCAGCCTGAGGCTGCTCCTCCGGCTCCCGAACCCGCCCCGCAAGCGACAACACAGCAGAACACTAGTGTGGCGCCAGTAGCGTTGCCCCAGCGAACGCTCCCCAAGACCGCTAGCTTCAACCCGCTCGTCGGACTATTAGGTCTTGCGTCTCTGAGCCTAGCTGGTCTGCTCACGTTCGCCGCCAAGCGAGCGTAACTCGGAGAACGTCTCTAGGACCTAAAGTCCGCAGAGGCGGTGCATCAATGATTATTCGAACGCCTGTTGGATGAGCCATTAGGCGTTCGGATCATTTAGGCCGTTGGGAAGCGTATGGACGTTACCGTTCCGAGCCGGAGTAAGTCAGCGTTCTGCGCCGCCCTTTTGTGCCTGGCCGCATCCGCTCTGTTGTCCGGTTATCAAGCGGGAAATCCGAGCGCTTACGTTATTGAAGATCATGTCAATCTAGTCCTTCTCGATGTTAGCGTTAAAGATCCTCGCGGCGGGTACGTGACAGGACTCACCAAGGATAGATTCCAGGTCTTCGAAGATGGCCGGCGTCAAACGGTCACCGAGTTTGCCAATATCGACGCGCCCGTCACGGTCGGCTTGGTGGTTGACAACAGCGGAAGTATGCGATTCAAACGTCCGGAGGTGGTGACGGCCGGCTTGGCATTTGCGAAAGAGAGCAATCCTCGAGACGAATTTTTTGTTGTTAACTTCAACAATCACATTGTCAGCGGTCTTCCCGAGAAGGTTCCATTTACAGACAAGATTCATCAGTTACGAGCGGCCCTCTATTATGGTGAGCCGATGGGACAGACGGCGCTTTATGATGCAATCGCATACTCATTGGAGCATTTGGAACTTAGCCGCCAGGATAAAAGGACACTTATCGTGGTGAGCGATGGGGGGGACAATGTCAGTAAGACGTCGCTTCCAGAGTTAATGAAGCTAATTGATTCCTCGCGCGCAACGATCTACACAGTCGGGCTATTTGACCCCGATGATCGGGACCGGAATCCTTCCGTTTTACGAAAGCTGGCGAAGGTGAGTGGCGGTGAGTTCTTTGAGCCCCCGGCACTAGACGATGTTGTCCCGATATTTCATAAAATTTCTCAAGACATCAGACATCGATATTCAATCGGCTATGTTCCCGATGACGTGGGGACAAAGCGCATGGTTCGATCGCTGCGGGTGATCGCAACGAATAAGGACGGGCGCAAGCTTTTTGTGCGAACGCGAACGGCTTATACTACGGCTCCCTTCTCGGAATTGATCAGTGAGCAAAAGCGAAATAGCGTTGAAGTAAGGCATAAGTAGAACAGCGGCAATGAAGGGGCAAGCAATAGTTAGAACAGATCAAGAGAGCTGGTTTATCAAACCGGGCCTTCACAGCCACAATACGAGGCGGCGGCTGGACCGGCATTTTTTGAGGCACAAAGCGGTGCGCTTCGCCCAGGTATGCTTCTTTATTCTGGGGCTCTGCGGCATCGCGTATTACGGCTATTCACTTGCGGATGAGCACATTTATCAGGCTTACGAAAATTGGGCGTTCGACCAGCACATCGCGGGCCGCGCGGCTACGTTTGCGGATTATCTGAGAGAAAAGACACCGTTCGGATTTCTGACGGGATCCACGAGGTCCCTCTCCGCGACACGAACGCTGGAGTCCCTCGACATAGCCAAGCCGGAAGAAGGAGCGACCCCGCGTCCAGCGCAGGGTTCTGTTCTGGGCCGGGTGGATATCGGCCGCCTCAACCTTTCGGCTATCGTCCGGGAAGGAGTGGATGATAACACTTTGAGCCGCGCAGTCGGGCATTTGCCATCTACCGCGTTACCCGGCGAAATCGGGAATTTCGCAATCGCAGCCCATCGAGACACACTCTTCAGGGCTCTTAAGGACATTCAAGCTGATGATAAAGTAACATTCGAGTCCTCATCTGGAAGCTACACTTACAAGGTTATCTCCACGAAGATCGTTAAACCTTCGGATCTCAGTGTGATTCAGCCCGAAGGGAATGTCCGGTTACTAACGATGATCACCTGTTACCCGTTCTACTACGTCGGTGCTGCTCCAAAACGGTTTATCGTTCAGGCGAAATTGGTGGGTAGTGAGGCAGCGGACTCAGACGCTGAGTCCCGAATCCAAGCGCAGGATACTGGGCCGCCAGGCACTGACTCGGCCACGGAACACGCCGGCGCCTTTCAGGTTAAGCCCAAAGCTCCCAAATCAGCAAATCGAAAACAGCCACGCCACGCGCGTGGCTTTTCTGCTACAGGGGGCTTCTCCAGCTTAGCTTCGACCCGCTCTCGCGAAGGTCATTCACCTATCTCTTCCAAGACATCCGCGGCTCATAACAAACACAAACTCTGGCGCAAGCTATTGCACCGCAATCGCGACGAGTGACAAGCGGCCAGCAACGGTCCAGCCTGTTATACTGCGTGCTGGGTCCTTGGGAGGTCGTCTAATGGTAAGACTGCAGACTCTGGATCTGCGTATCGGGGTTCGAGTCCCTGCCTCCCAGCCAGTAATTCAGGATCACTTCGCTTGTGTTGGGTCACCTAAGACGCGTGTCGCGACCCCAGCTTCTAAAGGCGATTCTACTTCTGAAACTCAAAAACAATCTTGTGCGTTGAGCTGATTGGTTTGCCTTGAACAGTTGATGGCTTGAAGGTCCATTGCTGAGCGGTTTGCAAGATAGCGTGCTCGATCTTGGGATCCTTAGGCGGATTAATAACACGCGCATTCGTTACGCGGCCTTCTTCGTCAATCTTCACTTCCACCTCGATTCTTGAACCTCGGTACTTCGCCGCGGGGCGAAACAGGCTAGCATCTGGAATGGGCCGGTGGAGAGGTTCAGCGGGAACGAAGGCCGCAGCGTCTATGGTCGTGCGAAGCTCAGGATTTACTCGCTGTATTAATTGCGGCGGGTGCTCTCGTTTTTGGGTTGCAGTTCGTAACCCAAAGTATACTCGCGGACCGGCAACTGCAAAAGCGAGGACGGCAACTATAGCGGTCGCGCATATCAAGACCGTTTTACGGGTCGGACGAACTCCCCCCGCTTCTAAAGCATGGAGAACGCGATATACCTGTATGTAGCTCTCATCATCCATTTGAAGCTATTTTATTCTAGATTCGCCTTTTTCGACGGGTAGAATCTGACTGTCATACTAAATTCGTAATAAGTGCGTATACACGCTGTTAGCAACCTTCACCACTAACCCCGAACTTAGAGGCGCTTCAGGCTTGCGGCGCTTCTATTTTTTTTAGCCACTCGTCGCGCCAGAAATAGTAGTTAGCGCGCGGGCAGCACTGGAACCCGCCTTTGCAGGTAACCGAATCGAGTGTTAAGCAACTTCGTTTCATGTACAGCATTTTGCCGGTCTCTTCATCGATGATTTGCCTGACTTGATTCACGACGTGATACCGGTTCCCACAAAGCATAAGCATCTCCGTGCTAAACGACAGGCCAAAATTTTGACCGCGATTAGTGAGCGTCTGGAAGATTTCCTTCTTCGGACGCACTTCAACAAGGTCGCCGATTGATACAGACTGCCTTTCAAATACCGGTGTTGCTTGCTTAGTTGACGTGGCTTTGAAGAAGCGCCATTCGAGCCAGGTAAGAAACCAGCGAAAGACCTGTTTGATTTCGCCTGCCCTCAGATTGCCTGTGCGTATTTCACGAAAATATTGACTGACATTCCACGGCTTAACTTCCGTGCTGATCTTGCCTATCTCGGTAGCCTGGCAAACGTACCGTACGTCGCGATTCGGGAGTATCTGGCGGGTGACAAGGTTGCTATGTGACCCGTTGCTCGAGATACAGACCGTGCCGATGCCCTCCGGCGCAGGCCCTGGCGCTCGCTGAAGCCACTCCTCGCGCCAGAAGAGCAGGCAGCGGAGTTGGCAACCGTCGTGTGCGCTTCCATCGCAACGCAGGTCCGCGAGGTGCACGGCGTTGGCGAATCTCCTTTGGCGGTGGCCGAAACACGTCTTTTCAGCGCGCTTTGCGACCTGAAAAGTTTTCCCGCAGAACTGAACCATCTCAGGCATGAATGGCAGCCCATTGAGCTTACCTGCTGCATCGAGAGTGGCGCTGATCTCTTGGAATGAGCGCACTTGTACCCAATCACCCGGGCGCAATGATTCTGATAAGTTCTGCTTGTTGGTCTGGGTCATCGAAGTTCTAGGTACACGCTATAGCGGCCCTTATAAGAGCCCTGGGGAGCCGTCTCGGTTTCTCATTTGTTCCGGCGAATAATAAATTCGAATCGCAGTAAGAATGCGGCTGAGCTGGCAGTTATGAAGACGCACAGCTCTATTCCCAACCACCCCGGCAGAGAGACAATGCTACGCCTCACCAGGGCTTGGTAATGCCCGACAGCGGGAACCTGTTTTGCCTGGAATCAGAAAGCTGGGGGCTTTAAAATTATTTGAGAACCACCCGGGAACAGACGCCCTCTAGCGCAAGGCGCCGAGCCGCTCGCACGCGGAATCGAGTTCGGCGTCAGTCTTGGCATAGCAAAGGCGGACCAGGTTTTCCCCCCCGGTGCCATGGAAAAACGCGCTTCCGGGAACCGCGGCGATTCCTGTTTGTTTAAGCAGATACATCGCGCGATCCTTGCTGTTATTTCCGGGCAGCCGGGACACGTCCGCCAAAACGTAGTAGGCGCCTTGGGGCCAACAGGGATTCAGTCCGATTTCTTCCAGCGCATGACAAAGCTGGTTCCGTTTTGCACGATATTCGAGCGCCAAATCTGAATAGAACTGGGCATTTAACTCATTTAAGCCCGCCACCGCGCCCCATTGCAGAGGTGATGGCGCGCAAACGTATACGAGATCGTGCATATATCCGATAATTCGCGCCCACTCAGGCTGGCAGCAACTGTAGCCGATTCGCCAGCCAGTGATGCTATAGGTTTTAGAAAAACCGGAAATCGTAATCGTGCGTTCTGCCATGCCGGGCAGCGCAGCGGGACTGATGTGCGTCCGGCTGTCATACAAAAAGTACTCGTAAATCTCGTCTGTGAAGACAAGCAGGTCGTGATTCGTCGCAAAGTCCGCAATCCACTCCAGCTCAGTCGCAGTGAAGACCTTCCCGGATGGATTTGCGGGCGTGTTTACCAGGATCGCCTTAGTGCGTGCTGTAACTGCCGCCTGGAGGTCGTCTGGTGTGAACGACCAATCCGGCGGTTGCATAGTCACGTAGGCGGGTACAGCCTGCGTGGCGCGCAACGTGTTCACGTGATAACCGTAATACGGCTCGAAAAGGATGACTTCATCGCCCGGATTCAACAAAGCGAGACAAGCGCAATAAAATGCCCCGGTTGACCCCGAGGTAACCGTGATCTGCGTCTCAGGATCTGCGTTGATGCGGTTATATGTGCAAAGCTTTTGAGCGATGGCAGAGCGCAGTTCGTCGATGCCGTCATAGCGTGTGTAGCTATTGCAATCCCGGCCAATGGCCGCCTTGGCTCCCTCGGCGACGGGGCGCGGTAAGGGAGTGTCACAAACGCCCTGCGCGAGGTTGATACCCTGAACCTTTTCGCATTCGATGGACATCGCTCGAATCTCGGACTGGATGATCGCCTCGGCTCGTTGCGTCGAAACTCTCAGCATTTTTCCGTTTTGTGTTTGTGCGAGCATTGCAGTGTTTTCTGTCCTTAATTCCTCAGCCGAATGGTTGCAAACGAAGGTTATCAGAGGAGAATGCTTCGGCGTTGTTTCCAGATACATGGAAGCGTCCTAGCAGTTGTTGGCGTAATTGGACGGCCTTCATCGCGGCGGTGCGAAGCGTGCCGAAAGCGAAACGCGACTTACGAAATTGGGGATACGAGAAAGGCCGCCCCCCATAACGTGTCTTATATCGTCCGTAACCACCCGCGCCACCCCAGTCGAACACCTCAATCCCACGCCGTTTCCAATATGTCAGCGCGTACCAGTTCATCAGCTGGTTAGGGCACAAATGCACCTTATCTCGACGGCTGGCATTACCCCAGTAGAATGCAACCTTATTCAGACCGACGTAAATTGATGTAGCTATGCAAACGTTGTGGCGATCCCGAGCGCGCAGTAACAAGAGCGAGCCAGAGGAAAGCAGATGCTTGAGCAACTGTTGCACTCTCTCGGCCCCATACGAAGGAACAAGCTCTTGCCGCAGAAATACTTCTTTCAACTGTTCGTAATATTCCTCGCTAAAGGCGTCATCGTTAGCCTCTTCGACCCAGACGCCACTCCGTTCCGCTTTGCGTATATTGGAGCGGCACGAGTGCTGCATGCTTTTCAGGATTTCGTCTTCTGATCTAGTCAGATCGGTCGTGAAGGTTTCGGCAAAATCATACGAATAACCGGCGCGCTCGCCGTGTTGCGGGGAAAAGCGCAGATCCGAGATCTCCAGATGAAAGCATCGCAGATGGCGAAATGCAAAACCTTCGAGGGCCTGCAGGGCTTCTCCATATGAAACATCGGGCAACAAATTGAAGCCCATGAAGGGAGTAGTCCAGCCCGGTAACGGACTTCCTAAGATGCGCACTCCCATTCGGGAGAACAGCAACCCGGTGAAATACCCCACGATCTGCCCCGAATCGTGAAGGGCAGCAACTATCGGCGTCGCGTTCTGTGATTCAGCCAAGAAGCTGACCCATCCGCGTGTCTGAAATACGACGCGGTCGGGGAAGCGATCGAGGGCATCCCAGTCTACTCGATCAGTTGGGACCTGAGACAAATGCACCGTTTACATGCTTACAGGCATGTCGTGAGCGGAAAGAGTGGCGTGCGCTCACTAATCTCCAACGCCGGCCGCCAGCGCTGTAGCGTTCTCCAATCCGTGCAATTTGTATGCGAACTGTCGAATGCTTTGAATCGTAAGCCCGACGTGCTGCTCTGTAGTTTCGGCGCTCATAGGCAAAGAAATGACTTCACGGCAGATTCGCTCGGTATTTGGCAGGTATGGGCGACCTAAGTTCAATCCTGCGTGCTCCCACATTGGTTTAGGCCAGCTGACTAGAGTCTCAATGCCATCATTCCGCAGGTGCTCGCGCAACTCGATACGGTGTTGGGCGCAAAGCACGAAATTTTGAAATACATCAAAGTGCCCGGGACCGTCATAGGGCGGCAGCGTGATGCCAGGCAATCCGTGTAGCCCTTCGTAATAGAGGAGCGCTATCTTGCGGCGATGTTGTATCCAATCCGGCACGTGCCGGAGCTTGCGATCCAACACTGCGGCCTGGACGTTATCGAGAAGAGCGGTCTGACCATGGTGATGGAATTCGCCAGTCTCACGGTCTTCGCCGTTGTAGCGCAGGCGGATCGCCATGCGAGCGACGTCCGGATCATTCGTCGTGATCGCGCCTCCGTCTCCAAATCCGCCCAACAACTTAAAGGGATAGAAACTGAAACAACCTGTCAATCCGAAGGCGCCGGCACGCACGCCCTGGTACTCGGCGCCGACCGCTTGTGCGGAGTCTTCAACGACCTTAATGCCGTGCCGGTCGGCGATGTCCATGATGCGATCCATCTTGCATACGCGCCCGTTGAGGGAGACAGGGATAACTCCCGTGGTGCGAGAAGTAATCGCCGCCTCAAATGCATCCGGGTCCATATTGAAGTCGTCGGAGACTTCGACGAGCACTGGCGTCGCTCCCACGTTTACGATGGCGGACACGGTGGCCACAAAAGTGTGAGCGACCGTGATTACTTCGTCCCCGGGTCGAATACCGGCCGCGCGAAGAGAAAACTCCAGAGCATGATAGCCGCTATTAAGGCCAACAGCATACCTGACCCCGATGAATGAAGCAAAGTTCGCTTCAAAGTCTTTTAGCTGCTGACGGAAGATCAAGTCCCCCTTGAAAAGACAATCCTGGATAGCTCCATCAATTTCCAATTTCAAATTTTGATAATGCTTCCTGGGATCAACGAACGGAACCTTATAAGTCACAAACTTCCTCCGTTAAATGAATGTGGTGGTTCACGGGTTCAGATAATACAGGCTTTCGTCTGACGCTGGAATCAATAACATCGAACACTGAATTTAGGATTCCATCCAATGTCAATGCGTACGAGCTCTTCAAATACTCGTGACTGCCCACCAACGACGTAAACTTCGGGGGCAAGCCAAGGCGTTTAAACGGGACACGAACATCGGGCAGTTCGGCTAGGCACTCGGCTACCGCGCTTCCCAGACCCCCCGAAATGCTGTGTTCCTCAAGCGTGATCACCGCGTGGGTTTCCTGGACCGCCCTCAGCAGAGCGTCGGTATCCAATGGCTTAATCGTATGCATGCTGAGCACTCTGGCGTGAATCCCGTCGCGCGAGAGCCGCTCGGCGACTTGCATTGTGGTGTACAGCATTGTGCCGGTCGCGACGAGTGTAACATCGCGTCCATTCGACAGCTGAATGGCTTTTCCTATCTGGAAATCCACTGCGCGGTCATGGACGCGGGGCTCTCCGGCCCTTCCTAAGCGAAGATAGGCGGGACCGTCGTTGGCGACTAGGGCCTGAGTGGCCAGCTCGGCCTCAAGCGGATCTCCCGGAGCGATAACCGTCATGTTCGGGAGCACCCTCATCATTGCAATATCCTCCGTTGCGTGATGACTTATGCCGAGCGCGCCATAAGCTAGCCCCCCACCGACGCTAACGATCTTCACATTCGCATTGTGGTAACAGACATCATTGCGGATCTGCTCGATGCAGCGCAGCGTCGGAAAGTTTGCGATCGAGTAAGTAAACACGATTTTTCCGCATAGCGCCATACCGGCGGCAATGCCTGTCATGTTCTGTTCCGCCACCCCGGCATTTACAAACTGGGCCGGGTACTCTTCCGCGAACTTATCAACTACGCCAAATCCCAAATCACCCACAACCAGAGTGATGCGTTGGTTCTGCCCCGCAAGTTCCAGTAAGGTTCGCACAAAGGCTGTTCTCATGTCGTAATCCTTAGCTCTCAAATTCTAAATTCGTAAGTGCGTATAACACGCTATTAGCAATACAGCAGCTCCTCAAGCGCCTTCTGCAACTCCTGTTCGTCTGGCGCCCGATAGTGCCAAAGAAGTTTATCTTCCATAAAGCTGATGCCTTTCCCTTTGATGGTGTGAGCGATAATGCATGTCGGCGCATCCTTCTGGAGCGAGGCTTCAGTAAAGGCGCGCTCGAGCGCAGCTATATCATGGCCGTCTACTTCGCTGACGGCCCACCGGCAAGCAATCCACTTATCGGCAAACGGATGGAGATCAAGCACTTCTGACACTCGGCCGATGCTTTGTATCTTGTTGTAATCTACGACTGCGACCAAATTGTCTAGTTTGTGATGACCGGCGAACAGCATGGCCTCCAAAGTAGAGCCTTCGTCGCATTCGCCATCGCTGAGAATGGCGAAGACACGATAAGGTCGACCCTGCCGCTTGCCGGCGAGCGCCATGCCGCATGCGAGTGGAAGCCCATGGCCGAGAGAACCCGTCGATACCTCGACTCCTGGGATACCGTAGTGCGTGATATGGCCAGGGAGCGGAGAGCCATCCTTATAGAAAGTGGCCAGCCAACTTTTGGGGAAAAAGCCTAATTCCGCGAGGACTGCATACACGGCCGCACAGGCGTGGCCTTTGCTGAGGATAAAGCGGTCACGATCCGGACATTTGACGGACGCGGGGTCGATGCGCAATATGCGGCCGTAGAGAACAGCGAGAATATCCACTATTGAAAGGCAAGATCCTATATGCGAGCTTTTCGCAGAATGGATCATCTGAATGACGTCCACTCTAATTGCACGAGCGAGAGAGCGCAAGTCACGCGAGCTAGAACTGCCGTTTGTAGCTGCTAATGTTTGCATAAGTTTTTTACCGGATTGCTTCGCTTTTGGTCCTAGTTTTGAAGAGTAAGCTCAAGGTTCCAAACAAGATCTGTAAGTCGATCCAAAACGACTGCCGTCGGACGTACTCAAGGCCTAATCGAAGTTTTTCGGGCCGGATTTTCTCCTGATATGCGCGGTGCGGGTCCGCACTGCCTTTAAGAATTTCTCCTTCGTTATGGAATCTCATGCTTGCCCAGTCCGTTATCCCAGGAGGAACATTCAAAAGCTCGCGCTCCTCCGAGGTGTAGAGGTCTACTTCGGCCGGCACTTCGGGCCGTGGACCTACGAAGCTCATTTCTCCTTTGAGGACGTTTACTAGCTGGGGTAACTCGTCAAGCTTGTAGCGCCGCAGGATACGCCCGAGTTTAGTAACCCGGGGATCATCTTCGGATGTTGAGGGACCGCCGATTTTGTCGGCATTGAGAACCATCGTTCGAAACTTATAAAGACGAAACGGGCGGCCGAATCGGCCCACTCGAGTTCCGCCATAGATTGCTGGCCCGGGTGTAAGAATTCTGATAAGAATCGCAATCCCTCCTATCACAGGTGATAAGAAGACGAGACCGACTATTGCGAATGCCAGGTCAAATGCTCGCTTGAGCACTGATTACTCCTTATTTGGGGATAGCTAGCCTAGTAGCTCGCTGAAACAGTTGTTCCGCTATTGCAATGTATGCTGTCGGACCGGATCTATTAAGTCAAAAATTCCTCGCGAAAGGCCGTCGCGGAGAAAACCGATGACGCGATCGCACTCGGAAAAGGTTACGCCCGCATGGCATGGTAACGTGACGACGTGGCGGGCAACCCGCTCGGCTCTTGGGCAGCTTCCGGACTGATACGCGACAGCGTTCCATTGCGACTCAGGCAACGGATGTACAGGCGAGGAGAACCAATCGCCAATTTCTACGCGGCGTTTCCTCGCTTCGTGCAATAAGTTAGTCTTGTTTGTTACTTGCAGCGGGTAGCAAAGCAAAACAGGCTCGCAACGGAGATCGCATTCAAAACATTGCAAGCCAATGCTCTGTAGCCCGGCAGCATATCTCTCCGCAAGCATTTTATGACGGGCGATTACCTCGCTGCCTTTGGACATCATTCTTTCGAGGCGTGAGCGAAGCGAGCGTGGCAGTCCTTTCGCGTAATCGGGACCAAGCCTTCCTTCAAAACTGTCGGGCGTCCAAGTTGCCACAGCAACGCCTTTTCTCGAGAGTGCGCGATAGAGGTCGCGAATGTGCCAGAAAAGCCGTGGGTGTTTCGTAAGCTCGTAAGCCGCGTACTGGAGGTGAACTTTAGCGATCTCGCCGAGCCCAGAATCTCTGAAGTATGTGTACTGCGCTTTTACTTTCGAGCATAACGGCTCGGAATTGAC
This sequence comes from Acidobacteriaceae bacterium, assembly GCA_019240405.1. Lineage (GTDB taxonomy): Bacteria > Acidobacteriota > Terriglobia > Bryobacterales > Bryobacteraceae > Bog-105. Next base: position 41,769 of record JAFAYL010000059.1, read on the forward strand.
AACAGCGGCGCCGCCCATGCCGATAATGAATGGTTTGCCAGGATCATAAGAATAGAACGCGGCGACACCAATTGAACCTAAAGACTTATTCTTGTACTTCGATCCCCACACATGACAGGCATCCTCGATAACGGCGAGATGATGCCGGCGGGCAACCGCCATAATGGGGTCCATGTCGCAGGGAATGCCGTAAGTGTGTTGTGCGAGTATGACCTTTGTGCGTGGAGTAATGTGTCGCTCCAAGTCATCGGGATCGAGATTATATGTTGCAGGATTGATATCTACGTAAACTGGTTGAGCCCGCATGCCGAGGATGGGGCTCGGAACTGCAACACACGTAAATGCGGGAATGAGAACCTCATCGCCAGGCTGCAAATCGAGGCCACGCAGAAGGCTATAAAAGGCAACACGGCCGCGGAAAAAATAGAATGTATTGTCGGCGGTAAAAGGTTGCATACCGTGTTATGCGACTGGGGTGCTCGATCCGTACCGTGAATTAAAGATCGGAAAACCGGGGACGCGAGTTACTCGGAACTACGAGGCGATCCAGCGCTGGCGATCGGGCAGAGGAACCCAGTTCGGGCCAGCGTTGATCCTGCGCTTATACAACGCAATGACCGCCAGGTGAGCGACGATATTGGCGCCAAAAATGAGTCCGAGCGTATAAAGAAAGGAGGTGATTCCTGCTTCATTGGCGAGGCCGCCAAAAAATGCAAACATAACGTAGGAGATATGCCATTGTAATTTGCTCGTCGCGCCCGCCGCCCAGCGCCGGAGTATACCGAGGCCGATTCCGACTATGAACATATACAGCACCAAAGTATATAGGCCGTCATCAGCATACACGCTGCCAATTAAGCCAATGGCGGGTGTTTCGCCTTTGTATATGTGACCGTCGGAGTGAACCATAAAGCCAAGCCCCGTCGTCGGCTGCGATTGTTTATCCTCATCGATCATGCGCGGTACCCACGCAGTCAGAGCAAATTTCGCTTCTGGGTAACCTGCGAACAGGTATCGATACTTCGGCCACAAATTAACAAACTGACAGTATCCGCGATACACGCCATCATCGCCCCATCTAGTTCCCATGGGGCCGAGTACGTCAGTGACGAGGGTATCCATCGTCAACGCGTGCTCGTTTTTGGAAAGCAACTCAGACTTGATTCCTATGCCGAGGAGCGCCACGAGGGCGCAGGCCAACACCACTTTGGGCCTCGCGAGGGACCAGAATCGCCGTGGATTGTAGGTGTATAGAACCAGAGCCGACCATAGGATGGGAAACTCAAAGCCGCCCTTATTAGCCCTCAGAAAGAGCGAGACGAACAACATTGCGCCGAGCGACAGCAGGAACTGCGAAGTTTTTCGCGCAAAGGGCAGTAACAAGGCGAGCCCAAAGACCGCGATGTCGGAACCGCGGTAAAAGAACCCACCGGTTTTGCCTGGGTCGCCGGCTCTGAAGGTATTTATGCCAAGGAAGAAACTGCTCGAGCTGAGGGCGCCCGTGAGCCAGATCGTGATCCCAGCCATAATGAGTCCCAAGCCAGCGAGTGCCGCCCCTGTATATCCGACGAACCGCAACTCGTTAGTTGAAAAGTCCCTACTTACCGGATCGGGCCGAGGATTGACCAAGAAGAGACCTGCAAGTAGGACCGCAAAAGCGAGTATGTGAAGCATCGTGGGATAGCTGCGAAACGCAAATTCGCCGCCGCGCAACGGCAGAGTGCTTGGATGGAGATTGTAATCGAGTAGTAACTGAGCTGCGTCTGTAAGCACAGCCAGCCCCAAAATAAACGCGCAGAAGCCTTCGACCGAAGCAATGCTTCGTACCCGAATGACCAAACAGAACGTGCCCAAAAGGCAAAGCGTCAGAACTAGAAACTCTAGGATATCCATTGGTTCAAAACCGCGTGTATGTTTAGGATATTGCGGAAGCCAGCGATTGGATTTAGATCTCAGCGACCTGTTGGGCGGCAGAAACGCGGGGTACAACGACAGCAGCGTTTTGATAGACCCTGTTGACTAATTCGATCCAATCCGCCTGAAATCTTTCAAAAGTAAACTGGCGAGCGAACTCATATCCTTTATGTGCCAAGTCTGCTCTCGCATCGGGCGAGCTAAGCAACATTTCAGCCGATTCCCGTAAGCTTTGCAAATCACGACACACGATCTGACCGCCGCCAGTGAGCAGCTCGCCCATGCCGCCCTGGCCTGACCCAAGAACTGGCGTCCGGCAAAGCATCGCCTCATGAGCAGTCCGGCACCAGCCTTCAGAAAACTTCGACATAGTCACGGCAATCGTCGAAGCAGCAAGCAAGCAGAGATAATCGCGTCTGCTGAGCGCCACAACGCGTATGAACGGGTGACCGCGCCCCGCGACCCCGGAAGCCACCAAATGCGCGTCCAAATCGTTCAAGGCATCAAAGGCTTCTTCTACGCCTTTACCCGGACCATAATTGCCGAGATAGATGATTGGTTTTTCCGTGAGATTGTAGCGTTCCTTGAAATCGTCTACTTCAGCCGGCGAGATGGTAAAGTCATCCAATTTGAACGCATTGTAAACGGTGTGAACATTTTTCAAGCCACGGCTCACCAAGTACTGCCGCCAATACTCAGAGACGACCACGACGGCCGCGAACTTTGATAAGCGCCGCATAACACGTTGCTCGATGGCGCTATAAACGAAGCTCACTGCAGAGCCGATATGGTGCAACATGATAATGGTCGGCATTTCCTCGGTCTCGAGCAGTCCCGCCAAAAAGGTCTTAATCACAAGGCTTTGTTGGGGCAAGTGTTTCAAATCTCGCCTGACTCGGGTGAGGACTGCAGGAGCGGCCAAATGCTTCAGCGGCCCCCATTTTCTGAAATCGATTGTAATTCTCGAGACGTCTAACTCGCTAGATAAAGCCTCAACCACCATGCGTTCATAGGCATTGCCGCCATAGGCCAGGTTGTAATCGACGACTACGACTCTGGAGGGAGAGCTATGGGCGACGGATGAGGTTTTTGAAATCATCGCCGTATTACGGGCAGGTTCGACAGTTTCGTCCGGGTCCCCCTGTATGAAGATAGATGCAAGCTGTAAATATTTGGAATAACCAAAGATCGATTTCGGGATTCGCAAGAGGCTTTGGCGCGCACGCCGGGCCAAGAGATGGCTTCCCATTGAGAACTTCAGGAACTCGGTCACGGGAGTGTTGCGAAGGACGACGACACGCTGCAAGCTGAAAAGATCGGTTCCGGAAGTATTCACGCCGGCGCGGCTCGTCGCCGCCGAACGGTAGCCCGCTTCTCGAATAAGTTCAGCGAGCCTTCGGTTCCAGAATCCGGATGGAGCAGAGAAGTGATTCACGGGGCGGCCAAGGATATCCTCAAGTTTTCTTTTGGCGTCCGCGATTTCTACTTGGAGGTGAATGGGGCCGATTTCCGTGAGATTTGTGTGTGTCATCGAATGACAACCAATTTCGAAGCCCCTGGCTTGCAGCTCACGAAGCTGGCGAATGCTAAGGTAGCCTGGCTTTTCCAACCATCCCACGACGACATAAAACGTCGCATTGAACGTCGCTTCCTCGAGAATGGGCGCCGCCGCGATGAAATCCGATTCACAGCCGTCATCGAAAGTGAACACCACAGCGCTTTTTTGATTCAGATCCACCAGAGCTTGGCTTACATTCAGGCCGCGCCACTGATGGATCTTTAACTGCTGAACCTGCTTCCTTAAATCGCTTTCACGAACGACATAGCGCCCGTACGTTCTCTGCGGATTCAGTCGTTTCCGGCCGGGAATGCCCAGCTCGTGATACATCAGAAAAACGGTACCGGCGGAACGGATCGGTTTCAGTTCCGGTATGCGCCGTATCATTGTTGGTTCGGTGTTTCCCATATCGAACAACGCTGTGATTGCGATGACGAAATTAGATTCTTACAGGACGGGGTATCGAGGCGCTTGTTCTACGATAGACGGCGCGAAGTGTTCTCTACTTCCGATTTCCAATTCATGAACGATCGCTTCGGCGACGGACCTCACGTTGGGGGACTCCGCTACTCGTGAAATCGCCAGCGGGTCGGCCCATTCACCTATATGCGCGGTTTCGATAGTAGCCCATACAAACTTAAGCAAGAGCTCACGGTCGGGTGTGAAGCCCTGGAGCGCTTCCCTCATCAGCGCAGGCAACTGGGCTAAATCGCGGCACCGATACAGTAGATCGAAGAAGCCATAAACGAGGTCACCAAACGCGATCGCCGGTTTCTCATACAGAATAGCTTCAAAGGCGGTCGTTCCGACGATGGTGAATATGGCATCCGAGTTCTGGATGATCACATGGCTGTCGAATCCGGGCGAGAGCAGTTGGACGTTCGGGAGCTTCTTGAGCTCGCGATAGTAAGGCAGGGTTCTGCGGCCGCGCATGGCCGGATGGTCTTTCACCACGAGACGATAACCGGCGGGGATGCTCCTCGCGATGTTCTCGATCAAAGCTAATTGGTTCGAGCAGAATGGAGCGCGAATGTCCGGAGTAAACTCCGGTTGCACATGCAGCGGGAAGTACACTTTATGGCCCGGCAACAGCTCGCGATCAAAGATTGCGTGTTCCCCGATGAAGTGTCGGATGATGCTGAGGGCATCGAAAATCAATGAGTCCCAGGGAGGAGTGCCGTTATAGGACCCGACCTCGAACCAGCCGTCCTCGCGATACGTTCGCAACCGGAACGGGATGCGACCTAACCTTTTTACGATTCGCTCGAAAGCGATTTTGTCCAACTTGGCGGGCGGACGCGCAACGGCGAGGTGATGCGGAGCTTTTACGTGCTGGGTGCGGAAGCGGAGTATGTATTCTTCAGCAACGCGACGTTCTTCCGGTTGGAGACGGCGCTCCTTCGCCTGTTCATAAACTGCTTCGGTGGTCTCCCACATCCCGCCCGGCGAGCGAATGAAGGTGAAGCGCCCAGGCAGGGGGCTCGGATAGGGAATGAGGTAAGGGATCTTGCGCTGCTCGGCGAAGCACCAACCGATCCATTCCGAAGCGCAAGCGACTTCGCCAATGATAATATCGGGAGCCGATTCGGTGAACAACTCATCCCAGAACCTGCAAACCGAGGCGATAATTTTTAGAATTCTTTCGAATGGATATTTCCGGATGATACGGTCCGAATGCACCATAAGATTGAAATTCGCGTCGCACAGATGCGGTTCAAGGGTTTCGAGATACTGAATACAATCCTCAAGATCGTGGCGCAGGGCGTCCCGCTTTAAATGAGCCGCGACATTGTAGATTCGTTCGAAAATCCGGAGCTGTGGTAGTTCGGACGTGGGTGTCGCAAAAGTAACCACCGAGGGTCGCCAACCATAGTCGCGTGCAAGCGCTTCGGCAAGCTGCGGCATAAAACCGTAATATTCGCCCTTGCAAATGAAGAGTACCTTCACGGGTGATGACTGACTGCCGGCCGTAGAGTCTTTCATGGGAACCGTAAGAGCGTTTTGTCAGGCCCTCGATTTCGAAAACGATCTTTGCAGGGTCAGGAGTTCGCTCATTCGCAAATATTTGGTGATCGCTAATCCGATCAGAAAAACGACACAGCCTGCCATCAGCCGGAACACGGCACCGGCCGCGGAAATAGTGGCAAAACGCCAGAAGTGCCCGAGAAGCCAAACGCCCGCAAGAGCCGTACCCGCCTGCAAAATCCAGATAAGGCGAAAGGTCTTGCGAAAAATGTCCCAGTTGAGGACGATAACGCCGACAGCGCCCGCCACAGACGATAGGAACTGACTCCAGCCTGCGCCGATAATTCCCATCCGTGGAAGAAGAATTACATCGAATACGATGACGAGCAGTCCCATGCCGGCCCAAACCACTGTTGACCACCATACACGCAATCGCACATACAGCAGAACGATATAGAGCATGACGATGCTCATGAACACGCCTTGTAATCCCAGAATGGCGAGTGTGGGACCACCCGAGGCAAACGCGTGAGTAGTCAGCAAGTGTAGGATCTGCTGAGGGAACGTAATGAGCATCGCGGTGGCTCCAATTGCTACGCCGATCACGAATTTCTGTACACCTGAGAAGCGCGAGTAAAATTGATTCCAATCTCCGGCGTCGTACAAAGCAGACATTTCGGGCAGCAGCACATCGTTGAGAGGTCCGACGAAGAAGAAGCCCAGCGCCGAAACTGCGAAACATACACTGTAAATGCCGACTTCCTTCAGGTTGAGATAGTAAGCCACAAGGTAGCGATCAGCCGAAAGAGATAGTAAGGAGACCAGCCCGCCTGGAATCAAAGCTAACCCATACGGAAGATATTTCACCCATATGCTCCGGTTTGGGGATACGAAGCGGACCTGCTGGTAGCGAATTAAATAGAGGATACCGAGCAGTACGGAGATCGCGCCGATGAACAACGAGCCGACGAGGAGTGTGATCGGATCGTGCGTCCACAAGACCAAAAGAATCAAGATGCCAGCCTCCGGCACTTGGCGAGCGAGCGTGAAGAACGCCCAAATGCGATTTAAGCGAAGCGCGCGTAGGAGGCCGCGCATCATTTCGAACCAAGTCTCGAGAGGTAAGCAAGCCGCTGCGATCAACAGAACTGTACGCCCGCGGTAATCGTGAAATAGCAGCTTCGAGAAGGCGTTCGAGCAGACGGCGAGCGCCAGTGCGACAAGTGCGGCCGCAATCGAAGTGGCGGCCAACACTGAGGAAAAGCTTTGATGGATGCCTTCCTTTGTCCGGTTTGCGGGCAGAAATCGCATCATCGCGTTGCCCTGCGTTAAACTTGTCACGACGGTTGCAGCTAGAAGGGTCGTTTGAAAAAGTGACCAGATCCCGAAGCCGCTTGGGCCTAGAGCTTTCGCGAAGAAGATGACCCATAAATACGCGCGCAGCTTCTGAAACGGCAGCGGCAGGTTTGCAAAGAATACATCGCGAACAAATCTAGTGGTTGAGCGTTTCGACTGCCCGGGAGATCCCGCTTGGGGCTGGCTCATTTCAGCATCGTCTTTTTGGAGGACGGTGGATGATGACATACTGAGAAAGCTAAACCAGAAAATCAGATTTCATGAGAGGCGGATTGTCCCAGGGGTCCGGTTCTCGCCGCCGTCATTTCCGGCACGCGATTACTTTCGATTCGCCAAACCCGAGAACGGCGGGCTTCGTGGTGTTGACTTCATGGCGCCAAAATGCATCGTCGGCAAATACTTTCAGCACTAAGGGCAAATGACCGTCCTGTGAAAACAGTGTGCCGCCGGCCGGTATCTGGGGCCAGAGGTGCTTGAGGCATGTCTTGGTAGAGGAGGCCAGATCGACATCTAGATACGCGACCGCGACTGGCTCTCTGAAATCCGGCATCGTACTGTCGAAAAATCCCTTTACAAATCGGCAGACCTTAATATCACCGAACCTGCGCACATTTCCCGAGACCTCCTCGAGAGTTCCTGCGTAATCGCCTTCTGCAAATTTGACCTCACCTCCCCAAATGTTTTTATCGTGGGGCTCAGAATTATCGGGAATTCCCTCGAACGAATCGAAGACGACCAGTTCGCGCCCGGCGAGCGCCGCAGCCAGACTAAGCTTCGCCGTGCTGCCACCTTTGCAGCAGCCTGCCTCGACGATCACACCGGGCACTTCGGGTGGCAGAGCAAGTATGGCTTTGATAGGAGCAAAGATCTCGGATTGGCTGTGATAGCACGTCACGTGGCGAGTAATTAGGAAGAGCCGTTTCACAAGTTCCCAACGCTGAACAAACCTCGCATTCCGGTGTTTTCTGAACAAGAACGAGCAGACCGCGAAGATGTCTCTCGTACGGAACAACTGGTAAGTAAGCAGGAGATAACGTGGAATGCGTGACTTGATTTTTTCCTTTAGCGTGATACGTGTCGCACTCGCCCGAGGCGAGTGCACGTGACTAGTCATTGGCTTTTTTATGATAGAGCGTCCGCGCTATGCCTTACGACCCCAATCGGGAAAGGCTGTACTGAAGCTGTAGAATCAAGCGCCGCTTACGAGGATTCGTACCCTTGTGGTAACAGAAGGTGTCTTCGAAGAACCCTTCTCCAGCACGGCCGGTCATAACTCTGAGCCTCTCTTTGTAGCGGGCGGCCGCCTGCTCATCCGTCAGGCGGCGATGACCCTTTTCAAAAAAATCCTTTTTGCGATGTGTGCCTTCGATGATGACGTGTGGTCCTCGCTCCTCGTTCACATCGTTCAAGTAAATAAAAAGCTTCAGAAAGCGGTAGTCGTCAATGTCGTAGTGAAACCCGTATTCGGGAGTGTATAGATCGGTGTCGCTCTTCGGTATGTATGGGTAAGACCACCAGATCTGGGTGGACAAAAGGATTGGTTCGTTTTCGAGATAGCCTTTGGCAACATCGAGGATGAATGGATCATGGACCAACCCGTCGACGGTTGCGCACGCGCGATGGGGATTGTGGCAGCGGAAAAGAATATTGCCGGGCAGGGGATTGCTTTCGTTCACCAGATCAATTTTGACCCGCCGATCCGGGCTATGGTCCGGGACAAATTCTGCCCGTGCAGAAAAGTTCAATATGTCTTGGAGACTCTGCTCCGGAAGAGATATGCCGCTCGCGTAACCATCCCGGCGGAGGCGTTCGACGACTGTGAATGGTGAGCAGTTCGGGAAAAGTGTTTCGGCCGATCTTGGCAAAGGCTGGTTGCGGCGATACGAAGTCCTAAATCGTACCGCGGCGTCGCGCAGCATGTTGCTTCGCGAGATCAAACGCATGGCGCGGTAGCTGAATGGCTGTTTGCGATCAAGCAGCTCTCCCACCGGGGAGGCGGCCAGCCATTTGAACGCAGAGGCTCGTTTAGCAATTTCAAGTGCTTTGTTGGTTGCGACCATAGGGAATTCTGAAGCTTTCTTTCTAGCGAGCGGCAACTGTTTCGGTTGCTACCTGCGGCGCGACGCTACTCGCGTTCCGCGTTCGCGCCCATATCTCGAGGGCAGCAATCCTGGAGATAAATCGCGCGTCCGCACACTGCTCACGCCGGCAGAATGCGTTAACCTGTTTCGAAAAATAACTTTCGTCGATAAGGTCAAACAGGCCAGGGATGCGATCCGGCAAGGTAAGTTCGCGTAACAAATTTCGGAAATGTTCGCCGATGACGCCGGAAAGAAGGAGATCTTCAGGGAGCATGGAAGACGCGTTATACGTACGTTTCTTCGCTTGGTAGATCATGCCCGGCCGGCGTAGCTGCGCGCGAATGAGGTGCTTCGGCTCACGATAGAGCGCTCTGGCCGAATACGGGATGCTGCCGAAGAAATTCATCACGCGAGCATCCATGAACGGCAATTGCATGATGCCGCCTTCGGATCGATACAGGTGGAATAGGAGCCGCGAATCGAGATGTAGCATCACCATATCCATGCTGAGATCGATCATCTGCCGGTAGAAATTCCCGGCGGTAAGCGTGGCGGCGATGGGGGCAACGAAATTAGAGGAATACCAATCGGCAACTTCATTGAAACCGATAGCACTCAACATGGGAAAGCCGGCTGGCGATCTGCCGGGCATTTCGCCGTAACCGAAGACGCGGCCGTCGTAAAAATGCTTGGGATTAGCGATGCCCTCTAGCAAGCTGGCGCACATGAGAGCCCAGCGAGGTCCCGCAAATCTCCTTACTGCGGAAATCAACCCGCGGCCGGGCAAAGCGTGTGGTGCCGGAGCGATCTTATGCAGAAGCGGGAGCAGCTTACGGAATGGCGAGGAGAAGAACGCGCGTCTCAAGGTATAACCGGCGCTCGTCGAGGTGAAATTGTTGTCCGCTAGAGTGTCGGCAAGCTGACCCGCTACGACTGTGTAGCCGGGGCCCCAACGATCCCGCAAGCGCCGGGCGTAATGCAACCAAACGGGCAGCGCGACTCGAGCGCCGGTCCAAATGGAAGTTGCACAACCGGTCCAATCATCGATCAGGGTTTCGTCGGTGGGGTCGATGAAGACGCCTACGTGCTCGAGACCGAGCGCGGCAGCCATGCCCCTCGCATTGACTATTTCGTCCTCGCCCGGGTCGTACCCCTTTACGCTGCCGGTGATCGCGAGGCACCCGGCCCCGCCGTTACGGGCTGCAATGTTGACGAGCAGCGATGAATCGGCTCCGCCCAGGAGAATCGCGGAATTGCAGCCGAGCTTATCGGAAACCGACGTGTTCAACAGGTCAAAGAACGCATCGACCGCATGAGACGTGCTTCGGGTGTTCCAGGATGGTTGGGAGTGCCAATATCGTACGGTCTCGATCGCAGGAACGGGAGTTGCGCGCTGCACACGCAGATACCTGGCCCGGCCAATGGTCTGCACGCTGGAGCAGATAGAGAACGGTGACGGGATAAACCCTTCTTGCGCCAACAGGAAGGCAGCCGGAAGGGGGTCGAAGAGATCCGACGAATGGATGAGCAGCGACGGTGTGGAAGAGAAATACAGTGCGGCCGCTGTGGACCGGGTGAAAATGTCTTCGCAGCCAAACTTATCGACCACGAGATATACCGTATCCAGCATCGGATCCCAGAGCACGATGCTGAAGTTCCCTTCGAGTCGCGTAAATCCAGACGCGCCCTCAGATCTATATAGGCCGGAGATCGTGTCGGGAGCTTCCTCGATGGGTATACGCCGAACACGGGTACCAGCACCGTAACTTGAATCCGTCGCAAGCGCGACAGAGCCCATAACAAATATGGATGGGGAGCGATCTCGCGTGGCGGAATTGTGCCATGCCATGAAATGCTCCAGGTGATTGCCACCGACGGCGAGCCAGACGGCTGAATTGCTGGCTGACCAGACGGAACGCATACCTGCACTCGCGCACCAGGCATCGCCGTTGGCGTGTGGAGTGTTGGTAATGCCGCCGATAAACTTTGGCAAATTCATTTTTCTAGTGAGATACAAGTTCGGGTTAGACGTTATAGAGCCACGGTTTGTACTTACTCGCGTTGGCTTCCGAGCGGAACCAGTCCGCCGTGAGTTTCAGGCCATCGCGAAGCGGTATCTCGGGCGCAAATCCAGTGGCTTGCTTCAGCTTCGAGTTACTGCAACGAAGTCGATATACCTCGCTCGTTGGCGGACGCATGCGCTCAGAAGCAGTCATCGGTGTTACGTTCACGCCTATCACCTCGCCGATTAACGTAAGCAGGTCCCCGATGCGTATCTCTCGGTCTGATCCAATATGGAATACCTCGCCGCAGCCTTTTTCCATGCGCGCGATGGCGAGAAAGCCAGCGCAGGTGTCGGTAACAAAAGTGAAATCACGCGTGGTGTTAAGGTCGCCGATCTCGATTTCGTTGCGGCCGGAAGCGATCTGGCTGATGATAGTTGGAATCACTGCGCGCGCAGACTGCCGAGGCCCATACGTGTTGAATGGGCGGGCAATAATGACCGGGAGCTTGAAGGCGTGATAGAAGCTCACAGCTACTGCGTCGGCGGCGATTTTGCTCGCGCTGTACGGCGATTGCGCATTGAGCGGGTGCTGCTCATCGATCGGGACATAGCGTGCAGTGCCATAAACTTCGCTCGTCGACGTGTGAATGACCTTACCGACCCCATTCGCCAGAGCGGCCTGACACAGATGCAGAGTGCCTTTGACATTCGTATCGATATAGCTTTCGGGAGCACGATAGGAATATGGGATCGGAATCAAGGCCGCTAAATGGAAGATTATCTCGATGTTTTTGGTTAGTTCGCGGCAGAAGTGGGAATCGCGGATATCGCCCGTAATAACTTCAACTTCATCGAGTCGCGCGACGTCTTCCAACCACCCCCAATGGTTGAAGGAATTGTATTGGCTCAGGGCAGTGACCGTACAACCTTCATCGAGCAACGCTTCTACTAAGTGCGACCCGATAAAGCCGTCGGCTCCCGTAACGAGAACGCGTTTGCCCGCTAAAGTCATATCTTTGATTCTTGATTCGAAGAGGCGAGCAGCAGTTCCGCTATTTGCAGGTCAAAAGGCTCGTCTATGTCAAGCGAACGTTGCTCATCCATGATGTAACCGCAGACTTTTTCGCCCCAAGCATAATCTTGAGACTTCTTTATAGTCTGGCTTTTATAGACGTAAATGGCGCCATTTATTCGGTACTGTGGAGCATTAGCTTGGCGGCGTGTTCGCCCGAAATCCGGCTGCTCATAAAAAGCTACCCGGTTATCATGCAATTGAAAAATCCAGTCGCGCGGCGCCTTCGCACGAACGACTCCCACCACGGCATCGGCATCCTCTGCAAGCAGCATTTCGATTGCGGCGTCGATATCCTCGGATCGGCGGTACGGAACCGTTGGTTGCAAAAGAACCACGTAGTCCGCCATCCAGCCCCTCTGTTCGAGTTCTTCTAGCGCATGTTTCAGCGTCGGTAGTGTGGGTGTTGAGTCCGCCGCCAACTCTGCCGGCCGATCGATCACTTCTGCCCCAGCAGCGAGAGCGGTCGCTTTGATTTCCGCATCTTCGGTCGAGACCACAACCCGCTGAATTGCTTTTGATGCAAGCGCAGTCTTAATAGAGTAATCAATCAGAGGACGGCCATGAATCAGTACTAGATTTTTTCGAGGAATACCCTTCGAGCCGCCCCGTGCTGGAATAATGGCAACAATCTTCCGCTCCCCCATAAGAGTGCTGCAAAAGTTATTGTGAGGAATTCAGGTCGCATTGAAAGTTCCGGACAAGTTCCGAGACGGTGTCAACCGAATCGAGGCTCAATCCTACAGACGAGGGCAGGCTAAGAGCTTTCGCATTGATCTTCTCTGCAATCTCGCCCCCAAGAACATAACTACCCGAATGTGCTTTACTGCGGTGCAGAGGCTGCCAAAGTGGACGCGACTGAATGCCGGATGCGGCGAGCGTTCTCATTAACTCACGGCTGTCGCGGCCCGCGGCGGCAGGCTCAACCAATACCGTGTACATCCAGAACGTGCTGAATGCGTAATTAGGCTCTCGCAGGGCAGAAATTCCAGGAACACCGTCGAGATTCCGATCATACGCGGCGGCGATGCGGCGTTTGGCCGCGACATACTCATCCAACAGTTCCATCTGCGCGCAACCAACCGCAGCCTGAATATTGGTCAGCCTGTAATTGAACCCGACTTCGTCGTGAATATACTCAATCGGGTCTTTCTTGGCCTGGGTTGTCAGATGCCGAATACGGTTCGCGATTATTTCATCGTCGGTGACGACCATTCCCCCACCGCCAGTCGTGATGATTTTATTTCCGTTGAAGCTGAAGCAGGCGATGTTTCCCAAATGACCAGCGCGCCTGCCCTTGTAAGCGGCGCCGAGACTTTCCGTCGCGTCTTCGATGATCCGTAATTCGTATTTTTCGGCGATGGCCCGCAAGGGATCCATGTCGACCGGGTGCCCCAGGATATGCACGGGCATGATGGCGCGGACGCGGCGACCCGTTGACGAGTTGGTCAGCCGGCGGTCCTTGTAGCGGCACTGGAGTTCCAGGAAATCGGCGATGCGGGACACATCCATTTGCCAGGTTTGCAGGTCCGCATCGACGAAAACGGGATGCGCGCCCGCATAGCGAATGGCGTTGGCCGGAGCGATAAACGTGAGTGTGGAAACGAGAACTTCGTCCTCGGGCTCGACACCCGCAGCCAGCAACGCGACATGAAGTGCAGCGGTTCCATTTACCGTGGCAACGGCAAACCGGGTGCCCACATAGGCGGCCACCATTTCTTCGAACCGGGTGACAAACGAGCCGGCGGAGGAGACCCAGCCAGTATCCAAGCATTCCTTTACATAGCGCCACTCATTGCCGCGAATTTCGGGCACACAGAGGGCGATGGTAGTTGGAGCGCTCGCTGGATTGAGCTGCTCTGGCGATGCTGGAAGGCAATCAATCACGTTCGACATACGTGAGAAGCTCGTTTCAATTCGCGTCAGAAGCGAGGCTTGTACCCATGGCGCGGGCCAGATCCGAGACGCGGCCGACATCGGTCCAGTCTTCCAGCACGCGATAGGCGCCGATTCGCTCTTTGCGGCGGATTGCGTCCTCGAGGAGCGTGGTTATGGGACAGTCGCGGCCGTTCGGGACGCGGTTGATGAAGTCCGGATGGAGCACGTAAGTTCCCGCGTTCACCAACCAGGACTGGGTTGGCTTCTCGGCAATCTCGCAGATATGCTCACCGTTTACCGCAATTGTGCCGAAGGGCACGGTATGAAAGTATTGACGCACCGCCACCGTAGCGTCGAAACGGCCACGCTCATGGAAATTGAGCATTTCGGCGAGGTTAATGCCGGTCACTAAATCACCGTTCATGACTACGAATGGGTGCTGGGGGCGCTCTGGTAGCAATCCAAGCGCGCCGCCGGTGCCAAGCGGTTCCTGTTCTCTGAGATATTCGATGGAACAGCCGTATTTCGATCCATCTCCGAAAAACTCTTCGACCAAATGGCTCTTGTAGTTTACGGAAACAAAGATCCGGCGCAGTCCATAGCCGATGAGATGAAGTAGAAGGCGCTCAAGAATGGGGCGACCGGCGACCGGAATCATTGGTTTTGGAACGTGGTCTGTGAGAGGCCGGAGGCGCGTCCCCTTACCGCCGGCCATCAGCACGGCCCAATTCGGCCGCTCGATGGCGCCGATCAGCTCGCTCATAAGATGCAACCCGATGAGGCGGTGCTCGGAATCCAGCACGGGTATTTGCTGGATGTGGCGAGCCTGCATCAGATCGAGCACCTCGGCGCGCCCGGCATTTGCGCCTACGAAAACGAAGTTGCGTTGGATGAACGGCTTCACTGCGGAATTGAGCTCCGCGCCAGCCAGTAAGGCGCGGCGAATATCGCCATCCGTGCAGGCGCCCACGATCTTTCCATCGGGGTCACGAATGAACGCAATTTCTACCGCGCCGCAATCAATCGCGACCATGGTTTCGCGGACGCTAGCGGATTCCTCGGCGATGCAGCGGTTCAGCCGTTCTTTATGCATGTCGATTCTGTGGCTTTCCACTCGGCGCGCCCGAATGCCCGTGACTGCATGTGAAAGCGTTTGCGAATTGCTGCCTGCGGTTGCCAAGCGCGCAGGACAGCCACGATACGCTGACCGCTTCTCCCGTCGGCAAGCGGAGGGCGGAGCTCCGCGAGCTGTTTGCGAAATCGAGGATCGAGCGCCTTGCGCAGCGCACGAACCACATCGGCGGCCTCGGCGCGCGCATCAACGACGTTTTTGGCACGTAACCGGCCCTTCTGCCTTTGACCTACGTTGACCGCGGGGATACCTAACGCGGGTGCTTCGGTGAACGCGCTCGAGGAATTGCCCAGCAAGGCATCCGTGAAACGGAGCAGCCCGAAAAAGCGGCGCGCTCCCAGGGCTTCGGTAACCGCGATGCGCGGACGCGAGTCCTTCAAAGCCAAGAACTGCTGCCGGATTTCTAGGCCGCCTGGATCACTGTTGGGGAGCGTAATTATATAGGTTGCATCGACCTGCCGCATGGCGCCGATCACTGCGTTCACTTCCTCTGATGGCGGCTCCCCGAGCGTAGCTGGATGCACGGTTACGACGACTACCGGCTTTTCGAGTACGAACCCGAAATGCTGCTCGAGCTCGTCGCGGTCGGGAAGATCCTGACGGAAGTAGTTGTCGATACCCGGCGCGCCCACGACATGTACCGACTCCGGCGCTTCCCCCATTTGCAGGACACGGGCGGCATGCTGCGTATCACTGACGAAATGGAGATGGCTCATCTTAGTGATGGCATGCCGGAGCTGATTGTCGAAGGCACCCTCGGATTCTTCACCGCCATGCAAATGGACGATCGGCACGCGAGAAGTTGTGGCCGCTAAGGCGGCCGCCGCGGTTTCGTACCGGTCTCCCACTAACATGAGGCAACTCGGCCCGTGCTTCTGAAGAAAGCCTTCCATGCCGCACATTACTTGGGCCATTTGCGTGGCCAATGTGGGTTCTGGACCACTAAGCCAATCCAAACGAGCCGCCAGGGGAATACCATCCTGCTGTATTTCTTCAACGGTGTTGCCGTATTGGGCCGCGAGATGCATACCACCAGCAATGAGCAAGAGCTTAAATTCAGGACTGCTGTTGAGAACCAATAGCGTGCTGCGCAGAATGCCGTAGTCCTGACGGCCGGTGGTCAGGACCGCGATACGGCAGCTCATTCGAGATCGGCTTCGGTGAGCATCACGCCGCCAGCGAGCGCATGAGCGAGGCGACGACCAACGACTGAATCCCACCGGGCCGCCGAAATTCCCGTCCCTGGGCGACAAGCGATCAAATCTTCGGCTCGAAGCGCATGTCCGCGATCCAGGTCGCGAGAGAGATGGAGGCTACGCCGGGCGACTCTGGCGACGTCCAATTCATTCGGGCTCGGCCGCTTCACGCCATCACCGAGCGCTTTTTCGACGTTGCGGATGGCTTGACACAGTTTCTGAAAATCTGATGGATCGAAAGAAGAGCGATGATCGGGGCCCGGCAAGCTGGGATCGAGCGTAATATGTTTTTCAATTACCGATGCGCCTAAAGCGGCGGCGGCTATGGGTACCTCGAAGCTGAGGGTGTGATCGGAAAACCCGACTGGGAGCTGGAGGTCCGCGGCCATCGTCGCGATCGCCCGAAGATTTGCGTCAGCCGGCTGCGCGGGGTACGCCGAGACGCAGTGGAGGACGATAATGCCGGTGCATCCGGCCTGGCAAAGTACGTTCACGGCGAGGCTCACCTCATTGAGCGTTGCCATTCCTGTTGAGAGGATGACCGGTTTGCGCCGATTTGCTATGTAGCGGAGGAACCGGAGATTGGTGAGCTCACCCGAACCTACCTTGAAGGCCGGAACGTTGAGATTGTCCAACAGATCGACACTCGGCTCATCGAATGGAGTTGATAAAAAGAGGATGCCGCGTCGCCGGCAGTATTTTTCGAGCTCGCGATAAGCCTCATCGGGAAGCTCTAATCGACTCAGCATCGCGAGCTGCGACTCGCCGCCACCGGTTGTCTCCATTTGGTAGCCGGCTTTCTGCGCGGCTGCGGACGCGACCTGGGCGGCGCGGAAAGTTTGAAACTTGACCGCGTCTGCGCCCGCGTTGAGCGCTGCATCGACGAGCTGTGTGGCGAGAGCGAAATCGCCGTTATGATTCACGCCGGCTTCGGCGATGATCAATATCGGCTCGCCCGGACCGACCCGGCGCGAACCTATAGAAACCAGGGAAGCGGAAGGGCTAGGCACGTCTAGGGTCGTGCCATTAGCGTGATTCTGCAGATGAGAAATCATTGTTGCGCGTTCCGCCTGCGGCGGAGCTTAAGTGAGACGCTTTGCGCCCGGGTAGCTGTTGTAGTATTGGCCGTAATATCCGCCGCGCCGGGCGTAAACCTGGTTGAGAACGGTGCCGAGTAGTTTCCCGCCAGACAAATTGATTATTTGACAGGCCCGAGCGAGCGCCGACCTGGTGGTGTATTCGCTCTTGGCCACCATAATGACGCCATCGGCCATGCCAGCGAGAACAGTCGCGTCGGTGAGCGCGATTACTGGGGGGGAGTCAATAACGACGGAAGCATAACGAACTCGCAGATTCTTCACGAGTCTTGCCATGGCTGGCGAAGAGAGCGAATCGGCGGGATTCTCCGGCAGTGTTCCGGACGGGAGCACGGACAAACCGGGAAACTTCGGAAGCGGGATGGCAGCTTCGGCGAGCTGTGCCGAACCGTTCAATATATCGCCTAGTCCGCAGGTGTTCGAAAGTCCCAAGCTCTTGGCGATCGCCGGACGCCGGAAATCGGCGTCGATCAGCAAAACTTCACGATCGTTGCAAGCCAACGCTAATGCCAGATTGACAGCGGTACACGTCTTGCCTTCGTCCGGATGCGGGCTGGTGATTAGGAGCACGCGCGAAGCATCAGAGGAGAACGATGAAAGGAGGCCGGTGCGTAGGGTGCGAAATGACTCCGCTAAGGGCGAAGCCGGGTGACGGAGCAGCGCGGCGGATACGCTGTCTGCCGAGATCTGCTTTCCTGTAGATCTTTGGAATGGACGCCTTAGGCTTCTTGCGTCAGGAACGATCGAAAGGGTTGGCCGGCCCGTCAGAACTTCGAGTTCCTCGGCGCTGCGAATCGAATAATCCATGGTGTCCTTGATCAGCGCGAAGAGAAAGGCCACGATGAATCCACCAAGTAACCCGACCGTCACATTCCGGATTTTTTTCGGCTGGTCTGGCGAGAGGGGCGGGACGGCGCGATCAATAATGCGAACGTTGGTGGCGCGGAGCCCGGCCGCCACAGTGGCATCCTTCATGCGTTGCAGCACATTTTCGTACAGCGCCTGGTTGGTCTCGAAATCGCGCTTAAGAAGATTGTCCTGAATCGCCAGCTCATTGAACTTTCCAACTTCGGCTTTTTGTTTGGCGACGGCAGCCTCAAGGAGTTGCTCTCGCGATTCCGCGGCCTGATAATCGTTGTTCATCGAGTCGATGAGCCGGTTCTGCTCGCGCGAGATCAAGCCGCGCACTTCATCCAGTTGGGCTTGCAGCCTCTTGACCTTCGGGAAAGTTGGTCCATACGCCTGAGAAGCATCCGCATACTGTGTGCGGAGATCGGCTTCAGACTTTTGGAGCGATTCTAGCAGCGGACTTCCAGCGACTAAGTGCGAGACATCGGCCCCGGCCAGCCCGCGAAGCGATTGTTTGCGCATGCGCTCATTCTGGGCTTCGGTCAAATCTTTGCTAAGATCGGCCAATTTCTGCTCGGCCACGCTCTGCTTATCGGCAACGTTGACGATGGAATTCTTCGCCTCGTATTCCACCAGAGCTTCTTGAGAGTTTCGCACTTTCGCGCGTAAGTCTTTCAACTGCTCTTCCATCCAGGCGCCAGTCTGGCGGGCGGTATCGTACCTGGACGTGAACGTGTAATCGACGTATTTATCCACCAAGGTGTTAGCTGCGCTCGCCGCTAGCTCGGGATCGGTGCTGTCGAAATGCACTTGCATCACGCGCGTCCCTTTTTGGCGGTCGACACTCAGGTGCCGTTTGAATTCGTTCACCAGAGTTGTCTCGAGCGCAACCGGATTGCCGGCGAGCCCGGGATTCTTGGCGAGGAACTGCCGGAATTCCGCTTTTTGCGCCAATTGCAGGCTGTCGATGGTCTTACTCGCGATCGTGTCGCTTTGAAGCACATCGGCCTGGGTTGACAGGAACATCTCCGGATCGGGGATGTCGCCGCGCACGAGATCGGTCATAGTCTGGATCAGCGGTGTTTCGGGATCGATCTCGATACGGCTAGTAGCACGATAAGTGGGTTGAACGCCATACGAATAGGTCGCGACGACTGTAACCACCAGCGCCGTAACCACAAAGATGAGGAGCCGGTGTCTTATGAGGATGTCTAGATAGCTCGCCAACGCCGAAACCCTGTTCATCACAGGCTCGGGGTTGGGCAAAGCAGGATAGGCGGGCAGGGGGTCCCCGCTATACTTCACGATGCTATTTGGCGAATCAACCACGTAACCCTTCAATGACTGCTCGTTACTACTTATAAATTAAGGCACCATAAGACAGCATGGTGGCCATTTCGGCAAGCGCCTGTCCACTGCGGTGAAGCGCTTTCTTCGCAGTACTGTCCGGGATGAATAATACGTCGTCGGCGGTAAGCGTCGTATCCGGCGCTTTGTTAGCAAGGATCTTGTTCAAATCTATGCGAATCTCTTCTGCCCCATTGGGCTGGGTCGCATCCTTGCGGATAATAACGGCTTTCTTACCTTGAGCGCTCGGCTTCAAGTCTTCGGCTAGAGCGACGGCCTTGAGGACGGTCATTGAACTCCGGTCGCCGTTCATAACAAAACCGCCGGCGCGATTGACCGCTCCGACGACATACACGATTCCGGCACGCTGAACCATTACAGCGTCCCCAGGATACAGTTCGACATTTTCAGACGCAACCCCTTGCATGGCGCGTTTCAAATTGACAGAGAGAGTATTGGGGGCATGAGCGGCAGCCGGGTTCTTTTCGGGCTCTTCCAGAACGCGCTTGGCAATCTCACCGCGCGTGATGACGGCCGTGTTCGAGGCGTCATCGGCAAGGCCGCCGGCCTGAGAGACGACACTCAGCAATGAAGTGCGACCGAAGACTTCATAATTCTGCGGCTGCTTCACTGCACCGGAAATGGAGATAGAATCCGCGCGAGAGCGTTTCACTTCCACTAAAACGTGCGGATTATTCAGCAAGCCGACGGTAGCGAGCTTGCTGGCAATAACGCCACCTAAAGCCGCTGGTGTTTCGCCCGCGGCAACGATGGGCTCATTCAGCAGCGGGAGACGGATGGTGCCGTCCGGGGCAACACGATAGGAACGGGAATACTCGGGAACATCGACGACGTAAAGATCGAGCTCATCGTCAGGGTGGATTCTGTATATGTCCGCCAAACGAGCCGCTTCGGCCTGTTGATCGCGAGAAGCGAATCCGGCTTGGCCGTTCGTCATCGAAGAGCTCTGCGCGATCAAGAACGAAGGAAGGCTAACCAGAGAAAAGCAACAGAGCACCAGCACGCGTAGTAACAAATGGTTTCCGGTCTGCGCCCCTGGCGTTCTGCCGAGCGAAGGCGCGCTCAATAGCTGCATATTTAGCCCCTGTTTCTTTTTTATTGCTTTCTCCCGGAGCGTATTCGCGCCAACCGAGTTCCCAGAATGCAGTACGTCAAAGGACCCCCTCTATGAGGGCTGGCGACTGCCTCGATATTTCGCCCTTACTCGTGGAATGAAGTCCTTGCGCGAGCGACGCGCCAGCGTGCGATGCTTGGCGCGGCCGTATGGCGACTTTGTTTTCCCGCATGTTGCCGATGAGCAGCAGAAATTTCCGATCGATTTCGACAGCTACTGCGCGTTGGAAGATGTCGAGATTCACCACGACTCGATATGCGCCTTTTTCGCGGATAAGAATGCCTTCCAAATCGCAGAGTGGACCTTCGCTAACGCGCACTCGCTGTCCGACCCTCAATACGGGCCACGGCATGATTGGCAAACCGGAGCCGACCAGACTCTTGATCAGCTCGATCTCCTCATCCCCGACGGGGCACGGAATGCCCCCAAAGCCGACAACCGAGACCACGCTGGGGATGCTCAACACTTTGCGGCGGTCCTCGAACGTGAAACGGCAGAATACATAACCCCGAAACAGCGGCAGTTCCAACGTCTTCACTCGATCAGACCAGCGCCGGTGCGACGTGTACAACGGCAGGTAAGATTCAAGTGATTTCGCGCACAACTGTTCAGAAACGGCTCGGTCGTGTCCCGGCTTAACTGTGAGAGCATACCACGGAGGTAAAGCGGTTGAATTTTGGCAGGCTTCCGCCATCGCGAGTCCCATTTCGGTATCGTTAGCCTCCAGGATCGCGGCTTCAAATTTGAAGCGCACTTGCTCCCCAGAAAAAGGCGTAGACTCTAGTATTGTGCGCTGGGCCGCAGATTTTCAAGTGTTTGCGGAACTACCCAATCCTAGAAGTCCCGGCCTGAGTTCCATTACTTATAGAACCAGTACTAAAACCTTCTCGTAAGACGCTGACCGGCCGAACGAGCGGGACTTACCTGCTAGTCGCCGATCTATCTATGCAGTTATGATTGGAGACATTGCATGAGTGACATGAAAGAAACTCTGCCTACGGTTTCGGTGATCATTCCGTGTCGAAACGAGGCGCGATTCATTAGCAAATGTCTCGATTCTGTTTTAACGAATGGGTATCCTTTAGGCCGGTTAGAGATATTGGTCGTTGATGGCATGAGCGATGACGGAACTCGAGAAATCGGCCAAGGCTATGCGGAGCGATACAAGCAGGTTCAGGTACTTACTAACGCTCGAAAACTAATTCCTTGTGCCGTCAATATCGGAGTTGACGAAGCGAAGGGCGAGATAGTTATGCGTGTCGATGCGCATACGGTCTTAGAGGAGAGGTATATCGAGCGGTGCGTGCGCGTACTGGTCGAGTATGGCGCCGACGATGTCGGCGGGAAGCTCCGCATCGTCGCGCGCGATGACACTTCTGTCGGCCGGACGATAGTGAAAGCGTTGACGCAGCGGGTGGGTGTGGGCAATTTGCGGTATCGTTTTGCCGAACCGGAAAAGCCGGAGGTGGTGGATACGGTACCGTTTTTTTGTTGCTGGCGCGACGTCTTTGACAAGATCGGGCCTTTCAATGAGAAGCTTGCGCGGGTAGAAGATGTCGAGTTCAAACGAAGGCTGGTCCGGGCGGGCGGCCAAATAATGCTCGCGCCCGGGGCGGCTGCGGTTTACCAGGCTCGCTCCCAATTAAGAGCATTTTGGAAACACAACTTATCTGACGGAATGTGGGTAACGCTGGCTTTCGGGAGATGCGAATTGATGCCTGTGCCCTGGAGGCATTTGGCGCCGCCGGTATTTGTTGGAACGCTGCTTTGTTGTGGGCTTGGGGCTATCTGGTCAAAGGGATGGCTCGTGGTGTTTTTGGCACTCCTCGCATTTTATTTCCTGACGTTGCTGGGAGTCTCTGTCAAGAATGCGATGAATGACGGGGATTGGAGTTCCTGTTTTCTGCTCCCTTTTGTAACCTTCAGTATGCATCTGATGCGCGGATTGGGTTCGCTCTGGGGCGTGTTACGCCTGATCGCTGAAGGGCGGCTGCCGCACGCGATCAGCCTCATTTGGAAAGAACAACGCGTTTCACGGACGTCGGCCGCGGGGCTTGTTGGCGAGTTTGGCGATTCGTCAAGCAGGCCCCGCAGATGAAGCGACGTCTCAGTCCTAGTCGTTGCGAAAGTGCGAACGTGCGGCGGCTGCCGCGTCAGATTCCAGTACTCTCAGCCATCGACTAGTTGCACCTCGTTTTTGGTTCACAGGAGTTCGCAGCATTGAACCCACTGTGGCTGTTCGAATCGACTGAGTTCATCCCAGTCGGGCTTCCCCCCAAGATGTCCCAAGCCCAGGCACCCTTGGAACCGGTGTGGGTGAGAGTATTGCCACTGAAAGTGTTTGTACCACCCATGTGAAGGGCCGTAATCGCGTTGCCTGAGACTTGGGCGGTGTTGTTCTTGAAGGTAACGTTCGCGGGTCCGTATCCAGTGCCGGTGCCGTCAATTGACCAAAACGCGCTGCCCGCGTTCTGGATCGTGTTCCCGGTAAGCGTAATGCCGTTCAACGATTGGGCTTCCAGATTGACGAGGCGAAAAGCGAACGGGACATTCTCAATGGTTGAATTTTCCACCGTTAATGCACCCGAGATGTTGGATCCGAAACCCACCGGCGTAATGTTGTTCCCATCGAAGGTCGAGTTTTCGACGATCAGGTTGAAGTTGGCGTAATCTCCGACTTCCATTGCTGTAAAGAAACAATTGCAATGGACTGTGGCGTTAGAGATGGTGGAATGGTTCAAATTGTCGGCTAAGATTCCGTTCGAAAGAGGTGTAATCGTTGGATACCCAAGATTGTTCACCGATATATTTGTGATGGTTCCGTTGTTGCTGTCACCAGCGAAGAACATAGCACCATCCGTTCCTCCCCGACAGGTGATATTTTCAATCGTGAAATACGTAAGTGGACCGTTGTTGGCCATGCAGCCGTTGGTTGCGGAGGTGATGGTCGTGTCGTGGAATGTAAGATTTTTCTTGGGGTTCGTGCCGGCTTCGCCGAGATTGATAAGCGGAATGCCGGGAAGCGTATACTTCGGATGGAACCAAAACCCTACATTCATAAGACTGATGTCGCCGAAATTGAGATTGTACATCCATTGATAACCGATCACGACCAAGGGACCACCCTCACCGCGGGCCACGAGAGGCAGGCTAAACGCGGCATCGTTCGCCAGCGTCACTGCTGGGTATATGCCATTGCCGTTCGGAGACCCGCTCATGCCGGTGATGGTAGTCACGAGGGGTTCACCCGACCCGCCTGCGTACGCTAACCATAGGTCCTTTCCGACATCGCTGCTCCTGAAATTACAGCCGCCGCACGAGAGGACGTTGTCTCCGGCTTGGATCGTCGTGTTGTCGCTCAGATTTGCAGTTGCCCTTCCCGGAGCTGTCGCCCCCACGCCGAAGCCGATAACGCCGCCGCCCTGCCCAAAATGTACACTTGTTGGGTCCAGGCTCGCGATTGGCTCCGCAAAGAGAGTCGCTTTACCATTCCCGGTTATCGTTACGTAGCTGCAGGAGTTCGGAATATACAGACTTGAGAAAAAACCGTATATGCCGGGCGGAAAGGTCACCGTGGCTGGATTCGATTCTGTTGCCGCGGCGCAGGCCGAGTTGAAGGTGTTCTGGATGGCCACTCGGTTATCCGTCCTTCCTATTACCTGGACCATCGCCGAGCTTACGCCTTTAGTAGCCGCAGCGGCGAGCGTCACTGTAGAGGAGTTGGTGACGGAGGAGACTGTCGTGTAAAGCGATAGGTAATTGCTGACGATGCTCCAGGTTCCCGACTTGGGCTGGGTAAAGTATGCAGTAAAGCTGGAGGGGGTGACACTTGAAACCTGTAGTTGTTCGGCATCGCTGCCGTTGGCATTCTGGACCCAGAGTCCCATTCCAGCGGTGATGTTTGCCATTGATTCGGGTATAACAGTGACGACACCGGGGCCGATCGATGTCGTACTAGTGGTATTTACGTTCTCGATCGCGCCATAGACCACAACGGTCTGGCCTTTGTCACTGGATGCGAATTTCAGATCCTGGCAGGTGAGGGTCCTGCTTCCTGCGCTGATCGCGCAGTTGTATCCGACCTTTGCATCGGGCGTTCCGTGAACCGTGAACGTTTGGGCGGCGGTAGCTAAACTCGCCGCCACAGTCAGGGTAGACAATAACAGTAATGTTTTGTTGGGTTTATACAATTTACGTTCCTTCCTTTTTGTGTGCCTTTTTGTGTGTGCAAGAGCAGTCTTGCCACTTCGACTACACTTATCGGCAACTGTTCAGAGTTACTAAGAAAGTGGTACAACGCGGCTACCCTCTCTCAGAATCCTGATACAAGATGAGCAGGTATTCAGTGCGGTCATCAGTCTGAACCATCCGTTACTGCATCCGGGGACACTTGTTCCCAACGGGGTGCCTCCTCGAAATGCAGCGAGCCGAAAAAGGTCGCTCTTCGCGAAACCAGCCCTGCTTGGGCAGATGCCTCTAATGTGTTTCTTTTAGTATATAGACTCTAGTGCAAAAGTGCAAGCGAGTTTGCTCTCAATCAACATTCCGTAAGAATCCTAGGCTTTACTGCCGTTTCTAGTTTTGGCAGAGGTTAAGTACCAAAAGGCCCGGCTTCAACCCCCATGAAAGTACTAGGGCAGAGGCTTCGAGAACGACAAGGAGCCTGAATCCGTTGAAGTCAAATCCACAGCTCAGGAAGGCCAGAGCGCAGCCGATTAAAAACCTAATTCGCTAACAGGGTTGGATAGAGTACCAGTTGTGGAAGCGTGCTGCACCCGGCCGCCGGAGTCGACTCGTAAATCTGATACCGAATGGAACCTGGGCCAGCATAGAAGGACAGCGGGGTTGACGAAAACTGGTTACCCGCGCCGATGCTATTGCCGAGGGTGACACTAGTCGTGGTTGCTGACGCGCTCGATTGGCCGGAAATCATCCATGTGATCGGGTTACCCGTATTGCCGTCGTTGTAAATCAGGTTGACGGAAATCACCGGGTTCGTAGTGCAGCCTGAACCTGCGCCGGTCTGAGTCAGGTAAAACTGAAACGTATACTTCCCTGAACCAGAAGACGTGTACATTGTTGTCGATGCTAACGCACCGGTTGAGGTGGAAGCGGAAATCGTTCCTGAGCTGGAGAGCGGGATTTCAAGCGGGTGATAGCCCGTTATCAGAGTATTCGCGACGTTGCCACAGTTGTAGTCGCCGAGTCCCGTAGTGTTTGAAATCCAGTTTGTGGATGTCAAGGTCGTGTCGGTCGTGTCGCCGACCATGGTGATGCTGGAGGTGGGGTTGGCATAATTATTGGCAATAACATTCGTCAGCGAACCAGCATTCGAAATGCGATTGTTTCGGAAATCCAGCACAACCCCCTCATCAAAGAGAACCAAGTTGCCCGTTTTCCCGTTCGCTTGCATGAAATTGTCTGTCCAGGTTACTTGTGCGGGATTATATTGGCCATTCACCAAAGCCATATTAGTGTTATCTCCCACGCGCAATGCGTACTCGCCGTTCGAATTCACCTCCATATAGTTGCCATCTGCCGTAGCGGGCGCGGCGCTCAAAATCCAGATATCGCCGTTCTGCTGTTGTTCAAAATCGTTATCGCGAAGCCGGAGATTTGAGCCAGCGGAATAGACCAAGCCGTAATTATTACCTTGGAAAAAGCTGTTTTGCACGGTCAAATTGTTCACCCCGTTAAGTGATGCAAGGAGCCCATAATAGAACCCGCTTGCGCGTGAGCCGTCGTTCACTACTGCAGAAGAACCCTGGAAGCAGAATCCGTTAGGATTGCCGCCCGTTGACGAGCCGGTAAACACTTTTACGTGCGAATATTGTCCGGCGTGATTATCAAAGATGGCACAATTAGCAGTCGAGTTGACGAGCGGCCGGTGTCCTACATTAACGATTGAATTTATGGTGAAGCTACTGCCTAAGGACAAAGGCGAGCTATTTTGCAAGAATTCGTACCCGGAGGCGCTCGAGGCGTAAACGTTGTAACCAGTTCCGGGAGTGGTAACACCGGAACCTGCACAGGATGGCGGGCTGACGATGATTGCTCCGCCAGCACCCGGGTTCAGCATTGCCTCAGGCGATACCAATGTCTCACCGCCATTGGCGCTGTTCGTACAAGTCACCTGGACGTAATAGATTGCATTGCTGAGAGAGCCGCCGCTTCCGGTGGCCAGTGCTGGCGCGGCCGGTGTAGGGACAGCGGCAGTCTTAAAACCGACCATCTTTAGGGAGACATCACGCATCTTGAATCCTTGTTGATTTACGTTGATGCAGTTCATACTCGTTACTTGACAGTCGATGTAACTTGAAGGAATGTCGCTGGTGACGAACTGGAAGCTGCTGGTGCCAAGGAACATAATGTTCTTGTTGTTGATATTGAGTGTGGATGTGATTTTGCAGATCCTAGCCTGTGGGAAAAGGATTGCCCCACCGCCAGGAGAGACCGTATTGATCGCTAACTGAATGGCGTTGGTATCGTCGGTAGAGTCGTCACAGACAGCCCCCTTGGACATGACGTTGATGACCTGTCCGCCACTGTCGATAACTGGTCCGTTCCAGCCGCCCGTCACGGTGGCCTGGTGCGAGGTTGGATTGTAAGCGAAGTTTGTGACATCACCCGCGAACACGCCGGCATTGTTGAACTGGATGGCGTTGTTTGAGCCTGCGGCGCTGCTACTACCGCCGGTCGGTGGCGTAGCCCAGGTTCCATCGCCTCGCCAGAAAGTGGTTGAGCTCGCGTTCGTTCCACCATTGAGGTTGGTGACTGCAAGATTGCCGGAGTAAGAGTTGGCGGTAATTACTCCAGTGCCGCTGGGCCCCAACGATGCGCCGCTCCCAATGAGCATGGCTGCTTGCGTATTAATCCCGTTCGTTACTGAATTGAATGGCGCACTGTAGGCAGTTCCGGCCGTGGAGCCACACGAGAACGTGTGGGTGGTAGTGGTGTAGTTGAGGTGTTGGCCGGCTGAATCTTGGCAATTCGGCAGGACGCTCCATGAGCCGGCAGCCGCGCTTGTTGTGACGATGGCCTGGTCGGAAGCAGAGTTAGGCGGGACGGAGGTTCCGTTGATCTTTGCGACCGAGGCGTTCGATATCGTGCCGCTCAGGTCACCACCGAGCGCGGGCATGGCGCCTAATGCGGACCAAGTGTTTGTTTGACTGCATCCATATACGTTTTGTCCTGCGGGTGCCGAAGTGTTGAAGAAGAGCTGGCCCACTGAGCAGGTCGACGGCACAGACGTACCGACGCTCATGGTGCGGGTGAATGCGAAATTCGCGAAATCGGCATTATGACTTTGGTCGGCTAAGTTAACACTGGTTTGCGCGAGCGCCTCGCTGGCGAACAGCGCCAATATGGCAGCCCATCGGGAATACATCTTCAAGAAACCTCCAATGAAAGATTCGTGGGAAGCGTCTCATGGGGTCCGATTCGCTCAACTGTCGCAAATGTGCGTAAGTTGCTCATGGGCTCGAAGATAATTCGTTTGTCGATTCTTGTGACTCCGGCGGGAATGTCCGCCGTTTCATTGAAGTAAGGGCCGCCGCTGGATTAAGTCTGACAGCCGAGCACGCCTCCGGCAAGTTGCTGATAACTTATCTTATGGGGCTGAACGTGGCGGGCAGATGGCCGCTTCAGCGTGGCAGCCGCGGTCTGCGCGCGGTCCGATTGACACGGCTCTGATGTTTCCTCTAACGTCTCCCGCTTGTCTTCGAACGGCGCGCATGAAAGCTAACGCTCTGAACCTTGTCGTTGTGATAACCTACTGGTTGCTCACCAAGTTAGAAAGGCAGTTTCTGTTTGACTCGCCATGAATTAAAGGAGCAACTGCAGCACGATCACTTCACCGATGCAGTCTCCG
Source organism: Acidobacteriaceae bacterium (assembly GCA_019240405.1). Taxonomy (GTDB): domain Bacteria; phylum Acidobacteriota; class Terriglobia; order Bryobacterales; family Bryobacteraceae; genus Bog-105. The sequence continues at coordinate 70,224 of JAFAYL010000059.1, forward strand.
ACGTTGTCAGTTACGCTCTTTCGAATCGCGATGTATTAATCCGCTGGATCGTGATCGCCGTGGTCGTGTTGGCCCTGGGCGGAGGCGCATTTTGGTTTTCCTCGTATCGCAGATCGGTGCGGCAGCAGGCGCTGGATGCGGCGTTGCGCGTGATCGAAAGTCCGGTGGCGGAGCCGGGCTCCCCCCGTCAACTGCCCAATAGTTATCCTAATGAGCAAGCAAAACGGCAGGCCGAAATTAAGGCTCTGTCTGAAGTGGTCGCGAAGTACGGTGGAAGCCGCGAAGGCTTAATCGCGCAGTACTATCTCGGCACCATCAAAGTCCAGATGAACGATGCCAAAGGCGCTGAAGCTGATTTGCGCCCGGTAGCCGATTCGGACGGCAAATTTTCAGCGTTAGCCAAAATCGCTCTCGCACAGCTTTATGCGGGCGAAAACCGAGTCCCAGATGCGCGAAAGCTTCTCCAAAGCATCGTCGACAAACCAACGGATCTCGTATCGAAAGCGCAAGCCGACATCATACTTGCTCAATTGGATCTCACAACGAATCCGCAAGAAACGAAGAAGATACTCCAGTCTTTGAGGGGGCCCACTCAAGGAGCGGCTGTCACTCGCGCGGTTGACCAACTCTCCGGCCAATTGACGCGATAGCCGGTCCTCGAACCGAAATGCTGGGCCGACTCCGCCTTGGTCCGCAAAGTCTCCGCGGTCGAAAATTTCCTGAACCTGCCCATCCTTATCGAAGCGACTTTCAACGCGACCGCGACCGGGTGATTCACTCGAGAGCGTTCCGAAGGCTGGAAGGCAAGACGCAGGTATTTGCGGCCGGACTTTCAGATCATTTTCGCAACCGCCTGACACACACGATCGAGGTTTCTCAGGTTGCACGGACGGTCGCAGTAGCGCTGAACCTGAACGAGGAGTACACCGAGACACTTGCGTTGGCACACGACTTAGGCCATCCGCCTTTCGCTCATGTAGGTGAAAAGGAGTTGGACAGGCAGATGCAGAGTTTTGGCAGCTCTTTCGAGCACAACCGCCACTCTCTTCGAATTGTCGATTTGCTGGAACAGCGATACGCGCGATTCGACGGACTCAATCTGACCTTCGAAGTTCGCGAAGGAATTGTCAAGCACTCGCGTGAAATCTCGCCCGATGGTGACCCTGAACTGGACGAGCTTCTTCCAGGAGAGCGTCCGCCGCTCGAAGCCCAATTGCTCGATCTGGCGGACGAAATCGCATACAACACGGCCGATATCGATGATGCGTTTTCGACCGGGCTTTTTTCGCTGGATGATGTGAGCCAGGCGGTTCCGATTTTCGCAGAGCTGTCCGAGCAAGTCGATATGCAATTCCCGGGAGCCAGCGACCGTGTACGTTTTTGGGAGATTCAGAGGCAAGTGATAGGTAAGCTGGTCGGCGGATTGATTGAGGGTACAGTTGCGGCAGCAAATGCGTTGGGAGTCGAAACGCTTGAGGACGTTCGCGCGCTTCAGGTTCGACTCGCCAAGCTGACGCCGCAAGCGGCCGAAATTAACTCTCAATTGAGGGCATTGTTAATCGACCGGGTCTACTCCTATGTCCAATTGGTTGCGGACCGCAGTGCGGCCGTGAAGAAGATGGGTGAGCTATTCACGTTTCTTTTGGAACATCCGGATCGAGTGACGCCGGGTTATCGCGAAAAGCTGAGCGATATGCCCGTTCACCGCGTCGTGTGCGATTACATTGCGGGAATGACGGACGCGTATTTCATGAGGACATATGAAAAGCTACTGGGCGGCTAAACTTGGAAGGCGCTATTCCCGGGGAATCGCACTCGACAGCTCGACGGACCGGACCACGTACAGCTTTTGAAGCAATCGAGTGATCTCATTAGCTATGCGCTCCGGTGTTTCCCCCTCGTCCAACTCGACTTCCACTTTGACGTATAGATCGACTTTCCGCATTTGATCTGATCCGATAATAGCCGTAGGGAATGCATGAAATTATCGTCTGCAAAGTCTGCGGCAAGCGACGGGCGAGGCGTGCATGTCCCGCTGTATCCGGGAATATTTGCGCTCTGTGCTGCGGAACTGAGCGCGAGGTGACGCTTTCGTGCCCGCTCGAGTGCGAGTACTTGCGTGAAGCACACAGGCGCGAAAAGCCGGTCGAGATAGCGGAAGGACAACTCGCGAATCCAGACGTTGCGGTCAGCGACGATTTCATTAAGTCGCATGAAGAGCTGCTGTTCTTTTCAATGTATTCGCTGGTTCAAGCTGCGTTGCGAACGCCAGGCGCTACTGACTCTGACGTCATTGAAGCTTTAGAGGCTTTGATCCAAACACACCGCACGCTGGAATCGGGGTTGTATTACGAGACGAGAGCTCAAAATACGCTAGCGGCCAGCGTGCAGCGCTTATTTGAAAACTCGCTCGCTGAATATCAAAAGCTGCGCGCGGAACGCGAGAGGCTTTCGCCGGTGCGCAACTCAGAGATGCTTGCGATCCTTGTTTTCCTGCACCGCCTGGGGCAACACAATCAGAATGGCCGTCCGCGCGGCCGCATGTATTTGGATCTGCTTCAGCAGATGATGCCCGAGACTGGCGTCGCAGAACGCGCACCGAGCATCATCTTATAAGGGAGAGTGTTACGAAAGCTAAGTTAATTAGCTGGAAGGAGCTTGCACCTGAGGTGCACCACTTCGAGTTCGAAGTGCCGGGGATTGAGAATTTCGTGTTTACGCCAGGGCAGTTCGTCTCAGTGGTTGAGCGCTTGGGTAGCAAGGAAATTACTCGCGCGTACTCTATCGCATCCCCTCGCGACGGAAATCGTTTCGCGCTCTGTTTAAATCGCGTTCCCGACGGCATTGTGTCTTCCTATCTCTTTCAACTGAATCCGGGCGATGAGGTGGAAATGCACGAGCCTCTCGGTTTTTTCACGCTGCGGCATCCCGGTCACAGGGCGGTCTTCATTGCGACGGGAACGGGAATCGCTCCGTTTAGGTCCATGCTGCTCGATCACCTGCCGAAAAACCATCCGCGAATCACACTGCTGTTCGGCGTGCGCTACGAACGCGGTTTGCTTTACCGCGATGAGCTGGAGCGGCTAGAAAAAGAGCACGACACCTTTCGTTTCCTGCCCACGATCACACGGCCCTCAGAAGACTGGCGCGGTCTTACCGGGCGTGTTCAGGCGCATTTAGATGAGGCCCTTGCGATTCCGAGTTATGAAGACCTTGCCACGCTGGATGTTTATGTTTGCGGGCTAAAGGAAATGGTTGACAGCGTTCGCGCTGAACTAAAAAAGCGCGGTTTCGACCGCAAGCAGATCATTTACGAAAAGTACGATTGAGCGAAGAGCTTCAGACAACACTTGTGATCTGGGTTTGCCCATAGATCTCTTTCGCCTGCTCGAGTGTAGCTAGCCCGAGGCCCGGAAGCTTCGATGACGCGGTACCCGCAGCCACACCCCAGCGCAACGCGTCCGAAAAGGAATCACCGCGCCCAAGCGCCCAAACCATAGCAGCACCCATCGCGTCGCCGGCGCCGATCGGGCTGAGCGCTTCGATTTGTGGCGGCACGACTTCAACGACACCGTCCGCCGACGCAGCGACAGCTCCACGTCCGCCGAGCGAAAGGACCACAAACTTGGCGCCCATGGCCTTGATCTGCTGGACGGCTTCGATGTAATTCGTTCGCGTGAGAAGAACTCGGTTCAACAATCGCTCGGCTTCTGACTGGTTCGGCTTGACAATACTGGGTTGTGCTTCCATGCCGTGCAATAGCGGGTCGCCGTCAGTATCGAGCAGTGTTTCGACATTGTGCTTCGCGGCCATGCGAATCAACTTCGTATAGAAATGCGCGTCGACTCCGGGCGGAACGCTTCCGCAGAGCATCAACCAGGACGCCTGGGGCAGCAGTTTCTCCACTCCCTTTGCGATGCGATTTTGCTCGGCTTGAGAAACGATTGGCCCAAGTTCGTTTAGCTTTATGGCGAGACCTTGGCTGTCCGCAATCGTGAGATTGATGCGGATGTTGTGCCGGATCTTGATGATCTCTTTACCGAAGGTGTCGCGTTTGAGGTGTTCTTCGAATTTCGGGTTGTGGCGCCCTGAGGTTGTGATTGCGATCGCGTTCGCACCGAAGTTCGCCAACACGCGCGCGGCGTTGATCCCGCGCCCGCCGGCGACGTCGGTTCTCGAGAGAATATAGGCCCGATCTCCAAAAACCAGCCGGTCAACCGTGATAGTCCGATCAATGGCCGGGTTAACGGTCAAGGTGAGGACGGTTTTGTTCATTAAGGGGTGGAGATCAGGATGACTGGCGGCTGCCGGTGCCGAGCTTCGCGCCGAGCATTCCGCCCAGACCCGGCAGTAAAGTCACGAACAGAAATGTCTGAATCATTCCGACCGGCAAGTCTGCGAGAAATTCATGGGGATTGGCTAACATTTTCGCCACCTCGGCGTTGGTCGGAATGCTTTTAAGCAGCTCGCGTCCGGATGGCGAAGTTATGGCAACGCTAAAAAAAGCGAGACAGATGACCACCACTGCAAAAAGCCAAAGACCGGTCATCCACCCGAGGCGCGCTCCACCGGCGGGCGATAGCGGCTCGACAGAGCGTCCTTTGTAAAGCTTGGCCGCGATGGCCCCGGCAGCGCACAAGACAATTGGCGCAAGGAACGGGCTGACGAGCGTGGCAATTCCAATCCCAAACAATGTGCAGGCTGCGACGGCCAACGTGATGCCGACTGCGCGGGAGTTGCTGAACGAGATCCGCCGGGGTTCGGGCAGCGGTACGGGCGTGCGTGCGACGGGGACCGGCTCGGGCGTTAGCCGGGCAATATCCTCTTCATATTGCGGCTTGCCGCATTTATGACAGAAGCGGGCATCGTCCGGGAGGACGGCGCCACAGGTACAGCGTGGTTGCACATCTTTATTTTAGTTCTGTTTACGGCCAAATTGCGAAACGAACTCCCCGGATTGGGTTCGTTTTTTCAATTCGCGGATAAGATGTCAGGGGAGTCTCCATGGCCAAACCCAACGTACTCGTAATCTGCCCGCCCGATCATTACGTTTTGCGGAACCTGGAGGCGATTCGTGACTCAGCCAACATTTACGTCGGCAATGAACCTGGCGCGGTCGAGGACCACGCGAAGAGTGCCGAGATCATCCTTTATTCGGGACTGACCGGGAATTCCGTTCCGCTCGCGGACGTTTGGCCGTATGCGAAGCAGGTGAAATGGATTCACTCCCTGGCAGCGGGCGTGGACAAAGTCCTGTTTCCGGCGCTGATTGAAAGCCCAGTCGTGCTGACGAATGCGCGAGGCGTATTTAAGCGTTCGCTCGCGGAATTCGCGGTGCTCGGGATGCTTTATTTCTACAAACACGTCCGCAGATTGGTTGAGAGCCAGCAGGCGCACAAATGGGATGACTTTTTGGTGGACTGGCTTCCGGGAAAGATCATGGGCGTCGTGGGCTACGGCGAGATAGGGCGCGAGTGCGCGATGCTTGCCAAGGCAGTGGGTGTGAAGGTCTATGCAACGCGTCGCAAGGTTGAGCTTTCGGCGACCGACCCGATTTTGGATCGCGTATTTGCTCCGACGCGGCTCAAAGAGATGCTCAGTCAGGTAGATGTGGTGCTTGCGGCCGCGCCCTTAACGGCTGAGACCCGGCACATGATTGGCGAGCCGGAATTCAACGTGATGAAGCCGTCAGCGATTGTGATGAATGTAGGCCGAGGGCCGGTAATCGATGAGGCGGCGCTGATCCAGGCGCTGAAGCAAAAGCGGATTACAGGGGCGGCACTGGACGTGTTCGAGGTCGAGCCGCTTCCAGAAGACCATCCTTTTTGGGATATGGATAACGTGCTCCTCTCGCCCCACTGTACGGACCGCACGCGCGATCCTGATTGGCTAGATCTGAGCATGCAGTGTTTCATTGACAATTTCCGGCATTACACAAACGGAGAAGCGCTCGAAAACGTGGTGGATAAGCGGGCGGGATACTGATGAGCATGGCCAGCACGGCGACAAAGCAAACGGTCAGCCTAGATGATGTGCTTCAGGCGGCAGAGCGGATCAAAGCGTTGGCCCGAAAGACACCGGTTCTGAGCTCGCGCCTTTTCGATGAAGCGGCGGGAGCGAGGACGCGCTTCAAGTGCGAAAATTTTCAGCGCGGCGGGTCGTTCAAAATTCGAGGTGCGCTGAATTTTTTGATGTCGCTCAGCGAGAGTGAGCGAAAGCGCGGCGTGGTCACGTATTCGTCCGGCAATCACGCGCAGGCAGTCGCAATGGCGGCGGCCCATCTTGGCGTGGCCGCGACGATCGTGATGCCGACAGATGCGCCAAAGGCGAAGCTCGAATCCACGCTTGCATACCGGCCGAAGATCGTTTTCTTCGACCGGCAGCGCGAGAACCGGGAAGAAATCGCCCGGAAAATTGCGGATGAAACGGGCGCAGTAGTGCTGCCCTCTTATGACCACCCGTGGATCATCGCCGGACAGGGCACGGCGGCGCTGGAAATGCTGCGCGAGGAGACGGAGTTACAGGCGCTGGTAGTTCCGTTGGGCGGAGGCGGCTTGCTTTCCGGAACGCTCGTTGTAGCGAAGACACTGCGGCCCGATATTCTCGTCTTCGGCGTAGAACCTGCCTTAGCGAACGATTGGTATCTGTCGCTCGAGCGCGGGGAGCGCGTTGAGATTCCTCCTCCGCCCACTGTTGCCGATGGCTTGCGGACGCCGGTTCCGGGGCAGATTACATTTCCAATCGTGCAGGCCCTTGTCTCAGGCGTATTTCTCGTATCCGAAGAAGAGATCAAAGAGACGATGCGCTTCTTGCTAACGCGACTGAAGATTCTGACCGAGCCCAGCGGCGCAGTCGCCGCGGCTGCTGTTCTGCACGGGAAGCTGCCGTCCGATATGCGATCGTTGGGGGTAATTCTTTCGGGCGGGAATGTAGATCTGGACATCGTGTCGGAAGTATGCAGGGGCGCGTGATGCACCGCGAACTGAGTTCGGCACACCGCCGTTTCTCACTACTTGCCTGGGGAGTATTGGCCTACAACATCCCGGTGATTTTGTGGGGCGCTTACGTGCGCGCCACTTTTTCGGGAAATGGGTGCGGCGCGCATTGGCCATTTTGTAGTGGCGAAATCGTTCCGCAAAACATGAGCGTGCCGACATCCATCGAGTTCACGCACCGTCTTATGACAGGGTTGGACTCGATAGCAGTCGTTGTGATGTGTCTGTGGGCATTGAGGATTTTTCCGCGAGGCCATAAGGTACGGCTGCTTGCTTCGCTCTCGCTCGTGTTTCTGTTGGTGGAAGCGGCATTAGGAGCGGGGCTGGTGCTTTTCCGGTTCGTCGCGCGGGATCAATCGGCGGGTCGAGCGCTTTACCTGTCAGCGCATTTGACGAACACCCTGCTGCTGCTTGGCGCCTTAACCGCCACAGCGTGGTTGAGTTCAAGGAATCAGACGCGCCTGGAGTTTGCCCATCTTTCACGGACCGCCTTTGCTGCGCTTCCGGTCACGGTGTTCATCGGCATAACCGGGGCTATCGCCGCGTTGGGTGACACATTATTTCCGGCATCTTCGCTTGCCGCTGGTATGCAAGAGGATTTTTCTAGCGCCTCCAATTTACTAATGCGGTTGCGCCTCGTGCATCCAGTGATTGCAGTCGCGGGAGCGGCCTATCTAATCTGGGCTGGAGCGGGCATCTTAAAGCGCGTCGAAAATGGCACCGCTCGTACCGCTGCCGCGAGAGTTCTCGGGCTGACAATTTTTCAGTTGGCGGCGGGTATGGTGAATCTTACTTTGCTTGCGCCCATCTGGATGCAGTTATTCCATCTCTTCATGGCAGATTTGGTTTGGATCGCGGTGGTCTTACTAGTACTTGAGACCGGCTTGCCGGACGCGCATTTCTCCCCGGCGCGAAAGTATAATTACGCTAGCCAAGCAATCCTACCTCCTGAGTAGTTGGTTGGCTCCTGCGGCCTGCCCTACGGGTGGGCCGCGCAACCCTCCGGATACTGGCATTTCTCGGCAAGACGAAAGGAGTGAAGCAGGATGAAGACAAAGATTCTTCTTATCGCGGTTGTCATTGGCCTGGGTGGTGTGGCAGTTCTGATGGGCACAACAGGCGTGTTCGCTAAATCGGCAGCGCATGCGGCGGCAGGCGCTCAAGATCAAGAAAGCGCGGCTACAGCGGTAACGGCTGAACATGGCGAAGCTTCGGTCGGGCCGGCGCGCGAGGTAGTATTGGATGCCCTGCCTCAAATCGCTCCGCGAATTGGTCCTCCTCGCGAGATTCCAGATCACCCGGAAGCGGGCGAAATGGAGGGATACCAAAACAAACCGATTGCAGGCGCAGTGGGAGAACCGTCTCCGCCACCTCAGATTGGAAATCAAGAACAGACCCCTGGAGCTTCCGTCTTTAATGGAGAAGGCGAAGTGGCCTGCAACAATTACATCCCTTCGGACCATGCGCTAGCGACGAGTTCTTCTTACGTAGTACAGGTACTGAACGACTGCATAACTGTGTACAACACGTCCGGTAAAGTGTTTTCTGGATTCCCGAAGTCGCTTAATACGTTTTTCGGCGCACCTTCGGGGGATGCCGTGGGCGATCCTCGCGCGTTATTCGACTGGCGTCAATCACGATTCATCGTCGTTGCCGAGGATTTCACGGCGCACAACCTTCATTTGGGCGTGAGTCAAACCTCAAATCCGACCGGCGCGTGGTGGCTTTACACGCTGAGCGGCACGGTTAACGGGCAGTTGCCAGGCAGTCCGGATTTCCCGATGGTAGGCCAGACCGAACAGGAGAACGGGGATTCCGACGGAGGCATTTATCTCAGCTACGACCGGTTCAGCAGCAACGGCTTTCAGGATAACGTCGTGTGGATTCTTCCGAAGTCACCGATCTATTCGGGGGGCGGATTCAGTTTTCATTATTTTTTCAATTTGACTCTCGGCGGTAAAACGGTCGATCATGTTCAGCCGGCGAACGTGATGAGCAGGCAAGACAGGCCGCGGGTTGAGTTCCTGATCAACACTCTCGATTTCAACTTTGGATGCAGTTCGAGCAGTCCTTGTAAAGGTCTTGTTCTGTGGACCATTTATGACGGTGTTCCTTCATCGGGTACGAACCCGACTCTGAGCGGGAAGCTAATCAATACGGCCAACAGTTACACCTACCCGGTGACGGCCGCACAGCCCGGGGCAGCAAGCGGAACCCAGTGCGCGATTAACACCGGCAATGCAGGCATCTCGAGCACCGTGCACTGGAGCGCGGGCGATCTTTACCTTGCCGCATCCACAGCGGCCCACAACGGACAAGCGAGCGATGGGTTCATTTATTGGCAGGTGCATCCATATGTGACGAACAACAGCTCCGGCGCGGCTGTGCTCGCGAGTACTGCGGGGACAATCCGTAATGAGATCTGCTGGGGTTGCAACGGTTTCTCCGGCAATTCCACGCTTTCGGAATATTACCCCGCTGTCCAACCGGATGATGAAGGCAACGTAACGGTTGTATATAACTTTTCTTCTAACGGCAACTATCCGTCCACTGCTTATGTTTCACTGCGGACAACTCAGCCGACCGGGGCTTTTCCGGATGGCGGGTTTAGTCTCGCAAATGGTCAAGCTAAATATTGTCAAATCGACAGCGTTGGACGGAATCGCTGGGGCGATTACACAGCAAACTCGCCATTCGGCACACCGCTGGCAACAATTCCGACGTTTTGGTTCGCCGGCCAGCACAGTGATGCGAACGGCCGCTGGGCCACGAATTTCGGACAGAACGCCTTCACATCAGACGTCCAGCCATAGGGTAATGGGCTGGTCCGGCGCTGGAGCCGGTCGATTGCAAACGGGAATTTCGTCAGGGAAGATAAATATTGCTTAGCGTGAATAGCATTTCAGGGTACAGGACTGTCCTTGCGGTAGTGATGTTCTGTCTGGGGGCTTTAGCTCAAAGTCCAGAAGGCGCGATTGTCGGAACTGTTAGGGATTCGACAGGTGCACGCGTGCCGGGAGCACGCGTTGAGGTGGTATCGCTTGCATCGGGTCTCACACGTGAGCGAGCGAGCGATAGTCGCGGTGAATTCACGATCGAATTCCTGGCGCCGGGAAAGTATCGAACAACAATTTCAAAGGCGGGGTTCGACACTGCAACCGCATCGGTTGATCTTCCCACGGGCTTTTCTCAAGCTGTCGTAGTTACGTTGGTTCCGGCCAGACGGACGGAATCTGTCAGCGTCGAAGCAGGGCAATCGTCGCTTGCTGCGCAACCGATCGATCCGAGCTCGAACATCATTAAAACGATCATTTCCTCGAAAGATCTGGATTCGATTCCGCTTGCGCATCGCAGCTTTGCCAACATAACCTACTTGGCTCCGATGACTGAGCCGGTAGAGCCTTCGGATCCAACCAAGGCCCGGATCACGGCGACGTCTTTTGCAGGAAGCTCAGGGCTGAACGTGGATTTGTCAGTCGACGGCGGCGACAACAACGACGATTGGATCGGCGGGTTTTTGCAAAATATCTCGCCGGATGCGATCGAGGAGTTTAATGTCCGGACTGCGCAATTCGATGCGGATACTTCGCGCACAAATGGCGGATCGATTGTCATTACGACGAAGCGCGGAACAGATGATTGGCACGGCGCGTTCGCGGATTACTACCGCGCTAAAGACTTGAACGCGCGCAACACGCTGGATAACGCCGAGCCGAATCCAAAGCAGCCGTTCTCCCGCAGCAATGTCGTGGCCGCGTTCGGCGGCCCGATTATCAAACAGAAGCTATGGTTCTATTCCACGCTCGAGTATGTGGATGAGAATTCGAGCGTGGCTTACAGCAACAACTCAATTGCCGAGTTTCACGATCTGGCCCATCTAGCGTCGATGGGCTTGATTCCGGGTGTGACGTCGATTGACGTTCCCTCATACACGCCGGTTCCGTTCCGTGACACGCTGTTTACAACGCGGCTGGATTGGGCGCAGTCGTCGCGATCCCAGTGGTTTTTGCGCGGGGGCACGGACCGCTACGACACAAAGAACGATCTGATTCAGCAGGCCACTCTTCCTTCGACGGGCGCGTATTCGCGATCGCAGTATTACAACGTTCTGCTTCACAATGACTTCATCTTCAATCCGCAGTGGCTTGGAGTTCTCACAGTGCAGGCGAATGGCTTTCATCATACGGAACAGCGGAACTCGAATTACGGATTTGCTTTGTCGTTTCCGTTTTCGGTGAATTATCTGACGACCTCCGGATTCGAGACTTTTGGCGACAACCAGTTCGTGACGCCTATTACGGCCTTCCCGATCCTGCGCGATCAGCAGAAATATCAGATTCGATATGACCTGGTGCATGGGGCGGGGGCGCATTCGGCGAAACTTGGCGTGAATTTCGTACACGAGCCGGTCTTGGGCGGCGCACTCGCGAGCAGTCCAGAGACGTTGGTGACGTTTCCACACGATCCGAGTTATTACGTGAGCAATCCGGCTCAGTTTTCGGCCGATTATGCAGCGGGGAGTACGTTCAGCCCGGGAGGCAATGGCGCGTTTTCGCAGAACGTGCAGCGGCTCGGATTTTATGCGCAGGATTCGTGGCGTGTCACGCCGTCGTTGACTCTGAATCTCGGTGCACGATACGACACAACATATGGCCTGTTTACGGCTTCGGGGCGCAGCCAGGATCAGAATCCCGCGTTCATCACTTTGAAGGATTTGGGAATTAATCTTGTCTCGGGCGTTCCACACGATTATCGTGGAGCAATCGCGCCTCGCGTCGGGCTAGCGTGGTCGCCGGGCGGTTCCGAGAATACGGTGCTGCGCGCAGGATTCGGACTTTATTACAACGATCTCGCGCAAAACGGTTGGGTGGACGCGTTTCGGGCGGTTGATGTTCCGTTTTCAGGCTTGCTCACTCCCGGCGCTCAGGGCGCGTTGATCGATCCGGGTTATAAAACGCCGTATGCAATTCAGGCCAGCTTCGAGCTCGAGCATGCGTTGAGTAAATCGTGGACCCTCGATGTCCGTTACGAGCATCAGGAGGGCGATCATCAATACCGCCGGTATGAATACATCAGCGGTTTCAGCTTGCCCGGGGATGCGCCTAATGTTTCGGTGTTTCGGTCCGATAATCGATCGCGTTATGACGGCGCGGCGTTCGGAGTACGGCACCGGTTCTCGAACCGTTTCGATCTGTCGGCCTACTACACGCTGGCGAGCGCAAGCACGTGGGGCGCTGTGGTCGGCGAGCTATTCGATTATGTGAACGGCGTGACGAACGTGCACGACGCCTTTGGGCCGGGCGACCACGGGCCGTCAGGAGAAGACGTGCGGCATCGTTTTGTGCTCGCAGGGACGGCCAGGCTGCCGTGGAAAATTGAGCTGACTTCGTTATCTCAATTTGAGAGCGCGCGGCCATTCACGTTGACGACGCCGATTGACGTGAACCATGACGGAGGTCCGAACAACGATCGCGCAGTGGTGAACGGGCAGCAGACCTCGCTTGACGAATTTCGAGGGAAGCCGTACATGCAGGTAGATCTGCGCGTGAGCAGGCCGATTAAATTCGCGGAGCGGTATGAGCTTCGTCCGTTCGTTGAATTTTTCAACTTATTCAACCGGACGAATCCCGGCAACAACGACGTTGGAACGGTGGCGCAGCTTGCTGTTCCGCAGAACCAGCTTGGGAATGTGACACAGTATTGCTTGAATGCGGCCTGTACATCGACGCGGCCGGTGACATTGAATGATTTGCGGGTGCCCGCGGGGGCGCTCGGCGATTTCTTCGGGCCGGGCACGACGGTGGGCATACCGTTCGCGGCGCAGTTGGGCGTGAGGTTTAGTTTTTAGCCTAACCGCGCCTGGCTCGGTAGACGTCGAGAGTTTCGGACACTTGGTATAGACTAGACGACACACTATTCCCGTGCTTGGGTAATTGCAGTGTCCGATTTCTTGGCTCAAAAGCAATCTGACGAGAATCCCGCCTTTAGCAGCACGCTTGAATCCGGAGGGGTGGCCGGAGCAGGCATCGGTCCTTACCATCTCCTCGAGCTGATCGGCACCGGTGGCATGGGCGACGTGTGGCTCGCGGAGCAGAAGCAACCGGTTTGGCGGCGAGTCGCGCTGAAGCTGATCAAAGCGGGAATGGACACTCGCGAAGTGGTGGCGCGCTTCGAATCCGAGCGGCAAGCTCTAGCGCTGATGGACCATCCGGCGATCGCGAAAGTCTTTGACGCAGGCTCGACGCCGCAAGGGCGGCCGTACTTCGTGATGGAGTACGTTGCCGGGATTCCCATTACGACGTATTGCGATAGATACAAGCTGACCACGCGCGAGCGGCTGGAGTTGTTCATTCACGTTTGTGAAGGCATCCAGCACGCCCATCAAAAGGCGATCATTCACCGCGATCTCAAGCCGTCAAACATTCTGGTGACGGAAGTGGATGGCAAACCCGCGCCGAAGATTATCGATTTCGGAGTGGCGAAAGCGATTGCGCAGCGGCTCACGGAAGAAACTATGTTCACGCGTGTTGGAGCCCTGCTCGGCACACCAGAGTACATGAGTCCGGAGCAGGCGGACTCGGCGGGAGTGGATATTGACACCCGCACGGATGTGTACTCGCTGGGCGTTGTGCTTTATGAGCTGCTGGTGGGAGCGGTTCCGCTCGAGTTCAAGAAGCTGCCGTTCGATGAGATGCTGCGAAAGCTGCGGGAGGAGGACACGCCGCGGCCGAGCACGAAGGTGAAAACCACCTCGAAGGACTCAAGCACGGCAGCCGAGAATCGCCGGACGGATGTTCGGTCGCTAGCGCGGCAGCTTCGAGGTGATCTGGACGCGATCACGCTCAAAGCGGTCGAAAAGGATCGAGCGCGGCGATATGGGACACCTTCGGAGCTGGCGGCCGATATTGGACGGTATCTGCGAAATGAGCCAGTAGTGGCGCGTCCGGCAAGTGTCGCCTATCGCGCCGGAAAGTACATACGGCGGCATCGGATCGGAGTGGCCGTTGCGGCTGGATTGGTGGTATTACTTGCGGCGTTTGCGGTAGCGCAAGCGGTTCAGCTTCGCCGCATCACGCGCGAGCGCGATCGCGCGGATCGGATCACGAACTTCATGACGAGCATGTTCAAGGTATCGGATCCGAGCGAAGCGCGAGGCAACAAGGTGACCGCTCGGGAGATTCTAGACAAGGCATCGAAGGAGATTGATAAAGGGCTCGCAAATGATCCAGAGCTGCAGGCCCAAATGATGAACGTTATGGGAGGCGTGTACGACAGTCTCGGCCTCTATTCGCGCGCGGCGTCGTTACTGACGCGCGTGGTGGAGATCCGCCGTCGCATTCTCGGCCCGGAGAACGCTGCGACTTTGAGATCGTTGAGTCTTCTAAGCGGGGTTCTTATGCGAGAAGGCCACTATCCCGAAGCCGAGACGTTGGCGCGCCAGACACTTGAAACTCAGCAGCGGGTTTTGGGACTGAAGCATCGAGACACGTTAACCTCGATGAATCAGCTCGGCAGTATTCTGGGAGGGCAAAGGAAAGATGCCGACGCCGAGCAGGTGAGTCGCACGGCACTAGGCATTGAACGCAGTGTACTCGGTTCAGAGAACCCTGAAACGTTGATATCGATGAATATTCTTGCCGAGGCGCTCATGGCGGAACACCGTTACGCTCAGGCAGAGAAATTATTTCGCGAGTCAATTGACATCGAGCGCCGGACCCTTGGACCCGAGCATCCGGAAATTCTTAATTCCATGAACGGCCTTGCCCTCACTCTTAAGCGCGAAGGACGCTACACAGAAACGGAAGAGTTGGAACGCGAAACGCTTGAACTTTCCCGTCGGATTCTCGGACCGGAGCACCCGCACACTCTGATACATATGAGTAATCTCGCCAACACCGTTGCTGATCGGGGCGATTATGCCGAGGCAGAGAGGTTAGATCGCGAGGTGCTTAGAATTCAGCGCCAGGTTCTCGGACCGGAGCATCCGTATACCGCCGTATCTGTGTACAATCTCGGCTGTCTCGCGGCTCGCAGGGGAAAAAAGGATGAGGCATTGTCGTTGGTGCGAGAGGCGGTCGATCACGGAGGCGCTCCAGCGCTAGCTCGACAGCTTGAGAAGGATACAGATCTGAATTCGCTCCACTCCGACCCACGTTTCACGGCTCTCGTCGCCTACGCCAAACAGAAAGCCGCAGCTGCACAGTCGAAGTAACCATCGGTCCGAACCGCTTCCCCAAATGCTAAAATGCTGGTTTCATGTCGGTTGCGAGCGAGCGCGAGCAGCTCAAGCGGCTGCTCGTCGGGAGATCCATACGTCGCGGTGAGTTCCGGCTGGCTTCAGGGTCGACCAGCAACGTGTATGTCGATGGGAAACTCACGACGCTGCATGCGCCGGCGATGCCACTCGTAGGACGCTTGTTCCTCGATAAGATCTGGCAGCGGGGATGGAAGCCGAAAGCGATCGGCGGGCTGGTGCTTGGCGCAGACCCGATCGTAAGCGCAGTAGCGAGAGAAAGCCTTGAAGCTGGATCGTCGATCGATGCGTTTCTAGTGCGAAAGGAAGCGAAAAAGCACGGAACTCAGAAGTTCATTGAAGGTATGGATGAGACTGCAGGCGCGCCGGTGGTCATTGTCGATGACGTTTGCACTACCGGAGGCTCGACGGTTGAGGCTATAGATAAAGCGCGCAATGCGGGAATGACCGTATTAGGCGCGATTTGTTTAGTAGATCGGGAAGAGGGCGCGGCGGAGAATTTGGCCAGAGCCGGCTGCGCCTTCGACCGCGTATTCAGGCTTACCGAGTTACTGGAAGCGCACGCGTCTGCTGAGCTGGTCGGGGCTCAGGCTTCACGCATCTGAAATAGCGGCACGGGAACATTTATATGACGGTATCCGTCTGGCAAGAAGCAGGAGTGCGTCCGGTTTGAAGAAAAAGTGGAAAACAGTCATTTTGCTGGGATTGCTCGTGCTCATTGCGGGCGCGGTCTTCGCCAGCATCAAGATCAGCCAGCGCGGGGTGGTGATTGTGCAGACCGGGAAGGTCACGCGTATGGACTTGACCTCTGTTGTCACGGCTTCGGGCGAGATTAAGCCGCGCAACTACATCAATATTGGAACAAATGCAATAGGCGGTGCACCGATCACCGCCATTTACGTCAAAGAAGGCGATCACGTTAAGAAAGGGCAGGTTTTGGCCCGGTTAGCTTCCGTGCAACCGAGCGCGGATGTTGAGTCCTCTAAGGCGATTGTGAATTCCGCCCTGGCGGATTCGGCGGCAAGTGAAGCAGCGGTGAAATCTGCTGAGGACAATATCGCGGTGGCGCAGGCCCAAGTGGATCATGACCGCGCCGATTTGGAGCAAAAGAAGATCGATCTTCAACGCGCGCAGCAGCTTTATGACGCAAAACTGATCGCGTCTCAGGATTTCGAAGCGAAGAAGGCGGCGTACGATCTTGCAAAATCTACGGTGGAAGAGTCCGAAAGGCGGGTCACACAGGCCCAAGCCCAAAAAATGCAATCAGCCGCGCAGCTTGCATCCGCGCAGAAGAAGGTGTCGCAGGCGCAGGCAATGGTCACCCGATCTGAAAACGTGCTCTCCCAGTATGAAGCGGTCGCGCCTCTTGATGGCGTAGTGACGAACTTGCCGGTTCGCGTGGGCGAAACTGTCGTGCCAGGGATTCAAAACTCACCATCATCGACCATCATGACAATCGCCGACATGTCGATCATTACGGCTGAAGTGCATGTCGATGAAACGGACATCGTGAGTGTCAGAATCGGTGAACCGGCCGACGTGACGATTGACGCAATACCGAATCGAACGTTCAAGGGCAAAGTGATTGAGATCGGCGACACTGCTATTGTTCGGTCGTCGGGGGTTGCCGCGTCGCAGAGTCAAACGTCGGCTCAAGAGGCGAAAGACTTCAAAGTTGTGATCGCTCTCGACATTCCCGAGAGCCTGGTGCGGCCTGGCTTATCATGCACCGCGAAAATCACGACAGCCACGCGCTCCCACATTTTATCGATTCCGATGCAAGCTCTGACGATGCGGCAAAAGGGGCAGCTCGAGGAGCAGAAGCTTGGCCAGAAGCCGAGAAACGAGCCGTTGGACCCGGCAGCACAAAAAGCCGCAAAAGAAGAGCTCCAGGGAGTTTTTGTGGTGAATAGCGGTAAAGCGGAATTTCGAAAGGTGGAGACTGGGATTACGGGCCTGACGGATATTGAGGTGGTGAACGGTTTGAAGGAAGGCGATGAAATTGTGACGGGAAGTTATCAGGTCATCCGTACGATCCGGAACGAGGCGAAAGTGAAGGTGGACAATAAGCCTCCGGTGATCGCGCCTCAACCGAGTTGATGAGATGGCCCATCTAGCATCGACGCTCGACGAACTCGACACGAAGCAGCGCGAGGAACTGGGGGAACAGCTCCGAGGCGAAGGCGTTGTCATCCGGACATACGATCTCTGGAAGACCTACATCATGGGCGACCAGGAGATCCATGCCGTTTCCGGAGT
The DNA here is from genome assembly GCA_019240405.1 of Acidobacteriaceae bacterium. Taxonomy (GTDB): domain Bacteria; phylum Acidobacteriota; class Terriglobia; order Bryobacterales; family Bryobacteraceae; genus Bog-105. Next base: position 87,732 of record JAFAYL010000059.1, read on the forward strand.
AGATATCGAGATTAAGCGCGGCGAATACGTGGCGATCATGGGACCGTCCGGTTCAGGTAAGTCAACCTTAATGAATCTGATCGGTTGCCTGGATACCCCGACGAAAGGCCTTTACTACCTGAATGGAAAGTTGGCGAGCGAAATGGAGGATGACGAGCTCGCCCGCATCCGCAACAAAGAGATCGGTTTTGTCTTTCAGACGTTTAATTTGCTGGCACGCGCTACCGCTTTGCATAACGTGGAATTGCCGTTGATTTATGCCGGTATTTCATCACAAGAACGCCTGGAACGCGCACGGCAGGCTTTGCAGGCGGTCGATTTGGAACCGCGGATGCAGCATAAGCCGAACGAACTGTCGGGGGGACAGCGACAGCGCGTTGCTATCGCCCGGGCGCTGGTTAACCGGCCATCGATCCTGCTGGCGGATGAGCCAACGGGGGCGCTCGACTCGGCTACAGGCAATGAAATCATGGGTTTATTTGAGCGACTGCACCTGGAAGGCAATACGATTGTGCTGGTTACGCATGAAGCTGACGTAGCCATGCACGCCCACAGGATCATTCATATCCGGGACGGAAAAGTGGAACGGGACGAGGTGACCCGGCCGCAGGCTAGAAATTCCGTATAAAGTCCAGTCCGGTTTAGAGCACTTTTCGACAAATCAGCCACTAAATTCTAAGCTGGGACCAGCGTTCTGGCGATATGAATAGTGATATGTTTAACGCAGAAGGGCGGCCCACGGCCCGTCGTGAGAGCACGATTCCGGCTTTTTAAGATTCGCTTTATTTAGGATTCAGGCAAACGTTTCAGAACTGTTATGCAAGAAAGTGTCCGCATCCTCATGGCGGAAGATAACGCCATAAATCAGCGGGTAGCCAAACTGATTCTGCAACGTGCAGGATTCAGTGTTGATGTTGTGGCGGATGGGAGCGAAGCGCTGGAGGCGCAATGCCGGAATCCGTATGATTTGATCCTCATGGATTGCCAAATGCCGGTGATGGACGGCTTCGAGGCGTGCCGTCACATTCGCGAAATGAAACAGGAGCAGCCGGTCATTATCGCTGTGACCGCGAACGCTTTGGTGGGTGAACGCGAGCGATGCCTTGCAGCGGGCATGGATGATTACCTCTCGAAACCGTTTCAGTCCGAGCAGCTAGTGAGCATCGTGCGGAAGTGGATCGCGAAAAGGCTGGAATCGAGATTAGCAGGCGCTCGGGAGGAAGACATGTGTGGAGTGATGAGCGAGCCTGCTCTATCAAAGAAGGCATAGCCCGCACGGGGCGGGTTAGTGGGGGTTTATCCGTCCTGCTTTCGATCGGCATTCAGCGGCGCCAGGCCAGCAGGAGAACAAACAGCACGATCCAGAGGAAATCGAGATAGTGCCAGAAAATCGAGACCGCGTTTGCGATGACGCGCGTATTCATCTGGTATTTGGGTCCGCTGGCGGGTTCGTACGTGCGAAATAGCAGATAGCCGAGCCCTGCAAGTCCGGCGAGTATGTGAAGCCCGTGGAGTCCAGTAAACAGGAAGATGAACCAGGAGTGGGGGTTTCTGGTTAGGATGACGCCGGAGCGCAGGATCTGGAACCAGGCAGTGATTTGCCCCGCAAGGAAGACAACTCCCAGCGCGGTGGTCCACGTCATGAGCCGGAAAAATCCGGGTTGATCGTTTCGACGCAACCGGCGGCGGGCTGCTTCGAACGTAATACTGCTCGAGAGCAGGATCGCTGTAGTCGCCCACAGAATTCGCGGCAGCGTGATGGGATGCCAGAAGCGCGGGGCTAACGAACGAATGAGAAACGCTGCAATCATTGCACCGAAGGTCATGGTGACCGTAGCGAGAGCGATGGTGACGGTAAGGACGGATAGAGAGTTGAGATCGCGCTCGCGGGCGATGGAATCCGTGGCTGGACTCATCTCAATACCATGATGCTCCCGCGAAGTCTCGGGCGCGCGACGTAAGACTGAAAAAATGACACAAAACGGGAATGCACAGCCGGCGGTGAGCGTCATCATTCCCGCATATCAGGTTTCTGCTTATATTGCTGAGGCTGTCGATTCCGTTCTCGCGCAAGCGACAGAACGCGTTGAAGTCATCGTGGTGAACGACGGCAGCCCTGATACCGAGGAATTGGAGGGGGCGCTCGATCCGTATCGCGATCGGATCGTTTATCTCAAACAAGAGAATGGCGGAGTATCGAGCGCGCGGAATGCGGGAATCCGCGCGGCTCGCGGCGAATGGCTGGCGCTCTTGGATGGCGACGATGCGTGGCTTCCGAACTACCTCGAGTCGCAGCTTGCCTTTATTCGAGATCACCCGGATGTGGACATGGTGTTTCCGAACGGGGTGATCTTTGGCGACACGCCGGCCGCGGGTAAATTGATGATGGATTTTTCGCCTGCGGAAGGCGAGGTAACTTTTCTGAAAGTCCTTGCGGGTGAATGCACGATAGCGTGTTGCTCGGTGGTGCGGCGAGAAATCGTGATGGGCGTCGGGTTGTTCGACACGCAGTTGCACGCAACGGAAGATTTCGATCTGTGGCTTCGAGTGTTAAAAGCGGGAGGCCGGATCGCATATCAACGGGAACCCTTGTACCGATACCGCAGGCGAGAAGGAAGCGCGACCTGGAATCCCATTGCGATGAATCAGCGCATTCTGGAGTCGCTCGATAGAGCGGAAGGAAAGATTCCGATGACGGATGAGGAACGTGACGCGCTCGACCGGCACCGACGGAAGGTCAAGTCAGAACTGGCGATCGCGCGCGGAAAGCAGGCATTTGAACGGCGGGATTGGAATGCGGCGATCGCGCATCTCACCGAAGCCAATATGTTGATGCCGAGCGGGAAGGTTCGGGCAAAACTGGCTTTATTGAGATTTTTCCCGGCGCTGGTACATAGAGCTTATCAATGGAAACGCAGACGCGAAAACCAAGCCGCTGTGCTGTAATCGAGTACATGATCGGTTCCTTAGGACTTCGGCGATTTGCCTTGTTAATTGCTTGTTGCGGCGTGTTTGCGGCATATGGTGGAACGCGCGCGCAGGAATCAAACGATCCAAGATTGCACGGTGGATTTCGAAACCCGACCAAAGAGGGATGGATTTTTGTGCACCTGGAAGGCGGGCCGTCTGCCGTGGGATTTCAGCACGGATATCTGCTGAGCTCTGAGATTGAAGACGATAAGCGCGCGATTGAGCTCAGCACAACTCACGGCGTGAATCATAGCTGGAATGAGATGAGATCTGTCGCACAAAAATACTTCTGGCCGCGTGTTCCCGACGAATATCGTCAGGAGCTACTGGGCATGGCTGATGGATTGCGCGCGCATGGCTCGAAGCTGGACGTCATGGACCTCGTGACGATGAATGCCTTCATGGAATACTCCTATTACTATGGAGAAGCGCGGCGGCAACAGGCAAAGAGAGTAATCGCTAATCCGGCAGAGCATTGCAGCGCATTTGTGGCAACAGGCAGTTACACAAAGGACGGCCGGATCGTAATTGGCCATAACAATTGGACCGATTACCTGACCGGCAGCAGGTGGGACATGATCTTCGACATCGCGCCCGCTGGCGGGCATCACTTCATCATGGACGGCATGCCCGGGCTGATTCACAGCGGCGACGATTTTGGGATTAACGATGCGGGGATCATGATCACGGAAACAACCATCGGAAATTTTCACGGCTTTGATAAGAAAGCGATTCCCGAGTTTGTCCGCGCACGCAAAGCGATGCAGTATTCGGAATCAATTGATGACTTCAACCGCATCATGAGAGAAGGAAACAATGGCGGATATGCGAACACCTGGCTCGTCGGCGATCGTAAAACGAACGAGATTGCTCGATTGGAGCTAGGACTGAAGAACGTGACGCTTGAGCGCACGAAGGATGGCTACTTCGTAGGATCGAATTTTCCGATCAATCCGAAACTGATTGCTGAAGAAACGGATTTCCCGGCGAATGATCCGAATACGCCGAATCAGGTTAGGCACCGGCGTTGGGATGCGCTTATGGCAGAGTACAAGGGACGCATTGACGTAGAAGCGGGCGAAAAATTCGAAACCGATCACTACGACATGATCACGAAAGAAGTCGATCCGAACGAGCGAACAATATGCGGGCACATTGATAAGTCGAGCCGGGGCCTGAAGGGATGGCAAGGGCCGTATGGGCCGGCCGGAACCGCTGAGGCTAAGGTGGCGGATAGCGTGATGGCAGAAAAGCTGTCATTTGTGGCGGGGATGGGGCATCCATGCGGTGTCGAGTTTCATGCGACTGAGTTTCTGAAGGCGCACAAAGAGTATGCGTGGCAGAAGCCGTTATTGGAGGATCTCAAGGCGAACCGGTGGACGGTGTTTGCGGCGGCGAGAGGGACAGAGACGACGGCGGCTGTGCGCTAGATCTTTGGATCGGCGATAAGGCGCTCTTGATCGCGTGGCTCCGATACGTATTCGCCAGAATGCCTGCTTAAATAGCGGGCGCTGAGCACGGCCAAAACGAAAACAAGCGGCATGAAATTGCGCGTTTCAGTCAGCCAACTGAAAACAAGAGATGAGACGAATAGCACGGGGAGCAGATAGAAGACAGTCTTCTTCAGTGACGCTGGAGTTTCTTTCCAGCCCAGTATCAAGAAGGGCAAATATGCGCAAGCAGTCGTGAGGAACAGCGCGGGCCACTTAGGGTCAGTCCAGTTCTCTACGACGTGAGTATAGGGCACCCCACTTATTTGATTGAACTGCATGGTCCCCTTTAAGACGAGAAGCCGAACGCCCAGATATACCGCCGCACCCGACATACACAGGACACATGCCTTAAAGAGATACCTATTTTCCCTCCGGCAGAACAGGACGTAGAAGCCAGCCATCGCAAGTATGGTCTCTTTCGCAAGAGATCCGACAAGCAGTGTCGTCAGTAACAGCGGAAAGTTTTGGGTTTCCAGAAAAATAAACGCGAGTACGAACGATAAGTGCGAGAGCGGATCCGTCAACTGCCCTGCATACCACTCGAAAGTAATCGGGAACACTGCGGCGACTAACAACATAGCAAGAATTGCGCCTAAGTAATTGGTGTATAAACGAGCATAGCGATATAGAGCGTAGAAGAGCAGCAAGCCCAAAAATAGCCGGTAGACATCCCGTGCGACATCGAACCGCACCCGGCCGAGTTGCATCCAGAACACGATCGCATTGGGCAAGAATCTGTAAGAGTGGGGGACAGCCCCCGGGGATAACTGCACGACCAATTTTTGGAGGTTTTCTTGCCAGGCCGCGTCGGAAATCGAACCGAAGTATCGTGACGTTTCGTCCACGTTGAAACTGTGAACATTATTGATGAAGCTAGTAAGAAGAAAAACCAGAAGCACTAAGCAAAACGCCTTAGACCTGCTCGATGTTCGCACCTCGGCACGAAAAAAGCAGTAGCATAAGAGAATAGCGAAGGGATATTGCAGTTCAATCGCAAGATTGCTTCGGGATATTCTTGGCGGCGGAATCGGCCAATGCAAAAGCACGGGACAAAGGGTGATCAAAGTAAGAATCCAGATCGCCGCTGCTACGAGCCATTTCGACTTGGGCACGCTAGTTGACTCTGGTATTTAGGTTGTGTTTTTGCCGGCGGAAGAAATGACCATCGGGTTGAAAGTAACTCTTGCCAAAGTGCAACGCCAGTCCAACCGCGCAAGCCGCGCCGACAATCAACAAAGGCAATTCCATCATTGGAGTAATTCCCGTAGTAGTCTGGATACTCATCGTTGGGGGCGCCGCAAACACCCAGATGCCGAAAAAGTGCACGATCTGAAGTATAAACAGCAAGAGTACAATTATCCAGGGTAAAGCTAGTACAAACCCGCAAAGACCGACCGACAACAGAATAATATCCGCGTACGAGCTATGCGTTGTAAATGTCTGGGCAGGTCCAAACATTACAATTGACCAAAGGACAAGATCCAGGACGGCTGAGGCGGCGATCAATCCAAAATACCGGTAACATGTATCCCTGTTTTTTCTGAATAGCAGCACAACCAGTCCCAACCACCCAACGTTCAGAATGCCGACAGCATTCCAAATGTACTCCCGCTGAATAACTCGCGACTGTTCCGCAAATTGCCGATCGGGGCGGTGTTCCGCAATGAAGTGTGCCGAGGTCAGAATCGCCGTGTTCATAGGTTTTGGGCCTATCAGAGTACGCAAGTTTTCGAGCTTAAATCGGACATACGTGCCGAGATCCCATTTTGTATAGGAATCTTTGAGCGCTTGCAGGGTTGATCGCGGGTCAATATCAAACGCTCCGGCCAAGTGCATTTTGAGGAGCCGGTTGCCCGGCGGATCATAGAACTTCTGATACGCAATCCAAGGAGCAACAAAAATAGCGACCAGAGCGATGCCCAACACGCATTGCCGAAGCGGCAGAAGTCTTCGTTTTGGTAGTAACAACAGAAGTAACGCAGGAAAGCTAAACACCGCTCCCGGATGAGACATCATCGCGAGAGAGAAACTTGCGGCCCCTATTGCGGTATCGAATGAAGTAATCGGTCGATTCTCATTTATAAGCCTTAAAACGATACTCACGCAAAATAGTACGAAGGTCGCCGCCAGTAACTTCGGCCAGACGTAAACGCTGTTGTAAAACAAAAAGCCCGAGAATATCAAAAACCCGAGTACCTGTCTCATGGGGTACTCTCGGGCCCGTACTGTCTTAAGCAAACACCAAACGCCGCATATCCACAAACACTGTAAAGCTGTGCCGAGACACTCATACTGGAGTCCGATGTCCCTACTAAGTTTTAGCGTCCGTTGTAATAGGAAAATTCCAGTTTGGAGTGGAGGGCGATCACTGCTCAGCCAGTCTCCGCAGCAGAATGGCTCGATTGGAGCTCGTGTAAGGATCTTGTCCGCGAAAACAAGTGGGACTAAGTTATCTCCCGGGCGCAACTCTTTAAAGAATCGGAGCCCGGGGACCGATGCCCCGGACGGAAATAGCCCGAAAAGAAAAAGAAAGCATAAATAACACACTCCGACAGTAGAAACATAGACGAAAGGAGTCGCAATCTCTCGGCAAAGATTTCTCATCCGGCGATGCCTAATTAAAATGATGGCCAGCACTAACGCGGCAATTGCGACCGAGCCGAAAGAAAGTATCTTGCCGAGCAGCCTATTCCCGAAATAGATCCAAAACGCAAGATAGCCCAGGGCCGCGCTTGAGAGAATAATCAGCTTCACAACGGAGACAGGACAGACTTCACGCCTCGCCGCTATTGCCAGAGAAATGGCGAATCCGGGAAGCAAAAAAAGAAATAAGGTGAGCAAGTAAATCAGAATGACAGAAAGGTGCCTCGTTCCGACGCTGATTAAACCCGCGGCTCGAGGCGTGCTGACGCCCAGCCAACCACCTGGCGCTGTTTCGTTATCGACGGCAACTAAGTGAATATTTTTGCCGCTCAAACTGGACGGCAGCATCCAATCGAGTTTTACCCATCGCTCTCCGGGCTCAAGATTCGTTGACAAGAGTAATTGCTGGCGAGCGTGTGTATCTTCACGCTCAAGAAAAATGCCGTTTCGCGGCTTACTTGGGTATCCGGATACATAGAGCTCGAGAATTGAAGGAGCCCGAAATACGGGTGACACTAGTTCGCCTGTGTTGCGATCATCTCCGGCCCAGGATCCCCAAAAAATCATATCCTTAAGCTCTCCCGGCTTTACGCTGGATTCCAGTTTGGTAGTGGGATAAACACCGTGAGGAATGAATTTGCCCGAGATCTTCCACTGGCCCGACGGCGAGATCAGAGTGCGTGCGCGTCCTCGAAAAATCACAAGGCAAACCACAAGGGTAAGTAAAACTGCGAAGCCCCAGCGCGCTGCGGTTCTGAACCGAGTAATTCGAAACTCTCTCGCTGCTCTCACGTTTTCAAGTCTCGATCAGTTACAAACTTTAAGGGTCGGTGCTGGATCCCGCGAATGATTCCCGCTTTGCAAGACCGCAGGGCTACTGACACTGGCTAGGCTGCCCAATGGCAACCCACTGACCCCAACCACTTCCCTGATCTTGGGCGCTCACGCGAAGATGCCTGATTTGCTGGTCAACTGGAAAGCGCCAGAATCGCCATCGCCAATCTTGATTTTGTAGAGGAGCGATTGCAATTGCCTCGTTGGTATCGGCATTTAAGATTCGAACGGACAGTCCATTTACAGAAGGACCGTGCAAAACAGGTAGCACGACGCAATTATTCGGTGGCGATTCAAAACTCGACGAAAAGATTTGACCGACATTCTTGTCGCTACCACTCCAGCTACTAAAAAATGGACCGGGCGGCCCACTTCCAAAATCGAAGCGAGGCGGCACGCCATTCACACTCCAAGTTGAATCCATTCGCCACGTTACCCCATAGATTGGAGAACCGACCTCACTTGCGGTTAGCGACCGGACCGTAGGTACAATCGATGGACCTGCAATGCGTGTTATACGTCGCCGATGCCGGTCTATAACGTACGTGGAAAAGGATCTGCTCCCAAAGCTCAAATTGACGAATCCCACCCAAGCCAGCGATTCAGGTGTGTCCTCTGATCGAAGAATCGGTGGAAAACCGGCGCCTAGCTTTTGTCCAAATCCGACAATCGATGCGGAGTCATCGTCGACGAAGAGCACCCGATTGAGTCGATACCCGTCAACCCAGCCGATAACTTCCAGGCCTCCAGTTACCGGAAGGATTCTCGTTACTGCTCCTTCCTGATCTGTGGCAGTACTTTCGGCAAACCTGGAGTTTACTTTCTTGCCAATCCATGACTCCGGTCCTTTGTAGAAAAAAGATAACCGCCCACTCCGTAGGATTGGCAAAGCAAGCTTAACAAATTCCGGATCAGGATAAAGATATCGGGCTAATTCCGGATCGAGAAAATCGGTTTCTAAACTGATGCTTGCGAATTGCCGCTCAGCAAACCACATAGCATTTCCGTTAAACCAAACACGCAGCTTCAGAAACATGGCGCACAGAAACGGAATTGAGATTAATGTGAGGCTCAGCGGGGATATCAGTCTCCACCGCCGCCTGCCGGAAAGCCAAAAGAGGGCCATGATCACGGCGCCCCAATTCGCGAGTGGCATCGTCAAATATCGCGGCGCCTTTGCTCCGGTAAACGTCCCATCATCAGGATTCATTCTGCCGGATGCAATCAGAAGGCCACTTAAGAGTGTGAACGCAGAGTATCCCAAGAGTACGACAGCCGGGCGAGAACCGAGCAGACGGGCGCGCCCGGCTATAACAGTTGCAACAACAAGGGCTGTAATATTCCCTAAGCCGATCCATACTCCGATAGTGGGGTCCTTGAGCGCACCAAAAGGCATACTCGCGTAAGAGGCTAGAAAACCTAGTAAGTAGAAAGGATGCGCTAGCATCTCTTTCCAATGTGGATTGCCGATGAGATGATAACCGACAAAGTATAAAACGATGTTGATGAACGCAGCGCTCGTGAGAGCTACCATACAGCGCCTGTCGAGACTTAGTAGAAACGCGAACGTTAAAATTACTGGCCACAGAAGTAACCCATTTGCGGAAGAATAAGTCGCGATAGTCCCGCATACGATTGTCCCAATCAACAGAGCAAGGCGCGAGGGCCGACCAATTCGACTCAGTAGGAGCAGGGCCACGGCGGATGTAAACTGCGTCAAAGTCCATTGCAGTAAGAAAGGATCTCCGAGTACAAGTGCGCTCCCCTGCCAACAAACGATGATCCCAGCCAGAAGAAACGCGGTATAGCGGGTCGCACCAGGTAATGTTCTGTCGGAAAATAGAGCCCAGCCCATTATTCCCCAGGTCGAGAAGTAGCAAATAAAACTGAAAGCTAACGGTAATATTTCCCGGCCGTGAAGCAAAAGCATATCGAACGCAAATGTAAGCTCGGGGAAAATAATGCGATGTTCGTTATGCTGTTGCCACAGTACGCGAAAGTCGAGTGCCCGATAAGCCGGCACATGCTGGACAACATTCCAGTAATCCCAAATTGGAAGCGGATTGTAAAAGCGCATTATAGTGCGAATCGTGGTGAACCAGTTAGCGGCGCACCATGCCGAAAGTAGAAAGAAGAAGACTGGCCCAGCGTAGATTAAAATCGAGGTAAAAAGTTCCCGGACCGGCGTCGTCTCTTCCAGATGTTTTGGCGGGGAGTGTTCCGTTTCAGGCTCCATTACAGCTCAGGAGTCCATCGTATTATTTCGCCACACACGCCGGGTCCGCCAGAACGTTTCGGGGCCCGGATTGATTGAGTGCTAACGGCCGCTAGCATCAATGCGCGCCTGAGCGCTTCGGGCAGCAAATAACGCCTGCGTAGCGGCCGCCTCAGTATCAGCATGCCTCAGAGCTTCGTTTGCGCTATTGAGGTCCTGGCGCGCTTTGTCGATATCGATATCCTCAGGAAATCCGGCGTGTTCGGCCAAAACACGAACGTGGTTATCAAAAATCTCGACGAAACCGCCCTCTATGGCGAGCACGCGCTCGCCCCCGGCGGTTTTGTATGTCAAGACGCCAGCCCCTAATGCGCTGAGCAGCGGAGCGTGACCGGCAAGAATCCCCATGTACCCGTTCTGGCCGGGTAATTCGGCCTCAGTGACCTGCTCGTCAACAAGCAGTCGCTCGGGCGTGGCGACCTCGAGTTGAAACGTATCGGCCATATCGAGTAATGGGCTATTTGCCTTTCAGTTTTTCAGCAGCCTCGAGCACCTCGTCAATTGTGCCCTGCATATAGAATGCTTGTTCCGGAAGCTCGTCATGCTTGCCATCGACAATCTCGCGGAAGCTTCCGACAGTATCTTCGAGTTTCACGTACTTGCCTGGACGGCCGGTAAACTGTTCGGCGACGTGGAAAGGCTGCGACAGGAACCGCTGGATGCGGCGCGCGCGCGCAACGGTCTGCTTGTCTTCGTCACTGAGCTCGTCAATGCCAAGAATGGCGATGATGTCCTGGAGATCTTTATAGCGCTGAAGGGTCTGCTTGACGCGCTGCGCTACATCATAGTGTTCCTGGCCGACAATATTCGGGTCGAGAATGCGAGAGGTGGATGCGAGCGGATCGACAGCCGGATAAATCCCCATTTCGGAAATGGCGCGCGATAGTTGGGTCGTTGCGTCTAGATGCGCGAATGTGGTTGCCGGGGCGGGATCGGTGTAGTCGTCCGCGGGGACATAGATGGCTTGAACGGACGTGATTGAGCCGCGCTTTGTGGACGTGATGCGTTCCTGAAGCTCGCCCATTTCGGTGGCAAGATTCGGTTGGTAACCGACCGCGGAGGGCATCCGGCCGAGCAACGCCGAAACCTCTGAGCCGGCCTGTGTAAAACGGAAAATGTTGTCGATGAAGAGAAGCACATCTTGCCCTTCTTCATCGCGGAAATATTCGGCGACGGTCAGTCCCGTCAAACCGACGCGAAGGCGCGCACCGGGCGGCTCGGTCATCTGGCCATAGACGAGCGCGACTTTGGATTTGTGCCAATCGTGCGGGTCGACGATGCCGGATTCCTGCATTTCGAGCCAAAGATCATTCCCCTCACGCGTGCGCTCACCGACACCCGAGAAGACAGAGACACCGCCATGTTTCATGGCGATATTGTTGATCAGCTCTTGAATAATTACTGTCTTGCCAACGCCGGCGCCGCCGAACAACCCGATTTTTCCACCGCGCAGATAGGGCTCAAGGAGATCAACGACCTTGATGCCAGTCTCGAACATTTCGAGCTCTGTTGACTGATCTTCAAACAAAGGAGCAGGGCGGTGAATGGGAAATTTTTTCTCAGTTGTTACGGGTCCCATGTTGTCGACGGGCTGGCCGAGCACGTTCAAAACGCGACCCAACGTCTCTTTGCCGACGGGGATAGTGATCGGTTCACCCAAATCGAAAGCTTTCATGCCGCGTACCAGCCCATCGGTAGGCTCCATGGAAATCGTGCGCACGCGGCCCTCGCCGATGTGCTGAGCGACTTCTGCCGTGATCTCGATTGCCTGCGGCACATCGAAGCCTTCGCTTGTTACTCGAATGGCGTTGTAGATCTCCGGTATGTGACCTTCGGGAAATTGGATCTCGACCGTAGGGCCAGCGACTTGAACGACGTGACCTTCTACCGTTTCTATTGCCATAAGTACTCCAAAAATAACTTAGAGGGCGGCAGCGCCGCTCACAATTTCAATGATTTCGCGCGTAATTGCAGCCTGGCGAACACGGTTCATATTCAGCGTTAACGTTTGAATGACATCCCCGGCGTTTGAGGTAGCCGAATCCATAGCTGTCATCCGGGCGGCATGATAGGCGGAAATGGATTCAAGCATAGCTCGAAAAATCTCCATTTCGATGTAACGGGGGAGCAAAACGCGCAAGAGCTCTTCCGGCGGCTGCTCATAGATGTAATTAATCTGCTCGCCCCCTTCGGGAACTTCCACCGGAAGGATTCGTTTCGCGACTAGATTCGAGGCCATAATGTTCTTGAATTCGTTGAGAGCGATATAGACGGCGTCGACCTCGGACTTTCTGTAACGATCGATCATCTTGTCGGCGATTGCGCGGGCCTGTTCATAGTTGGGCTTCTCAACGATGCCGATGTGCTCACCGGTAATTGTGAAGTTGCGCTTGCGGAAATAATCACGGCCCTTCCGTCCAACAGTCTCGATGCTTATCTCCGCGCCCCGATGCTCATCCAAAAACCGGTGCGCCATGCGAAAGAGATTTGCGTTAAAACCGCCAGCTAGCCCGGTGTCGCTGCTGACAACGATCAGTTGAATGCGCTTCTCTTCCCGGGTCTGGAGCAGAGGAAGATCGGCAACTGCTTGATCGCCGGCTGCCGCCGCGGCAAGATTCGACAGCACGCGGTGCATGATCTTTCCATAGGGTCGCGAGGCGATAGCTCGATCCTGTGCCCGGCGGAGCTTGGCAGCGGAGACCATCTTCATGGCTTTAGTGATCTGCTGCATGTTCTTGACGCTGCGAATGCGGCGCCGGATATCGATAAGGCTCGGCATTTACTACTTGTTCGAACCGACCGGTGTCGCCTCCGCGGCTGCAGTGTCTGGCTGACTGACTTCACCGGCCTCTGGCTTATAGCCATCGCCGCCGGGAACGTCTCTCGTCTGGTCTCGACCTTGCTTCACGCCTCGTGCTTCAGTTCGGGGTTTCGGAGCTTGCTTGGCCTCCAAGAAACGTTGTTTAAATTCTTTCAACGCGTCGTTCACTTGGCTCTTAATGTCGTCGTTTAATTCGCCCTTTTCACGAATCGTGCTTAATAGATCGGGCTTACTGTTCTCGAGAAAGTTGTACAGCTCGGCCTCAAAGCGGCGGACATCTTCGACGGGCAGATCGTCGAGATAGCCATTCGTTCCAGCAAAGATGATCATCACCTGCTTTTCGACAGGCAAGGGCGAGTATTGCCCCTGCTTCAGCACTTCAACCAAATGCTTGCCGCGATTGAGCTGTGCTTGGGATGCTTTGTCGAGGTCTGAGCCAAACTGGGCGAAGGCAGCGAGCTCACGGTATTGCGCTAAGTCGAGACGCAAACTTCCGGCGACGGAACGCATCGCCTTCACTTGCGCGCTTCCGCCAACACGGCTAACCGAGAGACCGACGTTGATAGCAGGCCGGATGTTGGAGTTAAACAAATCGCCCTCGAGATAAATCTGACCATCGGTGATCGAAATGACGTTGGTCGGAATGTACGCCGAGACGTCTCCGGCTTGCGTCTCAATGAACGGAAGAGCGGTCAGAGATCCGCCGCCCTTTTCGTCGTTTAACTTCGCCGCGCGCTCGAGCAACCGGCTGTGAAGATAGAAAACATCTCCTGGATACGCCTCGCGCCCGGGCGGCCGCCGCAATAGTAGAGAAATCTCTCGGTAGGCAGCGGCATGCTTGGACAGATCATCGTAAATGCAGAGCGCATGCCTCCGCGAGTCGCGGAAGTACTCGCCAATCGAGCAACCAGCGTAAGGCGCGATGTACTGCATCGGAGCGGGATCAGAGGCTGTCGCAGCGACGACGACTGTGTAATCCATCGCGTCGTGCTCGTCAAGTATTTTGACGACCTGAGCCACGGTCGACCGTTTTTGTCCGATTGCGACGTAGATGCAAATGAGATCGCCACCCTTTTGATTGATGATCGTGTCGAGCGCGATGGTGGTTTTTCCGGTCTGACGATCGCCGATGATCAATTCGCGCTGGCCACGCCCGATCGGCACCATGGCGTCAATGGCTTTGATTCCCGTTTGCACGGGCTGTTTGACAGGGAGGCGGTCGACAACTCCGGGGGCTAAACGCTCCAGCGGATTGAAATCCTTTGTATCGATTGCACCCTTACCATCAATCGGCCGGCCCAATGCATCGACGACGCGCCCAATCATCGCGTCTCCGACTGGAATCGACATGATGCGGCCAGTTCGCCGCACCTGATCGCCTTCTTTCACGCCCGAGAAGTCACCGAGCAAGACTGCGCCGACTTGATCTTCTTCCAAGTTCAAAGCGATTCCGACCGTTTCAGGACCGAATTCGATGAGCTCGCCGGCCATTACTTTTTCGAGGCCATAAATTCGGGCGATACCATCCCCAACGCTGATGACGGAGCCAGTCTCCGACACGCTCTCGACCGCATCCAGGTTTTCGATTTCCGACTGAAGAACGCGCGAGATTTCGTCTGCTCTGATTTGGGCCATAATTCCCCTTAGATGTGTGCCTCCAAACGTTGGCGCATGGTTTCCAGCCTGCCGCGAAGCGAGGCGTCGTATTGCCGGGAAGCGACGTCAGCGCGAATTCCCCCGAGCAGCGCCGGATCTACCTTATAGTGTGCCCTGATGAATTTTCCGATTTTGGTACCGAGTGCGCGTTCAATTTGCTCCCGCTGTTCGGCCGTGAGCTCTTTGGCGGACACGATTTCAGCCGGAATCCAGCCCAACCGCTCATCCACGATTGAGGCGAAACTCTTGCCGATGCCGCTCAGTTCCCGAATCCTGCGATGCCGCGCAACAACGAGAAGAAAGTTTCGGATGATGCGATGGAACTTCATTTCGTCAGCCAGTCTCGAGATCACGGCTTGCTTGCGGGTCTTACTCACGGCTGGCGAAAGCAAAGCGACTTGAAGCTGTCTCGAGCCTGAGACTAGAGATTCAGCGGCGCCAAGCTGAGCAACCGCTTCTTGAGGCGACAAACCGGAGCGGGGAGCAAATACAGCGTCCGCGAGAGCACGAGCATAATGGGTCGCTAGAGCGCTGGTCATTTTGTGCCTTGCTCGACCAAGTGTACGAACGAGCGAACGAACGGGTCTTGTGGCTCGGAAGCGAGGCGGTCCTGAAGCCGTCGCTCGGCCGATGCGAGGGCGAGTTGTGCTGTATGTCGGCGAACCTGGCGCGCGCCTTCCAAACGAAAGGCATCTATTTCCGCCGCAATATTCCGCTGGATGTGCTCCAGTTCGGCTTGCGTCTCTTGCCGAAAGCGCTCGTGCTCGCGCTCCATTTCTTCCGCGTATTGTTGACGAAGCTTTTTCACTTCATCGGCAAGTCCGGCCACCTTGCGATCGATCTCAGAAGAGCGGAATTCAGCTTCGATCTTGAGTCCGGTGGCGTCGTGGATGGCTTTTTGGATCTCAGCGGAGCGCGCATTGAAGAATGCAGGGGCATATTTCGCGATCAAATAGCCTAGGCCGATGGCGAAAATGATCGTGTTAACGATTTTCCAAATGGTGATGGCATCCAACTGAGCCGTTTCCTGCGCTGTTGGAAGCTGGGCAGCCGCGCAGTATTCGATTGCGCCAAAAGCAATAAATAGAGCGAATGAAAAACCATTTACGCGACGCACTATGCTGCTCTCCGGCGCAGGAGCGAGTTGACGATTTCGCCACTCAATTGTTCGACTGTCGTATTCAGTTCTGCCTGGGCGCGCTCGACTTCTTCTGCGATTGAGCGCTTGGCTTGCTGAAGCGTCTGGTCGGCTTCGGCGCGGGCTTTGGCGATTGCTTGCGCTTGCTCGTCGGTCCATTTGCGGCGCAGCGCTTCGTGCTCCTGTTCGAGCTCAGCGCGGGCGAGCTGCAACGCGCGTTGAAACTCTGACGTCTTCTGATCTGCTGCCGCAAAAGCCTGCTCGGCCAGGCGCTTCACTCCTTCAGTGGCCTTTTTCCGCTCATCCAAGACATTTGCCAGGGGTTTGAAGAAGACCTGCTTGAGGTAGACGGTCAAAAAAACAAAAAAAATGATCGTCGGAACTGCTTTGATGAGCAGATCGCCAAGACTATGTAGAGTGGCTTCCATGCAGGCTGTTTTCCTGTGTGGCCGGCGCGCTTCCTGGATATAGGGCAGACTAAGAGTGCTTCAAGCGTTCGCCTATGAACTTACGCTAACACAGCGGGCTGGCCTGGGCAGATGCTTGCGCTTGCCGCCACCGCGCGTTTTGAAGATCCCAATTTTCAGTATCAAAATTCAGAATCTTCGTTCGTCAGAAAAGCGCAAAAACAGCGGTTGACAGGCCCAATTTGCGTGTACACTGGATTCAGGTACTTTATTTGAACTATTGCTCCTCCGCTCCCCTGACGCGTACGCGCGTCTTCACCCGCTAGTCCGGCATGTATCCACCGAGAAGCTTCCCGCCGCGCCGGCCTAAAATTCGAGAAAACGTAAACGAGGCAATCCGAGTGAAAGAGGTCCGCGCTGTTTTTCCGGACGGATCGGCCGAGATCATGCCAACTCCAAATGCTGTGCGCAAGGCGCAGGATATGGGTCTCGATCTGATTCTGATTGCGCCTACGGCGGAACCGCCGGTTGCGAAAGCCATGGACTTCGGTCAATGGCAATACGAACAGAAAAAGAAGCAGCATGAGGCCAAGAAAAAACAGCACGTTATTCAGGTGAAAGAGCTGAAATTCCGGCCGAATACAGACGACCACGACTACGACTTTAAACGAAACCATGCGATTCGATTTCTGAAAGAAGGAAATCGCGTGAAAGCAATCGTGCAGTTCCGGGGCCGCGAGATCGCGCATACCGAGCTGGGCAAAAAGTTGTTACTGCGGTTCGCCGACGACTTGGCTGGGATCGGAGCAATAGAGGGGCATCCACGGTTAGAAGGTCGCAACGCTCACGTGATCATCAGTCCGGTCAAGCCCGGCAGCGCGCCCAAAGAAAGACCCGAAAGAGCCAAGGAACAGACTCCAGCACCGACGGTCGGAACGCAAGCCTGACGATAACACAAATAACTGAATAACTGCGGCTATCGAAAGTCTTCTTGCAATTCCTGCAACGCCGCTGAACCAGGGCACAGGTTCTCGTAGGGTATGCGGGACAGCGGAACGTGTGATGTTCGATTCATCTCGTGCAAATCGCTGACGCTTTCGTCGACGAACAGCAATCCTGTAACGATAACTCCCTTGCTCTGCTGGGCCATCAGGTACGCGGTCGCCTTCTGGCGGTCGGCTGGATCGTAGTCGGCGGGAACGGATTTGAACTGCACAACACTGCCATCGTGCATGGTTACGCTAGTGATTCCGTTTTGAGCGATGGTGGCTAGAATTTCTTTTTCGGGCGGAACGAAATCGACTTCCGTCGCCTTCAGCTCATGCTGGCGCGTGTACAGATAACTCTTCGTCGATCCAGTGTGGTCGTTAAATGTGACGCACGGGGAGATCACGTCAATCAGCGCGAACCCTCGGTGTGCAAGAGCCGCTCTCAGAATAGGGACGAGCTGATCCTTGTCACCGGAAAAACTGCGCGCTACAAACGTGGCTCCTATGCTGAGGGCGAGCATCACCGGATCAATGGGCGACATCTCATTGGCCTCTCCGCGCTTGCTTTTTGAGCCGGTATCGGCGGAAGCCGAAAACTGCCCCTTCGTCAGCCCGTACACACCGTTGTTTTCGATGATGTAGACCATCTTGACGTTGCGCCGGATGGCGTGACACAGATGTCCGAGCCCGATCGATAGTGAGTCGCCGTCTCCAGAGACGCCGATATAAGTTAGCTCGCGATTTGCGGCGTTCGCGCCAGTGGCAATGGGCGGCATGCGGCCATGCGCAGAATTAAACCCATGCGCGCCGTGTGCGAAGTAAGCCGGCGTCTTGGAGGAGCATCCGATTCCGCTCATTTTGGCGAGCATGTGGGGTTCTATTGAAACTTCCCAAAGCGCTCGAACGATCGCGGCGGTTATAGAGTCGTGACCACATCCCGCGCACAGAGTGGACATGGAGCCCTCGTAATCGCGCAGGGTCAGCCCGAGCTGATTCCGCTGCAAGCTGGGATGAGTAACGACCGGCTTAACAATTGAAGGCATTCACTATTTCTCCAACTGGTGCATGATTCCGTCCACCACGTGACGAGCGCTCAGCGGGAATCCTCCATATACCAAGACAGATCGAACTCTATCCTTAGGCACGCAGGTCTCAAGGATCAGCAGAGATCGAAGCTGCGCGTCGCGATTCTGCTCGACAACGAAGCAGAACTCGTGTTCGTAAAGAAATGCCTCCACGCTCTTGTGAAAAGGAAACCCGCGAACGCGCATGTAGTCGGCGGGAATATCTCGATCCGCCAGAAGATCGAGTGCTTCCAGAACCGCAGGCTCGCAGCCGCCAATTGTAATCACGCCGAACCGGGCTTCCGAGCGTCTATCGATTTCCGGCAAAGGAACGAAATTTGCCGCGGCTTTTTGTTTGCGCGCGAGACGATCCATCACTTCCTGGTACTCGCTCGGCGTTTCCGTGTATCCGCCGAACTTGTTGTGGCCGGAGCCGCGAGCTACATAGGCGCCGCGCGGATCAACGCCGGGCAGGGTTCGTGGAGCAACGTGATCCTCGTCTTCTCCGGAGTAGCGGTTGTATCTCGTGAGCTGCTCGAGCTCGGTGGGGCCGAGCACGCGTCCGCGATCCGGCCGATAGGAATCGTCCCAGGCCAAGCCCGGTACTACCCAATCGTTCATTCCGATATCGAGATCGGACAGCATGATGACAGGAGTTTGAAAGCGCTCGGCGAGATCGAAGGACCGGATCGCGAATTCAAAGCATTCGGCCGGATTCGCCGGGAACAGAAGAATGTGCTTTGTATCTCCGTGCGAGGCGTAAGCGCACTCGATGAGGTCCGCTTGCTGTGTGCGGGTTGGCATGCCAGTTGAGGGACCGACGCGCTGAACATCGATAACCACGGCAGGAATCTCCGTGTAGTAAGCCAAACCGAGCAATTCGTTCATGAGCGAGATGCCCGGTCCGGCTGTGGAAGTGAATGCCCGCGCGCCATTCCAGGAAGCGCCGATGACCATGCCGATGGCCGCCAGCTCGTCTTCTGCTTGCAAAATGACGTAATTGTTCTCAGCTGTTTCCGGATCGCGCCGATACTTCTCGCAAAATTGCTTAAACGCATCCATTACCGATGTCGCAGGCGTGATCGGATACCACGCGGCAACGGTAGCGCCGGCGTAGATGCAGCCCAGCGCGGTGGCTGTATTGCCGTCGATTAGAATCTTGTCGCCATTTGCATCCATCTTCTCGAGATGGAAATTGAGCGGACACTCAAACTGCTGCTTCGCGTAGTCATACCCCAGGCGTAACGCTCGACGATTCGATTCCCGCAGCGCCTTTTTTCCCGCGAATCGCTCATCGAGGAGCTGCTCCACAAGGGGCATATCGATGTCGAGCGTTGCGACGAGCGAACCCGCATAGGCGATGTTTTTCATGAGCGTACGCTCGCGCGGATCCTTGAAATGTTCATTGCACATTTGCGCGAGCGGCACAGGCAAGAAGTTGACATCCTCGCGATAGAGAGCGCGGTCGAGAGGCCAAGAGGAATCGTAAAGGACATACCCGCCGGACCGCACTTCGCCGATATCGCGGGCATATGTCTGCGCATTCATCGCGACCATCAGATCGTAATCCAGAGCGCGGGCCGTGTGGCCATCTTTATTGACACGAATTTCGTACCAGGTGGGCAATCCCTGAATGTTGGACGGGAACAAATTCTTGCCGGACACGGGAATGCCCATCCGGAAAATGGCCTGCATGAGAAGGCCATTTGCGCTGGCTGAGCCGGTTCCGTTTACGTTGGCCAGCTTGATTGCGAAATCGTTTACGCGGGAATGCAACTGGTCATGCACGCTGTTTTGCCTGCGTATGGAATCAGAAGATCGAATTTCTGCATATCCCATGCAGCGGTGGGGCAGCGCTCGGCGCACAAGCCGCAGTGAACGCAAACATCTTCGTCCTTGGCCATGATGCGCGCGGTTTGCGGAAGAGGCGCGGACACGTACAATGCCTGCTCAAGGTTTAGCGCAGGCGCCGAAAGCCGCGTCCGAAGATCCATTTCTTCGCCATCGCGAGTGATCGTCAGGCATTGCACAGGACAAACATCAATGCATGCGTCGCATTCAATGCATCGGGGCCCCGTAAACGCGGTTTGAATATCGCAGTTCAAGCAGCGCTCCACTTCCCGCGCCGTCTGTTCGGCGGTGAATCCGAGTTCCACTTCGATATTGAGCTGCTCAAACCGTTCGACCAGATCCACGTGCTGCATCTTTTGGCGTGACACGGGATTGTAGTCGTTGTGATAACTCCATTCGCTGATCCCCATTTTTTGACTGACCAGGTTCATTCCGTACGGCGGCCTATCCGAAGTTGGGATTCCCTGGCAGAGGTTGTGGATGGAAATCGCGGCCTGATGAGCGTGCTCGACCGCCCAGATGATGTTCTTGGGACCAAACGCCGAATCGCCGCCGAAAAAGACGCCTGGGCGCGTGGCTTCCATTGTTACTTCGTTCACCACCGGCATGTCCCATTTATCGAATTCAATGCCGAGATCGCGCTCGATCCACGGAAACGCGTTTTCCTGGCCGATCGCAAGGATCACATCATCCGCGGGAAGAAAGACCGTATCGATCGTTTGCGAACGCTTCGCATCGGCGTCCCACTCGAGGCGTTCAAAGTCCATGCCCTTGAGTTGGCCGTTTTCGATGACAAAGTTTTTCGGCGCGTAGTTAATTACGATTTCGACGCTCTCTTCTTCCGCGTCTTCGAGCTCCCAGGGCGAGGCTTTGAAATATTTTCGGGGGCGTCGCGCCATGACTTTTATGTCTTTGCCGCCGAGCCTTCGAGAAGACCGGCAGCAATCCATGGCCGTGTTACCTACACCAATGATCAACACCCGCTCACCGATCGAGTCCGTGTGCCCAAAGGCGATTGATTCCAGCCAGTCGATTCCGATATGAATGCGCTCGCTGTCATGGCGTCCGGGAATCTCTAGATCTTTACCGCGAGGCGCCCCGCTTCCCACGAAGATCGCATCGAAGCCCTGGCTCAGCAAATCTCTCATGCTGTTCACAGGCGAATTGAAACGTGCGTCGACGCCCAGGTCGAGAATCATGTTCACTTCTTCGAACAGAACTCGCTCAGGCAGCCGGAACGCCGGAATATTCGATCGCATGAGGCCGCCGGGCTTATCCTGTTTCTCGAAAATAGTAACTTCGTACTCGAGCGGCAGCAGATCGTTTGCGATGGTGAGCGACGCTGGGCCGGCCCCCACGCACGCGATGCGCTTGCCATTCTTCTTGTCGGGAATTTTGGGCAGTAAATGCGCAATTTCGCCGCGCAGGTCCGCCGCTACCCGCTTCAAGCGGCAGATTGCGACAGGTTTTCCATCTACTCGGGTGCGGCGGCAAGCAGGCTCGCAAGGGCGATCGCAGGTGCGTCCGAGAATCGCGGGGAATACGTTTGATTCCCGATTGAGCATGTACGCGTCGGTGTATCTGCCTTGTGCGATGAGACGGATGTACTCGGGAACATTGGTATGCGCCGGGCAGGCCCACTGGCAATCCACGACCTTGTGATAGTAGTTCGGGTTTTGAACGTCAGTCGGTCTCACGCAGGCCAGCGACCAGCTACTTGGGGGTCAAGCTAAATGGGTTCGGAAAATATTATATAACGTTTTGCCCATGAAGTGTTCGCGCCCGTAACGTGGAGTTGCGAACCCGCGTCCTCATCAATCATCCTACTGATAGAGACTACGTGCCTGTCATTCTTGGAATTCCTCGCGAGACGTTCCCGGGAGAGCGCCGCGTGGCGATTGCCCCCCGTCATTGTGAGCTGTTGCGAAAGGCGCAAATGGAGGTGCTCGTTGAGCATTCGGCAGGCCTTGAAGCGGGATTCACGGATGACTTGTACGTTGCTCGTGGCGCCCGATTAGCGAGCCGGGCTGAAGTCTTCGAACAAGCCGAGATCCTTGCGCAAATGCGCTGCCTCGGCGCGAATCCCGAAGCGGGCCGCACTGATCTTCCCCTATTTCGTTCCGGGCAGGCGTTGGTCGGTTTCGGAGAGCCGCTAACGGCGATACGCGAGGCTGCGGACCTGGCCGCCGCCGGGGTATCGTTTTTCGCTATGGAATTGGTACCGCGCATCACACGCGCGCAGAGCATGGACGCGTTGTCGTCGATGGCCACGATTTCCGGTTATCGCGCCGTTCTGCTGGCAGCGAGTCACCTTCCGAAAATGTTTCCGATGCTCATGACCGCGGCAGGGACGATCACGCCCTCGAAAGTCTTTGTGCTCGGCGCGGGAGTGGCCGGCCTTCAGGCGATTGCAATGGCTCGGCGCATGGGTGCAGTTGTTTCCGCCTACGATGTGCGCCCCGCCGTCAAAGAGCAGGTAGAAAGCGTGGGCGCAAAGTTTGTGACGTTAGATGTGGATTCGCAGGCTTCGGAGGACAAGGGTGGGTACGCAAAAGCAATGGGCGAAGACTTCTACCGGCGGCAGCGCCAGTTAATGAGCGAGGTTTTGCGGGAGCAGGACGTCATTATCACAACGGCTGCTGTACCCGGCCAGAAAGCACCCGTGCTGATCACCTCGGAAATGATTGAAGGGATGTGTCAGGGGTCGGTGATCGTTGACATTGCAGCCGAGCGAGGCGGAAATTGCGATCTCACGCATCCTGGCGAAACGGTTGTGCATAGAGGGATCACGATTCTCGGCCCATTAAATCTGCCGTCTTCGGTGCCCTACCATGCGAGCCAGATGTACTCTACAAACATTTCGGCATTCCTCCGGCTACTCGTTCGCGATGGCGCTCTCGACATCAATCGAGAGGACGAAATTATACGCGAGACACTCGTTACGCATGGCAACCAGATCGTGCATCCCCGTATCGCAGAACTCGCGAAAGCATCCCAGGGTGCCGAACCAAGAGAGGTGCAGGTGTGAGCTCGTACGAGATTGCAATCTGGGTGTTCATGCTCGCTGCGTTTCTTGGGTTTGAGCTCATCCGCCGAGTGTCTCCGCTTTTGCACACGCCGCTCATGTCGCTGACGAATGCGATCTCAGCAATTGCCGTTGTGGGGGCGATTCTGATCACGGGTGAAAAAGACGCCTCAACGCTGACGCGCACGCTCGGCTTTATCGCCGTTGTCGCATCCACAACCAACGTGGTCAGCGGCTATCTCATTACAGACCGCATGCTCAAGATGTTTAAGAAGCGAAATCCGGAAAAGGAATGAGGAACAGCATCTTTCCGGCCCTTTACATCCTGGCGGCAGCGGGCTTCATTCTCGCGATCAAATGGATGAATTCGCCAGTGACCGCTCGCCGCGGCGTGATTGCAGGCGAGATCGGGATGCTGCTTGCCGTAGTCGGGACCCTCCTGCGGCATGAAGTGGTCACGTATCAATGGATACTCATCGCGTTCTTTATCGGCTCCGCGTTAGGGGTTCCGCTCGCTTATCTGATGCCGATGACTGCCGTTCCACAGCGAACCGCTTTTTCGCACGCTTGCGGCGCTCTTGCTTCAGCCTTGATCGGGACAGCGGAATATTACCGCCACACCCCCCACGGGTTCGTCATGACGGCGCTCGTGCTCGAAACCTTGCTTGGCTTCCTCACCTTCACTGCAAGCCTGATGGCTTTCGGGAAATTACAGGAGATTCTTCCGACGCGGCCCATCACATATCGGGGGCAAAATTTCGTCAACTTGGGAGTGTTCGCGCTCGCGGTTGCCATTGGAATTGCGCTGATTCTGTCGCCTGAGCGCACCTGGCTCTTTCCGATATTCAGCGTGCTCTCGCTAATTTTCGGAGTCATGCTGATCGTTCCCATTGGCGGCGCCGATATGCCGACGGTTATTGCTTTGCTCAATTCTTATGCGGGTTTATCCGCCAGCGCCATGGGTTTCGTTCTCGATAACAAGCTGCTGATCGTTGCCGGGGCCCTCGATGGCTCGTCTGGCTTTATTCTTTCGGTGATCATGTGCCGGGCCATGAATCGTTCGTTTAGCAATGTACTCTTCGGGGCGTTTGGCACGCTTCAAGTGAGCGCACAAAAGGCGGCGGAGCGGCCGGTTCGTTCCGCGTCGCCCGAAGAAGCTGCCGAGATATTGGATTCGGCCCGCAGCGTGGTCATCATTCCGGGCTACGGAATGGCGGTGGCACAGGCTCAGCACAAGCTCCGAGAGATGTTCGATGTCCTCACGCGACGGGGCGTCGATGTGCGATTCGCGATTCATCCGGTTGCCGGGCGAATGCCAGGTCACATGAACGTTTTGTTAGCCGAGGCAAACGTGCCGTACGACCGGCTGGCTGAAATGGACGACATTAACCCGGAATTCCCCAGGGCTGATGTTGCGCTGGTGATCGGCGCCAATGATGTCGTAAATCCGGCGGCCAAGACGGACAAGGGCAGCCCGATTGCGGGCATGCCGATCCTGAATGCATACGAGGCGCGTACTGTGATGGTAATCAAACGCAGCATGAGTCCCGGCTTCGCTGGAATCGACAACGATCTTTATCACATGGATAAAACGCTGATGCTGTTCGGCGACGCGAAGGTTTTCGTGGGAAGTATTGTGAAAGAACTGAACGCGGCGGTTGCGGCGCGATAGGATTCGCAATCTCCAGCATTATTCGTTCCGAAGCGCGATCACAGGATCCACACTCGCGGCAGCCCGAGAGGGCAGATAGCTAGCGATCAATCCGGTGGCGAGAATTAAGACGCCCGCTGTTCCGAATGCAAGCGGATCCGTCCCCTTGACTCCTGACATCAGATGGCCGAAGAGCGCTGCGGCGGTATAGGCGAGTGCCAGTCCAATTGCGCCGCCCGCCAGAATCAGTTGCAAGCCTTGACGCATGATCATCGCAAGGACCCGATTGCGATCCGCGCCTAACCCAATGCGAATGCCGATCTCACGCGTGCGTTGCGCAACGGAGTATGAGATGACGCCGTAAATTCCAATCGCCGCCATTAATAGGCCGGCTAGTCCGAAGGCAGTTGCAAACTGAGTTCCGTATCGATAGGGAGAAAAGACGTAGCTGTCCTCAATCAGATGCTTCATAGTCATGATTCCGTAGACCGGCAATTCCGGATCTAGCGCATGAAACTGAGCGCGGACTGCCGTGATGACCGAGGCGACTGGAGCTGCTGAATGTACCATCAAGCTGGCATTCGATACGGGGTGCTGCCAAAAGGGAAGAAAAAATAAAGGCCGGGGCGCTTCTCCCAGCGCGAAATATTTTCCAGTCTGAACGATCCCGATAATTTCGACCAGCGGTTCGTTTGAGCCCAAACGAAAACGTTTTCCAATGGCGGGCTGATCCGGCCAGAAGTGCCGCGCGAAAGCTGCGTTGACCACGGCTACGGGCCGCGAGTTCGAATCATCGTGTTCCGAAAAATCACGGCCAGCGAGGAGCCGCGTGCCCGCAGTACGGAAATAATGGGGACTTACGACGTTGTACATCACTGTGTCCCCGCTTTGGAGCTTTCGGGACGGCTCTCCTTCCCGCATGATTTGCTCGGAAGAGAACCCCGTGAATGGCAGAAATTCGACTAACGCGGCCTCGGTTGTACCGGGTAGGGCTCTTACCCGATCCAGCAGACGCCTCTCAAACGTCGCTGCAGCGTCGGAATTGTAACTCTGCTTGGATAAATTGAATGAGAACACTTCGCGCCCCTCGCGTGCGTAACTCACATCGATTTTCGAACTGGCACTAAGTGCCCGCATACATAAACCTGCTGCGATCAGAAGAACGACAGACGCAGCGATCTGGGCAATTACCAATAAATCGCTGCCGCGCAGGCGCGACGAGCCGGTCCCGCTGCCCTGTTTCATGATCTGATTCAAATCCCATCGCGTAACTCGCCAGGCCGGAAACAGACCACATACGAGGGCCGTCAGGGCCGTTGCAGCGATCGTAAACGCGAGAATGCGGCGATCCAGAGAATAATCGCCCATCCGATAGCGGAAATCAACCCCGGGTTGGATCGTGTTTAACCACCCCGTGATGAATGAAGAAAGCAGCAGCCCCGCCCCGAGTCCCGCGAGCGCGAGAACCGAGCTTTCACCGAAGATGAGCCGGAGCATTTGAGCGCGTGTGGCGCCGAGAGATGCGCGAATCGCAAATTCGCGACTGCGATTTGCTGTCCGCACAAGTAGCAGATTAGCGACATTGGCGCATGCAATCAGAAGCAAGATCAAAACGAGCGCCATGCCGAACACCAGCATTGGTCTGACCGTGTCCGTTGCCTGGGGATCGGGCCGCGAATCTGTCTCGGCCATAATGATCGGACGGACGCCTTTGTTTGTGGCTGGATATTGTTTCTCTAATGCACTACCCAGCAGCGCGGCTGCTGCACGAGCTTGGTTCAATGAGATGCCCGGCCTAAGCCGGCCCAAAATGCGGTAGGCGTAGTAATCGCGGTGATTGGTATCGAGCTGCAGTCCCTGGGCCTTCACCGGAACGAAACCATCGATGTCGACGTATGAAATGGCGCCGTGAAAACTGCTCGGCGCAATGCCAATAATCGTGAAATCATGAGCGTTCAAGCGGACCGAGGAACCGATCACGCCCGGATCCCCGCCTAGCTTACCTTTCCAGTAGGAGTAACTGAGGACCAGCAGCGGGCTGGATTCTTCCCGACCTCCGAAAAGCCTGCCCGCAGCCGGCCTGAGGCCTAGCATGGGGAAGAAGCTGCCGCTCACGGCCTCAACCCAGAGACGATCCGTTACGCCGCCACGCTTAAAGTTCGTGACGGTGAGGCAATCGATAGAAGTCGCGCGGAAGATGGCGAGCTTCCTGTAATCGTCGTATTCCGGGTACGAGATTCGGCGCGAGAACTGAAGGCCATTGTCCTGGGCTTGCAGAATTATCAGATTCCGTCCGTTTTTCACCGGCATCGGGCGGAGCATCATGCTGTCCATTGAGCTGAAGATGGCGGTGTTAACTCCGATGCCGATGCCGAGCGTTACTGCCGCAGCGATTACAAACACCGGAGCTTTGCGGAGGCCCCGGAGGCAGTACTTCAGATCTCGTAACCAGCTCATATTGCGGGTATTAGAGCAAGGGTAATGCCGTTCGAGGGCCCGCGCAAGTCATTTTGCTCTTACCGAGTCACGCCCCGGTTAATCACGCCGAACGTCCAGTTCTGGGACGCGAGCTCCTGTTGTGGTACAGTCGCGGTATTTCGCAATCGCGCTGTCTTCCGCGGCATAGTCGAACTGTGCCGGATCAATGGGTGGCGGATTCTCCCTTTCCCACGCGATCGTGCGCGCGAGTGCGACTGCCGGCTCGACTGGCTCCTGAAAATCCAGCTCCTCGCGAATGCGCGCGCTGCTCATAACCCAGTGCTGTTCGGTGTTGTGGCTGACGCGAAGGTGTTCGGGCGTGACATCGCGCGGGACCGGAACCACCTCGCCGCACCAACCGGCTGATTGCGCGATTTTACGTACCCATTCGATCTCTGTGAAAGCCTCAGGCTCGGCGATGTTGTAGATCCGGCCCTCCGCTCTTGATGAGACTGCGGCACGCGCGATAGCTGCCGCCACATTTTCCACATATCCGCGAGGCGCCCGCCACGAAGCAGCCTCTTCCTGAATCAGAATTGCCGGCCGCCTGTCATCCATTCTTTTGACGTATGGAAATGTTCGATGCAGCGGATCTCCTGGGCCATAAACCATCGGCAACCGCAGCACCGTGCCGATTAATTGCGGGTCACCCATCACGGTTTGTTCAACGGGAATCTTGTCGTATTCGTCATCCAGCCACGAAAAGACCTTCTGTAAGCGGCGAATCTGCTCGGTCGGATAGACATTCGAGACGCTGCGAAGCTCGGAAGTCTCGGTGAGCGGTAAGGGCTGAAGCCCACCGGGCTCAAGTCCATGAAGGATTCCGGCCGCGCGATACACGTCTCCGCTACTCAGCGCGATAATCCGCCGCGCTACGCCACGAAAAACTTCCATGAGCGCTTTGGCTTGGCGCCTACCGCTGAGAATTAGATCGATGACCACTTCGGGAGACTCGCGGCGTAACTTATTCGAGTCCGCTAGGAGATTGTTTCGATCACCGGTAATGCGGCGAACAGAAGCCGGCATGCAGCCAGGCGATTCGCCGCGGTGATAAACGGTAACATTGTGGCCCTGTTGAGCAAGTTCCCGAGCCACGTGCGGACCAATGAAACCCGTCCCGCCGATGAGAAGAATATTCAAATCAGAACCATCGAAAACGCCAGAGCAGAAGCAGGGCGTTTGGGCAGAGTACCGAAAACCGGCAGTACGGAAATCAGCTTGCTATAAACAGAACCCGCTATAGAATCGATAGTACACACAACATCGGGATCGCAGTTGGACGAGAGCCAAATACCGCTTCGGCATCCCCTAATCGCTCTTTCGATAAAAGCGAAGTGATAGTACTTTTGTTCCGGTACGCAGGGTTCAAGAAAAGGCAATCACGCCTTTTACGTTGTGATATAAAGAACTGATCTTAAAAATGTAAGTTCGAGGCTTCGCCGGCGACCATACCGTGCTACGTCCGAGCGCGTAAAGGGGAACAATCCGCATGCGGAATCAAGTATTGCTTTGTGCGGTGTTGATGGCCTTCGCGGCCGGGTATGCGTATGCGGGCTGTAGTACGACGGGTACGACAACCAGTTGCACCAACAGCACTACGATTACCATCCCAGCGACGAGTTTCAACGGCGCGCTGGAATCTTCTGCGCAAACAGTGTCCGGAATTACCGGTTCCATTCAAACGATTACCCTGAGTCTCAATAACTGGACCGACAACGGCACAACGAACGGTCCAGGCACTGAGGACCGCGAATTTATGCTGGTTTTCCAGCCGACCGGCTGTGCGATGAACAGCTGTTACCAGACGTTCCAATTTCTGGGCGGGCTGGCCCTTACCGGGACCACGATATTCAATAACGAAAACATTACTTTCGAAGACAGCGCTACGCTGTATGCTCCCGATGAAGACGCCTACTCTAGCTCTCCTCCCAACGGAGACAAACCGCCGACCAATCCCACCACCTACAAACCGACCGTGAACAAGGCGAACAACTATTGCTCCGGCACCAGCTCGGACGGATCGGCCGCGTTTAGCGGGGCCCCGTTTACTTCGGCTCCATGCGCGACCGACAACCCAGCCGATCCGCAGTACGAATCGAGCGGCGGCACTGCGACTTTTGCGTCTCAATTCAGCGGCAGCCCGAACGGCACCTGGACGCTGTACGTGTGGACGAACAAGGATGCCGAGGACGATGGCGCCACCATCGGCGGCTGGACGTTGAATATCACGGTCGCTGCCAATGCGGCGAACACCAGTACTTCGCTCAGCTCGAACGCTACGAATAACGAGACGTTTGAAAGCGATTCGGTCACCTTGACGGCGACCGTCACCTCGACTTCGACGCCCAGCGAAGGAACCATCACCTTCACCGATAACGGCTCCGACCTGACCTGCAGCAACAGCAGCCAACCCGTCCCTGTGAGCGGCGGCACTGCGAGTTGCACCACCACGTTCTCAACCGAAGGCAATCATCCGCTGGAAGCCCAATACACCGGCGATGCGAATTACGGAAACAGCTCCGGGAGTATGAATTTCTTCGTCGATCACGCCACGACCAATCCCAGCACCGGGCAATATTGCAACACGGGAACGATCAACATCAACACCAACAATGCCGGTCCCGGCACCACGCCGTATCCGCAGCACATCTTCATCCCTGCGCAGAGCGGCTCGCTCAGCGACGTCAGCCTGGTTCTGCCGAACATCACCATCAACCAGATGAATCTGTTCAACTTCCTGTTGGTGGACCCGAACGGGAATAAGTTCGTCCCCATGGCGGGTACCGGCGGCGATGGCAATGCGAGCGGGGTCACGCTGACTTTGACCGACTTTGCGACCGGCCAGAATCCCGTGCCGAACCCCATCAACGGCGGGAACGGTGACGCGCCGGCCTCCGGCCAGTATCTGCCGACCGACTACAACACCGGCTTGACGTTCGCCTCGAGCCCCGACGGCCCGCCGTCCGGGCCGTATCAGCTGCCGCAAACGCAGGGCGGCGCGACGTTCGACACCACGTTTGGGGGCACGAATCCGCAGGGCATGTGGAGCTTGTACGCCTACTATGCCGGGGGCACCACCATCGGATCGATCGACGGTTATTGCTTGAATATCAGCACCTCGGCCGCGGTTGCAACCAACACGACGGTGACATCGAGCCCGATGACCGAGGCGGCAACGAACACCCAGGTGACCTTCACCGCCACGGTGAAATCGGGCGGCAATCCGGTGACCAGCGGCTCGGTGACGTTCAAAGAAGGAACCACGGTGCTCTCCGGCCCGACGACGGTTAACGGCAGCGGCCAGGTCACTTTCCAGACCTCGTCGCTGGCTGAAGGCATTCACACCATTGAAGCGATCTACAGCGGCGTAACTGGCACGTACAACGTAAGCTCCGGAAGCGTGACCATCGAGATCGACACTCCGACGACGAACACCGCCGGTACTGGTCTCTATTGCAATCCCGGCGGGGTGAACATCTCTTCCTCAAACGGCGGCAACAATATTCCCGCGAGCCCGTATCCGACGCGCATCAACGTCACCAACCTCGCCGGCACGGTGAATACGGTGGGTGTGCACTTGAACAACTTCTCAGATGGCGAGCCGTACGGCACGGTAATGCTGCTTGAAGGTCCCACTTCGACCAACATTGTTTTTTACAACGATGCCGGCTCGGAGAGCACGGGATTTAGCGGGCTGAATCTCACGTTAGCGGACTCCGGTTCGAGTCAGCTTCCGGCCGATCCGAATAACCCAACGACGAACACCACTTACAGTCCCGCCTCGTACCAAGGCCTGCCTCCTCCGGTGTTCCCGGCGCCCGGGCCAAGCGGCATTTCTCAGGCCGCGCCAGCGGGCTCGCAGACCTTCAGCAGCGCCTTCCAGAACATCAACCCGCTCGGCTACTGGACCTTGTATGTGTACGACCGGTTCGGCGACGAGGCGCTCAGCATCAACAACTGGTGCTTGAACTTCACCGAGAATGCGCCGGTGATTGCAGCGAGCATGACTAACAACCCGACCAATTTCACTCAGGGCGACACGGGCGATACGGTGACCGTTAACATCATGAATAACGGCCCCGGGCCAACGGACAACACGCTGCAGACGGCTGTGACCCTTCCCACCGGGCTTACGGCCACGGCGATCCAGGGCGGAGGCGGGACCGGCTGGAGCTGCACGCTCGGGACGCTGACCTGCACGCGTACCTCGGGATTGGCTGCGAGCGCGAGCGACAACATCACCGTGACGGTCAATGTCGGCTATAACGCGCCTTCGAGCGTAACGCCGTCGGCCACCATCTCCGGCGGCGGGATTTCGGCCACCCAGAATCCGAGCGATACGGTTACCGTGAACCCTGGGCCGGTGCAGGTGACGTTCAGCACGGTCCCGGCGGGTCTCTCTTATAACGTTGACAGCACAAGCTACACGTCACAGCAGACGCTGCCACTTACTAACGGGTCAATGCACACGATCGCGACCACCTCGCCGCAGACTTCTGGCGGGGTCCAGAACACGTTCTCGAGTTGGTCGGACGGCGGCACGCAATCGCACAGCATTACGATAAACAGCACTACCGGGACCGCGAGTTACACCGCGAATTTCACGACCACTTACTTGCTAACCACGCAGGCCAATCCGACGAACGGCGGCACAGTCAGCCCGGCATCCGGCTACTATGCGCCGAGCACGATGGTGCCCTTGACCGCTACGCCGGCGAAGGGCTACATATTCCAGAACTGGACCGGCAGCGTGGCCAGCCCGAACAGCGCCTCGACAAGCATCACGACTACCAGCTCGCCGCAGACCGTCACCGCAAACTTTATCTTGTCGACGACGGTCAGCATTTCGCCGTCTTCCCTGTTCTTCCCGTCACGCGACGTGGGGACCACTAGCCCTGCACAGACCCTGACGCTCACCACCACGGGCAGCAACACGCTCACGATTGGTACGGTCTCGGCGAGCATCCCGGATTATGTGATTCTCAACGATAACTGCTCCGGGCAAATGATCACAAGCAAGGCCAAGTGCACGCTGCAGGTGGAGTTCCAACCGACCACCTCGGGCAGCCGTAACGGGACGCTATCGTTCCCAGACAACGCGGCGAACAGCCCGCAAACGGTGAAGGTGACCGCGAGCGCGGTTGGCGCGCAATTAACGCCGCCGACGCATGTATTCCCGGCGCAACATGGAAACACGACCAGTCCGACGACCGTGACCCTCACGCTGACGAATTTCCTGTCTACGACCTTGTCCTACGGCGCGGCAACGTTCTCGGGCAATAATCCGACCGACTTCCCGATTCAGAACGGTGGCAGCTGCTCGACGAGCGGAGGCACGCTTGCGGCGAACGGAAGCAGCGGCAATAGTTGCACCTTCGTGATCGCGTTTCAGCCGACCGCGAACGGAAATGAGAGCGCCACGCTCAGCATCACCGATAACGCAGGGACCCAGAGCGCCACGGTCAGCGGTTACGGCGTCGGAGCCTCGCTTGCGCCACCGAAAGGCTATTTTCCGGCGCAGCGCGGCAACACTCAGAGCTCCACTAACCTCAGCATTACTTTTACGAATTACCTGAGTTCACCCCTGTCCTACACGCCGCAATGGACGGGTACCAATTCGGGCGACTTCCTGGTGCAGAGCTCCAGCACCTGCCCGAATTCGGGCGGTGCACCGACGGCCAGCACGCTGGGGGCGAATTCGAGTTGCACCTACGTGGTCGCGTTCAAGCCGACCGCGAACGGACCGGAAAGCGCCACGCTGAGCATCAGCGACGCGGACGGAACGCAAACCTCGACCTTTAGCGGCACGGGTGTGGGCGCGCAACTCGCGCCTTCATCCTACAGTTTCGGGTCGTACCCGAAAGGCCGCACAAGCTCGGCCAAGACGTTCACGCTGAACAATTATCTCTCAACACCACTGAGCGTCACCGGAACCTCGTTTAGCGGGACGAACGGCACGGATTTTTCACTTACGAACGGCGGCACCTGCCCAGCTATGAGCGGTTCTGTGCCGGGAAATTCGAGCTGCACCTACAATATCGTCTTCCAGCCCTCTACCACCAGCTCGGAAACCGCAACCTTCACCGTGACCGACGCCGATGGATCGCAAAGCACGGCCCTAAGCGGCTCCGGCCACTAGTGGCTAGAAATCTCTGCGACTGATGGGCGGGCGCGCCTGTTTTGCGGGGGCGCTCGGCCTGCGTACCAGATCTGCTAGGCCCGGACGGTTAGTACTATTTATCACCCCATGAGTGCTTGTTGTGATAGACTCGGTGCGTTCCAGACATTTTCGGCACTAGCACGTGGGTGGAGAATTCCCGCGCAGGTACCCAGAGGTGAGACTTCGGCATGCGCCATCAGATCCTATCTTTCAGTACGTCATTAGTCTTGCTTTTCTGTGTTGCGGCCGCTGCCTACGCAGACTGTAGTTCGACTCCGACCAACTGTTCGATTGCTAGCGCGGGCAGTTTGGCGACCAGCGACGGCAGTGGGGCCTCCGCGACCGCTCACACGACATTCGTTGTCTCAGGCATGACCGGGTCGGTGAACGGCGTCAGCA
The DNA here is from genome assembly GCA_019240405.1 of Acidobacteriaceae bacterium. Taxonomy (GTDB): domain Bacteria; phylum Acidobacteriota; class Terriglobia; order Bryobacterales; family Bryobacteraceae; genus Bog-105. Next base: position 121,586 of record JAFAYL010000059.1, read on the forward strand.
TCACCTTCAATAGCTGGAGCCTGAGCGGCGACCAGAGCCCGGCCGATTTTTATTTCGAGTTGGTCTCGCCCAATGGCACGAGGTTCGATTTCTTCGGGAATTTCAACGGCGGATGCGCCGTCATGCCGTCGACGACGAACATCACGTTTGCGGACAACGGCTCGCAGTTGGTGCAAGGCTGCGGCAACGGCCAGGCGACTGTCACTCTCACAAGCGGCACGTACCTGCCGGACGTCGATAATGCCCCCAATGGGTCAGCCTACGGCGTTTCTGAATGCCCGTCTCCGGACGGCAATTCCACTGCTCCTACTTGCGCTCCCAACCAGGGCGCTGCGGACGGCAGTTCCACAGATACCTTCGCGAGCGCCTTTAGCGGAGCGACCGCGAACGGCACCTGGACCGTTTATTCCGAGAGTGATTTTAGCGGGACTACGGGTTCGATCTCTTCTCTGACGCTGCAGCTGACAACCTTCTCCGCAACCAATACCACCACCAGCGTGGGCGCCAGCGCCTACCAGGCCTTTACCTCGGGCACAAATGACAACCTCACCTTCACCGCGACCGTGACCGCGACGGGCAAGACGGTCAATGAAGGCGCAGTGACCTTTTATGATAACGGCAATGCGATAAGCGGTTGTTCCGGGAAAGCCGTCAGTGGCAACCAGACGACCTGCAACGAGTTGTTTTCAGGCGCCCCGGAAGGCGTGCATAACATTACCGCCGCTTACACCGACACAGCCTCCAATCCCCAATTCGGCGATAGCAACAACGACGCGAATCCTGTGCAGGTCTTTATCGATAACGTCACTGCTTCGAGCAACGTGAGCAGCACTGGCGGTACCTTCTGCGACAACGGAACCGTCACCCTGACCTCCGATAACGGCGGGAACGTGACCGCCCAGCCGTACCCGCAGCACGTGTACGTGAGCGGTTTGAGCGGCAGTCTCGCAACCCTCACGCTGGAGTTGCCGGGTATCACCACCGGGCAGGGCGATTCTTATCTCAACGCTTTCGACATGCTGCTGGAAGGGCCGGATGGCAAGACGTTTGTACCGATCGCGGAGGCCGGAACCACGAGCGGCGTATCGGGCCTGACGCTGTACCTCGCAGATAGCGGCAGTTCGACATTAAATACCAGCTCCAATCCATCCAGCAATACCAGCAGCACGCCGTATAAGCCCGCCGATTTCGACTCGAACCTTACCAGCGGTGTTTTCACTTTCCCGAATGCGGGAAGCACCACCATTCTGGACAGCCCGCCGGCGCGCCCCTACAACTATCCCGCAAACCAGGGCACGGATAGCATGAACGCGACCTTTTCGTCGGATCTGAACGGGACCTGGAGCCTGTACGTCGCCAGCCGCGACCACGCTTTCTCCGGCACCACGGGCGGCTATTGCCTCATCTTTACCACCAGCACCGAGGCGCCGACATCCACCTCGGTCAGCGCCAATCCCAATCCGGCGACGGTGGCCACCGGGCAGAGCAGCACGGCGGTCACGCTGAGCGCGCATGTCAGTTCGGGCGGCAATCCAGTGAACACCGGCACGGTCACGTTCTATAGCAACGGGACGCAGGTGGGTACGGCTTCGAATTGGGACGGCAACGGCAATGTGCAGCTTTCCCCCTCGCCCTCCTTCGCTGAGGGCACCTATACGATCGGGGCGGATTACAGCGGCGTGCCGTCACAATATTCCGCCAGCGAGTCCAACACGATCACGCTGCAGGTGGATAACCAGACCCTCGAGACAGACAACAGCGACACCTCTTACGGGTATTGCAACCCGGGTCCGATCAACATCGCGGCGAGTACCGTCCCGCAGCAATATCCCTCGCGCGTGCTGATCACCAACGCGCCGGGTACGCTACAGACGGTGGGCTTGGCGCTGAACGCGGTTACATATCCCACACCGAGCGATCTCGAAATGTTGCTCGAAGGGCCGGGCGGCGCGACGAACAATATTGTCTTCTGGGGCAACATAGCCTACGTCGATAATGGCGGCAATTTCTCCAGCGCCGGCCCGCTGAATAATCAGAACTTCATCATTGAAGACGGCCAAACAGCTTTGCCTGAGTTCTCCAGCGGCAGTTTCTCGGGCGGCACCTACTCGCCGGGAGCGTATTTTGTGGCAGGCGAGTCCAATATCAACTTCCCGTCGCCCGCGCCGCCATCGAACGATTGGAACTTCGCGCAAAGCCTCGGCACAACCACGTTCGGGAGCCAGTTCGCGCAGAACAGCAATCCGAACGGCATTTACTCGTTCTTCGTGTATCACAACATCAACGGCAGCACCGGCACGATAGGCAGCCATTGCGTCAACATCACGGTGAAGCCGCCGGTCGCGCAGGTCGGAGTCTCGCCGTTGGCGGCCACCTTCACGCAAGGCGATGGAAGCGACACTTACACGATCACGGTCAAGAATAACGGGCCAGGCAGCACAGGAACGCAAAATGCGCTGACCGTCGCCGACACGCTGCCGAGCGGCCTACACGTCGTCTCGATCGCCGAAACGGCCAATAGCAATGGCGGCCAATTGCAGGATTGGACCTGCAACACATCTACGGTCACCTGTACTCGCAGCACCCCGATGCCCGCGAGCGAAACGGACACGATCACGCTGACGGTGAGCGTAGATTATTCGAATCACGGATCTGGTTTGACGAATTCGGTAGCGCTTTCGGGCGGCGGCGTCGATACGACAAATTCGACGCTGAGCGCCAGCGACTCTACCACCATCAATCCCGGACCCGTGCAGGTGACGTTTGACACCAACCCGACTGGATTGAGCTACACCGTGGGTAGCAACTCGTACACCGGGCAGCAAACGATCACGATCACGAACTATCAGACGGTGAGCGTAAATACGACGTCGCCACAAACGCCGTCGTCTGGCACGCAGGACACGTTCTCGAGCTGGAGCGGCGGCAATAACCCCTCGAGCGCATCCGAAACGATAAACATCTCCAGTACGACGGGAACGGCGAGCTACACGGCGAACTTTATTCAAACCGTCGCCGTCAAGATCAACACTTCGCCCCAGGGATTGCTCGTTAGCGTGGATGGCGGCACGGCGCAGGCAGCGCCGGTAACGCCGCCGGCGTGGGTAGTGGGCAGCCAGCACACCATCGCGACCAGTTCGACACAATCGGGCGGAACGGGCACGCAATACGTTTTCCAAAGCTGGTCCGACGGAACGACGAACCCGGCGAGCGACACCGTAACGGCTTCGAGCGGCACGACGAGTTACACGGCCAATTTCCAGACCCAGTATCTGCTGACCACTAGCGTCACTCCATCGGGAGGAGGCACGGTCAGCGCGACGGCCGGGGGCAATCCGTCCGCGGCGAACGGCTATTACGCCTCGGGCACGGTCGTCTCGCTGCAGGCCAAGCCGAATTCGGCTTACGCCTTCCACAGCTGGACGGGCACGACAAGCAGCAGCACCAATCCGTTGGTGGTAACCATGAACTCGCCGGTGACGGAGACGGCAAACTTCCAGACCGCGTATCAGCAGCTAAGCGGTTTAGCCAGTATCCACTATATCGTCACTGTCAATACGTCCAGCGAGCTGGCGCAGAATGGGTATGTTGATTTACAGTTCAATCCTAGCTCGCAATCAACGCAGGCCGCCAACGTCGCTGTGGCGAACTTCTTCACGGATGGCCTGCTGAATCCCCCGCCCGCCAGCCCGAGCGGCGAAGTTTCCGGCGTGCTGCCGGGAACGGTGCAGCTGGCAAACGGTCAAAGCTTGAACGAATATACGGAGTCGATGACGTTCGGCACCACCATCACATTCGAACTGTACCTCTACGGCCCAGCGATTACGAACCCGAACGGTCAGGGCGGCGGCACGTTCACTCTGGACTTCCCGAACGGTCAGGGCGGCTATCTGTTCACCGCCGGCCCCATGCCGGTGTTCACGGTGACGATCAACGGCGACGGCACCACGACGGCGCAGGCGTATCCGAGCCAGAACAATGGGCCGCCGGTCGTGATATTCGTCGCACCGCTGCAATTGCCGCCGGCGCCGGTCACCGAAACGGGACTGTTATATAGTCCGTTGCTCGAGAATCCAGGCAGTCCAGGTAGTCCGGGAGGAGGGACTACCAACTTCACCATCACGAACACCAGCGGCGCGGCGATTACTGGGCCGATTCAACTGGTGCTCACGAACCTGCCGGCAGGCGTGACGGGCGCGAATAACACCGGAACGTTCAACGGCAGTCCATATTGGACTGTGACGAATAGTAGCGCCCTTGCGTTAGGTGCGGCGCTGACTGTGACCGTGCAGCTGAATTACCCAAGCAGCACGGCGGTATCCACGACGCCTGCGGTCTATACGGGGAGTCTGCAATGAAAAACCTACTTCTTGCAGGACTTCTCACGATCGCGGCGCTGGCGCATAGCGCGGTTGCGCAAGGCAACGTTTACCTGGTGACGGTGGACACGAGCTCGGTCAACGGGCAGACGGGAACGATTGATTTGCAGTTCAACGCAGGCATGCTGAACACGCAGAACGCCTGCGTTACGATCAGTAATTTCTCGACGGATGGAGCACTCGGATCGCCGTCGGCGAGCGCCGGCAACGTGAGGGGGACGCTCGCCACAACGCTGACCATCAACAACGGCAGCGGCGGATGCCCGACGGCGACAACGTACACCCCATCTACGTTCAACGACTACAACCAGCCGATCACGTTCGGCAACACGCTCTCGTTTTTTGTGGTTCTGAGCGGCCCCGCCGTAAACTACTCCGCAAACACCAACATTGTTGGAAACTACAATGGGGATTCGGGCAGCAGTTTCGGCGTGGCGTTCACGGCGAACGGCGCGCCAGCGCTAACCAGCGATGCGAGCAACTTCGCTGGAACCATCACGCAGAATCCGGACGGGACCGTCACGACGGCGGGCTTGGCCGGACCGGGGGGCGGAGCCTCGGTGGTGACCATACAATTGGGCGGGCTAGTGACAGTGACCACTTCGCCCTCGGGCCTGTCGTTCGCAGTCGATGGCACACGTTATACGTCGGCCCAGACGTTCCCATGGACCTTTGCTAGCCATCACACGGCGTCGACGACTTCGCCGCAGCCAGGCGCGACCGGCACGAAGTACGTGTTCAACGGGTGGTCCGATGGAACCACTTCGACGACCGACACCATTGGTGCAGCCTTTTTCCCGGCCACCTACACAGCGAATTTCATTACGGAATACCTGCTGACCACCGCTGCGAATCCCTCTGCCGACGGCTCGGTAAGCGTGACTACGACCTCACCTACCGGCGACGGTTACTACGTGTCTGGTACGCCGGTTAGCATCACGGCGAATCCGAATACTGGGTATAAGTTCACGAAATGGACCGGCAATGTAGCCAGCCCAAACAGCGCTACCACCACCGTCACCATGAGCGCGCCGGAAACGGTGACCGCGCACTTCGCCGTGAATAACGTGAGCGTGACGGTCGGCACCTCGCCCAGCGGCCTTTCCTTTACGGTGGACAGCAAGAACTACACGACCACACAGACGTTCGCCTGGCAGGTGGCGAGCACTCACAACGTCAGCACGAACTCGCCGCAGGGCCTGAAGGGCAACGAGTACTCGTTCTCGAGCTGGAGTGGGGGCAACAACCCCTCGAGCACATCTGAATCGATCACCGTTGGCGGCGCGGCCAGTTATACGGCTAACTTCAACGCGATGTCGGAACTGACGTTCTCGCCGACTTCACTCTATTTCACCGGCCGTGACGTGGGAACCACCAGCCCTGCGCAAACAGTGACAGTGACGAATAAGGGCAGCAACGCCGTGACGTTCAGCTCGGTTTCAAGCAGCAGCGCGGATTTCGTCGTTTCGAATAACGGCTGCACGAGCCAAATCGCAGGCAATGGCGGTGCATGCCAAGTCCAGGTCCAATTCAAGCCGACCACGTACGGCAGCCGGACTGGGACACTCGCCTTTACCGACACGGGCGCGAACGGCACGCAATCGGTGGCGCTGAGCGGTGCCGGAATCGGAGCGCAGCTGAGTCCGTCGAGCCTCACCTTCCCCGCGCAGCACGGCAACACACAGAGCGCCACGCAAACCTTGACACTTACGAACTTTCTATCTACGGCCTTGCCGTACGGTGCCGCGTCGTTTTCAGGCGCAAACCCCAACGACTTCCCGATTCAGGGCGGCACTTGTTCTACGAGCGGAGATACGCTTGCGGCGAACGGAACTGCGGGCAGCAGCTGCACCTACTTGATCGCGTTCGTTCCGACAGTGAATGGAACTGAGAGCGCGACGCTGAGCGTCTCCGCGGCGGGAACGCAGAATCACAGTCTCAAAGGCACAGGTGTCGGCGCCTTGCTGCCGCCGCCGACCGGCTATTTCCCGGCGCAGCTCGGTAATACCACGAGCCCGACCACCATCACGCTCACGTTCTACAATTACCTGAGCTCGCCCTTGGGTTATACGCCGACGATGACCGGTCCGAACGCGGGCGATTTCATCGTGCAGAGCTCCAGCACCTGCGCGAACTCCAAGGGCGCGCCGGTGGCGAGCTCGCTTGCGGCTAAATCGAGCTGTACGTTCGTGTTCAAGTTCCATCCAACCGCGAACGGGCCGGAAAGCGGTACTTTGAGCATCAGCGACGCGGACGGGACGCAGACCTCCACGCTGACCGGAACGGGTGTGGGCGCGCAACTCGCGCCTTCATCTTATAGTTTCGGAACCTACCCGAAGGGTCACAGCAGCGCCGCTAAGAGCTTCACATTGACCAACTACTTATCCAGCCCACTGAGCATTACCGGAACCTCGTTCAGTGGCGCCAATTCCGGCGATTTCTCGATCTCGGGCGGCACATGCCCGACCACCAGCGGTTCGCTTGCGAGTAACTCGAGCTGCACCTACAACATCGTGTTCAAGCCGTCTACCACCAGCTCGGAAACCGCAACCTTCACCGTGACTGACGCCGATGGATCGCAAAGCACGGCCCTAAGCGGCTCCGGCCACTAAGAAGCCAGCACACATCTAGCCCGGACTCTGGTACTACATCGTACTGGAGATGCCGGGCTGGATTCATCTCTTCAAATTTTGGGCCGAGCACCTCGCCCGTCGTAAAGCAGGTAATGAAATAGCTCGCCACAGGGCGGATCACGACGGTCTGCCTGGATAGCCCGCGACCTGTACTCGAAGTAATCCCGTTCGTCAAATTTACCGAGGCAGACCAAGCCTATTTGCGCTAAGCTACTGGCCTAATGAGAACTGCGGCGAAACACAGGATCTGGAAGGCCACCGTGTTTCTTGTCGGATGGGCCGCGCTCGCGATTTTCTATTTCAGTCAAAGTCTCGCACAAAAATTCGCGATGCATGATCCCACTCCTTGGTGGCACTTCCTGGCGATCTGGGTGATTGGCCTTTACATCTTTGGCTCCTTGGCGCTGGGCGTTCTTTGGCTGGGACGCCGCTTCCCGATTCAGCGGCGTAATTGGATTCGCCGAACTGTGTTACATTTCCTCTTCAGTCTCGGCTTCTCATTACTTGACCTCGCAATCGCAGCCGCCATTTTCCCTCTTTTGCGAGTTCTGCCTTCCGTATTCAAAGACTTCTCCAGTGCGTTTGGCTTCCTGCTTGTGATTGATTTTCACGGTTCCGTTCTTGGATATTGGACGGTGCTGGGCGCTCAAGCCGGCATTCGCTATTACCGTCGATATCAGGAACGCGAGCGGGAGGCGCTCCGGTTGGAGCTGCAAGCCTCGGAGCTGAAGACGCAGCTCGCGCGAGCTCAATTGAGTGCTCTCAAAATGCAATTGCAGCCGCATTTCCTTTTTAATACGCTCAATGCAATCACCGTCCTCGTACGGCAGCGCAAAGGCCAGCTAGCCGAAGATATGCTGGCGCGCCTGAGTGATCTTCTGCGATGTGTTCTGGAAGATGTCGAAGCGCAGGAAGTTCCGCTGCGCCGCGAGCTGGAATATCTACAGATTTATCTTTCAATCCAACAGGTGCGCTTTCAGGATCGCCTGAAGATCGATATTTCTGCTGATCCCGAAACGCTTGATGCGGCGTTCCCCCAAATGGCCCTGCAGCCGATTGTTGAAAATGCAATCCGACACGGCATAGGTGGGCGCGCAAGGGCGGGCAATATCAAAATCAGCGCGTCGCACGTAGATGACGATCTCGTCATCGCGGTCGAAGATGATGGCCCCGGATTCTCATCGCATGGTAATTCTCGCGCCGGAATCGGCCTCCCTAACACACGGGCGCGCTTGCACCAGCTCTACGGCGATGACGGACAGCTAGTCACTGCAAATCGCGAGAACGGAGGCGCCAAGGTAACGCTCGTGATCCCGTATCGTCCAGCTCCTGACTTATCCACAACAGAGATGATGGAGGTTCATGCGGTTGAAAGTCCTGATCGTTGATGATGAGCCGCTTGCGCGCGAAGGTCTGCGCATGTTGCTCGCCGATGATCCCGATATTTCGAACATCGACGAAGCAAAAAACGGCCACGAAGCCGTCGCAGCAATCCGCAAAGCGCCTCCCGATCTTGTATTTCTGGATGTGCAAATGCCCGAAATGGACGGGTTCTCTGTTGTTCGCGAGATCAGCTCCGAGCGAATCCCTCCCATAATCTTCGTCACCGCGCATGACGAATACGCAATTCAAGCGTTCGAAATCAACGCCGTCGATTATCTGTTGAAACCTATTACTGCAAAACGCTTCACTGAAGCTTTAAGGCGCGCCAAGCTCCGCTTGCACTCGCATCCGGCCAGCGAAACGAATCGTCAGATTCTCACATTACTCGAAACCATCGCCTCACCTCGCCGGCACATCTCCCGGCTTGCGGTTCGCTCGGCGGGTAAAACAGTGTTTGTTGACGTTGAAGACATCGAGTGGATGAGAGCCGCCGAGAATTATGTCGAGCTGCATACCGGGGCCAAAACGCATCTGCTCCACGTTACTTTGAGTACGCTCGAGAAATCCCTCGACCCGGAAATTTTTCTGCGCATCCACCGATCATTGATCGTGAATGTAAGGCGCATTAAAGAACTGCAACCAGCGTTTCATGGTGAGTACATCGTGACGCTAGAAAACGGAGCTCAACTGCAATCAGGCCGGATGTATAGCGACAAGCTGAGAACGCTCGCCGCTAATCCTTTTTAAGTTCTGACGGCAGTTCGTCCCCCTGCGCGTCCACTTCGTCAAGATCGGCTGGCCAAATCACCTCATCCCACCTCACACTGGGTCTTACCTATTAACCAGGAGCTTCTGATGACAACTGAAATCACACCAGCCAGGCTTCTCAGTGAGCCGCCGTTTCAGCCGGTGCCGGCAGTCCGTTACAACATTCCCGTCGGCTATCTAAGAGCATTCGTCACCATCCTGGTGCTCGCATTCCATTCGGTTCTCGCCTATGATACTGACGCGCCGCAACCTCCCCATTCGCTGCTAGCTCAGCCACGCTTGTGGATGGCCTTCCCTGTCGTTGACCCTCACCGCTGGTCTGGGTTCTCCTTGTTCATAGGCTTTAACGATATCTTCTTCATGTCGTTAATGTTCTTCCTGTCCGGACTGTTTGTTTGGAACGGTCTTCGACTGAAGGGCAGTCAAAGGTTCCTTCGCGATCGCGCGCTTCGTTTAGGCGTGCCGTTTTTGATCGCGGCCGCTATGCTCGCTCCGCTCGCCTACTATCCCGCTTACTTGCAAACGAGCGAGCCCCACAGCGTAATCAGCTATTTCCATCAATGGCTCTCGCTCGGCGAGTGGCCCGCCGGGCCGGCTTGGTTTGTCTGGGTTTTGCTCGCCTTCGACTTCGTCGCCGCGGCGCTATTCTTTGCCGCGCCGAATGTGGGCAGCTTGCTCACTCGGCTTTCCTCGAATACAGAACGCCGGCCGGCCCGTTTCATGGGGCTGCTCCTTGCGTTCTCGGCTATGACTTATATCCCGATGGCGCTCGCGTTTAATCCGTTACGCTGGACGAACTTCGGTCCCTTTTATTTTCAAACTAGCCGGATTCTGCACTATGCGGTCTATTTCTTCGCCGGAATCAGTATCGGTGCTTTTGGACTTGACCGCGGATTGCTCGCCCCCACCGGGGAGCTCGCGCGCCGCTGGATTCGCTGGATCTTTATGGCGTTAGGAATGTTCGTGGTTGCAATTGTCACCGCAATTCTCGCGTTTGCGAATTACAGCCACGCACCGCGTATGTGGATCTTCATCTCAGGCTGCGGATTCGTTCTCTCCTGCGCCGCATCCTGCTTTGCATTTCTCGCTTTGTTTGTCCGCTTCGCGCGAACGCCCCGCAAGATTTACGATGCTTTTCGCGAGAATGCCTATGGAATGTATCTCATCCACTACGTGTTTGTGAGCTGGGTGCAATACACTCTGCTGCGGCTCATGCTGCCCGGATTGATGAAAGGCACTCTTGCCGTTCTTGCCGTGCTAGCGCTGAGTCTTATGACAACCGCCGCGCTTCGCCGCGTGCGGCTGATCGCAAAGGTAATTTGAGCGAGACTAAGGATCTCAAGCTGTCGAGAAGCTAATCGGCGTAGAAAAGATACTTCCGCCACTGGTCGTCACTGCGGCCAAGCAGGCGCATCAAGTGACGGCTTGTGTGGAGACTGAATGGTCGAGGCGGACGCGACAACTTCATTCCAGCTTCTTCTGGTGTCCGGTTGCCTTTCCTGTTGTTGCAAGGATGGCAACACGCAACCAGGTTTTCCCACGCAGTTTCACCTGCCCGAGAGCGCGGGACGACATGATCGAGCGTCATTTCGCCCGAGGGCAGCGTGCGATGACAATACTGGCACGTGTACCGATCGCGCATCAGAATATTCTTTCGCGAGAGAGCCCGCGTCTGATGAGGGATGCGGCGGTACTCGAGCAGTCGAATAACAGAAGGGACACTCAGAGTTCGTCTCGCCGAATGTACGTGCCCTGGGGCGAGCTCCTCGGCGGACGCCACCCCCTTTAGAATCAGAACAACGGCCCGCCGCGCGGCACAGATGTTAATCGGCTCATAGCTTGCATTCAGAACTAGAACAGGCCTGTGAAGTCGTTCCGGGCTATGCATTGAGCACGCTCTGTACTAGCATCAGTTAACTTCCGTTCGGGCGGGGAGTGATGAGGCCCAAACGTCCTGTCCGGACGACTGCCGCGATCTTGAATGGTAAATACGATTGTCTACTCGGGCAAGCGTAAGCGCTGTGACCCGCGCTGCACCCCCGCCCTTCAAGACGGCAGCAGCGGTGCGAAGAGTGGCTCCGGTAGTGAAAACATCGTCTATCAGCAGAATGCGTTTTCCAGCAATCTGCTCGGAGCGTCTGACAGAAAACGAGTCTTTGAGATTGTCGCGCCGTTGTGTCTCTGTGAGACCCGCTTGGGCTTTGGTATATCGCTTGCGCCGGAGATTAGTCGAGAGCTTTAACCCGCAGCGCTTCGCGACTGGCTTGGCGAGCAACTCTGCCTGATTGAATCCACGCTCCCACCGCTTGCGCCAGTGCATTGGCATAGCCAGCACAATGTCAAAACGCTCGTCGAGCGGCTGGGCTTGAACCAAGAAGCGGCTCAGCGGCTGGGCAAGCGTCTCAACCTTGCCGTATTTGAAAACATGAATTAACTGGCGAAGCACACCTTCATAGCTGCCGAAAGAGTAAGCCGAATCGAAGTTGAGGAGGCTCGCCCGGCAAACTGTACACAGGTTGTGTTCATCTAGCGAGTAGGCATCGACAAAGGGTGTACGGCAAGCGCGGCAGAAGAATTCGGCCTGAAGCGGTTCAGGAATTGAAAGACAGGCCTCGCAAACCGGAATACGAGATGCGTTCCTAAGAGGCTGCTCACAAATTCTGCATTCATCTGGAAAGACGAGATTAAAGAACCCGGAAGAAATGGCTTTCGTGCCGGCCAGCAGCTTTTTTGGCCAGGAGCTTGTGTTGGAAGATATGGCGGTACCAGTCGTGAGACTAGGGAAAGCGCACCCCCACTAAATCAAGAGTATACAACGCACTAGCAAAATTACAGAATTAAGCATCAAATTGAGCTGAATGTAACCTAGATAATGAGGTTGTCGAGACCCGCGCGATCGCGCGCCTCAGGTCTTGCGTTTAGAGCAGGATGGATACCCGTACGAATTTGCCGGTATTCGAGCCGGAAAAGTTCATGGAACAAGTTGCTAACGACCGGGAGTTGTCGGTTGAGATTATCGACCTGTTTCTCTCAGAAGAGCCTTCCCAGATTGCCGAAATGCAAAGAGCGCTGGCAGCCCGGGACTATAACAGCCTTTACGTAACAGCTCATACGATAAAGGGCTCTCTCGGCAGTTTGCACGCCGCTCTCGCCAGATTTCATGCAGAAGCACTAGAAAGCGCAGCCAAAAAACAAGATGAGCCGGGCTGCGAGCGATCTCTGAGTGACTTGAAGCATGATTTGGAAACCTTGGAGCCCCAGCTTCTGAATCTGCGCGATAGCAACCGCGCTTAGTGGTCCCGGTAACTCGCGCGGCAACGATGCGCTTGATACACTGAGTTTGCTCGATTTAAAGAAAGCACTTTGGATGACCTCCTCTGAAGCGCTCGAAATTGTGTGTGCTCACAGTCCCGATTCTGATGATGCGTTCATGTTTTATGCGCTGGCAACCAAGAAGATTCGATCGCCGTTGGTCGCGTTCCGCCATGTTTTGGAAGACATAGAATCGCTGAACCGAAAAGCCAGGGAAGGCCTATATGAACTGACGGCCATTTCTTATCATGCGTATCCGTATGTAGCGGACAAATACGTATTGATGGCAAGCGGATCGAGCGTCGGGGATGGCTACGGCCCCATCGTAGTAAGCGCCCGGAAGATGTCGCCTGAAGAACTGAAGGGGAAGAGAATCGCGATTCCCGGTACGATGACGACGGCCTTCCTCGTGCTCAAGCTCTTTCAGCCCGATATTGAGCACGTCGTGATTCCATTCGACAAAATTTGCGATGCGGTAAAAGCTCACGAATTCGATGCCGGATTGGTGATTCACGAGGGTCAGCTAAGTTACGGCCATGAGGGTCTCCACAACATCGTGGATCTTGGAAAGTGGTTCAAAGCGAAATACAACCTGCCGCTACCTCTCGGCGCTAATGCGCTGAGGCGAAATTTGCCGCCGGACGTTCAGACCGAGTGTTCCCGGCTGCTCCGGGAAAGCATACAGTACGCCTTGGATCATCCAGAGGAAGCGATGAATTATGCGATGCAGTTCGCTCGCGATCTCGACCCGGCCACAGCGGAGCAATTCGTGGGCATGTACGTAAACCAGCACACGATTTATGGCGCAGACATTGTGCCTCGCGCGGCCCAAAAGCTGCTTGATCTAGGATATGAGGCTGGACTTATTCCCCATCAGACAAACATCGAAGTTGTCGGTTAACTCAGTTCCACTCACGTTTATCTTTATGATCACGAATTGGTTTTGCACTGTTGTGCTCGGCGTTGGGCTGTTTGCGCTCATAGCAAGCGGTCAAAACGAAGGCGGCTACAACTTAAGCCAGCGGATCAATCGTATCCGCGATCTGGGGAAGAGAGATTCTCAGGCCATTCCAGCCCTGACGAACTATCTGGGTGACCCGGACCGTGATATCCGAGTCGAAGCGGTGAAGGCGATCGTAAAGATCGATACGGCCTCCAGTCTGGATCCATTAATACGAGCTACGCATGATAATGACGCCGAAGTTCAGGTCCGCGCGACCGACGGGATCGTCAATTTTTATATGCCCGGGTACGTTTCAAGAGGAGGCCTTACTGGTTCTTTCACACGCGGGGTACGGCAGGTGAAGTCGTATTTCTCCACGCGGAACAACGACGCGATTGATCCGGATGTTACGGTTCGCCCGGAGGTTTCGCAGGCTTTGGCAGACGAAATACGAGGCGGCGCGACAATGGATTCCCGCGCCAATGCTGCCCGCGCGGCGGGCATTTTGCGGGCTTCGCCAGCGGTAGCTTCGCTGGTAGCCGCCCTTCGATCAAAGGACAGCGAAGTAATCTTCGAATCGCTCGTAGCGCTTCAGAAAATCGACGATCCCTCGGCGGGTCCGGCGGTTTCTTTCCTTTCTCGCGATCTCGATGACCGAGTGCAGGCCACTGCGCTTGAAACCATCGGCGTCTTGCACAGCACGAGTTCGGCATCGGACGTGCGCTCGGCGCTGGGGAACGCTCGGAATGCGAAGATTCGCAGAGCGGCGCTGGGATGCCTAGCGATGCTTGGAATTCCCGATGACAGGAAAACTTTTCAAGGGTACTTAAGCGATAAGGACGCCGATTTGCGTGCTTCCGCCCTGGAAGGCTTGGGTAGAATTCGGGAGCCTGAGGACACTCCTGCCATCGAAGAAGCGTACAACGAAAAAAACGCCGATACAAAGATTCACCTCGCGGCCGCGTTCGCGCTGGTCAGCGAGGGGAAAGTCGACACTTCCGAATTCAGTCCGCTTCGTTATTTGGTGGAGAACCTCGACTTGAGGGCTCAGCGCAACACCGCGCAAGCATATCTGATTGAGTTGTGCCGGCGTGAGGATGTTCGAAAAGCTTTGCTGCCGCTTGTTGCTGAAGTAACGAAAGATCAGAAACTAGCGCTCTGTCCAGTTCTTTCAGCGAGCCACAACGAGGATGTAGTTCCGGTGCTTAACAGCCTTTCAAAAGACATTGATCCAGACGTCGCGCTTGCCGCGTCAAAGGCCTTAAGAACAGTGGGCAAAACCACGCAGTAAGACGGACGCTCGGAAAGCTGCGAATCAGCTTACTTTGATTTTCTTTGCTTCTGCTGGCCGACGCGAATCTTGAAGTGTTGCTGCTTGCCTTCCTGATACGCCTTGTGATCGTGACGCGCCACAACGTCCGTTAAATAGGCGTTGACATCGGCATCCTTTGGCAACACGGCCATAACCGTAAAATTCTCGTTGCAAGTCGGACAGAACGGCCGAAAGCGTTTCACATTCGGAATTGGCATTGCACTCTCAGAATACCATCTCACCGCTGCTTGCCTGCGCGGACTTTGCTCTTATCTCCTGCATTTGGGCGAGATCGGAAATGGGAGCCTTTTCCGGCCGGGCATAAATCGTAGTTTCTTGTCCCCTACGATTCCACGAAATGACCCGATTCAGTCCTAGGCGCCTGCACTCGTTGGGCGAAATTTCGGGCTCGAACTCATAAAAGCGCGTCAAAAACCACCGCACAGCCGGAATCGCAATCACGCCGTTTTGGGGCGCCCAAGTCCTCGTATAAGTGATCAATACTTCAAAGCTTTTCGGCGAGAGGGCGCGAATCGAGGAAACATGAAAGTCATTTGTCTCAACGATTCTCAATTTATGTTCGACAAACCCATACTCCGGTTTCTGGAGCGCTGCCGTATACGGCCAAGCTGTCGCAATCGTGCGATGAGCTAGATTGCGCTCCGCATAACGCGCCGCTAGTTCCTGCAGGCGAACAAAATCCACCATTGCGTAGTTATCTTCGTAGGGAAATGGATAAGGCGGATTCCAGAAAAGGTTGACAAGCAAACCGACCGTCAGAGCGGCCGCACCAGTGAAACCAGCCCAAGGGCGGAAGCAACTTAGCGCAAGAGCTGCGCCTATATAGAAGATTGGAAGAACCGGCAAAAGATAGCGTTCCAGCTCCGCGCCCCCAAGAACGCACACAAGTATGAAATTTGCGAGTCCGGTCATCAACGCAATATGCCACGCATTGTCTTTGAATTTCTTGCAGCGTTTCACTGTAAGCAGCAGCGCGAGCGTCCCAATCCAGCGAAACTCGGCGAAAAACACGTAGTAAATTCGCCGCAACACCGAGACAGTCATGTGTACCGGTTGGAGTGCATACTCAAGGTTGTAATGCGCGAAATCAGGATTCCCAAGCCAGTAACCCGTCGCATGGTGCAAGAAAACCAACCAAGCAATTAGCGTCGCGACGGGCGCAAGGAAGTACGCTGCGCGCCTCCAGTCCTTTCGCCAAAGCAAGAGCGCGCAAAACACGATTGGAACCGCTAACCCCGTCTCTTTCATCAGCACCAGTCCGATGCTGGCCGCTGCCGCTGCCGCGTATTGCTTTTTGATGAATAGCAGCAGTGTCACGAGGGTGAATAACATTGCCGGCATATCGAGCTGCGCCATCATGCTTTGCGTATAAAACAGCGGAGATACAAGTAGAAACATCGCCGGCAGAAACGCGGGCACGATTCTGGGACCATCAGTCAGCTCGAGTGCCAATAGGAAAGTGACAAGCAACCCCAATCCGGCGAGCAGTAACATCGCAACCCGAGTTACTGGAATCGAAAAGCCCACCAGTTTGTACCAGGTAACAAGGTAAGCCTCCACACCGGGCGGGTGCACATTAGGGATGGTCGAATGCGCAATCCACGAGCCGCTGCGCAGTAGATCCAATGCAGTCGGAATAAACTGCCCCGCTTCATCCCAAAAAAAGGGCAGCCCTAAAACGCGAAGATGAATGATGAGCAGCGTCTCGAGCAGAAAGAAAAATACGAGCCAACAGTATTGGCTCTTCCGAACCGGCTCGGCGACGGGGACCGCGACCGAAATTGTTTCAGGCAGGCGCGCCGGCATCTCTACTGAATAAGCTCTCCCTGGGACTGCGCCTCCAGACGAATCTCTCCGAAGGCGGCCTCATACTGTTTCAGATTTTGCTGCAGCACGTTCATCAGCGCTTTGGCTTGTGGCGGACTCAAATAGACTCCTTGAAAATTCTGAATAGTAACTGCGTCCGGAGCGGTCTGATTGATCGTCCCGAACATCAGGAAAAAATCCCATAGATTTACACGCATTTGCACGCTGTTCGCGTAATTCTCGCGGTAGTCGGCAGTATTGACCAGGTGGAGTTTAGGTTGCGGCTGTCCGGGTGTCATGTTCTTTTATCTATCGCATATCGCGCTCATCACAGAGTCGCAACATGGCAAATGTTGGTATCGCAGTGGCGTGTATGTTTGCGAGGAGTGGCGGGGACGACGGGGCTCGAACCCGCGACCTCCGACGTGACAGGCCGGCGTTCTAACCAACTGAACTACGTCCCCTCGGCGCGAACAGGCGTCGGATACTGGCAGAATATCATAGATCCTCGATTCTCAGCCCAAGGCGTGAGACTGGACCCGGGGCCGCGGGCAACAATGTAAGCGCTTTTATGACTTCTTTATGGTGCCTCGGCTACATTGATGACGGGCGCACCAGGCCCACTAGCTATGGCTGACCTTCTGTACCTGTTGATCGGCTTGCTTTTCTTCCTCGTTTCATGGGCGTTCACCAAGGCCTGCGATCGCCTGTGAGCGCTGTGGGAGGCTTTGCGGAATGGATTACATCATCGGTGGAATCACCACGGCTTTGCTATTCATTTACTTGATCTACGCCTTGCTGAAGCCCGAAAAATTCTAACTCGCGCATCGTACTCACATGACTGGCAATGGTGTCTTTCAAATCGCGATCTATTTCTTAGTTATTCTCGCCTTAACAAAGCCGATGGGCGTTTTCATGGCCCGGCTTTTCGAAGGCAAACGGACGTTCTTACATCCAGCGCTTCGCTGGCTCGAAACATTTACTTACAAACTGACCGGCGTAAACGAATCCACTGAGCAGCGCTGGACCCAATACACCGCTTCACTACTCGCGTTTAGCATTTTCAGTTTTCTTTTCGTGTATGTCTTGCAACGATTGCAAGGCGTTTTGCCGCTAAATCCTCAAGGATTCAAGAACAGTCTTGTTAGCCCGGACCTCGCCTTCAATACAGCCGTGAGCTTCGTGACAAACACGAATTGGCAGTCTTATGCGGGGGGCGAATCCACGCTCAGTTATTTCGTGCAGATGGCCGCGTTAACCGTCCAGAATTTCGGATCTGCCGCTGCTGGAATCGCGGTGGCTCTAGCTCTTACGCGCGGCTTTGCCCGGCAGCAGGTAAACAGCTTGGGAAATTTTTGGGTCGATCTTACAAGAAGTGTTGTGTATATCCTCTTGCCAGTTTCCTTCCTCGCTGCTTTATTCTTCTGCTCTCAAGGTGTCATTCAAAATCTGCACCCTTACACAGTCGCGCAAACGATGGAGGGTGCGAAACAGATCCTTGCCCAGGGTCCCGTCGCTTCGCAGGAAGCCATAAAGATGCTCGGTACAAACGGGGGCGGATTTTTCGGGGCGAATTCGGCGCATCCCTTCGAAAATCCGACGCCACTCGCAAATTTTCTTCAGCTTCTGTTGATTTTCGTAATTCCGGCGGGCTTGACCTACATGTTTGGAGTCATCATCGGTGATCGCAGGCAAGGATGGACCATCTTTTCAGCCTGTGCATTCATGTTCCTGGTTGGGGTGTTTTGTTGTTACTGGGCTGAACAGCGAGGGAATCCTACGCTCGCCAAATTAGGAATTGAAACGAATGCCACCATTGCGCAAACCGGCGGCAACATGGAAGGCAAAGAGATCCGCTTCGGCATTGCATCATCCGCATTATTCGCCACCGTGACAACGGACGCGAGCTGTGGTGCTGTGAATGGCATGCACGACAGCTTCACGCCCCTTGGCGGGCTCATTCCGCTATTCAATATTCAAACCGGCGAGGTGATTTTCGGCGGCGTCGGCGCAGGACTTTACGGAATTCTTCTCTACGCGATTGTGGCTGTCTTTATTGCAGGATTGATGGTGGGGCGCACGCCGGAATATGTCGGGAAAAAAATCGAGCAGAAAGAAGTGAAAATGGCGATGCTCGCGCTGATTGTCACCGCGTTCAGCATTCTTGTGTTTGCCGCCGTCTCCTCTATCATTCAATTTCCATCTCCAACAAAGGACGCGAAGGGCCAGCCTGTGGCGCAGAGTTACTGGAATCCGCCTGGACCAGCGACTGCCAACCTTGCAAATTCCGGTCCCCATGGATTTAGCGAAATCCTTTATGCCTATACGAGTGGCACCGGCAACAACGGCAGCGCGTTCGGCGGGATCAATGCCAATACCCCCTGGTATAACCTAACCATCGGCCTCGCGATGTTGATGGGACGTTTCCTGTTCTTGATTCCCCTTCTAGCAGTCGCGGGCAGTCTGGCGATGAAAAAGAAAGTGGGAGAGACGCTCGGCACTCTGCCCACGCATGGCCCCCTGTTTGTCGGCCTGCTCGTCGGCACAGTGATGCTCGTCGGAGCGCTCACGTTTTTCCCTGCGCTCGCACTGGGGCCGATCGTCGAACACTATTTAATGCAGAACGGAAAACTGTTTTCTGTTCTGTTGTTTGCAATCGGGAGCTAAAACATGGCAACTATCGTTGGCCCGCCGGCTTCCACGTCTCCGAAATCTGAAGATTCCACATCCTTACTGCCGGGCAAGCTGGTACGTGCGCGACCGCTCTTTGATCCCGAGATTGTACGGCGAGCAACCAGAGACTCGTTCACTAAGCTGAACCCGTTCACGTTAGTTAAGAATCCGGTGATGTTCGTTGTGGAGGTCGGCGCTCTTCTGGTGACCGTATTCTTGCTCCGCGATACTTTCGCAGGTATCCATGGCAAACAAGGATTTGAGCTCCAAATCGCTCTTTGGCTATGGTTCACAGTTTTATTCGCGAATTTTGCTGAGGCCATGGCCGAGGCGCGCGGCAAGGCTCAAGCCGATACTCTCCGTAAGACAAAAACGGACTCCATCGCGAAACGTCTCCTGAGCGGCAAGAAGATCGAAACTGTCGCTTCTTCAAAACTCCGTGCAGGCGATATCGTAATCGCGGAAGCAGGCGATCTGATTCCTGGTGACGGCGAAGTAATCGAGGGTATCGCGACGGTCGATGAGTCCGTCATCACAGGTGAAAGCGCGCCCGTGATCCGCGAATCCGGAGGTGACCGAAGCGCCGTCACCGGAGGGACAAAAGTTCTCTCCGATCAGATCAAAATTCGCATTACATCGAACCCCGGCGAGACTTTTCTCGACAAAATGATCGCGCTGGTCGAAGGCGCAGAGCGGCAGCGAACGCCGAACGAGATCGCTTTGAACATCTTAATCGCCGGGTTGACACTAATTTTCCTCCTCGCGGTCGCCACGCTTCATCCCTTTGCGATTTACGCGGTCGCTTCTGTTCACGCGGGAACCGCGCCGACGATTGCTGTACTTGTATCTCTGCTCGTCTGTCTTATTCCCACCACAATCGGCGGTCTGCTCTCCGCAATCGGAATCGCCGGAATGGATCGCGTGATGCAGCACAACGTGCTAGCTATGAGCGGCAAGGCGGTGGAGGCTTCGGGTGATGTCAATACTTTGCTGCTCGACAAGACCGGGACGGTCACGCTCGGAAACCGCCAGGCCGTCGAATTCATCACCTTCGAAGGCGTTTCAGAAGAAGAACTAGCTGACGCGGCCCAGCTCTCGAGCCTCGCTGACGAAACGCCTGAAGGACGTTCTATCGTAGTTCTCGCCAAAGAAAAGTACGGTCTTCGCGGAAGGGAAGTCTCTGCCCACGAGGCTCACTTTATTCCTTTCTCAGCCTATACGCGAATGAGCGGTGTCGACATCGATGGACGGATGTTACGCAAAGGCGCCAGCGGAGCGATCGCGCACTTTATCAAAGAGCTCGGGGGACCGCTTCCCTCAAATTTAGAAGAAGTCTCCGACCGCATCTCGCGGAACGGCGGCACGCCCTTGGCAGTCGCGGATAGCGCCCGCGCTCTCGGCATCATTCATCTCAAGGACATAGTAAAAGGCGGGATGAAGGAACGCATCGCCCAGCTCCGCGCCATGGGGATTCGATCGGTGATGATTACCGGCGACAACCCGCTCACTGCCGCTGCAATTGCAAGCGAGGCAGGTGTAGATGATTTCCTTTCGCAAGCTACTCCGGCCGACAAACTTGAATACATCAAGCGCGAGCAGCGCGAAGGACGGCTCGTCGCTATGACAGGCGACGGAACTAACGATGCCCCAGCTTTGGCGCAGGCGGATGTTGGGCTGGCGATGAATACGGGCACAATGGCCGCCAAAGAGGCCGGCAACATGGTCGACCTTGATAGTAATCCGACGAAGCTGATTGAAGTGGTCGCGATCGGGAAACAGTTACTGATTACGCGCGGCGCTCTGACCACCTTTTCCATCGCGAACGACGTGGCTAAGTATTTCGCCATTATCCCGGCGATGTTTATGGCAACTTATCCGGCCCTGGCGCGTTTCAACATCATGGGCCTGCATACGCCTCAAAGCGCTGTGCTCGCAGCGGTGATTTTCAACGCCCTGATCATCATTGCTCTGGTTCCTTTAGCCCTGCGAGGCGTCAAATATCGTCCAGTCGGCGCCGCCGCCCTTTTGCGCCGCAACGTTTTGATTTATGGAATAGGCGGCATCATCGTGCCGTTCCCGGGTATTTGGATCATTGATCAGCTCCTCGCATGGCTGCATCTCGCCTGAAGGAGCGAAGGTTTACGTAATGCTACAGCAACTCGGCACCGCGCTTCGAATGACGATTCTTCTTACCGTCCTTACCGGCCTCATCTACCCGGGCATTGTGACCGGCGTGTGCCAGCTTCTCTTTAAGGACAAGGCCGACGGTAGTCTCATCCTTCGCAACGGACAAGTGATTGGGTCGGGGTTGATAGGTCAGAATTTCGCAAAACCTGAATATTTCCACCCACGCCCATCCGCTGCCGGCAATGATGGGTACGATCCGACATCGTCCTCCGGTTCAAATCTCGGCCCCACCAACCAGAAACTCTACGACCGGATCAAAGCGTCCGCAGATCAGTTTCGAAAGGACAATCCTGACTACTCCGGGCCAATTCCGGCCGATGCCCTGACTACATCGGCAAGCGGGCTCGATCCGCACATCAGTGTGGCAAACGCCGAGGCCCAGGCCGAGCGTGTAGCCAAAGCCCGAGGCGCGAATCTGCCAATCATAAAAAAACTGATCGCCTCGGCCACGGAACATCGCGATCTCGGATTTCTCGGCGAGCCGCGTGTGAATGTCCTAGCGCTCAATCTGGCGCTTGACCGGCAGATTCCGAAAACAAAGTGAAGGGAAAATCATATGGAACGCGCGAATTGGCCCTGTCGCCAGGCCGCGTTATATTTCGCGACCCTATTTGTCGCAGCCATAACATATGGGCAATCCACATCCGCCAGCTCAACTAATAACTCCTCTGTAGATCAAGCAATCCCGCCGGCGGTGGCGAAAGAGCTAGACGCGCTGAAGAAGCGCATCGAGGCACTGGAGACGGAACTGAAGAATAGCCGGATACAGGCACAACTTAACGAAGCGTCCCAGCAAGTTCCCGCAAACACAACCGAACAGACCAATGCCGCGCCCGTTGTTACTACTAGGGCGGGCAGCAGTCCAAGGGGCGTCGAGCCGAACTCTCCCGATCAGACTGCCGCAGCCGCGCAGAGCACACCCGCTGAGCCATTCTCCTTTGCCGACTTTTCCTGGCTAACCGGCAACTCACGCGAGACTGAATCGCCCCTTGAAACCAAGGTCTTCACAGGCGAACTGAGGGTTGATACGGACTATGTTTACGATTTCAATCACCCGGCCGATCACAGCATTGGCGGCTCGAGCGAAGTCTTCCGCGCGGGCGAGGTACAGCTCACTCAGTTTGGTATTGGCGGTGACTTTCACTGGAATAACGTGCGCGGCAGATTAATGACGCAGTTCGGCATGTACTCAGAAACCACCCCGCGCAACGACGCAAGCCCTGCGCGCGGACAGTGGGATCTCGATACAGCCTACCGCTATATTTCGGAAGCATACGGCGGCTATCACTTTAATAAGTGGAACGGCATTAATGTGGACGCTGGAATATTTATGTCCTATGTAGGTCTCTTCAGTTACTATCAGTTCGATAACTGGGCATATCAACCTTCTTACGTTTCATCGAACACGCCGTGGTTCTTCAATGGCGTGCGGGTACAAATATTTCCTACTGAAAAATTGAAGATCGAGCCGTGGTTCGTTAATGGCTGGCAGTCCTACGGCACTTTTAATAAGTCGCCCGGCCTCGGTCTTCAGATCCTATATCGCCCGGCCGGATGGCTTTCGATTCTCGGAAACCAATACGAAGGCGCGGACACGCTCGGGATTTCCGGACGAAGGCGCGTTCACACCGACGACAGCGTACAAATCAAGTACTACGACAATCCGGCGCGCTTGCTCGATAAAGCCGCAATGACGATCACCGTCGACGCCGGATGCGAATTCGGCAGCAACAGCGGAGTCCATTGCTCTGGAGGCAATCGCGCCAAACCATCACAGTATTTTCTCGGCTTCATGACGTACCAACGCTTCTGGTTCCATAAGGACCTGTTCGGTTTCACAATCGGCGGCGGCGCAATCAACAATCCGGGGCGATATCTTGTGCTCTTGCCGCCGATCAACGGTGCGACTGCAATCACCGGAACGCCATACTTCACCGAGAATCCAGGCGACCCTTACAAGGCCTGGGACACATCGGCGACATTCGATTACATGCCAAAGCAGTTCATCACGTGGCGCTTTGAGTACAACCATCGCGCGTCTAACGTGCCTTATTTCACTGGACCGGGCGGGATCACTCCTCCCGGCGGCAATAATGGTTCACCCGGACTGCTTGTGCCCGGCTGGAATCCTGATCTGCGCAAACGAGAGAACCGGCTCATCATCGCAATCCTCGTGAAACTCTGATCCTCCCTGATAGAAACTAGCAGCTAGCAGGAAACACACTATGTCTAAGCTCATCCGCCGAACGCTTGCTACAACTGCCCGCACGACAGCTTTTGTAATTTGCGTGGTCAGCTCAGCTTCAGCAATTGGTCAGACCGCTACCTCTGAAACTTCAACTCACGATGACTCTGACCTTAGGCAGCAAGTAATCGAATTGCGAGCCCTTGTCGGTAAACTCCAAGCGCGCGTTGACGAATTGGAGAAACATTCTCAGCCGCAGCAGGCAGAGGCAACAGCGAGCGGGCTGGTAACTGTCGCGCAACCGCAGCAATCTGCTTCCCAACCACCAGCCGCAAATACGCGTCCGGCTTCGGCCTCGTCCGATTTCCTGCATGGCACAACAATCAATTTTCTTTTCGATGCATATTACGAATACAACTTCAACAACCCGATTGGTCGAGTTAACCTTCTACGCGCATATGACGTCAGCAGTAATGCCATTAGCCTGAATCAAGCGGATCTTGTGATTGAGAATGCCGCCGATCCAGCAAAGGAAAAGCGCTTTGGTCTGCGGCTGGATTTCCAATATGGGCAAGCCACGCAAACGCTTCAAGGGAATCCGCTCAATGAGCCCCGCCCCGACATTTATCGAAACATTTTCCAGGCATACGGCACTTACGTTGCGCCTATTGGTAGCGGTCTGACGCTGGACGTCGGAAAGTTCGCGAGCTCGCTCGGGGTCGAGGGGAATTACACCAAAGATCAGATGAACTACTCGCGCGCCTACTGGTTCAATTTTCTGCCCTTCTATCACATGGGTTTGCGCGCGAATTACAAGCTCAACAACGTGCTTGCCCTGAACTATTGGTTAGTCAACGGCACTCAGCAAACGGAACCGTTCAACGGCTTCAAGGATCAGTTTTTTGGGCTCGCCATCCAGCCCGCCAAGACCATCACCTGGAATGTGAACTATTATTTGGGCCAGGAGCATCCCGACGTCATCTTCTTCCCAAATGGCAACGTTCCGCCAAATCTCCCCACCGAACAAGGCCTCCCGTTCGAGCCCATCGTCAACGCGCCAAGCGGGAAGCTCCACATTTTTGACACCTACGCAACCTGGAATACGACACCAAAGCTCACACTGGCGCTCGAAGGCGATTACGTAGTCGAACGGCTATTCACTTACTCACATCCTTCTATGACCGCAGGTGGCGCAGCCTATGCGCGGTATCAAACCTCGCCTAAAGTTGCGTTCGCGGCACGAGCTGAATATCTCTCCGATCGCGGTGGGCTTTTTACCGGCCTAACCCAGGCGCTCAAAGAAACCACTTTCACAACCGACTACAAACTAGCCGATGGATTTCTCCTGCGCGGCGAATGGCGGCGCGATTTTTCGAACCGGCCTTTTTTCCTAACCAGCAATCTCGGAATCTTCAAGAAGGAGCAGAACACCTCGACGCTCGGCATGGTTTGGTGGTTCGGCGACAAACAAGGTACCTGGTAAGTACCGCTTACAGCTCGTTCCCTAAGCGCCTGATAATAGAGATGTGCCAACGGTGACGGAACGGAAGCCCACGCCGGAGCAGTTGCTCCAGCAGGTGGAATCTGAAGAACAGTACCAATCGCGCGGCCGGCTCAAAGTTTTCTTGGGCTATGCATCGGGAGTCGGCAAGAGCTTCCGCATGATCGACGAGGGCCGGCGGCGTTATGAGCGCGGTCAGGATGTCGTGGTTGGGGCTGTTCAGCCAGACCTCTCTCCAGACGTTCGCCACGCGATTTCTGCTCTCGAAGTCATACCGTTGAAGGCCGTGAACGGCAAGTTGGTTATGGATGTAGAGACCATCCTGCTGCGCCATCCCGGTGTCTGCCTCGTCGATGGCCTCGCTTACGACAATCCTCCGGGATCGCCCCACGAAAAGCGCTGGCAGGATGTCCAGCAGTTACTCGAAGCGGGTATCTCCGTCATCACTTCTGTCAATTTGCAGCACATCGCGGAGAAACGTGAGCAGGTGGAAGCGATTACTGGAAAACACGTCAGCCAGACCGTACCCCTTAGCTTCGTTAGAACAGCCGACGAGATCGTGATCGTCGACGCGCCGCCGGACACGTGCATGCGGATTTCGGAGGACGGGAATCCCGATACGGTCAAACAGCTCAGCCAGCAGCAGCTTTCGGAGCTTCGCGAAATTGCGCTGCTGCTAGCGGCTGATGTGGTTGACGAACAGCTCGAGCACTACCTCGCGCGCCATGGCATTCAGCAGGTCTGGGGCACGCAAGAGCGCATCCTGGTGTGCCTTTCGCCGCGTGTCGATGCCAAAAGGATGATCGACAGCGCCGCGCGAAATCGCGACCGTTTCCACGGCGAGCTTATCGCTGTTCATTTAAACCGGCCCGACTGGGCGCCTGAAGAACGCGAAGCGGTAGAACGCGGGGTCGAGCTCGCCCGTCAGAAGAACGCCGAGATCGTCGAGTTGGACGGCGAAGATCCGGTGGACACCGTTCTGCGCTTTGCGCGCCGCCGCGGAATCACACAAATCTACGTGGGCCACAAAGGACGCGACAGTTTGTGGGAGCGCGCCTTTGGAAGCGATCTGGACCGGCTTATCAGTACCTCCGACGGCTTTGATGTGCGCGTTTTCCCGCATTCCTAGACGCGGGCCACAAAAAAAATCCGCCCCACGCCAAGCCTTGATCGAATACCCGCATCTGCTGCTGGAACCGCTTCAATTTCGCCGAATCCAGCATCGTTGAGCGCGATCAGGATCTCGGATTCCGGATAGCATTTCTGCTCGACAACACTTCTGCGTTGTTCCCATAAATCATCGGCTTCCCGCCTTGTAAACCATATGACCTCTGTGCGGGCCTTCTTTTCATCAACGTCGTAACTGCCGCGCACTAGCCCGATACTGCCGTCACGGATGTTTACCGTCCATCGCTGCCGCCAGTCATGGTCGCTCAAATACGCATGTTCCAGATTCATATCGAAGACAAACATGCCACCCGGCTCGAGCACGCGACATACGCCGCGGAAAACGCTGCGGAGCTCCTCGATCGATAAGACATGATTGAGCGAATCAAACGTAGAGAGCGCAGCTTGATAGCGCGATTCAAGCTGAATTGCTCTCGCATCCTGAACTCGGAGGTCAACATCCGGCAAATCTGCCCGGGCCTGTGCGATAAGCGCCGCAGAGGAATCAATCCCGGTAACTTTATACCCTCGGGTGACGAGCTCTTTGGTAACATGACCCGACCCGCAGCAAACGTCTAAAACGGTGGAACCTGGCGGCACCTGCGAAAAGAAAAGCTTTTCGAGCGCCGGCTTTGCTGCCGGTAAATACCAATCAGCCCAAAGCTCGTGATATATACCGGCAATGTCGTCGTAGGAAGAAGAAGGCACTTGGGACAAGTTCAACCATATCCGATAGCTTCATCGCGCTTCCACGTCCTAGCGTTTCACTCGACGGCTGCCATACAGAAACGCATCGCAGAAACCCGCGCCGTTGAAAATATTCCAACTCCGCTCTTTGAACCTGAGCTGAATCTGCAAGACGAGAGCCGCCCTCATGCTGCCTGATGGCGAGCGGAGTGCGGCCTTGCCGGTTATTTATTGGCTGAGCCGGGCTCCGATTGTTTCCGGTGGAATTGCGCTACGGTCGTATCCGGCATCATGTGACCCGCTGCGGCCTGAAGCTTATTCTTAAACGATCCAGCCACGACGTGATCCTTCCCCGCCATCAAAGCCTCGAAGCCCTCGCGCGCCACTTCGGCCGGATCGTCCTTCTCACTTACGCCTAACTTGGTGTCATCGAGTCCCGCGCGATGGAAGAAATCAGTCTCCGTAGCGCCGGGCATTAATGCCGTAACCGTTACGCCGGTATCGTTCAATTCATTGCGGATAGCTTGTGCGAATGAGGTCAAAAATGCTTTCGAGGCTCCATAAACTGCCTCAAAAGGAGCAGGCATGGTTCCTGCAATTGACGAAGTGAACAGAATCCGGCCATGTCCCTGCTGAAGCATGTCCTTTACGACGCGTTTGGTCAGGTGCACAGGCGAAGTCACATTAAGTCGAATCAGGTTGAGCTCCGATTCCAGCTCCGTGTCCCTCGCAAAGTCGCCACCGACTCCCACCCCGGCGTTAATCGCGATCGAATCCACCGACCGGCCCGAGGATCTGATTGTTTCGTACAGTTGTTCCACGCCGTCATAATCGGCTAAGTCCGCCTGCACTGTCTCGATGTTCGCGCCAAGTGATTCGAGGGAACGCGCCGCTTCCGTGATGCGCTCGCTTTGCGAAACAATCAGCAGGTCGAAGCCGTTTTGCGCAAACTGCTTGGCGAGCTCGAACCCAATCCCGCTCGAAGCTCCAGTCACGACTGCTAAAGGTCTGCTTGATCCGTCTCTCATAATGCCGTTCTCTCCTCGATTTGAGACGGCTCCACTTCTCGCGGTATTTCCCACGCAAAAATTCTGGCAAATCTGTGCGTAACAGGTGATTGGAGTGCGGGCCGGGTCGACCGACAGACCAGCACCCTCGGGCATGAGGCTATCCACGCCGTGGGCGCGCGATCTCCACTGCTGAACCAGCAGATTCGAGAGCAAGCCGCGTAAGCGACTCCCCTCCATAAACGGCGGCCGAGCTTCATTCCAGTGATACGTCGCAAATTGCACGTGACAGTTTGCCCGCCATTCGAAAGGAATGCGACGCGCAACCCAAGCATGCGATACATCCGGCCGTCATTTTTTCAGCCGGACGTCAAACGGATACAGCAAAGCCTCAACAATCCGGAATTTCTTTGCATCGGGATGAGTAGGATTGAGGAGAAAATTCACGGTTTCGGGAACGATTGCGCTAGGAACACGCAGCAAAGCAGTGTCCTTCTTCTGAAGCCATGCTGTTCCCAAGTCCCGTGTCAACTCCAACTGCGATTGCCACCCGGCTGGCAGCCCGTCACATTTAATCGCTTGAACCTGTACTTCCGGTGCCTCGATCTTCAGCAAAGTGAAATCCGGCGGCACGTCGTTGGCGCTGGTATGAACACACACTTCAAGCAGCGCGCCCGCCGCGCTCTCCGCCAAATACACAATCGGCTGGCCGGCATGGTGCCAGCGGCCAGGCGACCGCAAACCTCCTGTTCCGCCAAGGTCCCGGTGGCGGCTGATCCTCCATAGGATCATTTAGACGAACATGCCGTCGTCGATCTGAATCAGCAATTCTTCCACGATCCGGCTCCCCATATCGGTTTTGAGGAGCGACAGTGGCGGGCGCCCCTCCAGCCTCGGATGGGGTTTGCGCAGCCATTCCAAGGCCCGCTGGCGAGTGCCGTAGACCGACTCTGCCAACGAAACCGTCCGGATTACCCGCAATACTCGATCCGACTCTTCAATGGTCAGCTTTTCACGGCGGGAGCGCCGATGCTGGAGCGTGCGCAGCGGAATAACGGTGACATCGATTTCTGACCGCTCAAGGCCAAGATTGATCAGGCGACTAATAACTGCGGGAGCGAGCCGCTCCTCTACAATCCGCAGGAGGTCAGCTTCTGTTGCGGGTGGCTTGCGTCCAAGCCAATTGCCGATTTGGGTATTCGGCGAATTCATGATCGAAATACTTACTACATTATGCCACGTAGTTCCTGGCAAAGTGTAGAGTTTCAGCGGATCAAAATGCGGAGCGTCGCCGACCGACGAAGATCGCAGTCGCATTTTTATAAATCAGCAGATTAGGGAGCAAGCCGCGTAAGCAGCTTGCTGCACACAGAGCGGCGAGCTTCGTTCCTATGATGCGTCGCGATTCCAATTGATGGATTACCCGTAATTCGCCCAGAACTCCTGAATCTCTCGTGTGCAGCTATTGCGGACATACAGCCGGTTCCACAAACACTGATTAGAGGTGCAGTGTCCCTTTCTGCTTCGAGAATGTGAACCGCCACTCTCCAATCCGCGTTGCTCAGAGAATTTAGCAGCACAGGCGATCAGAAGAGGTAAGGCACGAGGGCTGCGGTCTCATGGGCATAGGTGGCGTATGTCTGCCCAAACTGGGAGCGCATCCATTGCTCTTCCATGCGAAGCTTGAGCCAAAGTACGAGGAAGATAAGGACGAAACTGATAAATCCGCGCACCTGGGAGAGGGCGATCGCGGTACCAAGAAACCCGGCCAGAAAGCCGGTGTAGATGGGGTGACGAACCACTGCATAGGGCCCGGTGGTGATCAGTTCGTGGCCCTGCTTAATCGTGACAGAGCGGCTCCAGTTTTCGCCCAGGTGCTCTCGCGCCCAAACGGCGAAGAGAAGGCCGGCGATCATGACGGAGGCTCCCAGCCAGAAGGACCAAAGCCCAGCCGGCCAGATCTGAAGATAGAGCCAGCGCGGCGGAATGTGAGTTGTCAAGAGCAGGACAATCGCGATCAGGTAGGTGAGGGCGCGCAGGATACGCGAGGCGACGGGCTCGAGACGCCGGGTGGTTTTCGTATGCACGGCTTTGATCTGCCAGTAGATGAGAAAGGCGATCCAGAGAGCGGGAAAGAAAGATTCGTAGAACCAGAGCACGCAGGCCCTCCAGGCGCTGAAGATATTACGCAGCCGGACCAGGTGGGGGTTCCAGTGCCAGCGAGCTTTTTCACCACGAACCGAGGGCTACGCCGAGACCGCTCCGACGCCGAGTGCTGCTGATTCGTTGCCCACCCTGATGTCAATGTCCAGTTTGCGCGTTGTATGTCCAATGGGGGTCGAAGACGTTCAAAAGGGGTCCGTTATAGCCGCTCCTTTAACGAAATCTCGCAGGTACGCCCGCAGCTGGTCGGTGCACATGCCGGAACACGCTACCCTCTCATCCCCAGATGCGTTTGTTGCCGCCAAGTCTTCTAAGTCACGATACAGCTTTGCGCCGCGCCGAACACACCATGCAAGTTTCGTGGGCATTATCGCAGACAGTAAACGACGTAATCGAATTGTTGCCCTCAAATTCATCGACGTGGTTCGAGCGATGCCCGGAAAATATCAATCCGAAACCCGCGCATGACAGCAATCGCTTCCGAGCAGTATCTTAGCCTAACCACTCTAAAATTATGAACATGGCCGCGAGCTGGCGACAGAACGCTGAGTACTGGAAACAGTTACCTGCACTCTCTACCGCGCGATTTATGGCCGCTGTGTTCTGCCTCATCGCCTCGTTCAGTTTCATCTGGGGTACGGTTTTTGGCGCCAGTTTGACTTCCAACGCCTGTTTTGCTGGCGTCAACGGCTTTGCCGCTACTTTGTGGGTCGTCACTGGCACACGGCGGATGTTCAACGCGATGGGAATTGTCGGTTGCCTGCAGGCTGCCGCAAATATCTGGCTGGTGGCTGCCTTAACCAAAGGCCGAAGCATTCACGCCGTGCCGTTTGGCGCTTTCGAGCACTACGCGCTCGTCAATGCCGCAATCGCCAGCGTTTTGATTGGTGCGGGATACTGGCTGTTCCTCCATTCTTTCATCACAGAGGGCAGACGCTATTTCGACACGCTAACAGAAATCCGTCTTGCAGGCGCAATCCATCGAAGTCTGGTACCCGAAATCAAGGCCGCGGTGAATTCGTTCGAATTCTACGGGTGCTCTTGGCCCAGCGGCGAAGTAAGTGGAGATTTAGTGGACTTTGTCCAGCGTGACCGTGGTTGGTTCGCTTACGTTGCGGACGTCTCGGGGCATGGCGTACCTGCGGGAGTACTTATGACTATGGTGAAGAGCGCGGCTCGAACCTGGCTAGCCGCCGTTGGACCCTGCGGTTTCCTTCCGGCGCTGAATCAAGTCTTGCTGCCACTCAGCGCTCCCAATATGTACTTGACGCTCGCCTTCTTGAGTTACACGCAGGGCAAGATGGAACTCGCGACTGCCGGCCATGTGCCTGTTCTGCATTTCGACCGCCTGGCAAGCACGGTAAGCGAGCGGTGGGTCTCGAATCTCCCAATCGCTCTGCTCAGCGATGCGCAGTTCGAGGTTTCGGAGATGTCCAGTGGGCCTGGCGACGTGTTTGTTTTCCTTACTGACGGAATTACTGAGGTCGTCGATGATCATGATCGCGATTTGGGTTTGGAGCCGCTGAAATCTGTATTGATCGAGAATGCGGGTGCTCCCTTGCCCGAGCTTGCTAGGCGGCTGAGAGATCGTGCGTTTCAGCACGGCAAGCAGACTGACGATCAAACGCTGTTGCTAATTCGACATTCTCGAGCTATTTAGCTCAACAATTTACATAGACCCAGGTGGGTTTTCAGAATTCGGAGATGTACGCGCGAACCTGAGTAACGTGTGCAGACTGCTTATCACCGTGCGGGCGCCCTCTCAGGACGCAAGGCGATGTGCCAACGCAGTGTCGAAGGCGCAGCGTTTACGACTGTGTCCGGACCGTCGTCCATCCGGACAGAGACACACCTTCCGCAAAAGCCGACGGGCTTCGGGTTTTATCCTTACTACAAAAATGTTTATGCTCTTGCTGATACTGCATGACATCAATGTCATATGCGCAAGCTGCAAGTCCCCTAAAACCGCCAGCATGCTGTGGCGCTACAACATCACCGACGCCCCGCGACATCAAAGACGCTGGGAAACGTACGGAACGGTATTTGGAGGCTCAGAGAGGACAAGAACATGCGCACTTACCTACGCAGTAAATTTCTATTAGAAGCAGCTAACTGGTGCCCGGGGCGGGACTTGAACCCGCACTCGCCTTGCGGCGAAAAGGATTTTAAGTCCTTTGCGTCTGCCGATTTCGCCACCCGGGCGGGCGGTCCGGACCGAAGCCGTCCTGCGTTTTCATGATAGTAGAGCCGCTTGTCGCGATGCCCCTTTGCCGCGCTTAGAAATAGTGGCGGTTGATGTATACACGGCGATGTCCGAAGCCCAGACACGCCCGTGTGCACGAAAGGCCCAGGAACATAAAGACCACAACGGCGATCAGGCACCCCAAGGCGATGTTTTTCCCCAACGAATTACGTCCGGACGGAGTGGGAGCGGGCGAATATTGCGGATACGGTTGAGATGTCTGCGACTGATACTGTGACTGGCCAGGCGCGCTGACGAACGGAGTCCCGCAGTTCGAGCAGAACTTCGAGC
>JAFAYL010000025.1 GCA_019240405.1 Acidobacteriaceae bacterium
TCGAATCATCCCGGCATCCTCGAGAGCATTCATTTTAAAGATGAGCCGCCCGTCGCCGTGTTCCCGATGACGCTCAATTTCGCGCCGGATTAAGCGTTCCAAACCGCTTCGCAAGCTTTGCGGCGCAACAAGCAGCTTCCGATATGATTTCTTTGCCGAATAACCGGTGAGGTGATTGAACAGGTCACTCACGTCAGCGCCGATCTCTTCGTCGCAAGTAAACATGCCCAGGTCGGTATAGAGCCTGGCTGTTGCCGGATTGTAATTGCCCGTGCCGAGGTGAACGTATCGCCGGATGAAATCACCTTCGCGGCGCACCACCATCGCCATCTTCGCGTGCACCTTCAAACCCGGCAATCCGTACACGACGTGAACTCCTTCGTGCTCCAGCTTTTGCGCCCATTCGATGTTGCTCTCTTCATCGAAGCGGGCCTTCAGCTCCACAAGGACAGCTACTTGCTTGCCGTCCTGACTCGCATCGAGAAGCGCTTCGACAATGGGTGAATTGCGTCCCATCCGATACAGTGTCATCTTGATCGCGAGCACGTCAGGATCCTGCGCGGAGGCGCGGAGAAAATCGACCAACGGCTGAAACGATTCGAAAGGATGGTGCAGCAGGATGTCGCCTTGGCGAATGCAAGCGAACATCTCTTCACCGGAACCCGTTGTGAAGCCTTGCGGCACGGAAGCGATGAATGGCCGGTCTTTCAACGCGGGACGATCCACGTTCAAAAGCGCTTTCACGCGGCTCAAATCGATCGGACCATCGACACGGTAAACGTCGTTGTGATCCAGCTCGAGATTGTTCGTGAGCAAATCAAGAAGGCTTTGTGGGATCGTCTTGTTGACCTGAAGCCGTACCGCGTCGCGGAATCTCCGGCGCCAAACCGCCTCTTGCACGCTCTCAAGCAAATCATCCGTTTCGAGCTCTTGAATCGCTAGCTCCGCGTCCCGTGTTACGTGGAACATGTTCGCCTCAAGGATCTCCATCTCAGGGAACAGCAGGCGTAGGTTGGCGATAATGATCTGTTCCAGCCACACGAAGGCAAGCTCGCTTTTCAACGAGGGCACCTGGATCAACTGCGGTAATGAATCCGGAACCTTGATGCGCGCAAAGCGGGGCTCGCCGTCGCCATTGTTCACCATCGCGGCGACATTCAAACTAAGATTCGAAATGTGCGGAAACGGCCTGCCCTGGTCAACCGCGAGCGGCGTGAGCACGGGATAAACGACACGCCGGAAGTAATCGTCGATTGCGGTCTTCTGTTGTG
Source organism: Acidobacteriaceae bacterium (assembly GCA_019240405.1). GTDB lineage: Bacteria > Acidobacteriota > Terriglobia > Bryobacterales > Bryobacteraceae > Bog-105. The sequence continues at coordinate 1,272 of JAFAYL010000025.1, forward strand.
CGTTCAGCTCATCGAGCTCGAGAATGTAAATCCCCGCATCCCTAAGCGCCGGCATCAGGTCGTCGCGCCAAAGCTCGTAAATTTCTTCCATGAGGCTGGTTACGTCATGGCGGATCAGCTCGAGCTGCTCGCTAGGTGATTTGCCGTCCATACTGATCTCGGTCGTGCGGGTTTCGATCTGCTGCCAGAGTCCCGCGACGCGGACCATAAAAAATTCATCGATGTTCGACCCGAGAATCGAAACGAATTTCACGCGCTCCAGCAACGGGTTCGCTCGGTCTTGAGCCTCCTCGAGCACGCGACGCTGAAATGCCAACAAGCTGAGATGTGGATTCAGATACAGATCAGGCGAGTCCAGGCGAATCGCTGGCGCTTCAGCCCGAGTTGCAGCCGAGGTTCGTCTCCTAACAGGACGGGAGGATGCCATATAGGGTGGCTTGGGGGGAGCCTTATAATACTGTAAAACGCCGCTTGGCAGCCCGAAAAAACCCGAGGTTTTTCGCGCGTACTTGACCCGCCGAAACCGGCGAGCCCGCTATATTGACCAAATGTGAGGAACGGCGTTACGATGCTAGAGCGGGGTGGAGCAGTCAGGTAGCTCGTTGGGCTCATAACCCAAAGGTCGCAAGTTCAAATCTTGCCCCCGCAACCAAAATTTGTTCCTTGCAGCTGCTGCGAACCTGCAACATCCGACTTTGTAGTTTTCCTCGTTGGAGATTCGAGAGATCTGCTCTGCTCCCCGGTTCGGAGCTCAGCACACACCTTCTAATCAAATGTTAGGTAATTTCCGGGTTGCCCGTAACTTTACCCAGTATCCGGAGGCCCGATCCCGCTCGTGAATTGCTATGGCCTGATTTCGCCAAGCGTCGATTCTCAGCAATAAGATCGCTAAAGTATGGGCTACATTGAAGCCATTTAGGAGGGAAGGCGTGCGTCATCAAGCGAAGTGTTTCGTTCTGACGGTGGGAGTGATGCTTATGGTCGCTAGCGCCGCCGGACACCAATTTCAGCTCATGGAAGCTTCCATCAACGAAATTCATCGCGGCTTGCAGAGCGGCAACCTGACTTGCCACAGCTTGGTGCAGCAGTACCTCGAGCGCATCAAGGCGTACGACCAGCAGGGGCCAGCCCTCAATGCCATGCTGTACGTGAACCCCAAGGTGCTGGAGCAGGCCGATGACATGGACAAGCAGCTCAAACGCGGCACTAAAATCAAACCGCTACAGTGCATTCCGGTGGTGCTGAAGGACAACTTCGACACGGCCGACATGCCGACCGCCGGCGCATCGCTGGCACTCAAGGGCATGCAGCCGACGAAGGATGCGTTCACAGTGGCGCGGTTGCGCCAAAACGGAGCCCTAATTCTCGGGAAAACGAACATGCATGAGCTAGCGCTGTTCGGGCTAACGTTGAGTTCGCTGGGAGGTCAGACCAAGAATCCCTATGAGCTTTCGCGGACGCCGGGCGGTTCTTCCGGCGGCACTGGGGCGGCGTTGGCGGCTAACTTCGCGACCGTGGGCACTGGCTCGGACACCGTGAACTCCATTCGCTCGCCGTCCTCCGCTAATAGCTTAGTCGGCATTCGTCCCACACGGGGGCTGATCAGCCGCACCGGTATCATCCCTGTTTCGTTTACGCAGGACGCCGCCGGGCCTCTGGCGCGAACTGTAGCCGATGCCGCAGTCATGCTCGATGTGATGGCCGGCTACGATCCCGATGACCCCGTGACGGCGCTGGGCATCAGCAGGATTCCCGTCACCTATACTGCCTCGCTCGACCGCGACGGCCTGAAGAGTGCGCGCATTGGCGTGCTGCGTACGCTATTCGGAAGCGGCCCCGATCACCAGGAGGTCAACCACGTGATGGCCAATGCCCTCGAAGTTCTCAAGAAAGAGGGTGCAGTTCTGATAGACATCGACGACGCGACAGTTGAAACCGGCAAGCTGAACTCGGATCTCGATGTGCAAAAGTACGAATTCAAATTCCAGCTCAACAATTACCTGAAAGCCCAGCCTAACCCTCCCTTGCACTCGCTTGCCGAGCTCATCGCGTCGGGCAAATACCACAACGCTCCGCTTGATAAGAAGTTCCTCGCTTCGGCGGAAAGCTATGAGAACGGTCTGAACGAGCCGGACTACAAGGACCGGCGCGTCAAGATCGATGACCTGAGGGTTCGGTTGGCGAACCTGATGGCGAGAAACAACGTGGTCGCGCTGCTCTATCCCCACCAGAAGCGCCTGCCGGTGATGATCGGCCAGATGAATCAGGCGGAGCGCAATGGCATCCTGGCCTCACTTGCGGGATTTCCGGCCATTACAGTTCCGGCAGGATTCTCGACGCCGAGGGAGAGCGCGCCGATCGGGGTGCCGGTCGGGATCGAATTCCTCGGTCCGCCATTTAGCGAGCAGCAGTTGTTGCGGATCGCCTACGGCTTCGAGCAGGCGACGCACGCACGTAAACCACCGCAATGTACGCCGCCGTTAAGCCGAATCAGTTTCAATCCGAACGGCAGGATTAACAGATTGGGATGGGTTGCAAGCTCCCGCAACAAACTCCGTTAGCTGGACGAAGCGCTCAAACGTTCAAGCGTATGCTCGGGAAGATGTAAACACACCGTCGAAGATGATACATCTCCTTCTCAGCGGCCTGAGGGGCCATCCACTTTGAGACGTTCTGGCTTTCTCTCCTTTCTGTAGTCAACCTAGGGAATGGCGTTTGCCCTCATCGACCTAGGGCTTTTAGCGCAGTTAGCCACGCAGGTAGGCCGTACAGTAGCAGCCAAGCCCGCCACGCGAAACCCGTTATACAGTTGATCCAAGTGATGTGATTTCCGAAGAGGAAGAACACTAGTAGCATCACGAATATGCCGTGGATCAAGACTCGATAAATTCGGTAGCTCATTTCCTCAGTTTCCTTGCTGACGCTCGGGGTGGCGAGCGCCATGATCGCGAACGCCAGGATCACAAGGACAAAGGCAATAGAAACATCTAATATGCCCCACCATTTCGAGAATGTCCGCATGTCTCTCGCTAGACCGGCAATTACGGGGAATGCCGAAGATACGATGAAGACAACTGCTGCCGCGAGAGCCAGAGGGGGACCCCATCGCGTCAGCCTTGTCGATTTGTTCTTCACGTTAGCTGCAGAAGGACTCTCATAGAAGATTTTGCCCACTAACCGACTTCAGAGAGCCGCTCGTACTTAAACAACATGGCCAAGAGTGCACAGGCAACCGGAAGTGCGAATGCGTAGCCCGCGATTCCCAAATATTGAATCTCGAGCCGACCGGACGCTGGACCGAGAGTGCCTGTGAGACAAAGTGCCCCGGCCACAATCATGCTAACGCGGACACGACCTGTCAGCCCCTTTGCCGCGGAAGATAGGGGCGGCGAAGACTAGCCCCAGTCCTAGAAACAAATCCCATGCGAGCAAGTCGATCGACATAGCAATCGTGGGCCAATGTCCAATTGAGAGTTGATGGGACAATGCTGGAAATACTCTCGGTTCGATCTGTCGCCCTACGGTGAGGCTTGCGAAATGGACGCCGCACGTCAGTACGGCGAAAGAAGTAATGAAGGCAAGCGCTGCTAGCGCAAAGGTCTTACGGTCGAGCGCAGCGTAGGAATAAACCGCGGCGATCATGGTGATCAGCGCTACTGCGAAAAGAATTATCAATATTTCGAGAATTGCCAGACAAGGGTCAACCTGGCGAAGCGGTTCAGGGCTGGGTGGTCGAACAAAAACTCCGATCAGTCCAATAAGGACGAAGGCGATGCCCGTTGCCGCCGTCGTTGTAGCTGTCCACAACCCGATGCGCCGATCCATTGGAGTCCACTCGCTGAATTGAATTTGATCATTCACGTTGCGGGTTGGGCACATTCTAACGCAGAATCAGGCTAGGCTGGTTCCGCCGCCCCAAAGCCAACGGGCTATCGCAAGTAATCCGGGGAGCCGTACGTTGAGAGCACGAGATGGAGATCCACGAACTGGTTTGGTTGTTCTTGGCTATTCTGCTCGTCTCCTGTGCTATATCCGGCTACGCTATTTGGTCGATGGGCCAGGTCTGGTTCTGGAAAAGAGCCATCGATCGATTCGAAGAGTCCGATCGAGTACGGCCTCCTCAGCCAGGCGTCATCGTGTTCACCGGTAGCTCAAGCGTCAGGTTTTGGAAAACTCTGGCTCAGGATATGGCCCCGCTGAATGTAATAAATCGTGGATTCGGGGGGTCGCAAATGGCGCATGTAACCTATTACGCGACGAAGATCGTTCTGCCCTATTCACCCAGCGCGATCGTGGTCTACGCGGGCGAGAACGATTTATCATGGCCGTGGCACAAGGCGCCAGAAACCGTTCTGAACGATTTTCAAAAGTTCGTCGATTTGGTGCATGCACAGCTCCCGTCCACATGGATTTATTTCATATCGATCAAGCCAACGCCTAGGCGCTGGAAACAACGCCTGAAACAGCGACACGCGAACCAAATAATCGAGGACTTCTGTCGAACGAAACCAAACCTGCAGTTCATAGACGTAAGCGCCGCGATGCTGAATGCGAGTGGCAAACCTCGCCGCGACCTTTTCAGGTGGGATGGTTTGCACCCGAGCGCACGTTGCTACATCCTGTGGCGGTCGATTATGCAGCCGATTCTTTTGGAGCAGTTCGCCAATCTTCCTTCTGGGACTCCACTCGGTCCGTATTTGGGAAGTAAACTGGGTACGGACCAGACCAAGCCTTAACCCATGTCTTTAACAGAGCGGACCAAGCTCCGTAGATTGCCCAAACGAGGCTCACACGAACCTGAGACAATACATGCCATCTTGGACGCCGGTTTTCTGGCGCATGTCGGATTTCAAGTTAACGGACAGCCTTTCGTGATCCCCACCCTGTACGGCCGCGAGCAGGACATGTTGTACTTGCATGGCTCGGCTGCCAGCCGGATGTTGGGTGAGCTTGAAACAGGGATGCCTGCGTGCGTCACAGTAACACTCGTGGACGGGTTGGTGCTGGCGCGTTCTGCGTTTCACCATTCCATGAATTACCGCTCCGTCGTGGCGTTTGGGATTGCTCGGAAGATCAACGAACCGGAGCACAAAACACGCGCTCTACGCATCATTTCGGAGCACGTGATAGCCGGACGCTGGAACGATGTGCGCGGCCCCACTGAGAAAGAGCTTAAGGCAACGTCAGTGATAGAGTTTTCGATCGACGAGGCTTCAGCGAAAGTTCGGCAAGGTCCTCCATTGGATGATGAAGAGGACTACAGCCTGCCAGTGTGGGCTGGCGTCGTCCCTATTAGGCTTCAAATGACGACGCCGATCCCCGATTCTCGGCTGCCCGAAGGCATCGACGTACCAAAATACGTGAGGGCCGAAGATTCGTCGGCCCTTTGAACATTCGACAACAGGGCAATCGCCCTTGAACTTCTATTTGAAATCAAACAGGTCCATCAAATCGCCGATTGCTGGACTATTGGTCGGAGCGTATTTGCTATCCGCCAAGTTGTACTTCGGATCAGGAAGGTTGTCCCGGCTGCGGTCCGTTATTGGGTTCACGCGCCAGTTACGCTCGATGAACTTCAGAATCGACACGTGGTCTGAATAATCGTGTGAGATGTGGCCGGGCTTTGTGTACTGTGATACTACGATCAACGGAATGCGCGTGCCGTCACCGAAGAAGTCCAGCGGCTGCACATATCCGGAGTCGTAATACCCACCGCCCTCATCGAAGGTCACAAAAATAGCCGTGTTCTTCCACAGGGCAGGATTGCTCTTCACAAGATCGACGATCTTCTTCGTGAAACCTTCAAACAAATCGAGTTTCGACGACGCCGGATGGCCATCTACGAAGCCGCTGGGTTTCACGAACGAAACCGCCGGGAGGTTGCCGTCCTTGATGTCCTGATACAGATCTAAAGTATCCTTCAGGACCGTGTTACGCACCGCCTCATTGGTCATGATCGAAGTAGAGTACTGGAAGAAGTTACAGATGTTGCAGTACGCATCCAGTGGATTCAGATCGTAGGGATCGTTCTTGTATAGGTTGAATTGATCGCCGAAGTAGGCGAACGAAACGTGATTCTCAAGGAGCACATCGCCGATGTTCCGCAGCGGCGATGGCGGAATCGTAAACACGGTATTATTCGGATTACCGATATTCGTGTAAGCATTTGTGCCGTCACCAAAATAACCAGGATTGTAGTTGTTCAATAAGTAGTAATGTCCCGGCTGGCAATTCGGGTTAACTGGGCGAGGAAGGCTGCTGAGATAGTTCAGAACTGACGCAACGCCAGGCTGATTGGGATCCGAGCAGTCGCTATAGGTACCACCTCCAAAAGATGGCGAACCATACGAGCCGCCGCCATATCCATCTTCTGTGTACCAGTTGTTCGTTCCCGGTGCGGCGTCCGGATTTTCGACTTCGTCTACAACGCCCGCATTAGCCGATCCTGCAGCAACCAGTTGATTGTGAGGAGGAACGGCGGGATTCCCTTTCCCGTCGCTGAACCAGATGGCGTCACCCGTGCCCAACATGACGTGGTTCGCGCCTGTTCCACCCATTACCGACTGATGGAAGTTGTCGCTGATCGCATAATTGTCAGCGAGCTCCTTGAAATAGGGTGCATCGCCTCGAAGCATGTTATAAAAACCCAGCGCTGTTGAGCCCTCTCCCGTAGATCGATCATTAAAGTCCTTAGCTTGAGGCTTGCCGTTAGTTCCAGCACCGACCGAAACTTCAACCCAAGAGAAGAGATCACTCTTGCAGCCGCTCGGCTTGCGTTCGGTGGCGTAGTAGACGTTACAATCCAACTGCTGCCACATTTGATAGAAGCGGTGCACAGGGCTAGCTGCATACGCATCGTAAGGAAAGCTGGGTGAAGTGAGTTGGAATGGACCCGGGGCCAGATCCTTTACATGTGGAATGCGCAGGTCCGGCGTGTGGGATTTCTGACCTGTCCCGCCAGTGGTTAAGTACTTGAGATAATCCGCCGGCAGGCCATTCTCAGCCACCTCGGCCTCGGCGACCGTCTTAAAATAGGGCTTCTTAGGACCACCTACGAGTGGTGGCGGCAGAGTCTGATAGAGTGACTTATCCGGCGGACTCACTTGATACTTCTCACCGTGTGTATCAATCGCCGAGTATTGAACTGCAAGAGAGAAATTCGGGCCCGGCCTGCCCTCCTCATTGATAATTTCTTTGGAAAGCAGATTGTCCACAGTCTCGCCTTTTTTGGGTTTGTACGTAGCGAAAACGTGATCGAACGTCCGGTTTTCACCAATGATTACAATTACGTGTTTAATTGGGGTGCGGGTTGGGGTGTCATCCGCGCACTGAAAGGAAGCTGCCCAAGCGCTTCCCAAGCTCAATTGCAGCGCAGATAACGCGACAGCGCCGACGCGCAAATAACAGACTGATTTCGAAATGACAGTCTTTAAGTACATGCATTCTCCTTCTGTCGAGCGGTTCACTCTAGAACTGCGTACTTAGCCTGCACTTGAAGTGTTTCTGCATGATTGCTGGTTCGTGACATTCGGGTCAAAGATTGTCTGAGTTCCACAGCGTAGAAGGCGTGATGCCGACGAGTGGCTACTCAACGTGTTCCGGAATAGAGAGCGTGCGGCAAATTAGTTTTGTGAACAGATTTACCGTGCCGTTGGCTCCGGGAGCTTTCTGCACAATGCGCAAAATGCCGCTCTCCCTCGCGCGCGAGAATCGCAGTGAACTCGGTGTGCATGCAGCCTTCCTAAATCTCGCGTTCTGCTAATGTAGTCGCGTGAATCTCCCGCGGTCGAGCGGAATTCTGCTACACCCTGCCTGTCTGCCGTCGCGCTTCGGCATCGGAGATTTCGGCAGTGAAGCTTTCCGTTTTGCCGATCAGTTGGCCAGCGCTGGCCAAACCATTTGGCAAATGCTGCCGCTCGGCCCAACCGGATACGGCGATTCACCGTATCAGCTATTCTCTGCCTTTGCCGGAAATCCGCTGTTCATCAGTCCGGAACTCCTCGCGCGCGATGGTTTCTTAGATCATCGGGATCTCGAGTCCGCACCCGATTTTCCAAACCACATCATCGAATACGACCGAGTGAGCGATTGGAAGCTCCCGCTGCTTGAAAAAGCTTATCGCGAATTTCGCGACAAAGCCGAGCCGGAGGCGCAGCACGCTTTCGACGAATTCTGCCGGGAACAGGCCGCGTGGCTCGATGACTACGCGCTTTTCATCGCATTGAAACACGCCTTTGGCTCCGCGTATAGTTGGACCGATTGGGACGACGATTTAGTTCGGCGCAAACCGTCGGCCCTCGCTCACTGGCGCGAAAAGCTGCGCGACGAAATTCAATGCCAGGAATTCTGGCAGTTTGAGTTTTACCACCAATGGCACGCGCTCCGAAAGTATTCGCATACGCGGGGTCTTTCTCTAATGGGCGACATCCCGATTTATGTCGCCCATGACAGCAGTGACGTGTGGGCCCACCCCGAGCACTTTTACCTCAATGAGAGTGGTAAGCCCGCTGTTGTTTCCGGCGTTCCGCCCGACTATTTCAGCGCAACCGGACAACTGTGGGGCAATCCCATTTACCGCTGGCCGGAGATGGAGCGATCCGGATTCAGTTGGTGGACAGAACGTTTTCGCGCAATGTTCCGCCTGTTCGATGTAGTCCGCCTCGATCATTTCCGCGGTTTTCAAGCATATTGGGAAGTTCCAGCAAATGAGACGACCGCCATCAACGGCCGGTGGGTAGAAGGTCCTGGCTCGGCATTATTTCGTGCGGTAACAGAGCAGTTAGGCGAGCTCGAGATTGTCGCTGAAAATCTGGGCGTCATTACACCTGAGGTGGAAGCCATTCGCCACGAATTTAATTTCCCCGGCATGGCGATCCTTCAATTTGGTTTCGGCAAGGACCCGCAAGCCTGCAGCTTTAGGCCCCACAACTATGAGCGCGACCTGTTCGCATATACCGGCACTCACGACAACGACACTGTTGTTGGGTGGTGGAATAGCGAAGGCGGCGATAGTACACGGACTCCCGAAGACGTCCGAAAGGAAAAGGATTTCGCGCTTGAATATCTCGGCCCCGGTGGCGAGTCGATCCATTGGAAGATGATTCGATCGCTTCTAAGTTCTGTCGCGCGTGCGGCCATTGTTCCGATGCAGGATGTTCTCGGCCTGGGCAGCGAGTCGCGCATGAACAAGCCTGCCACTCTCGGCGGCAACTGGCGATGGAGAATGCTGCCCGGAGCGTTCACTTCCGATCATCAGGCCCGCTTGCGCAAGCTTTGCATCGCGTACGACCGCATTCCCGGACAGCCCGGAGCTTGCCCATGAAGCCCGCGCTAACCCCGATAGGGAAGCCGCATCTCCGGTTTTGGCAAATCTGGAACATGAGCTTCGGCTTTCTTGGCATCCAGTTCGGATGGACGCTCCAGATGAACAACATGAGCGCGATTTACGAATATCTCGGCGCTCAGCCCAGCCAACTCCCAATTCTCTGGCTAGCCGCGCCGCTGACGGGCCTCATCGTGCAGCCAATTATTGGGCATTGGAGCGACAACACCTGGGGTCCGCTTGGCAGGCGCAGGCCGTTCTTTCTGGCGGGCGCGCTGCTCAGCTCCTGCGCGCTCGTCCTGATGCCGCTCAGCAGCGCTCTGTGGATGGCGGCCGGCTTGTTATGGATACTCGATGCATCCATCAACATCAGCATGGAACCGTTCCGTGCCTTTGTAGCCGATATGTTGCCCGATGAGCAGCGCGCTCGCGGTTTTTCGATGCAAAGCTTCTTCATTGGGTTGGGGAGCGTTGCGGCCTCGTACGGGCCTTGGTTACTCCGGCGCTTGTTCGGAATTTCCGGCACGCCTGGCGCGAGAGCAGTTCCCCAAATCGTCCTTGTTGCGTTTTGGATCGGCGCAATCGCGTTCCTTAGCGCAGTCCTGGTCACGATTCTCACCACCAAAGAGTACCCGCCTTCTCCACAAGAACTCGCGCGCCTGAAACGTGCGAAGAGATTTGATGCAGCCGAAATTTTCCATGCCTTGCGCCATATGCCGGAGACCATGCGCCAGCTTGCGGTCGTCCAGCTTCTCACATGGCTCGGGCTGTTCTGCATGTTTCTGTACTTCGCGGTTGCCGTGGCTCACAACGTCTTCGGCGCAAAATCCACACAGGAACCAGCGTTCACTGACGGAGTCATCTGGGCCGGCTATTGCTCCGGCATCTACAACGCCATTTGCTTTCTTGTCTCGCCGTTGCTCCCGGCGGTTGCCGCCCGCATCGGGCGACGAGGCACTCACTCGTTTTGCCTTATCACTGGCGCTCTCGGCCTGCTCTCGATTGCGCTCATCCATAATAAGTGGCTGCTATTCCTTCCCATGGTGGGCGTCGGTATTGCGTGGGCCAGCATTCTCTCGATGCCGTATTCCATCCTTTCCGCTGCGATTCCTTCGAACAAGATGGGAATCTACATGGGCATTTTCAACTTCTTCATCGTTATTCCCGAAATTCTTTCCTCGCTCGTATTTGGTTGGGTAATGGCGCGCCTGCTCGGAAATGATCGCATGAAGGCGATTATTGTTGGTGGTGTCTGCTTCATTATCGCGGCGCTACTCATGCGGCGCGTTCACGAAGTCAGAATCCGCGACGAATCGCTCGCGCCGGTGCCAATCGCCGAGGCTGCCTGAGCCACAGAATCGTTTTCACGCGCTATTCACATCGCGATGAGTCGTTTTTACCGAAAATCCAGCTTTGCTTAAGCGCTTTTGAATTTCTCGCGCGATCAGCACCGAACGGTGCTGCCCTCCCGTGCATCCGAACGAGATCGTCAAATACGTTTTCCCCTCGCGGATGTAGTGCGGCAATAGATAAATCAGCAGTTCAGAAATCCGATTAATAAATTCCACCGTTTGTGGAAACGACAAGATATAACGGGCCACGCTCGGATGACGCCCGGTCAGTTTCTTGAACTCGGGAATGTAGTTGGGATTGGGAAGAAATCGGACATCGAAAACAAGATCGCTATCAGGGGGCACGCCCTGCCGGAAACCGAAGCTGTTCACATACACTACAATCTTCTTCTCGTCTTGACTGCCTTGAAACTTCCCAACTATCAGCCGCCGTAGCTCATGAACATTTAACTTCGATGTGTCGAAATACAAATCCGCAAGATCGCGGATTGGCGCAAGTTGGTCGCGCTCATCTCGCAGACTAGTAAGTACAGTCGCTTCCGGCCCGAGCGGGTGGGGACGCCTGGTCTCGCTAAAGCGTCTCTGCAAAACCTCGTCCTCAGCATCTAGAAATATGAGCGTCGCGCTATGCCGCCTCTTTAAGTCCAGATACATCTTCGGGAACTGCTTGAGCGCCTCTTCGCCTTCGCGAATGTCAACCGTAAGCGCTGCCCGTCTTCTGCTTTTCGAATCGTGCGTGAGGTCGGCGAATTTCGGTACCAGAGAAATGGGTAAATTATCGACACAATAGAAACCCAAATCTTCAAATGCCTTAAGCGCGGTTAGTTTGCCTGATCCGCTCATTCCGGTAATAACAACGAGATCAGGTTTCAGGATCTCCCCCGAATCCGGCGCAGAAGAGACTAACTGAGGCTTTGGCATAACTTGATACACGCCGCTCGCGAGCTAAGTGCTTTGCTTTGCGGTTATCGCTACTAGTGTAGCGGGAGTAAGTTACGACTCAATCAGATCGAAATTTCCGTCACGCCGCCGGATCAGCACCGAAAGGCAGTCACGATCGGAATCGCGATATACAACATAGTCCGCCTCGTTCTCCATCTCGATTACTGCTTCGTCAAGCGTCATCGGCTTGCGCCCGTTATAATTCACGCGGAATATCCTGGGCACTCCTGCCCGGGCATTGACGACTGGGTTGGGGTTTTCTGGCGCCGTCTCCTCTTCAGGAGCAAGCTCGCTTCCCCAACTTTCCTTGTTCGCCCGAATACTTTTCGGATCGCGATGCATATCGCGCCACCGGTTCCGCATCTTGACGATCTGCTTTCCTAAGCTATCTGCGGCCTGTTGGAACGCGGTCGCAAGATCCGCATCTGCCGCCTCGCCGATCAATGCGTGATCGTATACCTGCATTACGATCTCCACTCGATGAAGATGCCTTTCAACGCGGTGCGTGACGTGAGCCTCGCGTTCGCCTCGTTGCTCAATCATCTTGCTTAATTTCGCGAGCTTCGCCGTGATCTTTCGCTCGACCTCTGGAGTAAATTCCTTTGTCTTACCGGAATAGATGAGCTTCATCGGTTCCTCTGCCCTGGCGCTCCGTTTCTCGAACACCCTCGCCGGATATGGTTTGACTACTTACTTAAGCGCGAACCCGGCGCTGGTGTGTCGATGGAATCTTCATGTCCTCACGATACTTTGCGACCGTGCGCCGCGTGACTTGAATTCCTTCTGCTTGTAAGCGCGCCGTAATCTGCTCGTCCGTCAAAGGATGCGACGTGTTTTCTTCTTCTATCATCTTCTTCACGCGGCGCTTTACAATTAGTAGCGGCGTAGCGCTTCCCGAAGGCCCCTGCACAGCTTCGGAGAAGAAATATCGCAGTTCGAATACGCCTTGCGGCGTGTGTGCGTACTTGGCTGCAACTGCCCGGCTCACAGTCGACGGGTGAACTCCAATCTCCTCGGCTACTTCTTTGATCATCATAGGCTTCAAATGGTCGATCCCAAATTCTAAAAACTCCACCTGACGATGAACGATGCTCTGGCATACTCGCAAAATGGTTTGCTTGCGCTGCTCGATGTTCTTTATCAATTGAAGAGCCGAAGCATATCGCTCTTTCACGTAATTACGAACGTCCTTATTAGGTTCCTGCTCACGATCGATCATCCGTTTGTATTCGCCATTTAGACGAAGCAGCGGAATTTCGTCCTCATTCAACGTGATGACGTAATCATCGCCGTCCTTCGAGATATGAACGTCAGGCTCGACCTGCCGTGCTCCTGCACTCGAATAACGCAGTCCCGGCGCTGGATCCAAATGCCTTATAACATTCACCGCGATTTGTATGTGCTCAGGGGGACGTCCCAAGGCTTTCGCCAGTTGCGATGTCTGGTGCGTCTCGAGCAGCTTTAGATGATCCTGAACAATCTTCCAGGCCACGCTATCACGCGATCCCCGCGCGTCGAGCTGAAGCAGCATGCACTCGCGCAGAGTAGTCGCCCCAACCCCGGTCGGATCGAGCGATTGAACTGCTTTCAAAGCGGCTTGCACATCCTCGAGTGGAAGACCTTCCGCCACCGCAATCTCCTCGAGCGGAGTCGTCAGATATCCACTCTCTTCAAGATTGCCGATTATGCTGTTCGCCGCCTGCCGTTCGCCTTCCGGCAACACAAGCACGCTCAACTGGCCCTGCAGATGATCGCTTAGCGTAACTGGCGAAGAAAGGAACGTCTCAAAAGAAGGCTTGTCGACCGGCTCCGCCGCCGGACTCTTGAACCCTGGGTCTAAATAATCATCAAAGAAGCTTCCGAAATCGATCTCATCGAATGGATCCGTTTCAGATTTCGCCGCTTCTTCTGTTGTTGCAGTCGCGACTGCGATGTCTGCAGCGCCATCCGGCTGAGTCGCAGGAGCGCTCGCATCGCCTTCCGGAAAGGAATCAAGCGCCTGAAGCGAAGATTCCTGCGAGTCTACGTTCGCGAGAATCGCCTGATCCGCCGGGTCGGCCTGCCGCTCTCGCTCGAGCAGCGCCTGCACTTCTGCCGGCGTCAACTCCTCGCCGGCTTCCGCCGCCTCTTCCAGTACCGGATTCTCTGCGATCTCGTTCAAAATCATGTCCTTCAGCTCCATCCGGTTGAGCTGCAGGACCGTGACCATCTGGACCAGCCCAGGCGTGAGTATCTGCTTTTGCTGAACTCCTAAATGCAGCCGTTGCGAAAGCGAACTCATTTTGCTCCAGTGTAGCACCGGAAATTGAGCCGCCCGATTAGGAAAAACCGCTTGAATTCCGGCCTTTTCGCCCCGATTTGCGCCTTTAGCCTGCTTGTTTAGACCGGATTCGGCAGGCCTGTAGGAAAGTAGAAATTATCTCCGAGATAGATACGCCGGACCTCAGGATCACTGCCCAGCGAATCCGGCGATCCCGCGCGGAAGATACGCCCACTATTAATAATGTAGGCGCGATCGGTCACCGCCAGTGTCTCGCGAACGTTGTGGTCTGTGATTAGCACCCCGATCCCCTGCCGTTTCAAGTCTCCGATGATGCGCTGCAATTCGAGCACCTGAATAGGGTCAATCCCAGAGAACGGCTCATCCAGCAGAATGAAATCCGGTTGCAGAACCAGCGAGCGCGCAATCTCCACGCGCCGGCGTTCACCGCCCGACAGCATGTAGGCCTTGCTGTGCCGCACCGTTTCAAGCCCCATGTCGCTGATCAGGTTGTTCATCCGCTCGCGTCGCTCGCGCCCATTCAACGGCAATGTCTGCAAGATCGCCATCAAGTTGTCTTCCACGCTAAGCTTGCGAAATACCGAAGGCTCTTGCGGCAAATAGCTGATTCCACGTCGCGCCCGCAGATACATCGGCAATTGCGTGATGGGCTGCCCGTCTAGTAAAACGTCCCCTGCCTCCGGACTGATCAGGCCGACGATGATATAAAACGATGTCGTTTTGCCCGCCCCGTTCGGCCCCAACAGTCCAACCACTTCGCCCTGTTCGACCCTAACCGACACGTTATCGACAACTCTGCGCCCGCTATAAGACTTCGAGATCTCGGAAGTCTGCAGAGTTCTGACACGCGTTGGGACTTTAACTAACTCTTCGACCGGAGCTACGCTCGAACTTGCCGCCACACCTAATGTCCTATCATACGCGGTGAATGGAGGCATCCGCTTCGACGGGAAAAGCCGTCTGGTTCATTGTCGTGGCGTTCGCTTGCTTCCGCTTTTGCCACGTTCGTCTTCTTTGGGCCGATGAAGACTACCACCTCGCCGCTGCTGTTCACATCCTGAACGGCAAAATTCCCTATCGCGATTTCTGGTACGATAAGCCTCCTCTCTGTGCCGCTCTTTATCTTTTGATCGATGGCTACTCAGGATGGCCTCTGCGAATTCTCGACGCCGGATATGTAATCATTGCGTGCTATTTGGCGTACGCGCTAGCGCGTAAGTGGTGGGACGGCAAGTTCGAAGGATCCATTGCCGCACTGCTGGTTGCGTTCTTCACAACCTTCTATTTGCCATCAGCGGTTATTCCATTCGCAGCCGATGCGCTTATGCTCGTTCCGCATTTTGCTGCTGTGTACTTCGCGGTTCGCCAGCGGCCTTTCTGGGCGGGATTCTGGTCCGCGATAGCACTGCTCATAAATACGAAAGCCATTTTCGTGCTGGCGATCTGCGCGATTCTGCTGATTGGGCAATTGCCATTGCTTGCTCTCGGGTTCGCTTTGCCGCTTTCGGCCGGCGTTGTTGCCGCGCTGCTCTCAGGCGCGTGGGCCGGCTATTGGGAACAGGTCTGGCGTTGGGGTTTTATTTACGCAGAGGGATCTCCTGTCCTCGATCCGATCGCAACTGGAGTCACTAGAATCCTCCATTGGATCGGTTTTCACGGCGCCTTGGCTCTTGGAGCTATTTACGGACTGGCTCATATCAGCCGCAATCAACGCCACAAGCTGCTCGCATGGATCGTTCTGTCGTTTATCGCCGTCTGCCTCGGCACCCGCTTCGCGCCTCACTATTTTCTGCAGCTTCTCCCGCCACTAGTCATCGCCGCTTCGCGCGGAATCGTACTGGCTCTGGAACGCTATCACACCCGCGCAGCCGCCGTGCTCGCAGCCTTGCTGCTTGTGCCGTTCATTCGCTTCGGTCCTCGCTATGTCAGGCTTGCTTTTGATAACTTCGCTCACCGCGATCCCGATTGGTCCGACGTTGTCATGGATCTCGATAGTCAACGCGCTGCCGCTCAGCTTCGCTCACTTGCCGCGCCAGGCGACTCGCTCTTCGTGTGGGGCTATCGTCCCGATCTCTACGTCTACACCCGAATGAGCTCCGACAGCCTCTTTTGGGATTCGCAGCCGCTTACCGGCGTTCCCGCCGACCGGCATCTGCGCACAACAGCACCGATTTACGGTGGCCCCGCGGCCGCGAATCGATCCGAACTAATTCGCTCTCATCCCACCTGGATCATCGATGGGCTGAGCCTCTTAAATCCAAAACTCGCGCCCGGCGGCTATCCCGAGCTCCGCCCCTGGCTCGCCCAATACAAGCTCATCGGGCGAACCAAGCTCTGTTTGATCTATCGCCGAATGTAGGGACGACGCATGGCGCCCCCACATACCGGCCCCGCCCAAACAAATGTTGTCCGCTCTACTTCGCGCTGACCTTCGTCACGAACGCGTTCGTGCAGCCCTTACAGCGGTTTTCGTGCTGAAACGCGTTCTTGATCGGAAAATCGGTCGCGCCCGTGGTGCCGGTCACGTAGGCATTGCCGTGACTGTCCACAGCAACGCTACTGCTGTAAGCCGCCGTGCTCCCGCCCAAATAACTGGAATAGACCAGAGCGCAATCCGTGGAGTCGATTTTCGTGACAAAGGCGTTCTGAGATCCCTTGAGGGTATTTTGAAAAGCATTCTTGGTTGGGAAATCGGTCGAGACGGTTCCACCCGTCACGTAAGCATTGCCGTCACTATCCACAGCGATGCTGGTTCCTCCATCGCCGATACCAAAGTTCGGATTCCCGCTGCCCCCGAGGTAAGTAGAATAGACAAGCGTCGTTCCAGCCGGATCGAATTTCGCGACAAAAGCATTTCCCTTCTTGTTCTTTAGCTCCTTTTGAAAAGCATTCTTGATCGGTATACCGCCAGTTGTGGTGCCAGTTATATAGACGCTTCCATGCACGTCGACAGCGATAGCAGATATGGCCGCCGGATAGGATATTGAGTAGAGTAGCGCGGTTCCTGCCGGGTCGAATTTTTCAACCAATATGCCACGAGCGACGTATGCATTTCCATCCTTGTCCGCAGCGATTCCGTCAACTATCTCAAAGGCCGCGCCGAGGTAGGTCGAGTACACAAGCGCCTGTCCAGTCGACTCAAATTTCGTAACGAAGATGTTGCCCCACGTTGATTGGAATGGGTTATGAAGAGGGAAGTCGCGAGAACCAGTAAAGCCTGTCACGTAAACCTTCTCGCTGGGATCTACCGAAATTGCGAGACCGCCGTCGCCCTCGCCGGTTCCATCTCCTGAACCGCCAAGATACGTTGAGAAGACCAGCGCGTTTCCGGCCGGGGCAAGCTTCGTTACGAAAGCAGTGGAGCACGGGATGCAATTTTCGTTGCTGGCGTTATTAGAATTTTGAAATGGATTCTGGAGTGGAAAATCCTGCGAACCCGTTGAACCCGTTACATACGCATTGCCCTTAGCATCCACTGCGATAGCATTCCCCACGTCGGGGACGAAACTTTGATCCGGGCCAGCAAACCCACTTCCGCCGAGATATGTCGAATAGATCAAGTTCCCCTTCGGATCGAATTTACTGATAAACGCGTTTGAGTTAATAAGAAAGCCGTTGTTTCCTTTCTGGTAGGGGTTTTTTGTCGGAAAGTCCGCAGATTCAGCGAAACCGGTGA
This sequence comes from Acidobacteriaceae bacterium, assembly GCA_019240405.1. GTDB lineage: Bacteria > Acidobacteriota > Terriglobia > Bryobacterales > Bryobacteraceae > Bog-105. The sequence goes on from JAFAYL010000025.1 coordinate 18,845, forward strand.
CGTAAGCATTGCCGCTGGGGTCGACTGCAACACCGTTCGCGCCATCCCCGACCCTGTATCCTAACGCGATGTTGCCGCTTCCCCCAAAATACGTCGAATACACCAGCACCGGATCAATGACCAGCGGCTTCGTGCGATCATACGCGCCGAGCTTGAACGCCAGCTTTTCCCCTTTGCGCGTGTAATCACATGCGACCAATTGCCGCTTACCACTCACCTCTTGATACGCGACCGGCTTGTGCCACCGCAGTTCGCCTCCAGCCGTCTGCATCACGAGATCGCCCGAGCGCTCTAGCGTCGGCTTCGCCGCACCCTCAAAATCGAGCAGAATGTCCGCGGCACCCGCGCCCGGCCGGACAACGAAGTCGTATTCGACCTGCCGCTGATTCCCATAATAAATAAGATCCACTCCGGGATACACATCCCGATATCGCACCTTCGCATAATTCGCGACGTTCGTATGCCACTTCTCGGGCCGATTGCCGATGAAGTAGTTACTTTTACTCGCCTGCGCCCCGAGCGGTTCAACCGGTGCAGATCCATTTGCCCCGACCGCCCGCATCCGAACCGGTGCGGCATCCTTGAACGCCATGACCGCCTCGCCGCGCGACAGAAACAAGCTGTATCCGGCACCATGCGCCAAATAATCGACTTGCTTGTCTGCTTGTCCCCGATTCGGCTCGAAGCTCAATGGATGCGTGTAATTAGTCTTGACGTTACTTGCGGCCAGCGCGCCATTTACGGCGAACATAGTCGCGATAGAAATGAGAAAGGAAGTAAATCTGCTAACGGTCATAACATCACTCCTGCCTGAGAACTCGGCGCGGGCGCCGCGGGACATTGGTGGCTGGCCGAGGTCTATCCCCCTAGTATCTAGGCTTGTCAATGGCCCGAAACAACGCCAAGAGTACTAGCCGGGCGATGTTAATCTGAATGAGCAGCTTGCCCCAGTCTCCAAGTGCAAACACCGCTACGCATAAACCCGTCCAGCGGTTTTCTCTTGTCCTCGTCAAGCCCTCGCACTACGATGACGACGGCTACGTAATCCAATGGCTGCGCTCCGCCATTCCTTCTAATACTCTTGCTGTTCTAAATGGTCTCGCGCTCGATTGCCGGGAGCGCCGCGTTCTCGGCGATGACGTCGAGATCGAAATCTCCGCGTTCGACGAAACCAACACGCGCGTGCGCCCGCACCGCATCGCGCGTCGGCTCCGCGATCGTCCCGCTTTAGTCGCGCTCGTCGGGGTGCAATCGAATCAATATCCACGCGCAATGGACATCGCTCGTCCTTTGCGCGCCGCCGGCATTCAGGTCTGCATCGGCGGATTTCATGTCTCGGGTTGCCTCGCCATGCTGCCCGGCCTCCAGCCTGAGCTCCAAGAAGCCCTCGATCTCGGCATTTCGCTCTTCGCGGGCGAAGCTGAAGGGCGTTTCGAGGAAGTGCTGCGCGACGCCTGGAACGGCGCGCTCAAGCCGCTCTACAACTACATGCCGGATCTGCCTTCGCTCAACGGCGTGCCCATCCCGATTCTTCCGCCCACGCGCGTTAAACGCACGGCAGGCAAACTCACCAGCTTCGATGCCGGCCGCGGCTGTCCTTTTCTCTGTTCCTTTTGCACCATCATCAACGTTCAGGGACGCAAATCGCGCCGCCGCCCGGTCGATGATATCGAACAAATCATCCGCCGCAATCTCGCGCACGGCATCAATCGATTTTTTATCACCGACGACAATTTCGCGCGCAATCGCGATTGGGATGCCATCTTCGACCGCCTGATCGAAATGCGCGAAAAGGAAAAGCTGAACATCAAGTTCATCATTCAGGTCGACACGATGTGCCATCGCCTCCCGAATTTTATTTCGAAAGCGGGACGCGCCGGTGTTGCTCGCGTGTTCATCGGCCTTGAAAGCATCAATCCCGATAGCCTTCTCGGCGCGCGAAAAAAGCAGAACAAAGTCACCGAATACCGCAAGATGCTTCTCGAATGGAAGCACGCCGGCGCCACCGTGTTCGCGGGCTACATCGTTGGCTTCCCCGCCGACACACCCCAATCCGTGCGTCGCGACATCAAAACCATTCAGCGCGAATTGCCAATCGATCTATTAGAGCCGCACTGCCTCACCCCGCTGCCCGGCTCCGAAGATCATCAGCGGCTTTATAACTCAGGCGCCTATCTCGATCCGGATCTGAATAAGTACGATCTCGAGCACGTAACTACGACGCACCAGGCCATGTCCACTGCTGATTGGGAGCAGCTATATAAGGATGCTTGGAAGGACTATTATTCGCTCGCGCACATGGAAACCGTGATGCGCCGCGCCACCGCAACCGGCAGCAATCCCGCCAATATGTTGTTGCTTTTGCTCTGGTTCTACACGTGCATCCGGCTCGAAAATATCGATCCGCTGCAGGGCGGCTATCTGCGCCGCAAATATCGTAAGGATCGACGTCCGGCGATGCCCATCGAAAGCCCATTTGTTTTTTATCCGCGTTATCTCGCGAATCTGATTTCGAAGCACGTCAAGTTAGGCGCGCTGATTCTGCGCTATGGCTGGCTGCGCATGCGCCTGAAACGCGATTCTAACGCGCGCTACTACATGGATGAAGCGCTAACTCCTGTCGCCGAAGAGGTACTTGAGCCCCCCGAGCTCGTCGCATCCGCGCCATCAGCTCCCAAACGCGAGCTCGTCAAACTCTCCGGCACGCGCGTGTAAAGAATCCATACAACAAACGCGCTCAAAAGCAGAATTTCCGTCCAAAAATCTAATCCGGCCGCTAACAGAAATCGCTGCCACGGCTTGTATTGAATGATTGCTCCTAAAACCGAAAGCATACAAGCGCCAAGAAACAGCCCGTTCGCGCGCCTGTCCTTTCTTCGCCCGATCGTGAAAAGACAACCGGCCGTCAGAGCCGCGGGCCCGAGCGAAATCAGGCCGCTCTTCACCCCGTACGGCTCTAGCAGCGAATAGAGAACAAACGCCATCCCGTCCCACGCCCATAATCTCCGCGCGTCCGATCGCAGCATCAGTACGACAAAAAAGCAATAAACAACCAGACTAACGATTCCCCAAGTCACCACCGCGCTCTCTGGCGAAAACGAAAAGACATGAATCGCCGGAAAACTGTTCAGCGGCGGCACAACCGGCGTCAAATAACGCAGCAAAACTCCCCGCAACGATTGTCCCGGGAAGTAATAAAACTCCGAATACGTCGCGCCCACCCGCCCGACCGCTGCGTACCACTCCTTAAGAAGCCATCCGTAACGCGCCGCGCCAAAAATCGCGAGGGGAAACATCCACAACACCACGAGCGAGATCACCGTGAAAATCGCCGCTCGCCTTCTTGCTCGCCAAAATAACAACGGCAGAAACAAAATCGGCCAGATCTTAAACGTGATTCCAAGCGCCAGCAGTATCCCCGCCGCAATCGGTTGCGTTTCTGACAAAATCAGCGCTGCAAAGATCGCCGCGATCACGAATGGCTGCACATTCGCATATCGAATCGCGAGCACTACGTACGCAGCCATAAATGCCGAGCAGGCAACTATCGACGCTCCATCAAATCGCAGCCCCCGAACGCGAAGTCCAAGCCACACGGCGCCCGCGCTCGCCGCCCACGCCCCGAGCGTCCACAAAATCCCAGCCACGCGCAACGACATTTTGCTGAGAGGAAACAGAATCAGGTACGTTACGGGCGGGTAGCGATACTCCATCGGAAAGCCGAGGCCGCTGTTTGGTCCATAAGCCGGCCGGGTTCCCGAAAAGAACCCATTCACCCCGTACCAGTAAACCCGCAAGTCGACGTTCTTGACTAGAAACAGCGCCGAAAGAACCGCGGCTGCTCCCAATGCATACATGTAGGGGCGAACCACGCCTCGCCCGCTGTCACGCGGCATCTCTCGACCGCTACTTTTTCTTCATCTGCGTGTAGGCGAGCTGCTTCTTCTCGCCTTCCACAACTAGCCGGTCATCGTCGTCGTAATAGGTAAGTTGGCGACCTTTCGTAACGCCCTTGTAGCTGTCCACCATCTGCACGAGCCCGCCATTCAAAACGACTTTATTTTCCCTGGTGTAGTACTCGCAATGCTGAGACGTCCCCGTGCGCGTCCGATCGGGTCTCACCTCTACAATCACTACACCGCCCTCCGCAAATGCGTGGTTGAGCGAAGATTCGTTGCTCTTCTTTTCGCTCTTCGGCGTCAGAAATGCGCGAAGCTCCTTCGCCTTAACCGTCATCTTCTCTCGCTGCAATTGAACGCCGCCTGTGTAAACAGCAATCTTCTGATCGTCCCGATAAAACATTTCCGGCGCCCGCACGATCGTAAACACAGGCGACGTATCAGCCTTCTTCGGTGTTTGCGCTGGATCGGCCTGAGCGCTCGGATCCTGCCCTTTATCGTCCGACCGGTTATCCACGAGTTCGCTCACCACGCTCCCTACCGCGTGCAGCGTCTGTTCGTCGCGATCGACATCAATCACGTTCGCCGAAACGCGATTCGCCCCCTGCCACATCACCGCGTGACCCTCATAATGCACTTTCGTGTTGTTCTCGCGCGTGATCATCTTATCCGCTGTGGCTTGCATCGCCTGTGTGTCGTCCAGCATCGACGTGCCCTGTTTCGCGTTCTTATCCGGCTCATGCGAAGAAACCACGTGCCCGCTCGCGTCCATATCGCCGTTTACCTGATTCATGACGATGTTGTCTGCAAGCGTCGCTCCTGTATCGTCCGAGACACGCGCAGCATCGGAAAGCGTGATCCGGTTGATCGTCTGTTCCAGGAACGCCTTCTTCGCCTGCGCCCGGCGAACACCCTCCTCATACCGGAAATTGCCCGTCTGCTCAATGGTCGCAATCTGATTGCTATTCGGCGTGAACTTCGCAATCATCTGATCGCTCCACGTCAGCGCAGGCGGGTGCTCTGGTTCGCGCCTATCATCCGCCCCCGGAGTATCCTTCACAGGGGCCGCCTTCACCGGAGCCGCCGTCGCTGGCTTATCCGTATGCGTTGCGACATTCCACGCCAGAAAGCTGTCCACATAACTGCTCGCGCCGTAAACAATCCGCAGCCGCGAAGCATCGAGCGTCCGATGCGATTGCTCCGCGCGATTCGGCTTGAACTCCAATTGCGCCTGCGAGGGCGCGCGAATCTCCTGAACTTCTTTCCCGCCCGGCTTCATCTCCAATTCAATGTGCTCGCTGCGCAAAATTCGCGTCTCGGGAAGCTGCACTCCAGGCTGCGGCAGCGGAACTGACTCCGCATTCGCGTGCCCATCGGCAAGCACGAGATGAAGATCGCTGTCGTTCTGCACTTGTCCGTTTGGCTGCTTTTTCGAATCAACCGTGAACCGCAGATCGGCGCGATCGCTCGTGATAGTTGTCCGCGAGCTCAGCTCTTTGGAAACGATTTGCGCATGTCTTTGCGCCAGAATGTTCACCATCACGCCGTTGTCATCGAATAACGCCGTCATCGTTTCGGCGGAGTAGCTCGTCTGCCGGTCATCCCGTACATCGGTCCCGAACGGATGATCGGAGTCGATCTGGTGCAGCACGCCGTCGACCAATGTCACGACCGAGTTCCCGCCCTGAATCGTCGTGTTCTGCCGGACCAGCTTCGCCCAAGGCGACAGATAAATCTTCTGTTCCCGTTCTTTATATATAAGGTCGCCGGTTTCGATGTGCATCTTGTTCTCGAGCGGCCCCTTGCCGATCCAGTCCAGCGCTATTTGCGCTTTCAGGTGCAGCTCGCGCGTGTTCGGGTCGTAATCCGCGCCCACTGCCTGCCCGTCGCCTTCAGCAAAGTGAAATGAAGCCGGGCGGTCTGTTCGCGCCCGTCCCGTCTTGGTCTCATACGTTATGCCAGAGGTGTCAATCTGAACCAGATTCTCCACATCGCTCTTCTTTTCCGCGTTTTTATCTGCGGGAACATTCATGATGATCGAAACCGGTCCGTCCGATTTCAAGACCCCCGAGCCTTCATCGAACAAAGCCTCCCGGCTCCGAACGTACGTATACGAGGACGCGTCTTTCGCGTAGAGCCGCAGGCCTACGTCCTTCAATTCAAAGCTCGATGGCTGATGCGCTGCCTCAAAAGACCTGGCTTCTGCCCTGACAATCGGCTTATTGGTTTGCGGATCGTCCTTCTGCCAGTGCCATCCGGATTTCGCCAGCGCCTCCAGCTTCGTATCAATCGCCGGCGCGGGTATGGGTGGCCGCTTCTTTTCTTTCTCGACACGCAGCCGATACGTGTAAGCCACCAGCGCCGAAAGGAGAATCGCGGCAAAAGCAAGCAAAACAGAAATTCGCCGCATTATTTAGAGGGTCAATCCAGTTTTCAGAATAACAGCACCCGCCATCTGTACCTTTCGTATCCAGATACGAAGAAAATCTGAGTCGGTCATTGTATATATAGAATCGCCATCCGAGCAAACCATTGAAAACAAATAACTTTTAATAAGTAGTTGTCACTCGTGGTCGGAGTGTGCTAAAACTACTGATGGGCAGTCTGGATATGAAAAAGACCAGCCCAAATCAATCAATTTACAGACGTTCGTTTAACTCTGGAGGTTATAAGTATGGACATTCGACCGCTCCATGATCGGATTGTGGTCAAACGGATCGAAGAAGGCGAGAGCATGCAAGGTGGTCTCTACATCCCCGATTCGGCGAAGGAAAAACCGCAGCGGGGCGAAGTAGTCGCCGTCGGCAAGGGCAAGCGCGACGAGAAAGGTAACGTGCAAGCGCTGGACGTGAAGGTGGGCGACCAGATTCTGTTCGGAAAATATTCCGGCAACGAAATCAAAATCGACGGCAATGAGTACTTGATCATGCGCGAAGACGAAGTCCTCGGCGTGTTCGAGAACGTTGCTGTTCCCGCAATGGCATAAGGAGGCTTAGAAGGAAAAAATGGCAGCAAAACAAGTTCTGTACGGTGAAAATTCCCGCCAGGCAATTCTGCGCGGCGTGAATCAATTGGCCGATGCCGTGAAAGTCACGCTCGGCCCCAAAGGCCGCAATGTGGTCCTCGAAAAGAAGTTCGGCGGTCCCACCATCACGAAGGACGGTGTAACCGTCGCAAAGGAAATCGAGCTGAAAGATCCGCTCGAAAACATGGGCGCCCAGATGGTGCGCGAGGTTGCTTCGAAGACCTCCGACATCGCTGGTGACGGCACCACGACTGCGACGATTCTCGCTCAGGCAATTTTCCGTGAAGGCGTGAAGAGCGTCGCCGCGGGTGCGAACCCGATGGCCCTCAAGCGCGGCATCGAAAAGGCCGTCGATCGTGTCGTCGAAGAAGTCAAGAAGTTTTCAAAGAGCGTTCCTGCCCAGGGTGATGCAATCGCCCAGGTTGGCACCATCTCTGCTAACGGCGATTCCACCATCGGCAACATCATCGCCGAAGCAATGCAGAAGGTCGGCAAGGACGGTGTCATCACTGTCGAAGAGTCGAAGACCATGGTGACCGAGCTGCAAACCGTCGACGGAATGCAGTTCGATCGCGGTTATCTCTCGCCGTACTTCATCAGCGACCCCGATCGCATGGAGTGCGTCCTCGAAGATCCCTACATCCTGATCCATGAGAAGAAGATCAGCAACATGAAGGATCTCCTTCCCCTGCTCGAGCAGATTGCTCGTTCCGGCAAGCCGCTCCTCGTGATTGCTGAAGAGGTGGAAGGCGAAGCTCTCGCCACCCTCGTCGTCAACAAGCTCCGCGGCACGCTCAACGCCTGCGCCGTCAAGGCTCCCGGTTTCGGCGATCGCCGCAAGGCAATGCTCGAAGACATCGCCATCCTCGCCGGCGGTAAGGCTCTTATGGAAGAGACCGGTATCAAGTTGGAAGGTGTGCGCCTCGAAGATCTCGGCCGCGCAAAGCGCATCACCGTCGACAAGGACAACACGACCATCATTGATGGCGCCGGTACTCAAAAGAACATCGAAGGCCGTATTAAGCAGCTCCGAGCTCAAATCGATGAGACCACCTCTGACTATGATCGCGAGAAGCTCCAAGAGCGCTTGGCCAAGCTCGCTGGCGGCGTAGCCGTAATCAAAGTCGGCGCTGCGACCGAGACCGAAATGAAAGAGAAGAAGGCCCGTGTCGAAGACGCGTTGCATGCAACTCGTGCGGCCGTTGAAGAGGGTATCGTCCCCGGCGGTGGGGTTGCGCTGCTGCGTGCTGGCCAGACTCTTCAGAATTTCAAAGCCGAGGGCGACGAGCAGATCGGTGTCGATATCGTCCGTCGCGCGACCGAAGAGCCTCTCCGCCAGATCGCGAATAACTCCGGTTACGAAGGCGCAATCGTGCTCGAGAAAGTTCGCGGCAACAACGATTCGAACTTCGGCTTCAACGCCCAGACCGGTCAGTTCGAAGACCTGGTCAAGTCAGGCGTCATCGATCCGACCAAGGTCACCCGCTCGGCCCTGCAGCACGCCTCTTCCATCAGCGCTCTCATGCTGACGACCGAAGCAATGGTTTGCGAGATCCCTGAAAAGAAGTCGACCCCCATGCCCGGCGGCCCCGGCGGCCACGGCCCTGACATGGATTACTAATCCATAGCCTTACCGTAGGGGCCGGACATGTCCGGCTCTAACCAGCCCGCTAGGCATCCGCTTAGCGGGCTTTTTACTTTTACCGACTGAACTGAGAGTCAACCGGCACTGTTGATAAACGTAAACCCAAGAGCGAAACTCAGCCTCACCTCCGCCGGTACACAACTGCCCCGTGCCGGTGAATGCTGTGGCCGATCAGCCCGCCAATTACCGCTCCCAAAGGGATTCCATAGACACGCGCGTAACCGCGTGCTTCCGGATCACGAGCTTGACTTCCGCCCGCGAAGCCAATCAACCCACCGGCGGCAGCCCCAATAATGGCGCCCGCGATCACCCGGTTGTCCTCGGGTTCTTCCAATCGAACTTCACGCACCTCATCGCGGGCGAAAACGAGCGCACGCTCATCTTGCCCGATGTGACGATCGCAAGCAAGCTGCGCGTCCGTGACTTTCACTAGCTCACAGCCCTGCCTGACCCGCTTCACAATGCTGATCGAGGTTCCGGGAGCAAGCTTCTCAACAGCCTGCCAATCATCTGTCTGCCCCTGCAAGGCAATGGTCACGCAGCACAAGCCCACCATCACCACCAAATGACGTAGGGGCCGGACATGTCCGGCCCGTGACGACAACGAACCAGCCCACTTTGAATAACCCATGCAGGAATCGTAAGGCGGGATTCGCCATCGCGTCGCCGTCCGAATGACACTTTCGAAAGTGTCCTACTCGCGGAAAAACCGCTCGTACGTCTTCAATGCCGCTATGGACTCATCCGAAATCAGCGGGAAAACGATCTTGTGCACACCCTCTGGAACGTCTGCCGACGTGAGCACGTCGCACACTACCGCCGATTTCGTTCCCAAGCCACGTCTCCAAGCTTTCGCCTTCGCGTCGCGAAACACTATAGCCTCCGGATCCCATCCCGCTGCCGTCAACATCGTGCGAGCAATCTCGATAAACTCCGGCCAACTCGACGCTACCACCGTCAGCACCTCTGGCCGGACCGGCAGATACTGGCTCAGCTCCCGATCAACCTGCCGCACTTGTAACGCGACCACCTCCGACGTGTCCGGCGCCAACAATCTCACCTCAGAATATTTACTCGGCAGAGTTAAGAAGACCGAGTCGCCCCTGTACTGCGCAACCGCTGCCGCATCAGGCTCGCAATCTTCAACTGTCCAAGTCAACGCGTGCCGCAACTCTTCGCAGAGTATCTTCCGCAAAGCCTCATCCGGATGAACAACTACAAAACGCTTGGACGGCATACCCAGCCAGTGATCGATCCGCTGGCGCACCGCGCTCGCCGAAAGCCCGGCAGATCGCGCCATCCGAAGAAACGGTAATACCAGCCGGTCCATCAATTCGAGCTGAGCCTCATCGGAGTGGGTTTGTTCCCGCCGGACATAAACCCCGCTCCCGCGAACCGATTGCACCCAGCCCAGACGCTCAAGCTGCCGGTATGCGGCGCTAACCGTATTCGCGTTGAGCCGGTAACGCTTGGCAAGCGCGCGGGTGCTGGGCAACCGCTTGCCAGGCGCCAACTCGCCGCTTGCGATTGCCAGCATCAACTGAGTAGCGAGTTGCTCCCGAATCGGAACCCGTCCGTCACGAGCAAACCAAAGCTGCACGGTAGTCGAGAATTGTACAAGAGAAATCGTGAGTTTTGCAATCGCGAATTGACATCGCTACGCCGCTTAAAATCGCAGCGGATACGATTGTTCACATGGCAGCCCACACTCCAAAGCGCGAAGCGATCGAGAGGTTCGTCCAACACGAAAGCGCAGCCAGGAAGAACTGGATCATCCGTGTCGTAGATGAAGAACACGATCCCGTAATCCGCCTGCACGCCTGGCGAGATGACAAGTCCGAAGCCGTCCCGGAGAAATCTCTCGAAGTGCATAGCCGTCAAGTGCGGCTGTTCGATGAGGAGCTGGACGAAGCCAGCAAGACTCTCATCCGGCGCTGGCTCGCCTCGCTTTGAAACTCACCTGAACTCCATGCGCAAACTTTGATTCTCAATTTGGTCAGGAGGCAAAATGGCAGACCTAACGACAAATTTCATTCTGGGCTGGCGCAATAGCTTTTTGAAGCATTGGCGCGTGACGCAGGATTACACGATCGCGATTGCCGGCGCTATGCCCTCTGAGCACTACGGCTTCAAACCTGCTCCAAAGGAGTGCAGTTTTGCCGAACAGCTCGTTCATTTAGCTTGGGGCAATCGCCTGTACATGACCGTGTGGACGGCTTCCCCAATCCCTGACAGACCAAACATCCAAGAGAAGACGGAAGTGGAAGAATATCTATCCGACTCCTTCCAGCACGTGACAGACGTAGTTGGAGGTTTGGATGAAAGAGATCTTTTGCGCCAGGATCTGGGAGTGCCGCATGTGCCTCCTCACACCGGAACCGATATACTTCTACGCGCTTACATGCACACAGCACATCATCGCGGTCAAGCAGTGGTCTATCTCCGGCTGAAGGACATCGAACCGCCCGACTGGGCGTTTATCCCGACCGGTTAGCCGAAAACCGAAAACAACGGATCGATCCAGAGCCGGTCTCAGCCTGTTCTGAGTGTCCTTTGGCTTCGTTCCGTAATTTTGCGGGCTTCCCCGGCTCACGCCAGACAGTTCGTTTCGCAAAAAGCCCCCTCAGCTCTTAACAATTGGGTTCGTTTCGCAAAAAAGGCTCGTGCCCGGGGCCGAACCCGTTCTCCCATTGCGGCAACCGCTCCCAAAATGGTTTAATAGAGGTGTAAGGCCGATCGACAAAGTGGGCGATGAGCCCACTTTTTTATTGCCCGGGCAAAAACGCTCGGATTTCGTAGCTGAAAGGCAAAATGCCCGCCGTACAAGAAACCGGAGTGTTGCAAACCATCACCGAGCTCGGCGAACACGCCGCGGCCGGTACCGGTATCGAAATCGCTGAGATCCAGTTGCGCGGGGCCGGGAAAAGTCGTCTGCTGCGGGTGTATATCGATAAACCTGGCGGTGTCACGCACGCCGATTGTGAGCTGATTTCCAGGCGGCTCGGTAAATTGTTGGACGAAAAGGACGCCGTGCCCGGTGACAGCTATACGCTCGAAGTAAGCTCGCCCGGAGTTGAGCGGAATTTGACCAAGCCTCGCGATTTCGAGCGCGTGCTTGGACAGAAGATCCGGGTCGCCCTGCAGGAGCCCATCGACGGCCAAACGCGCTTTGAAGGTAAGCTGGCGAGGCTCGCCGGCGGCGTCCTTGAGTTAGAAACTGGACCGGAACACATCGTGCGCATCCCGCTCGGGCAGGTGCAAAAAGCGCGCCTGAAGTTCGAGTGGTAGTCACGCAGCGTTAGCCAAACATCAACGAATTTGAGTTTAGAGGTATTCACGTGGGTTCGATCTATCAATCGATTGAGATGTTGAGCAAAGAAAAGGGTATCGATCCGCAAATCGTCGTCGACGCGGTGAAAGATGCCATGCTCGCCGCGGCTCGCAAGCATTTTCGCTCCCAGGAGGAACTCGTCGCCGATTTGGACGAGAACGGCAATATTCAGATCTATACCGTCAAGCACGTAGTAGACACGGTCGAAGATCCCATCACCCAAATCGCTCTGCCCGCGGCGCAGGGCATCAACGAAAACGCGGAAATCGGGTCCGAAATCCGTTTCCCAAAGCCCACCGACACTCTGGGACGCATTTCCGCCCAAACGGCCAAGCAAGTCATCCTGCAAAAGGTGCGCGAAGCCGAGCGCGACAGCGTCTTCTCGGAATATCAAGGTCGTCAAGGCGAGCTCGTCAACTGTACTATTAAGCGGCTTGAGCTTCAGGATTACATCGTCGATATGGGCAAGACGGAGGCGCGCCTTCCGAAAAAAGAGCAGTCGCGTGTCGAGGCTTTCAGCGTCGGAGACCGTGTGCGCTGCGTAATCAAAGGCGTCGAGCGCGGAGGAAAAAATTCGGGTGTTGTTGTCTCTCGTGCCGCGCCTGAGCTCGTCATGCGCCTCTTCGAGCAGGAGGTTCCCGAAATTTACGACGGCACGGTGTCGATCAAGGCCTGCGCTCGTGAAGCCGGCGAACGGACCAAGATTGCCGTCTTCAGCCGCGACCGCGATGTTGATAGCGTCGGCGCCTGCGTCGGCATGAAAGGCATGCGCGTGCAATCCATCATCCGTGAGCTGCGCGGCGAAAAAATCGACATCATCGAATACTCAGACGACCCGGTCCAGTACGTAACGAAGGCCCTCAGTCCCGCCAAAATCTCGCGCGTCACCATCGTCGATCCGGCGGAAAAGCATATGGAGGTTGTAGTTGACGATCTACAGCTATCGCTTGCCATCGGCAAGCGTGGGCAAAATGTGCGCTTGGCCGCGAAGCTGATCGGTTGGAAAATCGATATCAAGAGCGAAGAGGAAAAACGGCGCGAATTGGACTTGCGAATGGCAGATATGGTCATCTCTGGCGCGCCCGTCTCAGTTTTGATTGATCACGGCCTCGATGAAAGCATCGTGGAAAAACTGGTCGCCGCTGACATCGGAACTGTCGAGCGCCTGGGTGCCATGACGCCCGAGGAGCTCGAATCCATTCCGGATATCGACGAAGACATCGTTAGCCAAATTCAGGCCGCAGTCGTGTCCTTCTACGGTCAGTACGACACCGCCGAAGACGAGCACGCTCCCGCCGATGCTGAGAGTATCGAGGCCGCTATCGACGCCACCACTGCCGAGCCACAAACCGGCGAAGCGGAAGGCGATCTCCCGTTGCCCGGTCGTGAGCCCGCGCATTTTGGAACCATCGAAACCGGAGTGCTCGAGCACGATCTCGCGAGGCATGAAGCGGCCCCCATCGAGGAGAGTGAAGAAGGTGAAGTTCTGGATTTAGGAAACGTCGAGGGCCTCTCGGGAGCCCCTTCCACTTTGCGCGACCTGGTGGAATCGGAAGAGGTCTTCGAATCTCATCAGCTCGAAGTAGAGCAATCAGAAGCAGATCAATCTGATACGATGAGGAGATCCGGCTAGCCAGCTACAAAACTGCAGTTGCGTCTGAAGGAATTACTTACTTAGCTCTTCTATGAAGAAGGTTCGAATTAACGAGCTGGCGCGGGAGCTCGAGGTGAAACCCGGAGTCATCCTCGATCTGCTACCCGAATTCGGCGTACAGGAAAAAAAGACCCATTCGAGCTCGATTGACGAGGAAGTCGCAATTCAATTGCGCGCTCGCCTGACGGATTCTGAAGACGGCCGAACGCAAACTCCTGAAAGCTCGAATGGCCACAGAAAAGACCGCGAGGAAACACGCGAAAGCTCTCGTGCTCATCAGGAGAGCTCCGGCCCGCAAACCGCGATAGCAGAGGCTGAGCCGCCGGCCGAGGATCTACCGCCGCCTGCGCCTTCGATTACCCCAGCCGCGCCTTCCGCTCGGCCTTTTCAAGCGCCGCTGCGTCCGCCTCTCCGAGAAACCGCCGCGGCACCCATTGAACCGGACGCGCCACAAACCACACCCGCTCCTGGAGCGGTCTCGAACGCCCCCGCTATCGAATCAATCCCGCATGCCGAACCGGAGCGTCCAACCTTTCATCCTCTCCGGCCTCCGCTGGGCGGCTCCCGCGGTGCAGTTCATCCGCCACTTGCGCCGCCATCCACTCATGGTGCCGGATCCGGTCCTGTCAACCGAAGCATTTCCATACCTGCTCGCCCCGCGCCGTCAGGTGGTACTTCGCTGAGCGGCTCCGTTCCCGCAGGTCCGCGAGCTCCACTCCCGCCAGAAACTCGTCCGCGAACCGCCCCTCCGCAAGTCCCGGTTCGCCCGGCCGGCGCGCCCGAACTTTCTGCCGCGCCTCCCGCAGCACCCGCTCCGCCTCAGCCAAAAGCACCGCCAGTGCCGACCCATCTAGTCGCTCCCGGTCCCGCGCCGTCCGCCCCCTCCGCGTCAGCCATCCCCGGCACGCCGATGCCTCGTCCAACGCCATCGCGTCCATCGTCCGGACTCACTCCCGGTGCTCCCATTGCTCCTCGCCCGCAAGGATCGCGTCCCGCTTTGGCTGGCCAGCCCGCCGTACGTCCCGTTGTTCCGCCGCGTCCTGATCTTGTAAAACGTCTCCAGCAGACTCGCCCGGCCCCTTCTGCTCCGGGCCGCCCAGCCCCTGCTCCCGGTCAACCTATATATCGCGGACCCGTTCGTCCCGGCCAGCCTGTGATGCGCGGGCCTGGAATCCCAACCGGCCCTATACAGCCCGGGCAGCGTCGTCCCGGCTTGCGGCCTCCCCACCCCACCACTCCGCTGCGAGCCGAACCTTCAACGCCTCTTCCGACCGAGCAGCGGCGTCACCAGGCCAAGCCCGGCTTGCGTCAAGCGATTCGCAAACGTGAAGATCTCGAAGAAGGAAATCTCCGCCAGCGTGTCTCGAAGCCTGCTGCGGTTCTTGCTCCGCCTCCGATCGATCGCGAAATCACCGTTGCTGAGGGCGTCACCGTAAAGGAGCTTTCTGAAAAGCTGGGCGTCAAAGCAAACCTCGTCGTCAAGAAGCTCGTCGAAAAGAAAATTTTCGCCACCATCAATCAGACTCTCGACGTAAAGCTTGCCGAAGAGCTCGCCCGCGAATTTGGCGCATCCACGAACCAGGTCAGTTACGAGCAGGAGAGCACGCAAGACATCGAGCTTGCCGAAGAAACCAGAGATCTCGTGCGGCGCGCTCCCGTGGTCACCGTGATGGGCCACGTCGATCACGGCAAGACGTCTCTGCTAGATGCCATTCGCCAGACCAACGTTGCCGGGCGCGAGGCCGGTGGTATCACTCAGCATATCGGCGCCTACCACGTCGAGAAAAATGGACGCAAGATCGTCTTCATCGATACGCCCGGCCACCAGGCGTTCACGCGTATGCGCGCCCGCGGAGCAAAAGTCACCGACGTAGTCGTTTTGGTCGTATCTGCCGACGACGGCGTCATGCCGCAAACCCTGGAAGCAATCGATCACGCGAAAGCAGCAGCCGTGCCGATCGTCGTCGCCATCAATAAAATCGATAAGCCCAGCGCGCAGCCCGAGCGCGTCAAACAACAGCTTGCCGATCGCGGCCTCTTGGCTGAAGACTGGGGCGGCGAAACCGTCACAGTTCCGGTCTCAGCAAAAACCGGCCAGAATCTCGATCTACTGCTCGAAATGATTCTGCTTGTCTCCGATCTTCTCGATCTCAAAGCCAACCCTAACCGTCCCGCTCTCGGCACTGTTCTCGAAGCGCAGCTCGATCGCGGGCGCGGTCCCGTCGCAACCATGCTGGTTCGCAATGGCACTCTCCGCGTAGGCGATCATTTCATCTGCGGCGCGCTCTTCAGCAAAGTTCGCGCGATGTTCGACGACCGCGGTAATCCCGCCAAAGAAGCCGAGCCGTCTATGCCGGTCGAAGTCATCGGCCTCGAAAGTCTGCCCGAAGTCGGCGACAGCTTCCAAGTGGTTTCCGATACTTCCAAAGCGAAACAGATCGTCATCTATCGTGAAGCCAAAGCCCGTGAAGCCGCAATGGCTAAAGGCGCTCGCGTCGCAACGCTTGCCTCTCTCAACGAGCAGTTCAAAGAAGGCGAGCTCAAAGATCTCAACCTGATCATCAAGGCTGACGTCGGCGGCACCGCGGAAGTTCTTTCCGATACCTTGCAGCAGCTCTCGAACGAGAAAGTGCGCGTCCGTGTCCTTCGCGCCGGGGTGGGCGCTATCACGGAAGACGATGTGCTGCTTGCCTCCGCCTCCGATGCCGTGATCGTCGGCTTTAACGTGCGTCCGGAGCGCAGCGCTCAATCAACCGCCGAGCAGCAGAAAGTCGATATCCGCCTGCACAGCATCATCTATGAGCTGATCGATGAAGTGCAGCGCGCCATGACTGGCCTGCTTGAGCCTGTCTACAAGGAAACCGTGCAAGGGCATGCCGAGGTGCGTGAGACATTCAAGATCAGCAAGGTCGGTACCGTCGCCGGCTGCTATGTTGCGGATGGGGTCATACGGCGCGACAGTCAGATTCGCGTGGTACGCGGCGGAGAGGTCATCCATACCGCGAGAATCGATTCGCTCAAGCGCTTCAAGAATGATGCGAGCGAAGTGAAAAACGGTCTCGAATGCGGTATCTCTCTTGTGAATTTCAATAGCGTCCAGATCGGCGACACGCTGGAAGCGTTCACGATGGAGCGCATCGCCCCCGAAGTGCCCGCGTCGCAGCACGCCTGAACAGAATCCATGTAGCATGCGGGCCTTCCCGCACTGGACAGCTTTATGCCCGTCCTCGGCGTCCTGACGCTCGATATTCGCGTGGAACATTCGCACTCTTTGAAAGAAAAGAGGCAGGTTGTGAAAGGTCTCAAGGATCGTCTGCGCGAGCGCTTCAACGTATCGGTTGCCGAGATCGATCATCTCGATTCCTGGCAAGCGTCAGTCATCGCCGCCGTGATCGTCTCGAACGACCGCATCCACGCCGAGCAAGTCCTCCAAGCCGTTGAAGCCCACGCCGCGAGCCTGCTCGGAGGCGCATTGACAGGTACGAATGTGGAATGGATCTGAAAGGGCGAACCGGCTGATTGCAGCAGGTAATACTGTCGGCTCACTGCGACAACTCCCGCGGCACGATAACAGCGCGTCGCAAGGATGGGTCATTTGCTGTCGAACCTAGGAATCAAGTGGTACCAGCAATGACAACCCATTAATGGTGCTTGATTGGTGCGAATCATAATACTTGTGTTAACGGCGCTTTCTCTGCGAGGCGCAAAAGAACAGATCGTGAACCTTACATTGCCCTCGGGCATACATGTATCAATTGCGGAGGCTCCTTTTCGCGGCTCCGGGATCTCTGTGCAAGGTTGTGACAAGTCGCCGACGGTTTGCCGAATCGCCGGCAAGCCGTACGGTCTTGCAACAGGGCTACCCCGGACTTACGTCCGCAGCATCATCGTGAGATATGGGGCTTCCACCTTCAGCCTCGATAGCAGCGGTATATACGATGCCGAAGTCTCTCAGCACGCCAGTCATCCCCAGAACCGTTTTTTCGGGGGCAGCTGCCAAGACGCGAAGAATTGCGTTTTGCGGGCAGTATTTGGAGATGCAGCAAACGCAGTGGCGGCAGAATGGGTTGTCATGGAGGGCGTCGCGCACCGGACAGTGCTTACCGGCGACAGCGACTTAGTGGAATTTTTTCGGAGGAACATCGATCCACCAACATATGAATAGTTTCCCCAAACCCGCGACCCAGAAACCGGCCTTGACTGCCTCAGGCCAGATACCATGGCCGGCTTTAGGACACTTTACATCGGTAGCCTAGGGACGACTCAGACAAGCTACGTGAGCAGTCCATCTTATTTTCCAGACGGCAATCCCGGATCTTTCGTCTATGGAAATACCCTGGCGCGACTGTTCGGCTATAATTCGCAGCTTCAGTTGAGTTCGGTTGCGGATACTGTGGGCAACAGTCCGAGTGGATATGTGTTTGCCGCCTATCCGGACTGGGGATCGGGAAATAACAACGGCAATCTGCAGAGCGCGCAGACCTACGCCGGCGGACCGGGGCAGTTGAGTTCGTTGACCGTGTTTAACGATACCTACACCTATGACGGCGTCAATCGGCTTACGGGCGTCTATGAGGCGGGTGGGAGCAACAACCAGCTTTATGCACGTTACTTTGGCTATGACACGTACGGGAACATGTGGGTAACATCCACCGCTGGCGTTCCGGAGAGCGGCATGACTCCGAACAATAACGTGTACAATTCGGGCAACAACCGCATAAGCGGCAACAGCTATGATGCTGCCGGCAACCAGACGGTCGTAGGAAGTTACTCGATCACCTATGATGCCGAGAATCACCAAACGACGGCACTCGACAACACGACGCAGGGGCAAGCGACATATGTATACGACGGAGACGGCAGGCGCGTTCAGAAAATTATTCAAGGCGGGGCTATCACGACTTACATTTATGATGCGGAAAATAAGTTAGCAGCAGAGTATTCGTCTGCCGGACCGCCTACCAACCCTTGCTACACCTGCTATTTAAGTTCGGATCATTTAGGCAGCACAAGGTTAGTTACCGACCAAAATGCGAATGTGATCGCTCGCCATGATTACCTTCCATTTGGGGAAGAAATTCCCGGCAGCCTCCCGGGTCGAAGCTCGACGTGGGGCGCTGCGGATAATGTGAACCAGAAGTTTACCGGCAAAGAACGGGATGCGGAGACCGGGCTGGATTATTTCGGAGCAAGATACTTTTCAGGCGCACTGGGAAGGTTTGCAAGCGCAGATGAACCTCTGAGTGATGAGCATGCCGAGAATCCGCAGAGTTGGAATCTTTACACTTACGTCAGAAATAATCCCCTGAGGAGCGTCGATCCAACAGGCAAGGCGTGCTTGGACGGAGGTAGCGCCGCGAGCTGCGGTGATTACATTCTCGGCGGCCTTATGGCGATCGGAAATATTCCAAGCGACTTAGTCAATTTTCCCAATCGCGTCGCTGACGCTCTCATTTCTCCTTTTACGAGTTTTCGGTTCGGCGACGCTGTTTCGCATCCTTTTACGCCTAGCAACCAGGACCAAGCCGAAGGCATGAAAGCCGCAAATGTGGTGCTGCTCGCCGCGCCCCTAGCAGAAGCCGGTGCGGCAAAGATCGCGGAGACCAGCGAAGCTGTCGCTGAGAGCTTCTCAACTGCAACGATAGGACCCAAGGTGGGCGAGGCTGGTGGTCCAGGTGCTGGGAAAGCATTCCCAAATGTAGTGAAAGATGCCGCTCGTGCTGAAAGCAATGACACATGTGTTTTTTGCAGTCACTCAACCACGCGGACCGCTGGCCCGGAGCAATCAAACATTGATCACGCGATCCCGAAGAGTAGAGGAGGGAATAACACATTGAATAATGCTCAGAATACTTGCCGAACCTGCAACCTTGACAAAGGTGCTCGAACAACAGAAGAATACGAGGAACACTTGCATCGCCAAAAGCGCCCAAACGACCCATAGGATCAGCTTCACCGATGAATACACCTCACTCCAATCAGTCGACCGGCTTTGATGAAGCACTCGTGAAAGTCTTCGTCAACCTTGAACCTGCCGACTGGCATAGGTACAGAACTGAATCCCTTTGGGCCGAACCGCTCGGCAACAACTTGTATCGCATCCGGAATGTACCGTTTTATGCAATGGGCGTCAGTAACGAGGATATAGTGCGGGCAGATTTAAAAAACGATAACCTCTTCCTGCAGAGAGTTGACACCCGTGGTGGACATTCGACATATCGGTTCTTCACTATGGAAGGAATCAGCGACGAGCAGTGGATTCCATATTGGGAGCCGCTTGAGAAGCTCGGCTGCACATATGAAAGGGGCACGGCACGGCTGTTCGCTGTGGATGTTCCACCTCAAGTAGATATATACAAAGCTTATGAATTGCTGGACTTGGGAGAGAAGGCGGGAGTCTGGGGCTTCCAAGAAGGCCATTGTGGTCACGTGATATCTGGAGCTTCCGGCGCTCTCGCCGAGTGAACGTCCTTTTCTTGAGCTGACTGTTCTAGGCGCAGGGTAGCTTCAGCTCAAACTGCGCACTGGTTCTGTAAATGAACGGATCTCGACTACGACACTTAGATTGTGATTGAGCTCTACCGGAACAGGCATGAACACAAATCAAATTCTTGCCGATCTCGATAAGCACGCGTTCGAGTTCAACTTCCCCGTCCTAAATAATGCATATGTGGAGTTCGGCGCTGCTCGCCTTACCGCGTTTCGAAAGGCTCAGGACTGGCTCATTTGCTTCGAGATTCTAGGATTTTCGACGAGAGAGATCGCGTTTGTCGACGATCTGTATGCCTACGGTTCGTGCATCGAAAAAGGGGGGTATATTAGCGAAAGCGTGCCTCTAACCTCGACGGAGGAGCGGCCGCTCCTTGATAGAGAGACAAACGAGTGCCTCGCCGACTGGAGCAACTGGTCGATTAACCTGTATGGCGAAAGGATGCGTTCTCGCCAACCCCGGATGAGTACAGACAGGCCGGGATTTCCATAGGCCGTGCGCACGGCCCCGGGAGTTTGCAGGAAATCGAACTGATGCGGTTCCTGACCCATCGGCTCGGCGCGGAAAGGCTTTTCATGTCCGATCAGGTGCTGTTGAGCCATTTTGCGAAATGCAGGGACTTATCGAAGTTTCTACAGACCACGCTTTGGGAGCATCCGGATGTAGCTGTCGGAGAGAAGCCATCCGGGAATGTGAGCATCCGCAGTCTAGTTATGGCGCTCGCCCAGGGAGACCGTTCGCTATTTATGCAGGGCCGACCTAACACTCACTGGAAGTTTTGGACACAGGCTGCATAAGCAGCCACTGAATTCTGAGGGTAGCGACACTCTCAAGGAAGACAGTGCGTGCGGGCCGACAGAACCAGTGAGCAACTCTGACTGAAAACTCGACCTCACCAACCCGTAAACTCAAAGTGGAGGCCCGAAATGGACAGCCACCGTGCCGAGCGGGTTTCAGAAGCCCTCCGCGAAGAGTTGGGGGAGATGATCGCTTATGAACTTTCAGACCCGAGAATCGGCGAGGTGACGATCACTGAGGTCCTGGTCTCACCGGATATGAAGCACGCTCAGATCCGTTTGCACCTGGGCGATGAAACCGGCCAACAGCAACAGACTCTGGAAGCCCTCGACGGCGCCCGCCATTTCCTCCGGCGTCAATTGACCGAACGGCTCAACCTCTATCGCGTCCCCGAGCTGCACTTCGAGGCGGACGTCCTTTCACCTGTGACCGCCCGGGTGGACCATATTCTCAAGCGAATCCGGCGCGGCCGCCCTCGCGATGAAAACCGCTCGCCTGGGTAGGCCCGTTCCATCTCCAGCCACACTCGGAGCACTATGCGCGTCGCACCCCTAAGCGGCAGATTTCTTGAAGCGTGCCGGCGGCGCGCAACCGACGTTCGGCCCGTCTGGTTTATGCGTCAAGCCGGGCGCTACCTCAAACCGTATCGCGATATCCGCTCGAAGCACGGCATTCTCGAAATCTGCAAGAAGCCGGATTTGGCCGCAGCCGTTACGCTGCAGCCGGTCGAAATCTTGGACGTGGATGCCGCCATCATCTTTGCGGACCTCCTCCTTCCCGTTGAGCCAATGGGCCTGAAACTCGAATTCGTGACTGGCGAAGGTCCGCTGATCGCGAATCCAATCACCGAACCGGACGACATCGAAGTCCTATCCACAAACCGGACGGACGAGCTCCAGTATGTTGCCGAAGCGATTCATCTGGCCGCTCGTGCGCTGGACGGACGGGTTCCCATAATCGGATTCGTCGCTGCTCCATTCACTCTCGCGAGCTACATGGTTGAAGGTGGTCCCTCGAAAACCTTCCTCAAAACGAAGAAGCTTATGTTTGGCGATGAGATCCTCTGGCGCCGCTTAATGGGAAAGCTTGTGGATGTCCTGGGAGAGTTCGCCGCTATTCAAATCGGCGCAGGAGCGCGCGCAATTCAGGTGTTCGATAGCTGGGCTGGTGCGCTAAGTCCCGAAGATTACATTCGATATGTCCAGCAGTACTCGCGAGCGCTCATCGAGCGAATTCGGGCCGCCGGAGTTCCCGTCATCCACTTCGCAACGGGAACGGCAGGTTTTATCCGCGAGCTGCACACTGCCGGAGCCGATGTAATGGGCGTCGATTGGCGCGTCAATATTGATCAGGTGTGGGCGGATATCGGCTACCGCGCCGCGATCCAAGGCAACCTCGATCCAATCGCTCTATTTGCTCCCCTACCCGAACTTCGCGCCAAAACTGAGGAACTCTTACGTCGAACCGGAACGCGGCCCGGCCATATCGTAAATCTGGGACACGGAATCCTTCCCGAAACCCCTGTCGAGAATGTGAAGGCCGTAGTCGAGATCGTCAGAAACTTCCGGTAATGTGTCAGATACCGAAGTAGTCATTGTAGGCGGCGGAATCTCCGGGCTTTCGACGGCCTACTTTCTCGCGACGCAGGGCATTCGTTCCACAATCGTCGAAAAATCGAATCGTCTTGGCGGCCTCATTCGAACCGATCTCGTTGAAGGCTGCCGGCTCGAAGCAGGCCCCGATAGCTATCTCGCAACCAAACCGGCCGCTACCGAGCTCGCGCGGGAGCTCGGCGACTTGGGCAGGCAGATTATCGGCTCTAACGATAAGGCGCGCCGTATATTCATCGTCCGTCACGGAAAGCTTGTTCCCATGCCCGAAGGGATGGTGATGATGGTTCCCGCGCGCTTGATGCCTGCTTTACGTTCTGAACTCTTCAGCTTCAAAACGAAGCTCGGCTTTGTGTCAGAAGCGCTCGCCGCGCCACGCGACCGGGCCGAAGACGTTTCGCTGGAAGCATTCATTCTGGACCACTTCGAAAGAGAGGTTCTCGACTATGTGGCCGAGCCGCTGCTCACTGGCGTCTATGGCGGCGCGCCCGCCAATTTGAGCGCCCAAAGCGTACTGCCTCGTTTCGTGAAATATGAACAAACTTACGGAAGCCTGATCCGCGGAGTGCGTCGCGAGCAGCGCGCTAAATCACGCCAGAGCAGCACGTTTCTCTCCTTCGAGCGGGGTATGCAAAGCCTGACCGATTCACTCGCCAGGGCCGCCGAAACCTTTCAGACTACGCTCTGCGCGCCTGCTACTCGCGTCGGAAGGACTGCCGATGGCTGGCTCGTCCAGGCTGGCGCCCAATCGTTCACCACAGATCACGTTGTCCTGGCATGTCCAGCCCACGCGTGTAGCGAACTCCTCGCGCGCGCAGAACCGAATCTGGCCGCAAAGCTAGCCGAAATTCCGTACTCCTCCGCAGTTCTGGTCACGCTAGCCTACAAGCGCTCCAGCCTGCCAAGAATCCCAGAAGGCTTCGGCTTTCTTGTCCCCCAAACCGAGCGGCGTCACGTGGCTGCGGCGACTTGGGTCAGCACAAAGTTTCCTTCCAGGGTTCCTGCGGAAACCGCAGTCTCAAGAGCCTTCATCGTCGGATCACCGGCGGAGGAGCTTTCGGGCGTCGGCCATGAGACTTTGCTAAACCTGGTTCGCGCCGAACTCCGTGACTTGGCGGGAATCGAAGTGCAGCCGCTATTTCACACCGTCCATATCTGGCCAAAATCCATGCCTCAGTATGTGGTTGGTCATGCGGAACGGCGTCGTGAAATCGCGCGCATGCTAGACGCCACTCCCGGTCTTTATCTTGTCGGAAACGCCTACGATGGCGTGGGCATTCCCGATTGCGTCAGTTTAGCCAAAGAAACGGCGAAACGAATCACAGCATCTCTGAAAGGAAATTCACGTAAGTCAGGTGTTCAATCTCGCCCTAATTACACGTCTTAACCAGTGGAGCGATCCAAACTATAGCGCCAGTAAGGAAGGCAGTAGGAGGAGAGATGATGAAAATTTTTTGTGGAGCAATTCTGGCGGCACTGATCGCAGTGCCGGCATTTGCACAAAAAACAGCAGCCGCGCGATTGCAAGCTGCCACAACTGACTTGAACGAGATCATGAACGCGTCCGACAAGGGGATTCCGCAAGACCTACTAAATAAGGCATCTTGCGTGGTGGTCATTCCAAATCTGAAAAAGGGCGGGTTTATCGTCGGTGGAGAATACGGAAAAGGCTTTTTCACCTGCCGTAAAGAAAGCGGAGTAGGTTGGAGCGCGCCCGGTTCAATCCGGATTTCGGGCGGCAAGTTCGGGCTTCTGGTCGGCGGAGCCGAAACTGACGTAATCATGCTGGTTATGAATCCAACCGGCATGCAGCATCTTCTAAGTGACAAGTTCCAGCTTGGCGGCGAAGCGTCCGCAGCCGCTGGACCGATTGGCCGTGATTCTTCCGCCATGACAGACGCAGCCATGCACGCGGAAATACTGACTTACTCTCGATCACGTGGTATTTTTGGCGGCCTCGATCTCGGCGGTGCAGCCGTTACCGAAGATCACGACTCGAACAAAGAGTTGTATGGCCAAGACCTGAGTAACAAAGAAATCCTGAACAGCAACATTAAAGTACCTGCCGCCGCAAGAGACTTCGTTCACACTCTGGACCGGCTCTCTTCTCGCAAGTAGTTACCGCACATTTTCAACAACAGCACAGCCACCCGTTGCTCCGGCAATTGGGTGGCTGTTTTGTCTCAGGCTGGCTCCGCATCGAGAGACAATAAGAGTTGAGCAGGAAATTGGATAAGATCCGGGTGGCTCTCGTTGACGGTGGCCGCTCGGGCGAACACGAGATTTCGCTTCGTTCGGCGGAATCGATCAAACGCGCGCTCGACCGGTCTAAATACGAATTAATTGAATATTTCATTCGCAAGGACGGGAAATGGGATCCTCAGCCCATTCTTCCTGAACCCGCCTCCAATCCCGGCATCGATGTCGTAATTCCGATGCTGCACGGCACTTTTGGAGAAGACGGAACCGTACAGGGTCTGCTGGAATTAGCGGAGCTCCCCTACGTCGGGGCAGGCGTGCTCGCTTCGGCCGCTTCAATGGACAAGGGCATGACCAAGCGCTTGTGCAAAGAGGCGGGACTCCCGGTGTGTGAATATCTCGTCCTAATCAGAGGTCATTTCGATCCTGCAACGATCGATTTGCCATTCGACTTTCCAGTCTTCATCAAGCCGGTAAACCTGGGATCGTCGGTCGGAATCACAAAAGCGAAAAACAGGCAGGAGCTGCGCGAGGGGCTCGAAATCGCCGCACAATACGATCGCAAAATCATCGTCGAGCGTGGCATCGAAGGCAGGGAGTTTGAGTGCGCTGTTCTCGGCGGTGATCTGCCAACCGCATCCACACCCTGCGAAATCATTCCCTCCAAGGAGTTCTACACGTACGAAGACAAATATCTCCTCGATGAAGCTGTAATTGACCTTCCGGCTAAGCTAACTCCGGACCAGACCAGTAACTTACAGCGCCTTGCAATCGCCTGTTTCGAAGTAGTTGAATGCGAAGGAATGGCCAGGGTTGATTTTCTGATGGATGCGAAAACTAGCCAGTTATTTATCAACGAAATCAATACGATTCCTGGCTTTACCTCGATCAGCATGTACCCGAAAATGTGGGAATACTCAGGCATTCCGTATCCCGAATTACTAGATAGACTGATCAGCTTAGCTTTCGAGCGTGCCGACGCACGCCGTCAAACTCGCTATTCACGCGCAGAGGTGATGCAGACGTAGGTGCCTAAGTCTTTCCCACAAACATTCTTGTTGCTGTTTGGACTGGCCTCGGTCTTAGGTGCACAAAGCCCGGAGTCTATCGCCAAACCCAATGATCCCGCCGAGCAGATTGCTCCATCTTTGAAGCAATTCGTTGAGGTTCTTTCTACCGTACAGGCCGAAGCCCCAGATGAGCAGCCGCTCGACAAGCTGATCTACGAAGGTGCAATCCCTTCCATGCTCCGCGAGCTCGATCCTCATACGCAGTTCTTCGATCCTGCTCAATTCCGGCAGTTGCAGCAGATGGAAGAATCGGAACAGAAAGGATTCGGCAGTGTCGTATCGGTTCTTCCCGGCCAAGTCATCTTCCTCCAGACTCTGCCTGGCACTCCATCTAATAAAGCTGGCATTCAACCGGGCGATGAGTTAGTTGCAATTAATAACATCTCGATCGCCTCTCTCGAACCTCAGCAAATTGTCGAGTTGCTCACGGAAGCGCGGCAGCAGAGGGTAACAGTTCACATACGGCGGCAGGGATCACCGAAACTCCTCGCATTTACTCTCACGCCAGAGTTAGTAGACTCGCCTAGTGTCGATCGGGCCTTCATGCTCGCGCCCGGCACCGGCTACATTCGGCTGACGAGTTGGGATCTTCAAACGGCCAAGCAGTTGCGAGACGCCATCGATAAATTGGGAGGAAACTCGCTTCACGGTCTGGTGCTCGATCTTCGAAACAATCCGGGTGGAATCGTGAAAGCCGCGATTGAAGCCGCAACCATGTTCCTGCAACCTGGTCAAAGAATACTCAGCGCGAAAGGAAGAACCGGCGAGGGAGATACGGCCGACGTGCCGAAAGGCGCGGTTCCATATAAATTCAAGTTGGCGATATTGATCAACGAAAAGACCGCTAGCGCGTCAGAGATTCTTTCCGGCGCATTGCAGGATCATGATCGCGCCATAATCGTCGGGCTGCCCAGTTATGGCAAGGGCTTGGTGCAGAGCGTTGTCCCGCTTTCAAACGGTGCCGGGCTCGCCATTACGACCGCCTTCTATTACACCCCGAGCGGCCGGTCAATTCAGCGGCCTCTTCGGAACTCCGCTCTCTCGGAGACGTTCAGTAGCTTGTCCAAACAAATCCGCGAATACAAAACAGATAAGGGCCGCGTCGTTACAGGAGGCGGGGGGATTCAGCCAGATATTCAAGTCGAGTCCGCTATTCGCACTCAGCTCGAGACCGTTCTGGACGCGAGCGGCGTGATGACCGAATTCGCCACTCAGTACCTTTCGGCGCACTCGCCGTTAACTGCCGGTTTTGAGATAACCCCCGAGATCCTCGACGAGCTAAAAGTGTTCTTATCCTCGCGGCGAATTCAGCCCAGCATTGCCGAATGGAGCGAGGAGCGGTCCTGGATCGCGGCGCGTCTCAAAGAAGAAATCGTTACACAGGCCCGCGGGGTAGATAAGGGCGACGAGGTTGCCGCCCAGCACGACCCTCAAATTCAAGCCGCGCTCCGCGGAATGGCCGATGACACACTACTCGCGGCGAGCGGCTCTCACTGACTTCTTCGATAATCGCCCCGGCTGAAATACTTCTCCAACCATACATAGAGACAGATAAACAGATACCTGCTCCCCATCTCCTTGATCTTGAGTTTGGCTTGCCCGGTTCTGCGATTTCGCCAGGTTATCGGGATCACCGTCCAGCTATAGTCGCGCACAATCGTTTTTAGCGGGAGTTCAACTGTCAAATTGAAATGCGGCGAAAGCAAAGGACGGCAGCCATCGATGACTGACCGGCGATACGCCTTAAATGCGTTCGTCGTATCGTTCAGCCTGATGTTGAAAATCACCCGGATGAAGAAGTTCGCCAGGCGATTTACTTTCAATTTGAGCCACGGATAATCAATCACCCCTCCGCCTTTCACAAAGCGCGAGCCGAACACCGCGTCCCAGCCCTGATTCAGCAGCTTCCAGTAGCGAACCACATCCCGGCAATCATCCGATTCATCCGCCATCATGATCACGGCGGCGTCTCCCTTCATGTGATCAAGTCCGCACTCGATAGCCCGGCCAAATCCATGAGAACCTCCATTCCGGACGGGCTGCAACGTCGGAACGTGCTCGCAGAGAGCCAGCAACTTTTGCCAAGTCGAATCGGTACTGCCGTCGTCAACCACGACAATTTCATGAGGAACCTGATGAATCCGCAATTCAACGTAAAGGTGCTCAACCGTCGATGCGATGCACCCCTCTTCATCCCGCGCTGGAATAACAACGCTGAGCAGCTCGAGCGGGGGTCTGCTCGTATCCGGCGGCGTTGAGTTCATGTCGCCCCGCAGCGCGCGAGCCAATCAGGATGGCTCCGGACGTGATCGGCAATCTCTTCTAGAATGGAGCACAGCGATCGCTTTGGCCGCCAGCCGAGATCCCCTGACGCGCGGCTAGAATCCATCACCAGCCAGGGAATGTCGTAAGGACGCGGGCGCGTATCCGCTTCAGGCTGATGCGTCCCGAATCGCTCATTGCACCAATGGGTCAATTGCGCCGGCGACATCGCATTCGATGCTCCCCCGCCGGCGTTGTAAATCGGATCCTCCGGTGGATCATTGCGCATCTGTGTTAACACGAGATCCGCAAGATCTGCTGGATGAAACGCATCCCGGACCTGATAACCGTGCCCTCCGAACCCGATGTATCGAAGCGGCCGGCGCGCGGAATGCGCGTGCAGCCAATACGAAAAGATGCCCTGCTCAGCCGTGCCGAACTGTCCGGCTCCAGCGAGCACGCCACAACGATCAATCCAGACCGGAAATTCGAATGTCGCGCCATATTCCAGCGCCATAATTTCGGACGCCAGCTTGGTCGCACCGTAAAGAGAAACAGGCTGGCGCACCGGAAAAGATTCGCTAAGCCCGGCTTCAGTTACGCCCCTTGGAAGCGATTGGGCCGAATCGAGAACAAACCCCTGGCCCTGTTCACGAACCGGTAACGCCGACAGATCGCGTATCGAGTAAACACGGCTGGTGCTCAAAAGCACCAAACCCGCGCGCTTCTCCCGGCAATATTCAAGCAAGTTCAACGTTCCCGCTAAATTGTGCTCCCCGAGTTGCCGCGGGCTCGCGCGCCCATCCACTCCCGCGAGAACACTGGGATTTGCTGCGGCATCAATTACCCAATCACACGCTGGAATCACCTCGAGATCGCTGCGCAAGCGCAGATCGCCGTGGAGAAACTTTATGCCCTTCGATGCGAGCTCGAGCCGGTTCCCCTCTGACCCTGGCCTTAACAGATTATCGATTCCAAATATTTCCGCGCTGGGTAGCCCCTCAAGTATTGAAGCCGCGAGCTGGCTTCCGACGAAACCGCAGACTCCAGTAATGAAAAGTTTCATCCTCTGGCGCCGGCCAGGATCTCGGAAGACTTACTAAGTCGAGCCTCCCAGGAGGTGAGAATTTCTCGGAAAATATCCGTCAACGGCCGGGTTATGCTCCAGCCCGGGAAATGAGCCTTGATCTTCCGAAGATCACTGTAATAGCAGATGTGATCGCCGATCCGGTTTTCTTCGATGTAGGTGTACTTCTGCGGCTTACCCGTTAGGCTTTCCACTATATCGAAAGCCTCGAAGATCGAGCACGAGTTCTCGCGGCCGCCGCCAACGTTGTAGACCTCGCCTGAGCGAGGCGTCTTGCAAAACGCAAGAATCAGGTTAGCGACATCTTCTGAATGAATGTTGTCTCGAACCTGTTTCCCTTTATAGCCGTAAACCTTGTACTCGCGCTGCTCGATGTTGCACCGCACCAGATAACTTAAAAAACCGTGCAGCTCGACACCTGAATGATTCGGACCGGTTAAACATCCGCCGCGCAGACAGCATGTCGGCATTCCGAAATAGCGCCCGTATTCCTGCGTCATCACGTCCGCCGCAACTTTGGACGCGCCGAACAGCGAGTGCTTGGATTGGTCAATCGAGAACGTCTCGGGAATACCGTGTTCATAGTTCGGATCGTCGTACTCCCAGCGAGTCTTGAGCTCGCGCAGCCGGATCGTGTTCGGCAGGTCGCCATAAACCTTGTTCGTCGACATAAATACGAACGGTGACTCCCGGCACGACCTCCGCACACCCTCGAGTAGATTCAAAGTGCCCACTGCATTCGTATCGAAATCATCGAAAGGAATCGACGCTGCGCGATCGTGCGAGGGCTGCGCGGCAGTATGAACGATTGCATCTGGCTTCACCTCTGCCACGAGCCGCAGAATACTCTCTCGATTCCGAATATCGATATCAAAATGCGTGTAATCCGGGATACTGGATTGCAGACGCTGTAAGGACCAGCGGGTATCCCCTTCCGGTCCAAAGAAAACAGCTCGCTCGTTGTTATCGATCCCAAAGATCCGATAACCATGGCGCGCGAGATGAAGACTGACCTCGGACCCTATTAATCCGCATGATCCAGTGACGAGAGCGCGTTTAGCCGCCATACTAAGCCGATTTTACAAGCAGGACGCTGATTGAGGGCAGCGAAATATGAAAAACTTGGCCAACTATGAAGCCACAGACGCTTCTTCCCGAACTTCGTCGGTGATGACGTCGAACTGCGTCAAGCGTGTACTGCCGAACGACGTGGTGATCGCGACATCTGCCGCGTCCCGTCCCGTAGCTATCAACACTCGTCCAATTCGTGGTTGATTGTGCCTTGCATCAAAAGTCCACCATCTGTCTTCCAAATACACCTCGAACCAAGCGCTGAAATCCATCGGTCCAGCGGGCGGAACGCCGATATCACCCAGATAGCCGGTCGCGTAACGCGCCGGTATATTGAGCGAGCGGCAGAATGCGATCGCAAGGTGCTGGAAATCCCGGCAAACGCCGACACGCTCTGTGTAAACGTCGAGTGCTGTCTTAGTCGGACGCGCAAAATTGTAGCCAAAGACTACTTTTTGATGGACCCATGAACAGATCGCCTGAACGCGTTCCCAGCCAGGAGTAATTCCGCCGAAGAGCTCGACTGCAACATTTGAAAGCAGATCCACTTCGCAATACCGGCTGGCAAGAAGATATCGGAGATTCTCAACCGGCAGCTCGCTTATGGGAACTTCGCGCGCCGCGGGACTCTGTGCGTCAACTTCTCCCGAGTCTTCGATGAGAGTGTTGTTCCAAAGCCGGATCGCGCCTTCAGGCGCCAGAAAGCGGCAGCAATGATTACCGAAGCTATCCGTATAATGATCAACGCTTACCTCCGGTTCGGTTCGCAACTCATCCGGCTCGCGAAGATCGCGCGCGCGCGACGGATGCACATTGAGAAGCGCCACCATGGGCGCTGGCATTGGAACTTCGAATCTGATGTCATAACCTAAGCGGATCAGCATAGTCGAGTCTCTCCAATGTAATGAAACGCGGGTCGAGAGAACTGACTGGGTTCACACCAGCGCGTATGGCCAGTTTATCCGAATGGTTTCTCAAACGCCGCGCCCGAAGCTGATCGATTGCAACAATAGAAAATCAGATCAGAGGGATCAGGAGGGACATGACGTACTGTTTGGGCATCGCAACCGAAGAAGGGCTCGTCATGGCATCAGATTCGCGTTCGAATGCGGGATACGATCAGGTGAACGTCTGCCGAAAGATGCACCTCTTCGTGCAGCCCGCCGAGCGCGTTTTCGTTATTCTGTCGAGCGGAAGTCTTTCCATCAGCCAATCAGTGGTCACATTGTTGCGCGGAGAGTTCGATGCCGGCGAAGGTCTCGCAAAGGCGTGCTCTCTTTATCAAGCAGCGCGGACCGTAGGCGATTGTGTTCGCCGCGTTTCCGAAATCGACCGCGCAGCGCTGGAGCGCGATCAATATTCATTTAATGTTCACCTGCTCCTCGGCGGCCAGGTGAAAGGGGGTGAGCCGCCGAATTTGTACCTCATCTATCCGCAAGGGAATTTTTTGCGCGCGACTGACGATTCGCCTTACTTGCAACTCGGCGAATGCAAATACGGCCGCCCTATCCTCGATCGCGGAATCGATTCAAGCACTGGATTGGAGGTTGCCGCAAAGTACGCGCTGCTGTCCTTCGACGCGACAATCCGCTCAAACGTCACCGTGGGGCCTCCGATCGAAATTGTTCTCTATAAACGAGACAGCTTCGAGCTCACGCATTATCGCCGTTTTTCAGCGTCTGATAGCGATCTGAATCTGATCCATTCTTCGTGGGAGCAATCCTTGCGGCGCGCCGTTGAGCAGCTTCCACAGATTGAGTTTCGAAGTCCGCCGCCGGAGATTTCACCATGAGTGTGTCTCACTTGCACACTTTGACTGAGGAGGTCACGTGATCGCTCGAATTTGGCACGGCTGGACAAGGCCCGAGAATGCCGATGCTTATGAAGCCATGCTCAAGCCTGAGCTTCTGCCTGGCATCAGCAAGGCGAAAGGATTCAGAGGTAGCCATCTGTTGCGCAGAGAGGCGGCAGAAGAAGTCGAATTCATCACAATGATTCTCTGGGACTCGCTCGACGCAATTCGCGCCATTGCTGGAGAGGACTACGAAACTGCTATCATTCCCGAGGCACGGCGAAAATACCTATCCAGGTACGACGCGAAATCAACCCACTACGAAATTGTCGCAACGGTTCCATAGCCGTACAGACTACAAGCTATACTCGTGCTAACTGAACCGTCCGGGCTGTTCCGAGTCGAAGAGTTTCCGGTTGCAAAGGCATAGAAACATGGCAACCACTTTGGCAGAACGCGCGATCTCAACACCATTTTTCGATTACCGGATCGATACGGCCTATGATGAGATGTTCCGCTCACCCGATCGTCCCCGGCCGCATTACCGGGCCTTGCACGCGCACCTTCTAAAGCTGCCGGCTGAAGAGCTCCTGCGCAGCAAACAAGAAGCCGACCTCTCGTTCTTCAATCAGGGAATCACGTTTACTGTTTATGGCCGTAGCGAAGGCACGGAACGAATCTTTCCGCATGACCTTCTACCGCGTATCATCACAAGCGCGGAATGGGAGATCATCGAACGTGGCCTCACCCAGCGCATCACCGCTCTCAACCTGTTTCTCAAAGACATCTACCACGAACGTCGAATTCTGAAGGACCGGGTGATCCCTGGCGAAATCATTTATACCTGCAAGCATTTCCGCCGCCAAATGCGAGGCGTGAAGGTTACCAGAGACGTCTACGTCGCCGTTTGCGGAACCGATTTGATCCGGCTACCCTCTGGCAAATTCGTCGTTCTCGAAGACAATCTGCGGGTTCCCAGCGGCGTCTCTTACATGCTCACTAGCCGCAGGGTGATGAAGCAGATTTTTCCAGCGCTATTCCGCAAATGCGGCGTGCGGCCCATCGAGCAGTACAGCCAAGCGCTGCTGTCGACCTTGCGCTCGCTCGCGCCAGAAGGCCGTTCGAGCCCCACAATCGTCTTGTTAACCCCGGGCGTTTACAATTCTGCTTATTTTGAGCACGCGTATCTAGCTCGCCAAATGGGCATCGAACTGGTAGAGGGGCGGGACCTCGTGATTCACGATGACCTGGTCTACATGCGAACGACTTCAGGCCTCAAGCGTGTCGACGTGATTTATCGCCGTGTTGACGACGATTTCTTGGATCCTCTTGCATTCCGTTCGGATTCCTCCTTAGGCGCAGCGGGACTGTTCAACGCATATCGCGCCGGAAATGTTGTGCTAGCGAATGCGCTCGGAACCGGCGTAGCAGATGATAAAGCGATCTATGCCTACGTTCCCGAGATCATCACGTACTACTTGGGCGAGGACCCGATTCTCGAGAACGTCGAGACATTCTTGATGGCCGACGAGACGCAGCGAGAGCACGTCTGCAACAATCTCGACAAGTACGTCGTCAAGGCGGTCGGCGAGTCCGGAGGATACGGCATGCTTATCGGCCCTCACAGTTCGAAGGAACAGCAGGAACAATTTCGAGCCAGGATCTTAGAGGACCCGAGAAACTACATAGCGCAGCCAACGCTTGCGCTTTCCACTGCTCCATGCTTTACGGAGAACGGGGCGATCGAACCGCGCCACGTCGATCTCCGGCCGTACGTCTTGTTCGGCGAAAAAGTAACCATCGTCCCTGGCGGGCTTACCCGCGTAGCGCTGCGGAAGGGCTCTCTCGTCGTGAACTCGTCCCAAGGCGGCGGGTCGAAAGACACCTGGGTTCTCCAGAACTGAGGCGGTCTAAGAGATGCTCTCGCGAGTAGCTGACAGCCTCTATTGGATGAGCCGCTATTTCGAGCGCGCAGATCACTGCGCCCGGGTTTTGGAAGCAAACTACAACCTGATGTTGAATCCAACCAAGCCCTCGACCGAGCAGCGATGGAACCGCATTGCGGCATGCCTGGGACTTGGTTCCGATGCCGCCGGGCTTGATCCGCAGACCGCCATTTTGAGGCTTACCTGCGATTCGAGTAATCGCTCCTCCATCATTTCCTGCCTTGCCAGCGCGCGAGAGAACGCCAGTCAAATCCGTGAGCAGATCAGCTCCGAGATGTGGGAGCGCCTGAATCAGCTTTACCACGAAGTCAGGCAATTCAGCACCCGAACCGAAAACGATTCGGAGCCGCTGCCGCTCTTGACCGCCGTTCGCGAAGGCGCTTATAAGTTTCATGGCGTAACTGACGGAACCATCAGCCACGGAGAAGGCTGGCAATTCATTCAATTTGGGAAGTATATGGAGCGAGCATGCGCGCTCTCGATTCTTCTGGACGCCCATTTCTCGGCGTCAGCAGGCGCAGACGACCTCGATTGGGTCGGCCTGTTAGTGAGTTGCTCCGCTTTTGAGGCTTATTGTAAGGTGTACACGGCTGATTTAAAGCCTGACCACGTGGCTGAATTTCTCCTCTTCAGCCCTGAGTTTCCTTACTCCGTTCGATACTCGGCGGACCGCATGGGCACGGCGCTCGAAGCCATAAAGCAGACTTCTGCCGTTCGAAAAACTAGCCGGATCGAGCGACTTATAGGCATGCTGCGCTCCTCGCTCTCTTACGTTCAAATTGATGAGATCATCGCGCGGGATTTGCATCGATACCTTAACAGTGTGATCGAGCAGTGCCGAAGGCTCCATGCCGCAGTACATGAGCTGTACATCGGCTATCCAATCGAGGCTGCGCTGGGGGCCTGATGTTTTACGCAATCCGGCATTTTACGCGTTATCGATACAGCCGCCCCATTTGGCAGAGCATGATGGAGGTGCGCATGCATCCGCGGAGCGAGCACATGCAGCGTTGTTTTACGTTTCAGCTCTCGGTAAGCCCGCGCGCCCGAATCTTCTCTTATGCGGACCACCTGGGGAACTTGGTCCATCACTTTGATATTCCGGAGCAGCACAACCAGCTCACCATCGTCGCCGACGCGCTCGTCGACGTGGACGCTCCCGAGCCCCTGCCAACAGCGCTGGGCTCAGAAGCATGGAGCGAGATCGATGACATCATCGATCGAGAGGACTACTGGGACATGCTTATGCCCAGCCATTTCGCCCGGACATCGCCGGAGCTGGAAGCTTTGGCTGCCGAGTTTGGCGTTGATAAACGCAATGGGCATGATCCCTTGCAACTGCTCATGACGGTGAACTCGCGTCTCTATGAGGGCTTCTCTTACGTCAAAAAGAGCACTTCGGTCGACTCGCCCATCGAAGATGCCCTTCGATCCCGGCAAGGCGTTTGCCAGGATTTCGCGCACATTATGATTGCCTTGGTGCGCAACTTGCGAATCCCGTGCCGGTATGTGAGCGGCTATCTCCATCACGATGCGTCACACATCGATCGCTCTGCCGAAGGCGCCACACACGCCTGGGTGGAGGCGCTGCTGCCGGGCTTGGGATGGATGGGGTTCGATCCGACCAACAATCTGATTGCGGGCGGACGCCATATTCGAACCGCAATCGGCCGGGATTACGCAGACGTGCCCCCAACAGTGGGCACGATGAAAGGCTCGGCTGACACTGAGCTGCAAGTGCGCGTCAGAGTAACGCCATCGGAGGCGGTACTGCCACCCGATCAGGAGTTCGCCGCGGATGAAGAATGGTCCCGCTTTCTCGAAACAAATCAGGAAGCTGAAGTACAGCAGGGGCAGCAACAGCAATAGTTGCTTTCCTAAGTGATTTAGCAGTACGTCAATGGAGCCGCTCGATCATTCCGCAACTTGCCATTACAGTCAAGATCATTGGAGCGGTCCCTTCAGCGGATTGAAACGGCTGGTTCTCCATCAGAAATTTTCAACGCGGATTTCTCCACGGGTCCAACAAAACCGAACCGTCGCGTGAGTTCGAAGATACCGGGAACGGCCCATTGTTTCAATTCGGGGGACAACACTAGGCGCTCGATCATGATTTCCAAATCTACCGAGATATTCACTCCGCATTCGACGTTTGGTCTAACGCACAAGGCCCGAAGCTCTCTCTCATGCTGGAACCCGTTTGCGTGCTTTATAAAGAGTGAGCCCCAAAACGCCTCGCCAGTGTATTTTTCTTTCTCTTCAGGGGGGAAATACTTAACGGGGCTGATCGTGAGGGGTATTTGGCATTCCCGAAAGCACGAGGCTAGCCGCTGCACTGTAGACTGAATCGCGATACCGTTGCTGGGCGCGTAATCCCGCCACATCTTCAAACAATCCGCCGGGCCCATGTACCAGCAGCTAATACACGCATCATCCCTCCTCTGGCGAACCATGCAGCTCATCATTGTTTCAGCATCTATGCAGCCATGTCCGTCGAGGACGTTCTTCGGCAACTGCTTCTTTGTCTCCTCCCAGGCTCGGAGAGGCAACTGCCCTTCAGTAATGTCACTCATTGTGGATAATGGCGAAAAGTGAATTGCGCGTTTCCACAATATGGCGACTAACTGTTCGAGCGGTACATAACGCCAAATGACATCCTCTGGATTTGCATTAAAAACACTCACAGTCTCGTGAGCGCCAAATTTCAAAATCGGTGATTCATCTGTGTCTTCTTCACCTGGAACGCGCATATCGATTATTCGAAGGATCTGTTGGCGATTTAGTACTTGCTCACTTTCGTGCAGTTCGACGAGCGAGCTCACAAATTTCTTATCAGCGTCGCTGAGTTGACTCAGATTACTTTTCAGGTGGTAGAGCCTTTTTACCACATCAATACGTGCCATATGCTCTTGACTGTAGCCTATTCAAGCTGCTGTTTCTTTGGCCCGTTGGAAAGCCGCACTTACACTCGACTGAGCGAGCCGACTCATCCAGCGCTTACCAGTCCCAGCCCGAAACGGCGAGGATAGAGCCTTAATAAGTCCTCACCAACGCCGGAGGCTCAGAGCACTAAGATCTATTTGCATTCCCCAAACGTGTATCCGATAATGCAAAATAGTCAGTAGAACTGACGCTTATCCACATGAAGGGCGGCATTCTTATTACATTGGCGATTCGAGGGCCGGCCTGAGATCTCGTCGACCAAGCGAGTTTTCAAGGCCACCAGGCGGAAGCCGGTGGCCTTTTGCATTTACGTCCGTGACCGGATGTTTCGACAAGGATTGACAAAGCTGATCACATTATGAAGATCTCTATCTTAGATACAACTCTTCGCGACGGCACTCAAGGCGAGTCCATTTCCTTCTCTCTCGACGACAAGTTGATGATCGCGGAGAAGCTCGATGAGCTCGGCATCGATTACATCGAGGGAGGATGGCCCGGATCCAATCCAAAGGACAAGGAATTTTTCGCGCAGGCCAGGAATCTGAAACTGAAACACGCCAAGCTCGCTGCATTCGGCGCAACCCGGTTTGCAAAGAACTCCGTTGAAACGGACCCGAACGTTGCCGAATTGCTTGCCAGCGAAACTCCCGTCGTCTCGATTTTTGGAAAGACATGGAATCTTCACGTCCAGCGCGTATTGGGCATCACCGAGGACGAAAATCTGCGCTTGATTTCTGAAACCGTCTCTTACCTGAAGCGGCAAGGGCGAGAGGTCATCTATGATGCCGAGCATTTCTTCGATGGCTACGAGGCGGATGCCGCTTTCGCGCTCCGAACGCTCGAAGCTGCAAAGAACGCTGGGGCAGACGTGCTGTGCCTATGCGATACCAACGGCGGAACATTGCCCATGCGGTTGGTCGAGATTGTCGCCGAGGTTCGCAAGCGCTTCGACGGAGTGCTCGGCATCCATTGCCATAACGATTCAGAGGTTGCGGTGGCCAACACTGTGCTGGCCGTCGACGCCGGCGTCACTCATGTTCAGGGGTGCATGAACGGGTACGGCGAACGGTGCGGGAACGCAAATCTCTGCTCCATTCTGCCCAATCTCGAATTGAAGCTTGGCCATACAACCGTGGGTCTGGAGAATCTGCAAAAACTGACTCAAATAGCGCGGTCCATAGCTGATTTGGCCAACATGCCGCCGCGCCGCGACCAGCCATTCGTCGGCGCCAGCGCTTTCGCGCATAAAGGCGGCGTACACGTGAGCGCTGTTTTGAAGTACTCTGGCACGTACGAACACATTAACCCGGAGACGGTCGGCAACCGCCAGCGCGTCTTGTTAAGCGATCTTTCGGGGCGCGGCAATATCGATTACAAACTGAAACAGCACGGGCTTGGAGAGCACCTCAGTGACACCGCCCGCCGCGAATTGCTGCAGCGCATGAAGCTGATGGAATACGAAGGCTATGATTTCGAAACAGCCGAGGGTACGTTTGAATTGCTCGTGCGCCAAGCCGTGCACCCTGATTTTCATCCGTTCGACATAGTAAGCTACGAGGTTTCCACGAAACTTCAAAGCAGCGCTGCGAAGCTAACCGGGAGCGACGAAACCGTAACCACCGCAAGTGTCGTTTTACGCGTCGGCGATGATGTGCATTCGGCTACCGCGACCGGCCATGGCCCCGTGAACGCGCTTGACAAATGCCTGCGGCGTTGTCTCGCATCCATCTATCCCGCCATCGCCAACGTGCGCCTTACCGACTATAAGGTGCGCGTCCTCGATGGACGCCGCGGTACCGAATCAAAGGTTCGCGTCCTTGTCGAATGGACCGATCATCGGCGAAGTTGGACAACCGTTGGAATCTCCGACAATGTCATCGACGCGAGCTGGAAGGCGCTTGTCGACGCTCTCCGTTTGGAGCTGATTCGTCTACTCGAGAAAGATGAACAAGCTGAGTCGATGATCCGCGATTTCAGTTGGGGTGTGTAGTCTCGCGTTCGCGCGCACGCGTCGGATAAGGAGTTCACAGGTTGAAGTCCCTACTCGTGATGAAATTCGGCGGGACCAGTATGGGAAGCGCCGACCGGATTCGCGCCGCGGCCGCAATTATCGCGAAAGAACAGAAGAAACGCGCTCTGATCATCGTTGTTTCTGCGATGTCTGAGATAACGGATCTGTTGTTCGAAACACTGCGCCGAGCCGAAGTGGGCGATCGAGCGGCTGTGGATTCGAGTCTCCATAATCTTCTTACCCGCCATCGCGAGGCCTCTGATGATCTATTCAGGCGAACCGAGAGTGCATCTAAATTTCGCGACGCCGCCTATCAGGCGGTCGAGGCGCTAGTATGCGAATGCCATCGGATTGCGAACGGAATTCTCATGTTGGGCGAGCGCCCGCCCCGCTCGGTCGATGAGGCGCTTGCCATAGGTGAACGGCTCTCGTCGGCGCTTTTGGCTCACTATCTTGATTCCATCGGAGTCGACTCTTGCGCCGTGAATGGAAGTGACCTCATTGTTACGGACGCTGTATTCGGCAACGCCTCCCCACAAATGGAGCCAACACGAAAAAGATGTCTCGAGCGCCTGGTTCCGCTGGTCGCAAAAGGCACAGTGCCCGTCATTACTGGGTTTAACGGTGCAACGGTC
Source organism: Acidobacteriaceae bacterium (assembly GCA_019240405.1). Classification (GTDB taxonomy): domain Bacteria; phylum Acidobacteriota; class Terriglobia; order Bryobacterales; family Bryobacteraceae; genus Bog-105. The sequence goes on from JAFAYL010000025.1 coordinate 58,313, forward strand.
GACGGATACCTGACCACTCTCGGGCGCGGCGGATCGGATTTCTCGGCCTCAATTCTCGCGGCAGCAATGGATGCCGAGGAGCTCTGGATCTGGACCGACGTTGATGGAATCATGACCGCCGACCCGCGCCTGGTCGATGATGTTGCCGTTCTCGATCAAGTCAGCTATGCCGAAGCCGCGGAGCTCGCCTATAACGGCGCAAAGATTCTTCATCCGCGCACTTTGGCCCCCCTCGTTCAGAAGCACATTCCGGTGTGGAGCAAGAACAGCTTCGCGCCTGAGAAACCCGGCACCAAAATCGTTTCGCATTTCGATGAACCCCGCGGCGCCCGAGCTGTCACGTCCATGTCAAACATCGCGCTCATCTCGATGGAGCCTGCCAATGCCGTTTTGGGCGGCACAAGATTGATGGCTCGCGCTCTGGATGCGCTCGCTCTCGCCAATGTTGAGATCCTCGTGTTCACCAGCTCGAGCTATCGCCAGACCTTTTGTCTGCTGATCCGGAAACACGACGTTCCTACCGCGCTTGAAGCTCTCGAAGCGAATCTTTCACTCGAGCTGGCGCACGGTTATTTGAAGCCTATCGATGTGGATGAGAATGTCGGTTTGCTTGCCGTAGTTGGCGAAGGAATGCGCGGCACGCCGGGCTTGGCCGGGCGTGTGTTCACAGCAATTTCTCGCGAAAACATAAACATTATTGCCATCGCTCAGGGCTCGAGTGAGCTAACCATCGGAATTGTTGTGCGGCGCGATGGGCTCGAGCGCGCGGTCCGCGCCGTTCATGCAGAATGCCAGTTGGGAAAGACCGCACACCGCATGGAGCCAGAGGAGATCACGGCACATCAGCATCCTGGTGCGCGCTAATTTGCCGGATTACGAACGGCACTCCGAGAGGCCGGAAGCTCTCTTCCAGCAGCCTCTCAATTCCATTTAGATTCTTTTCCGCCAAAGCCACAATCGACGGGCCCGCGCCGCTCAAGCAAACCCCCAGCAGATCTGGATGTTCGAGCGCCAGCGCTTGTTCCAGACCGGGAACTAGCTTGCTGCGAAACGGTTGATGAACGCGATCGCGCAGCGCCTCGCGGAGAAGTGAAAAGTCACTTCTTTGCAAACCTTGCAAGAGAAGAGCCAGCCGTTGTAAGTTAAACACCGCATCCTCTCGCGAAATCTGGTCCGGCAAGACTTTCCGCGATGCGTGCGTGGATAGCGGAAAGTGCGGAGTCAGTACCACAAAATGCAGTCGCTCCGGCCATCGCAGTCTTACTGCAAACACAGACCGATCCGGTAACTGGCAACTCACCGTAAGTCCGCCGAGCAGAGCAGCGGAAACATTATCGGGATGATGTTCTAGCGCACAGGCAACATTTAGCAGCGCTTGCGATGGTAATTTGCCCGCGATTGCTTCATAAAGGCGAAGACCGGCTACGGTCGCGGCCGCGCTGCTGCCCAGACCGGCCCGCATCGGAATCTCACTGTCCACTTCAACGGAGAGCGAAGGAAAGGGCTCTCTGCGCTGGGACGCCAAAAATCGAAAAGCTCGCTCGATGTAATTTTCTCCGTCCAATCTCCCATTAACAAAATTGAAGCGAAGCTCGTCCGTGCCGGGTTCTTTGCGGATACGCAGTCGTAAATAGAGTTCCACCGCGACAGCCAGCGTGTCGAAGCCTGGACCCAGATTCGCAATCGATCCGGGCACCTCGATTTCAAATTCCGAGGACTGCTCCCGCTTCATCCCTGAGACTCTGACTGGCCTTGATGATGTAATCGGTATCCTTCAGCGCATGGCCGGTGAGAACGGCTGCAATCGTCGCATCGGGATCAATTGTTCCCATTTCGCGCAACTTACGAATTCCGGCGAGCGTCGTGGCGGAAGCCGGCTCGCAACCAATGCCGTCGCGGCCGATCATGGCCTTTGCCTCGCCGATCTCCTCGTCGGTGACATCGATTACCAAGCCATTCGTGAACTCTATCGCGCGCAGCGCCTTCTTCCAAGAACGCGGATTGCCGATGCGAATAGCAGTCGCCACGGTCTCCGGATGCGCTGTGGCCTGGAGCTCTCTCGAGCCGGAAGTCCATAGCCGGGCGAACGGATTCGCGCCCTTCGCCTGCACAACAATCATGCGCGGAATCTTGTCGATAAGTTCGTAGCTTTTGAGCTCGATGAATGCCTTCCCAAATGCCGATGAGTTTCCGAGATTTCCTCCCGGCACGACGAGATAATCCGGCGCTTGCCACCCGAACTGCTCGAGCAGTTCGAACATGGCTGTCTTCTGGCCTTCAATGCGAAACGGGTTAATAGAGTTCAAAAAATAAACGTCTGCTCCGGAATCGTGGAGAAGCGTCTCGATCGCATCATCAAAGCTGCCCGGCACTTCGATGATTTCCGCGCCGAAATCAAGTGCTTGCGCCAGCTTGTTGGGCGAGACTTGCCCGGCAGGAAGATAGATCTGCGCCCGTAATCCCGCGCGCGCCGCATAGGCCGCGAGAGAAGCGGCCGTATTCCCGGTGGAAGCGCAGCCTACCGCTTTCGCACCCACGAATTTCGCTTCGGTGATTCCGACCGTCATCCCGAGGTCTTTAAAGGATCCCGTCGGATTCCACCCCAAATGCTTAAACCAGAGGCGTCGAACGCCTGCCCACCCTGCTGTTCTTTGCCCCCGGAGAACCGGCGTGTTCCCTTCCGACATGGTCACGATTTCGGAATCGCCGTAACCGTCGGGCAGGAATTCGCGAAATCGCCAGACGCCGCTTGAATCCCGCGGATCGGACGACGCCCGCCGCTCAAGCCAAGTTTTCTTCAGCTTCGGAGGATCCGGCAGTTTCCCGTCGAAGACAATCTCGAGCAATTCCCCGCATTTCGGGCACGCAAAGACACGATCATGCAGTCCCAATGCAGTATGACACTCAATGGCGCTGCAGCGGAGATGCATCGCAGCTTCCATTGTGCCAACAGCTTGGCTTTCGATGGCTTTGGATTGACTGAAATGAGCCGGGCCCGGCTTTAAGCCTTCCGCACTTTGACGAGGTCCGAATCGTTTTTAAGCTCGGCTGTTTCTTCGAGATCGCTTGGATGGAACGCGGGCTCGGGTCTGACGGCCTTCCCAATTCCGCAGACTCTAGCCAGTGCCGCTAAGGTCCGATACCACTTCTCCTGTGCAGCCAGGCTGCGCCGGTCGGCGCCTCCGGGTTCAGGCTCCCCACTCCAGTTCGCTGCGGCTCCCTGCGCCCGGCTTGTAAAGCAGTTACACTGTTCGAATTCGAGATCATTCTCGCTGATGAGCGAAAACCCGGAATCCGGACAGTAGTGGGTACGATGATTATCAAGACTTGTCATAGCTCTCTCTCTTGAAATTCCACTCGGTACGGCCCATTTAGATCAGTCGTGGGAACTTTCCGCCAAAAATCTCCGCAGGTTCCCCCTGAGGTAATCCTGATCACAGGGGTCCTGTAAACCTCATCGGCTCAGGGCAATTACCCTTTAAACGATTCTGAGGCCGTTTATCGTTCTTCCTTCCACCCCTTAAGGGTTCCCGAGCGTCAGCAAGATACAGAGGTCTAACGAAAATCGGGCCTGATAAGCGAGGCCGCTTCGCTCCCCTATAATGGCGGTTGTTGAAGGCTGTTTCGATACTTCTGTTCGGGTCTTTCCTGTTCGCCTCCCAACCGTCCGGTTCCCCCGATTACTGGACAGCTCAAGCTGAACAAATGATTCGCAGCGGGGACACGCAGGGCGCGCTCGCAGCTCTTTCTAAAGCCTCCGCAGCTTCTCCTGCTTCTGCAGAATCGGAAGATAAAATCGGTTTTCTCTTCGCTGTGGCCGGCCACCAAAACGATGCCGTTCAGCATTTTCAAAAGTCCATCTCTTTGAATTCGACCTTTGCACAGGCGCACTATCATCTCGGCGCAGTATTATGGCTCGCTAAAGATCCGGATCGCGCCATGCCCGAGCTGCAAGAAGCAGTTCGGCTTGCTCCGGCTGTCTTTGATTACCGTTTCCGTCTCGGGTCGGCATACCTCGATTCAGGAAATCCGGCGCAAGCGGCTGCAGAATTGAAACAGGCCACCGCGATCGACGCTTCAAAACCCGCGTGCTGGCAGGCTTTGGGCCACGCTCTGGAGACGAGCCGTGACCTCGCCGGAGCGGCTGATGCATACGAACATGCAGTCGCGCTGAATCCCGCCGACAACACCGCGCGCAACGACTTCGCGTACGCCCTGATCGAGACGCGCCACCCCGATCGCGGAATCGAAGAAAGTCAGAAGGTGCTCGCTCGCGATCCCGGAAACACAGCTGCGCTGATGAATATCGGCTACGCCAACTTGAAGAAAGGCGAGTTTAATTCCGCCGAGAAAGCTTACCGAGAGTTGCTGGCAAAAGATCCCAATTCCGTCCCCGCGCATTATGACCTTGGCATTGCGCTCAAACAAAAAGATCAAATCGAGGCCGCGCAGAAAGAATTCAAAGAGGCGCTTCGCCTAGATCCCTCCATGGCCGAAGCGCACTACACTCTCGGGATCACGGACTGGCAGCTCGGCGATTTTCCCGGAATCATTGAGCAGATGCATGCTGCAATCGCAATTCGTCCCGACTACGCTGAGGCCCATTACATGCTAGGCATCGTTCTCAAACAGAACGGGGATTTCGATGCCGCCATTCCGGAGCTCAAAGAAGCCATCCGGCTTGATCCCACCACGCCAGGGCCATACAATACGCTCGGCCAAATTTTGCGCATCAAGGGAGACAAGCAGGGAAGTGAAGAAGCGTTCGCAACGGGCGCGCGCCTCAAGCGCGAAAAAGATTCTGAGCTCGCCAATACGCTCGATCAAGGCATGCGCGGCGGCACATTCGCGAAACCAATCACGAAGGTGCCGCAGTAGTGATGGTGTCCCGCAGATCCTTCGTGAATTCGTTGTGCGCAACGGTTCCCGTATTCTCACTCGATCAATTACTCTCCGCAGCCCCCCTGAGCGTGCAGTTCGTCAACGTTGCCCGATCCGCAGGTCTGAACGCGAAAACAATTTTCGGCGCGGAGCAAAGAAACAAGTACTTGCTCGAAACGACGGGTTGCGGTGTCGCCTTCTTCGACTACGATAACGACGGCTGGCTCGATATCTTCTTTGTCAACGGCACGCGATTTGAAACCACTTACCCCAAAGGTTCCGAGCCAATCAGCCGGCTTTATAAGAACAATCGTGACGGCACTTTCACCGACATTACCTTAAAGGCTGGCCTCGCGCGTACCGGATGGGGTCAGGGTGTGTGTGTCGGAGATTACGATAATGACGGCCATGACGATCTGTTCGTCACTTATTGGGGCGACTGCGCCCTCTATCACAACAATGGCGATGGCACGTTTACCGATGTGGCGCAAAAAGCCGGCGTGACCACTCGAACGACGACCGGGCTTAAGCGTTGGAACACCGGTTGCGCGTTTCTCGATTACGATCGCGACGGGCACCTCGATTTGTACGTCGCGAATTACATCGATTTCGATCCCAAAACAGCTCCTTTGCCCGAGAGTGGACCGTGCTTATACGAGGGCCTCGTGGTTGCTTGCGGGCCGCCCGGCTTACAAGGCGGAAAGGATATTCTCTTTCACAACAACGGAAACGGCACGTTCACGGACGTCTCCGAAAAAGCCGGGATTTTGAAAAAGCAGGGCACCTACGGCCTCGGCGTTCTGGTCGCCGACTTTGATAACGACGGCTGGCCGGACATCTACGTCGCAGACGATTCCAGCCCCTCTGCCCTTTGGCGCAATAACCACGACGGCACCTTCACCGATATCGGCATGGAATCGGGCGTGGCATTTGGAGCCGACGGAAAAACACAAGCCGGCATGGGAGTCTCCGCCGCGGACGTGTATGGAAACGGCAAGCTCGACATCTTCAAAACGAATTTCGCAGGCGATACCTCGAGTCTCTATCGTAATCTCGGCCAGAACACTTTCGAAGACATGACGTTCCAAGCAGGTCTCGGTCGCAATACCCGCTTTCTCGGATGGGGGGCGTGCTTCTTCGATTTCGATAACGACGGTTGGCCGGACATCCTCGCTTGCAACGGGCATGTGTACCCCGAAGTCCGCGAAAAGGAAAGCGAATCGGGTTACCGCGAGCGCAAAGTGCTCTATCACAATCTCGGCAACGGCAAATTTGAAGACGTTTCGCTCGATGCCGGTCCCGGGATCCTCGAGCCGGTTTCGGGTCGCGGGTGCGCCATCGGAGACTTCGACAACGACGGCGATCTCGACATCGTCGTCAACTGCGTCAACGATCTGCCGCAGTTGCTGCGCTGCGACAGCACGCTAAAGAACAACTGGATCAAAGTAAAAGCGATCGGCACGAAATCGAACCGGTCGGCAATCGGCGCGCGCATCTACTGCAAGCCTGATGTCGGGCATCAGCAAATGGACGAAGTCCGCAGCGGCGGCAGCTATTTCTCACAAAGCGATCTGCGCGTCCACTTTGGATTAGGCAAGGCGACGAAAGTGGACCTCGAGATTCACTGGCCCAGCGGGCTGGTGGATAAAGTTCCCGGGGTGAAGGCGAATCAGGTGGTAAGAGTGACCGAAGGGAAGGGTGCGGGATGAGAAATCGGCACAGATAAAAAAGGCCGGGAGGGCATTTCGCCCTACCGGCCCTTGTAAGTTGCTTACTCGCCGATTCGGTTTTACCAGCTAAATGTGCCCGAATACTGCATCAGGCGCATGTTGCCGCCGCCATAAGCCAAACCGGTGATCTGACCCACGCTTGAACTCTGAACATCTGAGTTTGGATTCCCGAGATTCGTGTGGTTGAATGCGTTCCGTGCGTCACCGCGAAGGGTGAACTTAATCCGCTCCGTGAGGCTGAACGTCTTCATGAGCGACAAATCCTGTTCAAAGAAGCGGGGCCCATACAGATCATTGATCGGATAGTTACCGAACGTGTTCGAAGCCGGGAACGCATAGGCGCCACTCGCAATTCCGACAATCCACTGCGCACGGTTCTTGTTGGATGCGTACGGGCTGCCGCTGCCGACGTTCGGACGATTGTTCGGTCCAGTATAGGGTTTGGTGTTGGGGCCGTAATTTTCAAGCGTGGGCATGAACGGCACCCCGCTATACATTGAGGTAACACCGCTGATCGTCCACCCTCCGAGAACGGCATCGACAAAATGATGGGTATTTGCGCCAAATTTGCGCCCCCGGCCGAACGGAATATCAAACGTCTGTGCAAGCGTAATCTGCTGATGCGGAATATTTGGATTGTTCCCGTAGCCCAGCGGGCGATCGTACAGGAACGTGTAACTCTCGTTTCCGCCCCATCCATCGCCTTTGGCGACCTGATAAGTGTAGTTGCCAGTCAATGTGTAACCGGCGGCGGCGTTTATGTTAATGAGCCCCTGGAACGAGTTGTACTGGTTGTTCGCGCAATTACAGTAAGTGTCAATCGCCTGCGTCCAGCCATAGTCATACCGTGGGCCCAATAGACCAGCAAATGGGTACGTTCCCGCATTGCTAGATTGGCCGGGAATAAAGAATTGCTGGTTCAAGTTCCATGACATGTCCGTCCCGAGTGGAGTATGGCGTCCCTGGTTGCCCACATAACTCCCGGTCACCGAAATCTTGTTCGTAAGCTGGCGCTGCACCCCAACGTTGAACATGTAGAACACCGGCATTGTGAAAATGCCCGGGCGTGTCTTCACCTCAACATTGTTGGGCGGTGTACTCGGTAGCGGGAAGGTTCCATCTGGACCGGGACTGAGGACCGCAGAATTGAAGAGCGGCGGACCGATCGCCAGACCATTGCCCGTCGGCCCGAGCGTGAAAACATCACAAAAATTGTTGTGGCCCGTCGTGCCAGGAAGCGGCGGGCAAGCATTTCCTTGATTAATCGTTTGACGCACCAGAACCGGAGGGTTCTGCGTTACGTTGTGGCCGAACGTAGAGCCGAATGTGCCGAGACTGTATGTCCAGCCGTACCCGGCTCGGACTACAGTTTTCGGTGTGATCTGGTACGCCAAACTAACGCGCGGAGCGAACTCATGCCAGTTCATGTCCTGAAAACCATGGCTGGAGACAAGCCCGATTCCAAACACGTACATTTTCCCGTCGTTCACGTTCAATTCGGCACCGTTTCCAGGAGCATTCACAGTCTCAGGGAAGACCATTTCCCAACGAACGCCATAAGTAAACGTCAGTTTGGGCGTGACGCGCCACGTATCCTGGCCGTACCAGAAGAGCCGCTTCTGGTGCTCCATGGCGTTCGTTGAAGAACTTACGTACCGTTGAAATTGGTATGGATCGCCCAATAGGAATGAGGCGATTCCGAGTCCACCAAGGGTGCTCGCACCTCCTGTACAAACACCGTTGGTCAGTGTGCACGGAATGTAACTGGTGTTGCTGCCGTTGAAATAGACTTCGCCTGCGCGGTGATTATCGCTAGGAACGCGCAAATTTAACGCGTAGCGAATATCTGCGCCGAATTTGAAACTGTGATTTCCGCTGATTTTGTTAATATTGTCGACGAATTGGTACTGCTGCTCTCTCTGCGTGAGCGGGCAATTGCAGCCGTTGGTGGCCAGATCATATCCGAGCTGATAATTCTGGTTCGGGTTATCAATCTCGAAGTACGGCAGACCGGAAGCATAGGTCGTATTAAGATTCATTCCCGGAATTCCTGCCGCCGTGGCCGGCGTCGTGCCGTATCCATTGGGAACGTCCACGACATAATATTTCATGTAACCGAACCGGAATTCGTTGACGAGCGTTGCGCTAGCCGTGTGTGTCCAGCCTGCTGCGATGCTATAGTCCGTTGACGACGACTGACCCGCATATCTGAGGGCACTGCCGGAGGTCGTGAGACCCGTAAATGCCGGTCCGCCGCCGACCAACCCGTATAGGCCCGGGCCTCCCAGCGAGAAGTCCGCATAGCTGAAGCGGCCGAAAATCGCGTTCTTCTCGTTCATGTAATAATCCCAACGCGTGTTCCACTGTTCTCCCAGATTGACCAATACGCCGCTTCCGGAATAGTTGTTGTAAGGACACGTCGGACAGGATTGCGCGGTATCAGGTAGCGGGAAGTAACTGTTGATGAGACTCAGAGCTTGTGGGCTTATGCGGCTTGCCGGAATGACATTACCGGGGAACGGTGTGCGGCCCAAACCCGTGGCCGGATTTCCGGTTGCCGGATCGAATATTTGATTGTTGTTGTACGTCGTCGCTCCGGCGCAATTGTTCGTACTGGATTGAAGTGTGCCATTCGGACAGATTGAAAACGTTGAGGTCGAAACCGCAGGCGATATCCAATCGCCCAGATTGAAGGCGCCGCCAGCCGTTCCAATTCCTCGATCCTGGAGGCTCGGAACACCCCCCAAGGCCGAGCCGCCGGTGTGATTCCGGCTGATCTGGGCGTCACCGAAGAAGAACAGTTTGTCTTTGATGATCCGTCCACCAATCGATCCGCCGAACTGATTCTGGTGGGTTGTCGGAGTGTAAACTCCGGGAGCAAGCGCCACGTTTTGACTGAACGGATCGCGGCCGAAGTCCTGGAAACCGGGAGTGTTCAGATAGAGATACTCAAACGCGTCTCCATGGAAGGAATTCGTTCCGGACTTCGTGGAGTACGTCAACAAGCCCGCGCCACTGTATCCGTATTCGGAGTCATAGTCTTGACTTGCCTGTTTCACTTCGTTCACGGAATCGAACGTTGGATTGATGACGATAATTCCAAGGATCGGGTCCTGATTAATCGTTCCATCGAGATAATAGCCGGTGCTGTCGAACAATTGGCCATTCACCTCGGTCTGAACGCTGCCCTGCGGGTCCTCGTCGGAAGCGTGCTGCCATCCGAACTTCACCACTCCTGGATTCAGAAGTTCGAATGCCTGCAGGTTACGTCCGATGCTCGGCAATTCCGCTAGCTCTTCCTTTGGAAACACCTGCGCGACGTCTGCGCGATCGGTCTGCAGCAGCGGCGTGGAAGCGGTGACTTCGACCGTCTGGCTCACATTCCCGACCTGCATCGATGCATCGAACTTCGTAGATTGATCGACGCTCACCGTTAGCGTGCTCGAAACGATCTTCTGAAATCCGGGCGCTTCGATCGTTACCGTATAGGGGTCGGGGATGAGCTGCCCCTTCGAATACTCTCCAGCGTCATTTGTCGTGACTTGGAAAGAGGTTCCTTTGGCTGTGTCTGTGATCGTGACCGTGGCGCCCTTAACAGCGGAGCCACTGGGATCTGTCACCGTTCCGATGATGCTGCCGAAAACCTGCTGTGCGTATGCGGCGATGCCAAATCCAAGCATCAAAACGCACGCGATTAAGAGGGAGGACGAAAACGCCCTTCGCAAGCTGACCATACCTTCTCCTTGGAAGCAAAAATCTTCATGAGCGCGCCGCTGGCACTCCGGCCGTAGCGGGACACGACTCCAACAACTCACACCTTCGGCTAGTGTAC